>CAJUBD010000012.1 GCA_910584475.1 uncultured Treponema sp.
GCCTTGCTGACGGCGATTGCGGTATGCGCAATCTCGCTCGCGGGATGCGAGGTCGCCTCGGAGCCTGACCCAATCGCGGTGGAAAACGTCACGCTCGATATGGGGAGCGTCACGCTCGAAATTGCCGGCAGACGGCAATTGACGGCGACGGTAACGCCGGATAATGCCGACGACAAGACTGTAACATGGTCGTCCTCCAATGGTGATGTCGCGACGGTGAGCGGTGGCTTCGTCGTTGCGCAAGGAGCAGGCACTGCGACCATCACCGCGCAGGCCGGCGGCAAGTCCGCGACTTGCACGGTCACTGTGCGACCGCAACCTGTACCGGTGGATTACATCAATCTTGACAAGCAATACTTAACACTTGGACTTGGTGAAAAAGGAAAAATAGTGGCGACGATATCCCCTGATAACGCCGACAACAAGACCGTAACATGGACATCTTCCGATACTGGAGTCGCGACGGTGGATAATAACGGCATAGTTACGGCGGTGGCGCAAGGCACGGCAATCATAACCGCGCATGTGGGCGGAGTTACAGGGCTTTGCACGGTCTATGTGAATGAGGAAGACGTGGGGCAGCCGGACTACCCGGGTGCAGTGGAAAGCGTCACGCTAAATACGTATACGCTCACGATTGAGCCTGGTGGGACAAGGACGCTGATAGCGACAGTATACCCTGATGACGCGAGCGACAAGACTGTAACATGGTCGTCTTCCGATGAGACAGTCGCCACTGTGGACAACGACGGCACTGTGACAGCACATGGAGAAGGCACTGCGACAATTACCGCATATGCAGGGGGTAAAAAGGCGGAGTGTGAAGTAATCGTAGAGCGGATAAGTGTTCCAGTGGAGGGCATCACGCTCGACCATGAAACGCTTACGATTAATCGCAGGGAGGAAGGGAAACTGACGGCGATGGTAACGCCGAGCAACGCTGACTGCACTACGGTGATATGGACTTCTTCCAATGATGAGATCGCGTTTGTGGACTACTGGGACGGCATAGTTGTGGCGCGCAATGTGGGCACGGTGACAATCACCGCCACCACACAGGAAGGTGGATTTACTGCGACATGTGAGGTCACCGTAAATCCTAGACCAATCGAGAACATCACGTTCGACAAGACAACTCTTGCTCTTGCTCCAGGCGAGACAGGGGAGCTGCAGTATACGATAATGCCAGATGATCTTGACTACAATGACGACAGGACTGTAATATGGTCATCCTCCGACGAAACAATTGCGACAGTGAGTAGTTTGAGTAGTTATGATAAGAGTAAGATTACGGCACTCAAGTTGGGAAAAGCGACAATCACCGCCACCGCACAGGCGGGCGGCAAGACGGATACGTGCGAAGTCATTGTGCACAACCATTCCTTTACAGATGGAAAATGCACTGTATGCGGAAAAAATCCCTCTATGAAAGACGGCTATATAGACAAAAACGGCGTACTTTTTAAATATACCGGGATGTGGAGATCGGTGAACATACCCGAAGGCGTGACGGGCATCAGTGGCTATAGGGACTATCATTATTCTGGTGAACCATATAGAGGTGCGTTCGAGGAATATGATAGCTACAGTCACTACCTTACGACTGTAAATATCCCCGACAGTGTGACGAGCATTGGGGAAAGGGCGTTCTATGGGTGTTATGAACTCACGAGCATGACGATAGGTAGTGGCTTGACGAGCATCGGTGACAACGCGTTCTCTGGGTGTAGCCTAGCGAAAATAAAATTCAACGGTACGAAAGAGCAGTGGAATGCAATCAAAGGAAGCGACAGCATAATTGTTACCAGCATCATTTGTAACGATGGGTACATAGGCATTGAAAATATTCCCGAATACCTCAAGATGAGAGGTAGTAAAGTGACGGGGTACTATGCCGACAAAGTTCCATCAAGCGTCGTCATTCCCGACGGTGTGACGAGCATCGAGGATGGCGCGTTCAAGGACTGTACTAACCTTGTAAATGTAACGATACCCGCGAGCGTGACAAACATAAGGAAGGAAACGTTCAGTGGCTGCTCGAACCTTGCGAGTGTAACGATACCCGCGAGCGTGACAAGCATAGGGAGCTCTGCGTTCTATGGTTGCACAAGCCTCAAGAGCGTGGCGATACCCAGCAGTGTGACAAGCATAGGGAGCTCTGCGTTCTATGGTTGCACAAGCCTCAAGAGCGTGGCGATACCCAGCAGTGTGACAAGCATCGGGAGCGATGCGTTCAAGAACTGCACGAGCCTCACGGACATAAACATACCCGAAGGCGTGACAGTCATCGGGGAATTTGCGTTCTGTGGTTGCAAAAACCTCAGTAGCGTGGTGATACCCAACGGCGTGACGTGCATCGACAACGGTGTGTTTAAGTATTGCGAGAGCCTCACGGACATAAACATACCAGAAGGCGTGACAGTCATCGGGGAATTTGCGTTCTATGGTTGCAATAGCCTCACGAAGATAAAAATACCCGACGGTGTGACGAAAATCGAGTATGCTGTGTTTGCTGACTGCTTGTTCCTCATAGACGTTACGATACCTGACAGTGTGACAAGAATCGAACAGTCGGCATTCGGTGGTTGCATACGCCTCAGTAGCGTGACGATACCCGACAACGTGACGTACATCGGCCACTATGCGTTCAGAGAGTGCACGAGACTTGAGAGCGTGAGTATCCCTGGCAAAGTGGCGAGCATAGGTGAGGAATCATTTAAAGGCTGCACGAGTCTCATGAGTATAACAATACCTGTCAGTGTGACGAGCATTGGAAACTTAGCGTTCAGTAAATGCGATAAACTCACGACCGTGAGATACGGCGGCACGGAGGCACAGTGTAATGATATAAACAGATATAGCCTAATTTATACTGGCTTGTCAAACAAGACAATCCAAGGAAAAGATAGCAATGGCAACGATACAACATGGATAACTAAATATTAAGCAATAATCAGGCGGCACGTTGTGCTGCCTGTGCTTCGCTCTGCCGGCAAGTTTTCGTTGAAAACTCGTTGGCAAGGAGCATACTTTCCGCGCAAATCCAAAAGCGGCGCGGGAAGAATACAAACTGTGAAGACGGCGGTCTTCACAGTTTTCAACCAAACAAGCATCGGCGGATGTAAAGCGCAAAGGAGTACTGAAAACTGCCGCTCAAATGGCGCGTCAGTTTTCAGCTGACAGTTTCTTACGAAACTGCCTTATTCACGTGTCCGCGGCGCAACAAGTTGCTTACCGCGGACGAATGCGACATCCCCGAAAGTTGCAACTTTCTAGGATGTCGCATTACAAGGAGTACTATTATGACATTTATTCTTATCAGCGGAAAACCAGACGTAGGAAAGACGCGTGTCTGCAACAGGTTGCATGGCGCGATTGGACAGAACGGAACTTTTAAGTTGCGTTACAAGAAGTCAAGCGATGTAGCATGCAGGGAGGACCACATCAGGCATTATGAGAAAGATGGGAAGCACATCGTTGTTAGTTCCGCGTCGGACGGCGACAAATGCATGCTTGAGTTCGCCAAGTACCTCGACGAGCTCGCGAAAGACGGTGTGCACCCCGACATCATCGTCACCACGATTCGGGAAGAAGACGATATAGATAAAAAAGAATATCCCATGAGTCACATGCTCGCGCTACTTGATGCAATCGCAAACGAAGAGTCGAATCTTGAGGACTACTACAAACAGAACATAATGAACATCACGACCTTTTCGCCCACATTCATCAAATCCCATGCGTTTGTCCTGCATTTGGAAAAACAGGATAAGTCTGGCGTAGACAACGAGGAGAAAGTACTGATACCGTACTGTGACGACAGCGCGGACAAGATAAAGTATGCGATCGACTTCATCCTCGCGCGTCCGTAGCATCGCGGCGCAATTCCTCGCTCACCGAGTTTCGCTTTGCGGAACTCGCGGTCGCCCCTTGATTTTTCCTGCGAACCGTGCTAGAATGTTCTTATGAAAATCGCAGTCGCAGGAACGGGCTATGTCGGGCTTTCTCTCGCCGTGCTTTTGGCGCAGCGCAACGAAGTTTTCGCGCTCGATGTCGTTCAGCAGAAAGTTGACCTCATAAACGGAAAAAAGTCTCCGATCGAAGACAAGGAAATCAGCGAATATCTCTCGTCTCATGACTTGAATTTGCGAGCGACGACGGACGCCGCCGAAGCGTATTCGCACGCGGATTTCGTGATAATTTCCACTCCGACAAATTACGATCCGCAGAAAAATTATTTCGACACTTCTTCAATCGAAGCGGTGCTGGACTTGGTGAAAAAACATTGCGACGAAAAGACGACGGTCGTCATAAAGTCCACCGTTCCAGTCGGCTACACGCAATCTTTGCGCGAAAGGTCGGGATTCAAGAAAATCTTGTTTTCGCCTGAATTCCTTCGCGAAGGTCGCGCGCTCTACGACAATCTTTATCCGAGCCGAATCATCGTGGGCTTTCCAGCGGACGACGATGGGCTTTTGGAGCAGGCAAAAATTTTCGCCACGCTTTTGAAAGATGGCGCGATAAAAAAGGATGTCGCAATCTTGCATCCGCATCTTACCGAGGCAGAGGCGATAAAACTTTTCGCCAACACATATCTTGCGCTGCGCGTGGCGTACTTCAACGAACTTGACACTTACGCGCTTACGCGCAATCTTGACACGAGACAAATCATCGCGGGCGTTTCGCTTGACCCGAGAATCGGCGACTTCTACAACAATCCTTCGTTCGGATATGGCGGCTATTGTCTTCCGAAAGACACGAAGCAACTCCGCGCGAACTATTCCGACGTGCCCGAAAATCTCATCAGCGCGATTGTAGAATCCAACCGCACGCGAAAGGATTTCATCGCCGACAAAATCATCGGAAAAGATCCCAAAGTTGTCGGCGTGTTCCGCCTTACGATGAAGTCAAATTCCGACAATTTCCGCGCGTCGTCGATTCAGGGCGTGATGAAGCGAATAAAGGCGAAAGGAATAGAAGTCGTAGTGTATGAGCCGACTTTGCGCGACGCAGAGTTCTTCAATTCTCGCGTCATCCGCGATTTGCGCGAATTCAAGGAAATGTGCGACATAATAATTTCAAATCGGTTTTCCGAGGAATTGTCTGACGTGAAAGAAAAAGTTTTCACGCGCGACATTTATTCGAGAGACTGAAGTTGATTGAGAATTAGCGTTTGCGAAGAATTGGTGGTTGAGCCTGTCGAAACCACGCGTTGCAAGGTAGTAAGTAATATTCGCGGGTTTTCGAGGCAATTATTGTGCAATAATTCGCCAAATCACCGCGAGTTTTGCAGAATTTTTTTATTTTTACGGACATTAAAAGTTTACGCTAAAATTGCGCGTAAACTTTTAAACCGAGTTTGCGTTGCAAACTCGCTTATTGTATTGTCTGCTCGCGCAGGCGAAATTAAACTTTTTAAAAAATGAAGTTTTTAAAAAGTTTAATTTTTAAGGGAGAAAATATGATTATAACAAGAACGCCGTTTAGAATGAGTTTTTTCGGAGGCGGCACGGACTTTTCGGGATTTTACGACGAGCACGGCGGCGCGGTTTTGAGCACGACGTTCGACAAATATTGCTATGTCACGGTGCGCCATTTGCCGAGATTTTTCGAGTACAAAAATCATTTCACTTATTCAAAAGAAGAAAAAGTGAATTCGCTCGAGGAAATCCAGCATCCGGCGATTCGCAACGCGATGAAATTTCTTGGCATGGAAGAAATCCGTTTGACTTACGAAAGCGACTTGCCCGCGCGGAGCGGACTTGGCACTTCTTCAAGTTTCGCAGTGGGAATGCTCGAGGCTTTCTACGCGCTCAAAGGAAAGTACGCTGACAAGAGACGGCTCGCCGATGACGCGATTTATTTGGAACGCGTGCTTTGCGCCGAGGCGGGCGGAATCCAAGACCAAATCGCGGCGAGTTTCGGCGGCTTCAACCGAATCAATTTTTCGCGCGAAGGATATTCTGTGAATCCTGTGATAATTTCGCCTGAGCGGAAGTCCGCGCTCAACGACAGGCTCATGCTTTTTTTCACGGGGTTTTCGCGCTTTTCTTCTGACATTCAAAAGACGACCGAAAAGTCGATGAAGGACAAGACCGCGCAACTTTTGGAAATGCTTCGCCTTGTGGACGATGCGGAAAAAATCCTCACCGACGAAAATTCTTCTCTCGATGAATTCGGAAAATTGCTCGACTACACTTGGCGTCTCAAGCGCGGAATTTCTGGAGGCATTTCCACGGACTCAATCGACGCGCAGTACGATGCCGCGATGAAAGCGGGCGCGCTCGGCGGAAAACTGCTCGGCGCGGGAGGGGGAGGCTTTTTGCTTTTTTACGTTCCTCCCGAAAAACAGGCGGCGGTGCGAGAGGCTCTCTCGGGTCAGCTCTATGTTCCGTTCAAATTTGAAAGCGAGGGCACGAAAGTGATTTTTTATGAAATTGATTGAGAGTTTAGAAGTGAGAATCTGTGTCTAATTTTTTTTACTTGGAGGAAAAAATGCATATCAAGGAACTTGTTTCTCGCTATCCTGCTTTGGAAAAATGCGAGGCGGAAATCCGCGCGGCATTCGAGCTGCTCAAAAATTCATACGAGGCTAGTGGAAAACTTTTAGTCTGCGGAAACGGCGGCTCGTGCGCGGACAGCGATCACATTTGCGGAGAACTTTTGAAGTCGTTCGTAAAAAAGCGCGAAGTGGAAAAGTCGCTTTTTGAAAAAATTTCCGAAGTCGATTCCGAGGCGGGCGAATTTTTGGCGGCGCGGCTTCAAGGCTCGCTTCCCGCAATCTCGCTTTGCGCTCATTCCGCGCTGATGACGGCTTGCCTCAACGATGTGGACGGAAATGCGATGTTCGCGCAGCAAGTGATGGGCTTTGGAAACGCGGGCGACGTTTTCCTCGGCATTTCGACGAGCGGAAATTCCAAGGACGTGATTTACGCTGCTGCGTTGGCGAAGGCGAAAGGCTTGAAGACAATCGGACTTTTGGGAAAGAACGGCGGACGGCTTGCAAAAATCTGCGATGTCGCAATCATCGTGCCGGAAAACGAGACGTTCAAAATCCAGGAATTCCATCTTCCGATTTACCACGCGCTTTGCCTTCAGATAGAGGAAAATTTTTGGAAGGAGTGAAGATTCTAGTTTTTCCATTTTTTTTCTTGACAAGCGTTTCATTGTATGTTATATTTAGGACTATAGTCTTTTAGGAGGTATGATAAAAGCACCGCACAAATGGCGCGGCACTTTTATCATGTCAAGTTTGCATATCGACTGCACATTCCGCTGACGCGCTCGTTGCGAATGTGCGTAAAAAGTCAATCACGAAACTGAAATTTCGCTCTTGGCTTTTTAAGGAGGCGTGGCGTGTTTTCTCTTTCTAGTGTCACAAAAAATCAAATTCAAAAGGCCGTGGGGCTTTCGATGTCGCAGATTTTTGCTCTAGATTCCGCTTCCGAAAAAGTTTTTGTCGAAACAAAAAACGCCTCGCCGCTTGTTTTCTCAAAAAATCGCGTTGGGGTGATTTCAGGACGCGGAAATTCGCTTTTGGCTCGAAGAAAAATCAAGACACTCTCTGACTTGGAAAGACAAAGCAAAAAATTGTTCGGAATCTAGTTGGAATGATTGAAGCCGAGCGAAAAATCTACGAGCAATATCAAAACATAATCGCGCCGTTCATAATGGAACTTGAGGTGCGGGATTGCGAATATCCCGTGGAAATTTTCAACGAAATTCGTGCGATTTTCACGCATCTTTCTCGCTACAAATTACAGCAAAAAGAGGACGAAGTTGTTTCCGCCGAGCGCCACACAAAACGCGCAATTCTCGACTGTTTCAAATATCTTTGCGTTTCAATTGCCTCGAAAATAAAAACTTTTCGAATCAATTACCGCAAGGTCGACTTGAAACTTGCCGCGAATGGAACGTTTCTTCCCGAACTCGACCGATTGGAATCAGTAGCGGAGGAAGCCTACAAAAACGCCAAGCGCATGGAAATCAGGCAGAGTGTTTCTGAGGACGAGCTTTTTTTGCTTTTTGAAAAGGCGTACAACGCGTATTCCTCGCTCGATCAATTTTTGAACGATTCGCACGAGGCGATTTTATTCGCGTCTAGCCATTCGCGCCGTTCTAACGCGCTCAATGTAATTTCAATTTCCCCATCTTTCCGCTATTTAAATCTTTGTAATATAAGATTTTAAATGACTGGTTTTTGCAAATGATAGCACTTTGATAGCACGAAGTGAATCTAAGATTTCGTTTTTTTAAATTTTTTGTGTTATAAGATAAATTTAAATTCCGCTTGCTTCGGCAATCCGCTTTTTGGCGATTTCAAAATAATTCCTGTCTATCTCGATGTCGATAAAATTCCTGTTCAACCTCTTACAGGCGACGCCTGTATCATACCGCCCTCATCACTCGCCGTCGTAAAGTTCGACACTCATTTTTCTTTTTCGCCCTCGTACATTTCCCATATGCGCTCGTACACTGTCCGCGCCTCATCCACGCGCACCTTGTACTCGAAAATCCGCGCGTAGTATTCGAGCGGCATCGAGACCGTCTCCGTCTCCTCGTCCAGCGACGCCCAGCCCGCCGGGTCTGGGAACGCCGGAAACGAGATTTCGGGCACTACGACTTGAGTTTCAACCCGCGTGGTTCGACAAGCCGTTGTTGATAGCGTCAAACCGCTCGCGAGCAGTGCCGCTGTGAGCGTCATTGATTTTCTCTTCCGCATGCTTCCTTTCCTCCGTCCTGATTCTTTCCGCCGCCTTGCTGACGCTCACCCAGTCGTATGCCTCGTCCAAAGAATCCAGTTCCTTGTACAGTTCCGCCTGTTTTTTCACGCTTTCGGCGATTTCCTTGTTTATCGCCGAAAGCTCCTTCAGCAACTCTTCTTTAGTTTTCATCTGTTGCCTCCCAAAAAAAACGCCCTCCCTTGCGTCAACTCAAGAGAGGGCATTTGACTTTTTCAAGTCCGCCGCAAAAGCGGCTAAAGCAGTTGACGCAATCCTTTAGCCGCTCTTTTTTTGTAACTTCATTTTTCTGAAGTATAATCTTATTATATACAGTTAACCGAAGTTGTCAATAGTTTTTTTGAAAAAACTTCAAAAAATTTAATATTTTTTGCTTTTTTTCCGCTTCTTTTGCATCGAAATTATAAATATGCGCAATTTTTTGGAAAATTTGACAGAAATAATGCAAAAAAAAGGAATCACTCAAAGAAAAATATGCGAAATTTGCGGTTTCACAGAATCAAGTTTTTGGGCTTGGAAAAAAGGCTCTCTTCCGAAAGTCGACGCGGCTTTCAAGATTGCGCAGTTTTTGGACACGTCCGTAGAATTCCTTATGACTGGCAAAGACCCGCAGGGAATCAAAAGCGACGAGTTGCGACTCATAAACAAGTGGCGGCTGATAGGCGATGACAGCAGGCGAACCGCGCTCCTGATAATAGACGACGCATACGAACGCGCCATCGCCTCGCTAAAGGAAAAAAAAGGCATTGCCTAGCGTCTTATATCGTGGAGATGAAAGATTTTTGAAAAAATCAAGAAAAAATACAGAATTTATGAAAATTTTGGAAAATTTATTCATTTTTCTTGAAAATATGATTTTACAATTTTTTCATATTATGCTATAATTATGAAAGTTTAGGAGTGAAAACAATGAAACCTGCTGTTACTGTTCCGACTGGTGAAGTCGTGGGAATCGGAAAGCTAAAGGTGTTTCCCACAAAAGAATTTCCGCACGAAATACCGACCTTGAGTTTTTTGGTGGCAAAGGCGGAGGACGGACGTTTCGTGGCATCTTGTTTGCAAATGCTCATTGACGGAGAGGGCGATTCAGAGGAAGACGCCATAAAGAGCATGGAGCGTGGCTGCGTAGGCTATCTGGACACTATTTTCGCCAGCAAGAAAACGAATCCGTGGGAGGTGCTTCTGGAGCTTTTCACCGAACCGCTGGGAGACTATTGGAACGCCTACAAGACGATGCAAATAAATTTCGCGAAAAAGGGAATAAGCACAAGCCTTCAGACCGTTCTCGAAAAGAAAATTCGGCAACTCGAAGACGAATTGGACAAATACAAAAACAACAAGCTTCCTCCGTCGAAAGTCGTGTCATACCAAAAGAAGGTCGCATAATGAACATCATCGCCTGCGACGATTTAATGTCCGTCCTCGATAAAAATGACGACGTGGAGTTCATTTCTCCGAAACCGATTTGTCCAAAAAACAACGATGCCATGTGTCTTGCCATAGTGGACAATTGCGCCAGCGGCAACAAAAGAAATTGCGAGCAATGGCTTGAATTTTATTACCAGAGCAGAAGCATTTATCGTCTGAAGGTTATGTTCAAGATTTCGCCAGGCGAAAACAACGGATACGTGCGATTCACCGACATGCAAGTGCGAAAAATGCTGGAAAAAGGAATAATAAGGCAAGAAGACCTTCAGACGGTTGAATTGGCATAGTTTTTCTGTATTTGCTCAATCCGAAGCGGTGAAGTCGAAACACTCAAGGAAAAAGAAGATTTAGCCCTGCACTTTTCAACACGTCAAAAGGATATGGATTAGACAAAATTATTTTTTCAAACCAGCGTTATAAAACGATATGGTTTGCAAAGTATAAAATTTCCCAGCAATATAATGATTGCTGAACAGGTTGCTAAATTCCGCTCCGCTTCCATCGGAAAGCACGCAATAATAGCCGTCGTCAAACTTTCTGCTAGACTTTAGCCATTTCGAGAACATGTTCCTCAAAATAATATTGGCTTTCTTCAATTCGCCCGAACAGGTAAATTGAAATTTCCCAAATTCTACATCTTCGTCAACTTGTGGAAACGTGAATATGAATTCGGTTATTTTATTCCCTTCAAGAAAAAAGGGCTTTTTTGACTTATAAACCAGTTTCTCTTCGTCGTTAGTAGTCTCACAGTCTTTCTTTGACAACGCGAATTTCATTTCTTTCATTCGCCCTTGAATTTCCGATTTATTCGTGTGCATACCAAAGCCAAAACTGTCCTGCAAATATTGGTCGATAGAATCGGGATTCACAAGCGATTCAGCCATAGTTTGCGCGAAAACAGTGGCGGACACAACCAACGATAACAAAATCATTGCAATCTTTTTCATAAAAAAATCCTCGCTAAAAAATATTATCAGAATTCAAAACCCACGCTCACATACGGCGATACGGTCATCGCGAAACCGTCCTCTATCGAGGAGAAGGAGGAGTCCTTGACTGTCATGTTGACCGCTCCCGTCATCTTGACGCTTGCAAGAAGCACGGTGATGAAGGGCATTTCCAAGTCAACACCATAGCGCAGGTGGAACGCGCCGAACCTGTGCTGCATTCCGATGTCGGCGGAAACTCCGAGGGAGCAGCCGAAGCCGAACATCTGGCTGTCCACCCTTTTTCCTTGTACGGTTTGAGTGAATTTACAGTATGGTATTTGGAAGTCTACCGCCAAAGACGGAATTATGTTAAGGCTGGTCGAGCCGAACCTTATGAAAAACGGATAGCCTACTCGAAAGGGAATCGCGAAGAAATTATACTTCAAATTCCTAACTCCCAAAGCGTCAAGGCCTTTCAACAACTTTTCGCTGTCCTTTGTCAAGTCGGCGGTAAAGCCAAAAGCGACATAGCACCTTCTCAACCAGTCATCGCGGTCGCAGAGGAACGCCACGTTTCCGCCGACTGCGTGCGTTACCCCCCCCCTGAAAGGTGGGACTGTAGTTGAACCCGAAATGAACGCTGTCCTCTTCAATTGCGAACGCGAGCGGAAAGGACACGAAAATTAACAAGAACGCAAACATTTTTTTCATAATTTACACCTCGCAAGAAGACTATATAGGAAAAACGGCATTTTGTCAATTACAATTTACACAAACTTGTGATTTTGTCTTACCGTTCGCCCCTCGCCTTGTCGCGAAGCCTTTCAAGCCTGGCGGCTTCCTTCTTGTCGTACACGTCGATTATCGCCGGCTCGTCCCCGCGCTTTAGTATCTCGAATATCCGTTCGATGTAGCCGCGCATCTTCTTCCTGTCCTCGGCGGGAAGCCGCTCCGATATTGTCACGGCCTCTATCCCCCTTATCTTGAAGCCATCCACATCTATGTCGTCCCGCTTGTAATCCTGCTCGACCACTTTGATTTTGTACGAGGAATACCACTTGTTGAATTTAGGCCAACTGTCGCTAGCGATATGCCTGACAGTCTTGTCAAGGTCTCCGCTCAACTCAAGCGCGATTTCAGCTCGCGCCAACTTCCTGAATTTTAGAGAGCTGTTTTCGAGGAATTTTCCGCTGTCATATAATCTTTTGCAGACGCGTTTCGCTTGGGAGAGTTTGGTCTGTCCTGTGGAATAGGCAGGGGAACGCTTTCCGTTCTCAAGGCGGAACTGGTAATAATAGACTTTCTTTCCAGACGGAAGCGTCCGCTGGAATATCGTATATGGCTCTGTAACTCGCAAAACCTCGGTCGCCTCCTTGATAGCAGATGTGGTAGCAAATAAAATGTAAATCATCAAAAACTTGTAATTTTCGGTATAAATTATAATGACTTTTTTGCGGTTTTTCAATATTTTTGTTGACAAAATCGCATATTTTTTATATAATTTATACAATTGTGAAAAATAAATGTGAGTTCGAATCTCAATATGTTTAACGATATTACTTCGACAATAGTGAGTTTCCTTCTAGGGCCTCTTGTTCCATTCCAGTTTTTACATAGACAGGAGAATCTTGTTTTGCTCTCTACTACTTTTACAAAATTTAAAATTGTGCTATAAATGTATTCATACATGGGCGTAATCCTTTTGGTTTTTGTGTAGGACCTAAATCTTATTGGATTACGCCTTTTTTATAAATTTATTTAAAACTCGAAATTTGGGCTATATAATTTATACAATTATGAAAAATAAATGTGATTCGAATTTCAGTGACGATTTTCAGCATTGCGATTGCAGTCATTTCTTTTTTAAATTGAAGGAGCAGAAAATGCAGGCGATAATTTTGGCGGGCGGCAAGGGAACTCGAATCGCGAGCGTGCGAAGCGACGTTCCGAAGCCGATGATTGAAGTGTGCGGAAAGCCGATTCTCCAATATCAAATCGAAAATCTTTGCGCGTGCGGCATCACGGAAATCACGATTGGAATCGGGCATTTGGGCGACGCGATAAAAAATTTCTTCGGCGACGGAAAAAAATTCGGAGTTTCGATAAAATATTTTTCCGAAGAAAAGCCGCTCGGAACTGCCGGCGCGATTTTCAGGATGCTCGATGAAAATCTTCTCGAAGAAAATTTCTTGCTCTTGTGCGGCGACATAATTTTCGACGTCGACTTTTCCCGCATCTTGAAATTCCATTCGGAAAAAAACGCGTGGGCGACCCTCGTCTCTCATCCGAATTCGCATCCTTATGATTCTTCGATTTTGGTGACGGAAAGTCTTCCGCCGAAAGAAAAGGGCGGTCTTCCGATTCGCACAGGGCGTGTTGTCGAATGGCTTTCAAAAGAAGACGAGCGCGGTTTTTGCGGGAATCTCGTGAACGCCGGAATCCAAGTGATTTCTCGGGAAATGATTTCTGCCGTGAAAAAAATGCGCGCGGAAAATCCGTCTCTCGTTCGCCATCCGGAGAATCCCGAAAAGATCGACCTCGACCGCGATGTGCTCAAAACGGCGATTCCAAGCGGAAAAATCTTCGCATATCAGACGAGCGAATACATAAAGGATATGGGCACGCCCGACCGTTATCGCGAAGTTGAGGCAGACATTGCCTCTGGAAAAGTTTCGGCTCGGAATCTCGCTCGGAAGCAAAAGGCGATTTTCTTCGACCGCGACGGAACTTTGACGCGCGAAGCGGGATTCGTGACGCGGCCTGAAATGCTCGAGCTTTCCGAGGGCGCGGGGGAAGCCGTCCGCCTTGTGAACGATTCTGGATTTTTGGCGATTCTCGTAACGAACCAGCCTGCAATAGCGCGAGGCGACCTCGACTTTGAAGGGCTTTCAAAAATCAATGGCAAGCTAGAGACGCTCTTGGGAAAGGAGGGGGCTTTTTTGGACGCGATTTATTTTTGCCCGCATCACACCGACAAAGGATTTCCCGGCGAGCGAAGCGAATACAAGTTTGACTGCGAATGCCGAAAGCCTAAGGCGGGAATGCTTTTTCGCGCGACGGAGGATTTCAACATCGACCTTTCAAAATCATTTATGATAGGCGACAGCGGCCGCGACGAAGGTTGCGCGAAAAACGGCGGCTTGAAAAAATCAATTTTGGTGGGCGGCGGGAAATCGGTTTTGGACGCGGTGAAGGAAATTCTTTCTTTGGGAGAAAATGGAAATTAGGCGCAGATTCTCACGGCGCGTGAGCGACGGAGTTAAATAAAATTCCGTTCGCAAAACGACATCGAGTGGCGTATTTTTGCAGATAGGACACGGATAAAACTAAAAATATCTGTGTTCCATCCTTTTCTATCGGCGTTCATTTGTGTCTAATTCTTTCCGAAAGATTTCTCAAGGCTTCGCCCGAAGTGGTATAATTGTTGAAGAGGAAATTCAGGATGGGAAAACTAAAGAAAATTATCGCGATAAACGGCGAGAGTTGGTGCCGTGAACTTACTGGAATTGAGCGGCTCGCGTTTGAGACGGTGAAATATCTCGACGAGAAATTTTCGAGCGATTGCGCCGAGCTTGTCGTGCCGAAAAACGCGCGGAACGTTCCGAAGCTTTCCAACATAAAAGTCGTCACTCTTCCTGTCGAGGCGAATTTCTTTCCGAAATGGAATCAAATTCATTTTCAAAAATATGTTCTCAAAAACCGTAGTATTCCGCTCGACTTTTCCAACTGCTGTCCATACTTCGCGCCGGGATTCGACTTCATTCATGACATCTACGCGCATCTTTACAAGGACGATTTTAAGCAGAGCAGACGCGACAAATTGATTCGCCTTTATTCTGAAATCATGTACAAACGGATTGCGAAAAAATCCAAGTTGATTTTCACGGTTTCCGAATACACTAAAAAGACAATCGTCGAATCGTACAAAATTGACGCGGAGCGGGTGAAGGTGGTCTATTCGGGCGTGAGCGGCTTGAATGAAATCGATGCCGATGATTCGATTTTCGATTCGCTTGCAAAAATTCGCGGCAAGGAATTTTACTTTACGCTTGGAAGCCTTTCGACGCGGAAAAATTTGAAATGGATCGCGCGACACGCAGAGCTTTTTCCGAATGAGATTTTTGTTGTGAGCGGAAAGCCGATTCCGTCCGTGGTCGCGCCAGAATTGCAAAAACTCAATTCGCTTGAAAACGTCGTGATGGCGGGATATTTGTCAGACGCGCAAGTGAAGGCTCTCATGCGAAAATGCAAGGCGTTCGTTTTTCCGTCATACTTTGAAGGATTCGGGCTTCCGCCGCTTGAGGCGCTTTCGTTTGGCGCGAAAATCGTGATTTCAAACCGCACGAGTTTGCCCGAAATCTACGGCGACTGCGCCTACTACATAGATCCCGATGAGCCGAACGTGGACTTGGACGCGCTCTTGAAAAATCCCGTCGCGTCGCCGGAGTCGATTTTGGAAAAATTCACTTTGCGAAAGACGGCCGAGCGGATTTACGAAGCCATCGCGCCGTTTTTGTCGTGTTGACGAAAAGGAAATTTCTCGATATAATAAGATAGAAAATTTGAAGCGCATTTGAAATTTTCGCTCGAGATTTTTTGCGCGTAAATTATTAGATACAGGAAGTTTTTTTGTATGGCAGATTTTTTGTACACATTGATAATATATCCGCTTGAACAGTTGATTGAACTTTCTTTTGCGTTCTGCATGCGCGTATTTCGCAATCAGGGCATTTCGGTCCTGTTTGTAAGCGTGACGGTGACTTTATTTTGTCTTCCGCTTTATATCGTTGCGGAGCGCTGGCAGGAAACCCAGCGCAAGACCGAGGCAAGATTAAAAGACGGCGTTGAAAGAATAAAGCGTTGCTTCAAAGGTGACGAGCAGTACATGATTTTGACGACTTTTTACAGGCAAAATCATTACCACCCGATGATGGCGCTGCGCTCCAGTTTTAGTCTCCTTATACAAGTGCCGTTTTTCATCGCCGCATACCATTTCCTTTCGCATTTGGAAAGCCTGAAAGGAGTTTCGTTTCTTTTTATACGCGACATGGGAAGTCCCGACGCGCTTTTTTCCGTTGGCTCCTTTTCAATCAACATCCTGCCGATTTTAATGACAATAATAAACTGCGTTTCAGGCGCGATTTACTCAAAAGGGCATGAGGCGAAGGAAAAAATCCAGATTTACGGAATGGCGGCTATTTTCCTCGTCTTGCTGTACAATTCGCCTGCGGGACTTGTAGTCTATTGGACGATGAACAATGTGTTCAGTCTTGTAAAAAACATTTTCTACAAAATAAAAAATCCGCTAAAGGCACTTTATGTATGCCTTTGCACATTCATTTTGGCGGGCGACATTTACTTGATTTTTATCGGGCATGGTCTGCTGAAAAAAAGACTTGCGCTCGCGGCGGCAATCTCAGTTTTGGCTCTGCTTCCGCTCTTTGTGCGTTTTGTGAATTTTTTGGTTTCCGAATTCGCCTCTCCGCTTTTGGAGAATAAAAATTTACGGACGAAACTATTTTTGTTTTCCACCGTCTGCCTTGCGCTTTTTTGCGGTTTCGTAATCCCAAGCGAAATGGTTTCCTCCTCCGTGCAGGAATTTTCGGACATTGACGGAATCGCCTCACCGTTTTATTTCCTGCGGAATTCGCTTTTTCAGGGACTTGGCTTTTTTGTCTTCTGGCCAGTTTGCATTTACTTTTTGTTTGGAAAACGAATTCAGACAATCCTTTCGATTTTCTTCAGCGCGATTTTAATTTGTGGCGTAGTGAACACCTACATTTTTCCCGGCGACTACGGAAGCTTGAACAACAACTTGATGTTTTTGAACGACATTTTTGGGTTTGAAATTCTTCCTTCATTGATAAATCTTTTGGTTCTTGTAGCTGCCCTCGCGGCGGTTTTGCTTCTGCTCAAATTCTTTTCCCAAAGCATGTTCATTGTGGGGTCAGGGCTTTGTGTGGTTTTCGTGGCGATTTCTGTTTTCAACGCGGTGAAAATCCATAGGGATTATAAATCGTATCGCGCCATGGTCGATTCCGAGGAGGCAATCGACGCAATCGAGCCGCGATTCAGTCTTTCCTCCACGGGAAAAAATGTGGTCTGCATTATGCTGGATTGCGCGGAAAGCGCGTATGTCGAGCGTATTTTCGAGGAGCTTCCGCAACTTGGCGAAATGTTCGATGGCTTCGTCTATTACAAGAACACAGTTTCGTACAATGGACACACGCTGATGAGTTCCCCGTCGCTTTTCGGTGGATACGAGTACACGCCCTTTGAGATAAATTCCCGCGCCGACCTTCCGCTTCTTGAAACGCAGACGCAGTCGCTTTTGATGCTCGCGAGGGTCTTTTCCGAGGAATTGGGATATGATGCCTTCCTTTTCGATGCTCCATGGGCGAATTTCAGCCATATTCCCGATATGCGCATTACCGAAAAATATCCGAAAATCACCGGCGGAAACCTCATGCGTCCTTATGTTGACATTTGGAAAAAAGAGCATCCCGGCACCTACAATACCACGCCGCTCACTTCCAGAAATATGAAGCGCAATTTCATCTATGTGAGCCTGTTCCGCCTTTCTCCTGTCTTTTCACGCTCGTTTATCTATGACAACGGACGCTATCTCGGTCTTTCCAACATAAAGGATGCCGGCGTGATGCTCACCGCTTATTCCGCGATGGACTATCTTCCTGAGCTCACTAAAATCAGCGATTCTTCCGAAGGCTCTTTCGTCTACATGGTGAACGACATGACACACGAAGGAGATTTAATCGCCGCGCCGGAATACAAGTTCAACGAATTCGCCCGCTTTGACGAGAACGCGAATTATTTCAAGTTGACCGGATATTCAGGAAACGCCTCGGCCTTCGTCCTGCTCGGCGAATGGTTTGAATACTTGAAGGAAAATGGTGTTTACGACAACACGCGGATTATTTTGGTTTCAGATCACGGAAACGGAACGCAGCCCTATGAATTCGAGACTCCGTATGTTGACAATGGAAATTCAGGAAGATATGAAAGAAAGGACAAACTGCATCCGATTTTATTGGAGAAGGATTTTAACTTACGGGGAGGGGTATCTGTAAATATGGACTTCATGACGACCGCCGATGTTCCTTCTCTTGCACTTCAGGGACTTTTGGAAAATCCCAAGAATCCGTTCACGGGAAATCCAATTGACATGAAAACGAAAAGCGACGGCGCGATTGTCACGACGAGCCACAACCATCAGCCCGTTCAACAGCTCAATAACAAGTTCAGAATTTCCGATGACGAGTGGTTTTTGGTAAAGGACACTATTTTCAAGGACGAAAATTGGACGAGGCATGAAGCACCGTAATTAAAAGAGATTACGTTTTTTTAGAGACTTCAGATTTTCAAGACACAATTATGTCATTTGCGAACGTTTTGTATACAGTAATTCTTTATCCTCTCGTGCAGGTCATCGAACTTGTTTTCTTTCTTTTCAACAAGCTTTTTGACAATGTAGGAATCGCGACGCTCGGGGTGAGCCTTTGCGTGACGCTTCTGTGTCTGCCGCTGTATGTTGTGGCCGAAGGCTGGCAGGAAGACGAGCGGAAAATCCAGTCGCGCCTCGCGCCGCAAATCGCAAGGATAAAGCGATGTTTCAAAGGCGACGAGCAGTACATGATTCTCTCGACATTCTACCGTCAGAACCATTATCATCCGATGATGGCTTTGCGTTCGAGTTTCGGGCTTTTGATTCAGATTCCGTTTTTTATGGCGGCATATTCATGCCTTTCGAATATGGAAGCCTTGCAAGGAGCGCGCTTCGCTTTTATCAGCGACATGGGCGCGCCAGACGCGCTTTTTTCGCTGGGCGGATTTTCACTGAACGTACTGCCTGTGGCGATGACGCTGATAAACTGCGTTTCGGGCGCGATTTACTCGAAAGGGCATCCTCTGCGCGAGAAAATCCAGATTTATGCGATGGCGGCGGTTTTCCTTGTCTTGCTTTACAATTCGCCTGCGGGGCTTGTCCTTTATTGGACGATGAACAATGTGTTCAGCCTCGTGAAGAACGTTTTCTACAAGATGAAAAATCCGCTCAAGGTGCTTTACGCATGCATGTGCGCGGCGGTAATTTTCCTCGTGGTTTTTGTTCTCTTCATTTATGGAGGAAGCGTGGTCTTTGAACGGCGTGCAGGGGCGGCGGCGGCTCTTTTGGCTTTGCTCCCGATTCCGCTCTATGTGAAATTCGCGGGATTTCTTCTAAAAGACCCGCTTCACGCCCTGACGCAAAATAAGCGTCTCCGCTTTTCGATTTTCGCGCTCGCATCGATTTCGCTGTGCGTTTTTTTGGGACTCGTCCTTCCGTCAGAAATGTTCGCGAGTTCCGTACAGGAATTTTCCGACATCGACGGCTTTGCAAGCCCGAATGAGCTTTTGCGCTTTCCGTTTTGGCAGGCGGCGGGAATTTTCATTTTTTGGTCGTGGTGCGTTTTCTTTTTGTTCAAGGAAAAAGTCCAGTCGCTGCTCGCATTCTTTTTTTCGTGCGTGCTTTTTTGCGCGATTTTGAACGCCTATGCATTCGCGGGCGACTACGGTTCGATGGACGCGGCGTTGAAATTTTTGGACGGATTTCGTTCTCAGGGAGCGTTGTTCTCGCTGATAAATTTGCTTTGCGTTTTTGCAATGTGCGCGGCAGTGATTTTGGCGTTCAAGTTCAAAAGGGAAAAAATCGTGCTCGCCTTGTGCGCGATTTCGCTTTTCGTGTTTTCGGTGATTTCCGGCGTGAACATGTCGAAGATTTCCCGCGAATATGCGGAATTCGAAAGAATCGCCTTGCGAAGTGGCGGCGAAAATTCAATGGACGCGAAATTCCACCTGTCAAAAAATGGAAAGAATGTCATAGTGATGATGCTAGACCGATGCTCGGCGGCTTTCTTTGAGCCGATTTTGCATGATTTTCCGAAGCTTCGTGAATCGTTCGCGGGTTTTACTTTTTATAAGAATACGGTTTCGTTCAATGATCACACGCTGATAGGCGCGCCTCCGCTTTATGGCGGCTACGATTACACGCCTGAAAATATGAACGCGCGGGCGGACGTTACGCTCAAACAAAAGCACAACGAGTCGCTTTCGGTTTTGGCGCGCGTCTTTACCGAGCAGGCGGATTTTGTCGCGACCCTTTCGGACTTGTCGTGGGCGAATTACAGTTTCATTTCGGACATGAGTTTCCTTGATGAATTCGGAAACGAGCGTATTTCTGGCATTACGTTGAACGGACGCTACAACGCGAAATTCAAGCAGGAATTTGACGATGGCTCGAAGACGATGCTTTCGCTTTCGCAGGGCTTGGAGCGTAACGTGCTTTGGATGAGCCTTTTTAGAACTATTCCTGCGCTTTTTCGCTCGCCGATTTATTATCGCGGCACTTGGCTCAATGCCAACGCTGTTGACGGCGCGGAAAGGTTTTTGGATTGGTATGTGCCATTGTATTATTTGCCGCAAATCACGTCATTTGATTCGGCGAAAAATGCCTTCGTAATTATGGCGAATGAGGCGACGCATTTTTCGGGAAGCATTTCCTCGCTTGGCATAATAGATAAAGAGCGGCTTTCGTATTCGGATTCTGACAACTACGCAAACTGCGCGGCGGCTCTCCTTGCGGTGGGAAAATGGCTTGACTTTCTCAAGGAAAACGATTGCTGGGAAAACACGCGGATAATAATCGTGGCGGATCACGGGATAAGTGATTCTTTGGCGGCTCAATTGTTCGGAGAAGAAAGCCGTTTGGACGGATACGCAAAGAACCGTTTGCATCCGATTTTATTGGAGAAGGATTTTGATTCGCGGGGCGATGTGTCGGTAAATATGAAGTTTATGACGAATGCCGACGTTCCTTTTCTCGCGTGTGACGGAATTGTGGCGAATCCTGTAAATCCGTACACAGGAAATCCGATCGACGATGCGATGCGTCTTAAGCAGGACGGAGTTTTGGTTACGACGGACGGAATTTCCAATCCCGACAAAAGCAGGAGCAAATACGTTTTCACCGTAGAAAAAAATTCTTGGGTGAGCGTTCGCGAAAATATTTTCGACCCAAAAGATTGGGTCAAGGAACAAAATGAATAATGAAAAAGCGCCGCACAAATGGCGCGGCGTTTTATAGGAGAAAATATGGCTGGTAATTTTTTGTACATCGATCCGGGCACTGGCTCGATGCTTTTTTCGATTTTGATTGGCGCGACCGCGACGCTTTATTTTTTAGCGCGCGCGGCTTGGCTCAAATTGAAATTTCTTTTTACGGGAAAGTCGCAGGTGGCGGACAAGAGCGAGCACAAGTTCGCGATTTACAACGAGGACAAGCGATATTGGAGCGTTTTCAAGCCGATTCTGGACGCGTTCGAAAATCACGAAACGGAAGTTTTCTATTTGACCTCGAATAAAAACGACCTGGCTTTTTCGGAAAACTATAAATTCGTGAAGGCGGAATACATAGGAGAGGGAAACGCTGCTTTCGCGCGCCTCAATTTGCTTTCCGCCGACATCCTGCTTGCGACCACTCCGGGCTTGGATGTGTACCAATGGAAGCGCAGCAAGGATGTCAAGCATTATTCTCATATTCTCCACAGCCCTGGAGACGCGACGACATACCGGCTTTTTGGTATCGACTATTTCGATTCAGTCTTGCTCACAGGCGAATATCAAAAGAAGGATGTGCGCTATTTGGAAAAGGCGCGCGGCTTGAAAGAAAAAGATTTGGCGGTCGTCGGCTGCACCTATCTCGACCTTTACAAGGAAAGAATTGAAAAAATTCCCGTTGAAGAAAATCATCCGTTCACGGTTTTGCTTTCTCCGACTTGGGGAAAAAGCGGAATCCTTTCAAAATACGGCGAGCAACTGCTCGATCCGCTTTTGGAGACAGGTTGGCGCATCATTGTGCGTCCGCATCCGCAGTCGAAAATTTCTGAAAGCGAGATGCTTGACCGCTTGACGAAAAAGTATTCTGGCCGCGAAAATTTGATTTGGGACTATGAGAGCGACAATATCTATTCGATGAAAAGAGCCGACATAATGATTTCGGATTTTTCGGGAATCATCTACGACTACACATTCCTCTGTGACAAGCCCGTGATGTATGTGAACGCCAATATGGATCTCGCCCCTTATGACGCCTATGATGTACCCGGACAAAAGCCGTGGCAGTTGAGCGCCGTCAAGAAATTCGGCATTGAATTGAAGGAAGAGCAGTTCGCCGACATAAAGCGCGTCATCGAAGGCGCAAGCGATTCGACGGAGCTTTCAAAGCTTCGCGCGGAAGAAAAGGCGCTCGCATGGCAGCATATTGGAGATTCCGGCGAAATGGTGTATGATTTTATGACGAAAAAAGAGGCGGAAATTGGAGGAGCAAACTGATATGCAAGCAATAATGCTCGCGGCGGGGTTGGGGAAAAGACTCGGCCGCTACACGAAAAACGGCACTAAATGTATGGTGAGCGTGAACGGAAAGACGCTTGTCGAGCGTGCGATTGATTCCCTGGTGCAGGCGAAGATTTCGCGGCTTGTTTTGGTCGTTGGCTACAAGGCGGATGTGTTGAAAAAATTCCTTGCCTCGAAATACGGCGAAAACTTTCCGATGAAAATCGACTATATTGAAAATTCCGTATACGAGAAGACGAACAACATTTACTCGCTTTTTTTGGCGCGGAATGAGCTTTTGCGCGACGACACGATTCTGCTCGAAAGCGACTTGATTTTCAAATCTGAAATCATCAAGAACCTTGTGGAAAGCGAGGAGAAAAATCTCGCTGTTGTCTCTCCGTTTGAAAATTGGATGGACGGAACTTGCACGAGGCTCGACGCGGAGAGCAACATCACGGAAATGGTTGACAAGGATGTGTTCGACTGGAGCGAGACCGCTTCGTACTATAAGACCGTGAACATCTACAAATTCAGCCGCGAATTTTCCGAGCGGTATTATGTTCCGTTTTTGGAGGCGTACCAAAAGTCGTTCGGCACGAACGAATATTACGAGCAGGTTCTCAAAGTGCTTTCGTTCCTTTCGTCGAAGCTACTCAAAGGCTTCGTCGTTCCTGGCGACGACTGGTACGAAATCGACGACCCTGCGGACTTGCGCATTGCGAGCGACCGTTTTTCTTGCGTGGAAGATCGGGTGAAGAATTTCCACTTTCGTTACGGTGGATATTGGCGTTTTCCAAAAGTGAAGGATTTTTGCTATTTGGTAAATCCGTACTTTCCGCCACAAAAATTGGTTGACGAATTGAAGTCGAATTTCAGTACGCTTCTAACCGAATATCCAAGCGGCGCACAACAACAGAGCATCCTTGCGGCGAAAATCTTCAACCTTTTGCCTGAGCACATTGCGGTGGGAAACGGCGCGGCGGAACTGATTTCGTCGCTTTCAAAAGTGCTTGACGCAAAAAAGAAAATTGCAATTCCATATCCCACTTTCAACGAATATCCCGAACGCTTCGCGGGACTTGAAACGGCGGCGGTTCCCGTGCGCAAGGATTTTTCCTATTCGGCGGACGACATTTTGGAAACGGCTCGGCGTGAAAATTGCGGCTACGCGCTTTTGATAAACCCCGACAATCCCACGGGAAATTTTTTGCAGAAGGACGACATTTTGAATTTGTGCGCGGAACTTCGGAAGTTGGATTGCGTTTTGATTTTCGACGAAAGTTTCATCGACTTTTGTGAAAAAAAGTCGCGCTATACTTTTTTGAGCGAGGAAGTTTTGGCTGAAAACCCGAACCTCATCGTGATAAAATCCGTGAGCAAAAGTTACGGCGTTCCCGGCTTGCGCTTGGGATTTTTGTCTTCGGCGGACGAAACGCTCGTGGAAAAAATCAAAAAGGCGAATTCGATTTGGAACATAAATTCCTTCGGCGAATATTTCTTGCAGATTTTTGAAAAATACAAAAAATCCTATGAAACTTCCTGCGACAAAATCGCAAGCGAGAGGGCAAGATTTTTCGCGGAACTTTCAAAAATTCCTATGCTCAAAGTCTACGAAAGTCAGGCGAATTATTTTCTTGTGAAGTTGGAGAACGCAAAGTCGAAAGTCCTGACCGAAACACTGCTCGACAAGTACAACATTTTCATAAAGGACTTGGGCGGAAAGCGCGGTTTTGAAAACGGCGAGTTCATCCGCATTGCTGTGAGAGGCGAAGCGGACAATGATGCGATTGCGCGGGCGATTTCCAACGAGCTTTTCGTGCTTGGCGAAAAACGCAATGCAAATATGAATGGGGGGGGGTATAAACGACTAACAAAATTTTGCTCTAAAAAAAACTTCTTTTCAAAAAAATATTTTTCTCAAAAAAATTCCGCTTCTTGCAAAGTCGAGAGGCGGATTTTGTTTTAAATCAAACCAGAAAATTGTGGAGGAAGCGGCATGAAAACAGTATACCTTGGAATCACAGGAGATATAATCCATCCTGGAATAATCAACATAATAAATGAGGGCGCAAAGCTCGGAGAACTGACAGTCGGACTTTTGACGGACAGCGCGATAGCCACTCACAAGAGGCTTCCCTATCTGACATATGAGCAGCGAAAAAATGTCATAGAAAATATAAAGGGAGTCTCGCACATTGTTCCGCAAGAAGACTGGAACTATGTTCCGAACCTGAAGAAATACAAGCCCGACTATATAATTCACGGAGATGACTGGCAAACAAACTATCTTTCAAAAATCCGCGATGAGGTTTTTGAAGTGATGAAAGAATGGGGCGGCGAGGTTGTGGAGATTCCATATACACACGGAATCAATTCAACGGCGTTGTCTGCAAACGCGAAATCCATCGGCACGACTCCCGACATCCGCCGCGCGACGCTCCGACGGCTGCTTGACGCAAAGCCCATCGTAAGGATTATGGAGGCGCATTCGGGATTGAGCGGCCTGATTGTCGAGAACACCGAGATTATGAAAGAGGATGGATTGCATGCTTTCGACGGAATGTGGTCGTCCTCGCTCACGGACTCGACAAGCAAAGGCAAGCCCGACATCGAGGCGGTTGACCTGACAACAAGAATGCAGTCGCTCACCGACATTCTTGAATGCACCACAAAGCCGATAATCTTCGACGGCGACACGGGCGGAATACCCGAGCATTTTGTTTTTACTGTTCGTACTCTGGAGCGAAACGGAGTTTCAGCCGTCATCATTGAAGACAAAAAGGGATTGAAAAAGAATTCGCTCTTTGGAACGGAGGCGAAACAGGTTCTTGCAACGGAAGAGGAATTCTGCGAGAAAATCAGCGCGGGAAAGAGGGCGCAGGTGACAAAGGACTTTATGATTATCGCGCGGATAGAAGAAATCATCGCTGGATACACCGTTGACGAGGCGATAAAAAAAGCGTTCGCCGCGGTGAAGGCGGGAGCGGACGGCGTTATGATTCACTCAAAGAATAAAAGCGGCGAGGACATAAAGGCGTTCTGTCAAAAATTCCGCGCGGAGTACAAGAGCGTTCCCATTGTGCTTGTTCCTACGACATACAACCAGTTTACGGAAAAGGAACTGGCCGCGTGGGGCGCAAACATCGTCATCTACGCGAACCACATGCTCCGTGCAAGCTACCCCGCGATGCAAAAATGCGCCGAGGAGATTTTAAAGGCGGAAAGAAGCCTTGAGGTGAACGATTTGTGCATGCCGATAAAGCAGATTCTGGAGTTGATTCCAGGAACAAAATAAAAATCAGAATTTGGGCGTTCCCTGCGCAAGCTTTACGACTTGCTACCAAGTAAAAACTCGTAGGTCGGGCTATTCGGAGTTCCGCTGTCGCTACATTGCTCCACTTCGTTCCGCAACAAGCCTGCGGCTTGCCCCTACTATCCCTAACGCGAGTTACGCGTTTAGAACGGATTGCAACGCTTCGCTCGTGATGACGGACAGTTGTTCCTTTTCAAGCGGAACGATGAATTCGCGAGGTACGAACGAGATTGAGTTTCCCTATAGAAAGTTTCTTTCAAATATGATATGTTATATGATGATGCAAAATGAACTTTTCACAGACGACTGGCGGACGACCGACATAAATGTTGACAGCCTTTGGCTCATCGACAAGCGCGACAATTCGGGAAAGCACGAAAACAAGTACCACGGAAATTTCGTTCCGCAAATTCCGTATCAACTTGTAAAACGCTACACGGGCGAAGGCGATGTGGTTTTGGAACTTTTCGCGGGAAGCGGGACGACGCTTTATGAATGTGAAAAACTAAATCGGGATTATATCGGATTTGATATAAATGACGAAATGATTGGGCGAGTTCGCCAAAAAATGTCGGATACAAAAAACATCGGTTTTGTCATAAATAATTGCGATGTCGCCGACTCCGACAAATTCGATTTTTGCATGGAAAAAAGTTTGAGGTTAATTCAAAAAGCGAAATGCGATTTTTTGATTGCGCATCCGCCTTATTTGGACATCGTGAAATTCACCGAAAAGAAAGAAGATTTGTCGCGAATTTCAGACTTGGATTTGTTCATCGAAAAATTCGTCTTGGCAATGAAAAACGCGTTGCACTATTTGCAAAAGGGAAAATATTTTGCAGTTGTGGTCGGCGATGTTTACAAAAACAGCGAGGTTGTTCCGCTAGGATTTTATGCTATGAACGCAATTAAGCAAAATTTCAAATGCAAGATGAAGGGAATTATTGTAAAGAACATTGAAGGAAATCGAGGAAAAATCGGCGCACAAGGAATTTGGAAATACCGTGCCTTGAAAAGCGACTATTATTTGTTTAAGCATGAATATATTTTTGTGTTCAAGAAGGAATTTTAAATGACGAAAACGGAATTATTTCTAAAACTTGCACAACCAAATGAAAATGGAGTTTCGCGTTGGGTCAATGTAAATGAATTTGTCGGCGAATACAAGGATTTGCAATTAGGCAACGGCGGAAGTTGGTGCAGGGCAAGTTCCACGCTCGCAAAAAAATATGTTGTTGAATTCGACAAAAGCATTACAAGCGGAAACTCAATTGATGCAATTCGGTTAAATGGTTTTAACTCAGAAGAAATTTTCAGTCAAAGCATTCGGAGCGACATTAAAGAATTCTACAAAAACAAAAATTGCGTGATGCTTGGTGTTTGCGGAAATTCTGAAAATACGAAAATTGAAATCGACCACAAGGACGGCAGAAAAAATGATTTTCGAGTTTCCGACAAATCAACGCAAAAGCTAGAAGATTTTCAACCGCTCTGCAAAGCTGCCAACGATGTGAAAAGGCAAATTTGCAAACGCTGCAAGGAAAACGACAAAAGATGGGACGCGAAAAATATCAAAGGCAATCCATATTCATTTTATGAGGGCGATGAAAATTATACAAAAGAACTGGGTTGCAAGGGGTGTTATCAATATGACCCAGTAGAATATCGAAAAATCTCCATAAAACGAATTACAAAAGAAGCGAGTGAAAATACGGCAGAATTTATTATGAAAAAACTTTATGGAGAAGATGAATGACAACACATGTTTTTATTGTTGATGATAACACTTTTAAATATCACTTGGAGTATATGTTTGCGGGAACGGGATATAAAAATGTAAAAGTTGATTTTAACGGAAAAGAATCAAGCAAGTTGAATCCCAATGCCGAAAAAACTTTGGTCGCAATGATGGCAGATGGGAGCAGAATTAGAAAAGGCGATTATATAATTTTTTATTTGCAAGCAAAGGACAAACATGAGGGCAAGTTTTATGGAATATTCAAGGCGAAGCATGATGGCTATTTTTTAGATGATTCAAATTTAGGACAAAAAAAGTATTTGCCGTTCCGCTTGAAAATAGAGCCGTACAAAGTTTTTGAAAATGGAATTACCGAATGGGAAGCGCTTGATGAGATAAAGCACATTCAATCGCCATGCCAAATGCTTTGGAGTTTGATTTACAGAAAACTAAAAGGCAATCGTGGTAACACGATGATTACAATATATGAAGCGGAACGACTTTTTAATTTGATTCGCGGAAAGCAAGAGAAAATATTAACGGGAAACAATTTTTCTTTTGATTCTAAATCAAGAAAAATTGTCAGTACAAATTCTTATGACGACTATAAAATATCGCAAATGATGCCAAATGTCTTGCCGCGCTTATTTTTCAAGTACAATAAGAACAATGCTTTTGAAACTCATTTGCAAATGTATATTGCTCAAAACATTGGCACAGGCAAAAACATTTCCTTGGATTCTATTTACAATGTTTCGCAGGACAATATCGAATGGCTAGGAAATGAAGTTTCATGTGGTGTTGGAATGAGGAGAATGGACATTGTTTTTTCTAAAATTATAGATGAAACGGAAAGAATGGTTGTTCCTATAGAATTGAAAGATGAATACTTCAAAAATGAGATTATAGAACAAATAGAAAGATACATTGATTGGCTTGAACAATATTACATCCCGAATCGTCCCAGCCAAATACAACCATCGATTATTTGTAAAAAGCCCAGAAGAAGAAATGAAGCGAAATTTGAAGAATTTATAAATTCTATAAAAAGCTTAAATTCTCGCAAAAACATAAAACCGTTAATTTATGTTGAATTTGAAATTGAAAACAACGATTTGAAATTCGAGGCGGTGAATTACCAATGAACTACATCGGCTCAAAACTAAAACTCTGCCAGTCTTTTCTTCCCGAAACAATCCGCTCTGTTTGCGGCGAAGATTTGTCGCAAAAAAAATTCTGCGACATTTTCGCGGGAACCGGAATTGTTGGGCGGACTTTCAAGACATCCGTAAAAACGATCATCGCGAATGACACGGAATATTACAGTTATGTTTTGAACAAAAATTACATCGAAAACCATCTGCCACTTGCAAATGCCGATGCGTTGGTTTCCGAGTTGAATTCGCTTCCGCCGAAATCAGACGGATTTGTTTTCAAAAACTATTGTTTGGGTGGAAATGGCGAGCGGCAATATTTTTCGGACGAAAACGGAATGAAGATCGACGCAATCCGCACAAAGATTGAAGAATGGAAATCATCGGGAAAAGTTTCAGAGTGCGAATATTATTTTTTGCTTTGCAGTTTGCTTGAATGCGCGGACAAGGTTGCGAACACGGCTTCGGTTTACGGCGCGTATTTAAAGCATTTGAAAAAATCCGCGCAAAAAGGAATGGTTTTGGAGGCGGCGAATTTTGAACCCAATGAAAATGAACACGAGGTTTTCAACTGCGACGCGAATCAACTGATAAAGGAAATCTCGGGCGACATTTTGTATCTTGATCCGCCGTACAACGCGCGGCAATACGGAGCGAATTATCATTTGCTGAATACAATCGCCGAGTACAAGCCGTTCGAGCCGCAAGGAAAAACGGGCTTGCGGAAATATTCGCGTTCAAAATATTGTTCGGCTTCAACCGTGAAAAATGAATTTGAAGATTTGATAAAAAATGCGCAGTTCAAATATGTTTTCCTTTCGTATAACAACGAAGGCTTGATGAGTTGCGATGACATAAAAAAAATTATGTCAAAATACGGGCGTTATGATTTGGCGCAGACAAACTACCAGCGTTTTAAAGCCGATGCAAACCGCTTCAATAAGGCGGATTCGACTGTGGAATATTTGCATATTCTGGAAAAGCGTCGATAGAACACAGAGAAAACATTGTAAACCCTTGTAGTTTAACAAAAATTAGGAGAAAAAAAATGATTGAGCCGAAAACATTCTATGACCTTGCTTTAGCCCACGGAACGGATTTTTTTACGGGAGTGCCGGATTCACTCTTGAAAAATCTTTGTGCCTACATAACCGACAACGCGCCAAAGGAAAAGCATATAATCTCAGCGAATGAGGGGAGCGCGATGGGCTTGGCGGCAGGCTATTATTTTTCCACAGGGAAAATACCGCTTGTCTATATGCAGAATTCAGGCGAAGGCAATATGATAAACCCTCTTCTTTCGCTTGCAGATCCCGATGTTTATTCTGTTCCTATGCTGATTTTGATTGGATGGCGTGGAGAGCCCGGTGTTCATGATGAGCCGCAGCATGTCAAGCAGGGCAAAGTTACTTGCGATTTGCTTGACGCGATGAAAGTGCCATATCAAATTTTAAGCGCGGAAACTGCGGATTTGGAAAAGCAATTTGACGAGGCATATGCTTACATAAAAGAAAATTCCGCGCCCTACGCTTTTGTAATACGAAAAGGAACATTTTCCGATTATACCTTGAAAAGCAATGAAGCGGTTCAAGGCAATATGAATCGCGAAGAGGCGATTGAAAAAGTCATGCTGCTTGCGGACGAAAAAGCCGCCTTCGTCTCGACGACAGGAATGGCAAGTCGCGAACTTTATGAATTGCGCGAAAAGCACGGCATGAATCACGAGCGCGACTTCCTTACCGTCGGCTCAATGGGACACGCAAGTCAAATTGCGCTTTCAATCGCTCTGCAAAAAAAAGAGCGGAACATTTTCTGCATTGATGGAGACGGAGCGACCATTATGCAAATGGGAGGACTTGCCACAATCGGCTCGCGCGCTCCAAAAAACATGGTTCACATCGTCTTGAACAATGGAGCACATGACAGCGTTGGAGGACAGCCCACCGTCGCACGACAAATCGACTTGTGCGGAATCGCAAAATCCTGCGGCTATGAAAGCGTGAAAAGGGTCGAGACAATTGAGGAGCTTGAAAATGCGCTTTCCAACTTGGAAGAAAAATTGACATTTATTGAGGTGATTGTAAAAAAAGGCGCGAGAAAAGATTTGGGACGACCAAAGTCAACGCCGATTGAAAACAAAAAAGCGTTTATGGAGTTTTTGAAGGTTAAGTAATAAGCAATGTTCGTGGGTCTTTATTGAAAATTGAGAGTGGAGTATATTTATTATTGATTTTTCTAAGGAGGAAAATAAATGACAAGACAGGCGGTAATTCTTGCGGGCGGACTTGGCGCGCGGTTCGGAAAACGAACGGAAGCGATGCCAAAAGGTTTTATTGAAATAGAAGGCATTCCGATGGTGGAGCGTTCAATTCAAAAACTGATAGCCAATGGCATAGAAGAGATAATCATCGGAACAGGGCATTGCTCGCAATTTTATGATGCACTTGCAGAAAAGTACCACATCATAAAGACCGTCCGAAATGACAACTACGCCGCCACAAGCAGCATGGGAACGCTTTCTGTGTGCGCGCCATACATAAAGGACGATTTTTTGCTTCTTGAAAGCGATTTAGTGTATGATGCGGTGGGTTTAAAAGTTCTGCAAAACGACTCCCGCGCCAATGTGATTTTGGCAAGCGGCAAGTCAAACAGCCACGACGAAGTGTATCTTGCCGCGGATGAAAGTGGCGTCCTGACTGAAGTCTCCAAAGACAAAAACATAATTCCCGATCCGGCGGGAGAACTTGTGGGAATCAGCAAGGTCTCGAAGTCCTGCCTTGAAAAAATGCTCAAGCATTACAACTCTTCGCCTGACTTGATAAAACTGGATTATGAGAACGCCTTAAAACACGCTTCAATTTCCGGTGAAAAAGTTTTTATAAACAAAATAGAATTCTTGGCATGGACAGAAATTGATGACGAGTCCATGCTTTCACGAGCGTTAAACGAAATTTATCCGCGCATAAAAGAAAACGAAAATCTGCAAAAAATCCGCCGTGAGGTTTTGCTCAATCCTGGTCCTTCCACAACAAGCGACAGCGTAAAATATGCGCAAGTTGTCACGGACATTTGTCCACGGGAATTGGAATTTGGCAATCTTATGGAGCAAATTGCAATCGATTTAACGGAATTTGTTGCCGATTCAAAAAAATACACAACGATTATGTTCGGCTGCTCTGGAACTGGTGCGGACGAGGCGATGGTCTCTTCCTGTGTGCCTCCGAACGGAAAACTGCTCGTCGTTGACAACGGCTCCTACGGAGCAAGATTGGCAAAAATCGCGAGCGTCTATAACATCGATATGGATGTTTTCAAAAGCTCAACATATGAGCCGCTTGACATACATGCGCTTGAGGAACAATTCAAGTCCAAAAAATATACGACTTTCGCAATGGTGCACCACGAAACTACAACGGGGCTTTTGAATCATGTCGAGGAAATTTGTCCGATTGCAAAGAAGTATGGAATGACAACGATTGTCGATACGGTTTCATCGTACGGAGGAATGCCGATTGACCTCGAGCAATTTGGGATAGATTTTGCCACCTGCACTTCAAACAAGCACATCGGGGGAATGGCGGGCATCGGTTTTGTCGTCTGCAATAAGGAAAAGTTACTTGAACAAAAAGACTGGCCGATGAGAAACTATTACTTAAATCTTTACGACCAATACAAGTATTTCTTGGAAACGAAGCAAACCCGTTTTACGCCTCCTGTGCAAACGCTCTACGCGCTCCGCCAGGCAATCACCGAAACAAAGGTGGAAACCATTGAAAAACGATTTGTACGGTTCACGGAATGCTGGAAAATCCTTGTCACCGCGCTGGACAAGATGGGCTTGAAAATGCTCGTCAATCGCGAACATCAATCGCATTTTATCACCGCCATTTTAATCCCCGAAACCCCACAGTACAATTTCAACGCCCTGCACGATTTTGCACGTTCAAAAGGCTTTACCATTTATCCAGGGAAGCTTGGAAACATCGACACCTTTAGAATTGCGAATATGGGCGACATTAAGCCCCGTGAGATGGAGGAATTTGTAGTCGTCCTTGAGACATATATGCACTCCATTGGCGTGTGCTGATTTAAAACGCTTGCATAAATTTCCTCGCGTTTTCTGCATATTTATGCAAAATTTTGATTGACACGGACAAGCGTTTTGGAATATTATAAAAGCATGTTGAATAAATTAGCACAGGAATTAAATGACAATTTGAAAGGGACCGTCGCCTCGGAACTTTTTTCGGATTTGGGCGAGCGTATTTATTTTCCAAACGGAATCATCGCGCAAAGCAACGAGGCGAAGGAATTGGGCAAAGTCGCGAACGGCACAATCGGCACGACAATTGTCGAAGGGAAGCCCGCCATGCTCGACGCGATTCACAAATTCGCGCCCGAGCTTTCCGCCTCGGAACTCGTGGGCTACGCGCCCACCGCAGGAAATCCGAAATTGCGCGAAGCGTGGAAACAGAACATTTTGAAAAAAAATCCTTCGCTTAAAGAAAAAAAATTCTCGCTTCCGGTTTTGGTGCCTGGTCTCACGGCAGGAATTTCATACATCGCCGATTTGTTTTTGGATGAGACGAAGCCGCTTCTTTCCGCGAATCCCTGCTGGGACAACTACGCTCTCATTTGCCAGGCGCGGCGCGGCGCGGACTTCCACCAATTCAATATGTTCAATGACGGGAAATTCGATTTGGATTCTTTTGAAAAAGCCGTCAAGAAAGAAGCCGAAAACGGAAGCGTGCGGCTTCTCCTGAACTTTCCGCAAAATCCTTCGGGCTACTCGCCTTCAAAATCAGAGGCGAAAAAAATCTGCGACATTCTGAAAGAGGTTGCCGAAGGCGGAGCGAAGGTTCTTGCCATCAGCGACGACGCGTATTTTGGCCTGAACTACGAAGACTCAATCGAAGAGCAATCGCTTTTCGCATACACTTGCGATTTGCACAAAAATATTTTGGCGGTAAAAATTGACGGTCCAACAAAAGAAGATTTCGTCTGGGGATTCCGCTCGGGATTCGTAACATTTGGAAATTCCGAATTTTCGGACGCGCAATACAAGGCTCTCGTTACGAAACTTATGGGCGTGATTCGCTCCTCGGTGAGCTGCGCCGCCACCCCCTCCCAGTCACTGATTCTTCGCGCGATGAACGACGAGAATTTCGAAGCGCAAAAATCGCGCTTCAAAAAAATCCTTGAAGGTCGCTACAAAAAAGTCCGCGCGTTCGTGGACTCGCACAAGTCCGCCGCGCTCGAAGCCTTGCCGTTCAATTCGGGCTACTTCATGAGCTTTTCGCTCAAAGAAAAAAACGCCGAGGACTTGCGCAAAAAACTTTTGAACGAATACGGAATCGGAACGGTTTCAATCGACGAAAAAACCTTGCGCGTGGCTTTCAGCTCGCTTGAAGAGGACAAAATCGATTTAGTTTACGAGACGATTTACAAGGCCGCCGAAGAATTGTGATGAAGCGATTTTTTTTCCTGGCAATTTTCTTTCCCATGCTCTTTTCGTGCGCGAACGAAACATCACGACTTGTGCTTTGGACGGACTGCGTTGATTTCGTTTCGTATACGGAACTTTTCAACGCAAGCCAGGACAAAATAAAAATAGTCGCGCTCTACAAGGACGACTTGACAGGCGCGATGCCGCCCTCGAAAAGCGAGCCTCACCCGGACATAGTCGCGGGCGCATTTTTGCGGAGCGGAATGCAAAAAAAAATATTTTTCTCGCATCGATTCGATTTTCGGAAAGAACGCGCTTTCAAGGGAAATTTTCTATCCTTTCTTTTTGGAGGCGGGGCAGTTCAAGGAAAGGCAATATCTGCTTCCAGTGAGTTTCAATTTGCCCGCGCTTGTTTTTCACACGAACAATTACGACTACGCGCAAAACGCTTTTTTTTCTTTTGACGACATAAAGGATGCTTCCCAAAAATTCAACGAAAAAAACGACGACGGCAGTTACGGCGCGATGGCGTTCGGTCCGCATTGGAATTCGGATTTTCTCTACTTGATTTTCAAAACTGCCGGGGTGAGTTACACAGTTCAAAACGGCAAATTAGTATATTCGGAGGGCACGTTTCAAAGCACAGTCAGCTCGACAAACGAATGGAGCGAACTGATAAACGGCGGCGTCCAAAACGAATTGGATTTCGCGTTCAAGTATCTTTATATGCCGTTTCACGATCAATTGCAAAGCGGACGCAGCCTTTTTGCATACGCGTCGAGCGACAGACTGATGTCCCTTCCCGAAGATCAGCTTGAAACGCTGGATTTTCGATGGATTTGCAACGACGGCAAAATACAAATCGAGGATGACGCGATAATGATGGGAATTTATTCCGCGAGCAAGAACAAGGCCGCCGCGAAAAAATTTTTGATTTGGTTCATGAACGAGGAGTCGCAGAAAAAGATGCTCGAGAGAAAATTCGCGATGAAACTGCGCACGCAGACTTTCGGAATCGCAAGCGGATTTTCCTCAATCCAAAGCGTCAATAAAAATATTTTCCCATTTTATTATCGCCACCTTATGTCAAACATCCCGATGAGCGAATATTTGAAAATGCCGCAGACTTTCATATCGGATTGGTCTTACATAAAATCAAAGATAATTCTTCCGTTCATATTGGCAAGCACCGAAGAATCCGCCCCCCAAACAAAGCCGCTCGCCGAACTTTATGATGAGTATGTCGCTGAAAAAGAAGCCAGCCTTCGATGATGTCGGGAAAGAGCGCTGAAAAAAAATGCCTTTGTCTTTTTAGCAGTGAAAGAATTGTCAACTTTCAAACTGTTAAAAAAGTGCTTTCGCAATGTAATGAGAAAACTGTTGTATGCCGAGTTTTCAAATAAAACTCGAAGGTAGACTTGTCGCGCGAGTTTTTCGCAAGAAAAACTCGCTGGCAAACCGTAAGGTTCGCTTTATATTTTAGCGACAAGTTCAAACATCCTTAATCTAAATTTCGCAAATCGGAACGAAAGTTTCCGCCTTGAGCGACGCGCCTCCAATGAGACCGCCGTCAATGTCGGGCTGCGCGAGCAGTTCTTTCGCGTTGGAAGCCTTCATCGAGCCGCCGTACTGGATTATCGTCTCCTCGGCTACTTTTTCGTTGTAAAGTTTCGCTATGTAGCCTCGGATGAATTTGTGGATTGCCTGCGCGTCTTCTGGAGTGGCGGTCTTTCCCGTGCCGATCGCCCAAACCGGCTCGTAGGCAATCGTAACGCGCTTCATCTGCTCTTCGCTTACGCCCGCAAGTCCCGCAGAAAGCTGGAAGGCGCAGACTTGCTCCGCCTCGCCCGCCTCGCGCTCGCTCAAAAGCTCGCCGATGCACAAGTCCACTTCAAGCCCTGCGTTCAAAGCGCGGCGCACTTTTTTGTTGATTAGTTCGTCGCTTTCGCCGATTTCATGCCGTCTCTCGCTGTGTCCGAGAATGACGCATGCGCATCCGACATCTTTTAGCATTTCCGTGGAAACTTCGCCGGTATGAGCGCCGTTCGCCGTGGCCGCGCAGTCCTGCGCCGCGAGGATGATGTTCGAGCCTTTGACGACCTGCGCCACCGCGTCCAAATATACGAAAGGAACGCCAATCATAAATTTGTTCGGCTTGCCTTTGAGGGCGACCACCAAGTCTTCCGCCAATTTTACCGCCTCTGCCTTCGACGTGTTCATCTTCCAGTTTCCGGCGATGTAATGTGTCCGTGCCATAATTTTTCTCCTATAAAAAGTCAAGAATAAAGTTTGAACTTTATTCTTGACTTTTTAAGCTTCTTCGTAATGAAATGAGAAGAAGCAGTATATAAGCAAGTTTGCAACGCAAACTTGTCATGATAAAAATGCCGCGCTATTTCAGCGGCGTTTTTATCATATCTCCTAAAATAAAGTAATAAATTTTTTATAAACCGCAAAGCAATTTGACGCAGATTCTCATGTCGCGTAAGCGACTATGTAAAATAAAAATTCTCCTGTTGAAAACGATGCGTAGCGGAGTATTAACACCGATATTCAAAGATGGAACACAGATTTTAATCCTGAAATTTTACAATTTCAAAATCTGCGTTCCATATTTTTTTTGCGCCGCTACGCTTGACGAGTTTCCTTGCGGAAGCTCGCCCTTTTATCGCGCATTATTTCGTTGCCAAAATCGCTATTCCTGGAAGCGTCTTTCCTTCCAAGAATTCGAGGCTCGCGCCGCCGCCTGTGGAAACGTGGCTCATCTTGTCGGCGAGGTGGAATTTGTTTACCGCCGCCACGGAATCGCCGCCGCCCACGACGGTCATCGCGCCGCGCTCTGTGGCTTCGGCTACGAGCTTCGCGACAGTTTCCGTTCCTTTCGCGAACGCGTCGAATTCAAAGACTCCGACAGGTCCGTTCCATACGATGGACTTCGCGGAGCCGATGACTTCTTTATAAAGTTCGATGGTTTTAGGACCAACGTCCATCGCCATCAAGTTGTCGGGAATGTCCGTTCCGTCAACGGCGACAGGCTTCGCATCCGCGCTGAATTCTTCCGCGCCCACATGGTCGACAGGAAGAATGATTTTCGCGCCTTTCGCCTCGGCATCTGCGAGCAATTTTTTCGCTGTGTCGATGAAATCGTCCTCGACGAGCGACTTTCCGACCTTGTGCCCCTGCGCTTTCAAGAAAGTGTACGCCATTCCGCCGCCGATTACGAGCGCGCTCGCATTTTTGAGAAGCGACTCGAGCACGGCGATTTTCGAGGAAACTTTCGCGCCTCCGATAATCGCAATCATTGGCTTTTCGGGATTCGTCACCATCGGCTGAATGTATTTCACTTCCTTTTCCATGAGGAATCCGCCCACGCTTTCCACCGGCATGAATTTCGCGATGGAAGCAGTGGAAGCCTGATCGCGGTGCGCAGTTCCGAAAGCGTCGTTCACGAAAATGTCGCCGTAAGATGCAAGCTCCTTCGCCATCGTGTCGCGTTCCGCCGAATCTTTGGATGTTTCTTCTTTGTGGAAACGGACATTTTCGAGCATCGCCACCGCGCCCTCAGGAAGAGCATCAATCGCGGACTTCTGTCCGAGCGCGTCCGGAAGGAAAGTGACCGGCATTCCCAATTTCTGCGAGAAATATTCCACGACGGGCTTCATGCGGTTTTTGCCTTCGATGAATTTCTCGGCGTCGGCTTCGGTCCAAGCCTTTCCCGCTTTCTCCGCTTTTTCCTGCGCCTTCTTCACGTCCTTTTTCGGGTCGCCCAAGTGGCTCATCAAAACGAGCGAGCGCGGCTTTTGTTCGACGATGTACTTGATTGTGGGGAGCGCCGCCATAATTCGCGTGTCGTCCTGAACCACGCCGTCTTTCATCGGCACGTTAAAATCCACGCGCATGATGACGCGCTTGCCCTTGAGGTCAACGTCTTTGACAGTCTTGATCATAAAAATCTCCCATAAAAAGTCAAGGGCGATTTCGGCCAGAAACTTCGTCGCCAGTACAAAATCGCGATTGGCTTTTTAGCGTGCGCTTGCAATGAAATGAAAACGCACATTGAATATTGAAGTTTGCAACGCAAACTTTTAAAGCAGAAAAACTGACGACTTTTCAGGCAGTTTTTTAGCTTGTATCCTTAAGAGAATTTGAATTTATCGAATATGGATTATATCACAATACGTGATTTTTTTCAAGAGAAATTTTTAGAATATCAATGACTTCTGATAGTCATTATAGGCAAAATGCCGCGCTGTTTGTTCGCGCGCTTTTGCCATGGATAAAGACCGCGCGTAATGTTGAAACGGGATTTTTCGCGCCAGTTGTTCGGGCTGTCAAAGCGCGGGCGAGAGGCTTGATTGAAACCGTCTCTTCTTCGTTCGAGTTGGTCGCGCAGTCTCTTTGTCCTCATAATTGATTTTTCTAGAAGTTTTCCGAAATGTTAGAAATGTTATAGAAAAACTTTTGGTATTTCGTTATAATGAGCATGGTGAGGAAACTCTCTTAGGCTTCTTCTTGAGGTCTGGCAATAAGACATCGCAAATTTGAGATTTGTTAGAATCGGGCGTTCGGATGACTGAAGTTTCTGAACGCGTTCGATGGTATTATTGGAAGCTTTGATAAGGAATTCGGGGCGCAAAAATGGAAAAAAAGGAAATCAACGAAAACGACCTTGCCGAGTGCAGGGAAGCGGCGGAAAGATGCCGCGCGGAAGTCGCCAAGCGCGTGATTGGGCAGGCGAATGTCATCGAAGGAATTCTGTGTGCTGTGGTCGCCGGCGGACATGTCCTTTTGGAAGGCGTTCCAGGGCTTGCCAAGACTTTGGCGGTGCGAACGTTCGCGGAGATTTCAGGGCTTGATTTCAAGCGCATTCAGTTCACTCCGGATTTGCTTCCCGCCGACTTGACAGGCACTTTGATTTACGAGCAGCATTCTTCAAAATTTTCCGTGCGGAAAGGTCCTGTTTTTACGAACGTGGTATTTGCCGACGAGATAAACCGCGCTGGCGCGAAAGTCCAAAGCGCGCTGCTCGAGGCGATGGCGGAAAAGCAGGTGACGATTGGCGAGGAGACTTACAAATTGCCCGAACCGTTTTTCGTGCTCGCCACGCAAAATCCGATTGAGCAGGAAGGCACATACAATTTGCCTGAAGCCGAACTCGACAGGTTTTTAATGAAAATCGTAGTTCCTTATCCGAGCGCGAAGGAAGAGGTGGAAATCGTAAAGACTTGCGGCAATGCGAGGCTAGTTCCCGTGCAAAAAGTTTTCAGCGAGTCGCTTTTGAAAAAATGCCGCGCGGTTTTGGAGCGGATTGTCTGCGATGAAAAAATCGTAGAATATATCGTTTCAATCGTAAACGTGACAAGGCCGGGCGCACAGGATTCGCATGGTGCGAGGGAAAAATCTTTTCAAGGAAAAAGCGAGATCGGACGATACATAAATTTCGGCGCGTCTCCCCGCGCGGGGATCGCTCTCCTGCAATGCGCGAAAGTACGCGCTTTGTTTGCGGGGCGTTCGTTCGTTTTGCCAGATGACGTGAAAGGAGTTGCGTGCGAGGTTTTGAGGCACAGGCTAGTGCTTTCCTACGAAGCGGCGGCAGGCGGCGTGGGCGCGGACGACATCATCAATAAAATTTTGGAACTCACGCCTCTTCCATAAAAATTGCGCGGATTTTTTAAACGGACTTTTTCAAGAAGACGAAAGTTCAGGCGAAAAATAATTTTCGCTTTGCAAAAAAATTGGCGAGAGATGCGGAGGTCGAGGAAAAATGGAATGCACGAAAAAGCATCATGAAATTTTGGTGACTGCGTTTTGCGGGCTTGAATGCACGGGCTGCGAGTGGAAAGAATCTTGCGGTTGCGAGGGTTGCGTGGCGACAGGCGGAATGCCGTTTCATGCGAAAGACGAGCCTTGTCCAATAGCCGCTTGCGCTATGTCAAAGAACGTTTCATTTTGCGGAGTCTGCCGGCAATTTCCAGGCAAATTGTTGAACGATTATTCTTTTGACAAAGAGCATGGCGACAATCCGCCCGGACAAAGAATCGAAAATTGCAAATTGAAAAAGTTGTCAATGGAATGGCGATAATTTTTTCAATGATTTTGCCTTTAAAACTGCTGCGCAAAGATTGGCTTTGAGATTTTTGTGAAAATTTAAATTTATTGGGAAATGTTTTTTGTGGAACAGAATTTGATTTCCGACAAGGCGACGCTTGTAAAACGTGCATCGCACTTGAGAATTGCCACTGCCTCACTTGCGAGCGCGATGCAAAGCGGCGTGTTCCGCTCTTTGTACCGAGGGCGCGGAGTGGAATTTTCTGGCGTGCGCGAATATTTGCGCGGCGATGATGTTCGAGCGATAGACTGGAATGTTACGGCAAGAAGCGCGAAGCCTTTCGTAAAAATTTTCGATGAAGAACGCGAGCTTCAAATTTTTTTAATCGTCGACCGTTCGCTTTCGATGCAGGCTCTTTCTTCGGCGCGAAGCCGACTTGAAGCCGCTTCTGAAATTGCCGCGCTTTTGACCTTAAGCGCGGAACACAATTCAAATCCCGTCGGCGCGGTTTTGTTTTCGGGAGAAGTGGAATTCGTAATCGCGCCAAAAGCTGGACAGGAACACACTATGCTTTTGTTCTCGCATTTGGACACATTTCCAAAAAAATCGCGCGGCTCGGTTTTGGAAAGCGCCTTGCAAGGCGCGTGCAAGATTTTGAAAAAACGCTCGCTTGTTTTTGTCATTTCGGACTTCCGCGTGAGCGGATGGGAAAATCCGTTCGCGATTTTGGCCGCGCGCCACGATGTGGTCGCGCTGAAAGTTTCCGACGCGATTGATTCGACTTTGCCTGAAATGGGAACGATTTTTTTCAAGGATGCCGAAAGCGGCGCAAAAAAACTCTTTCCGACTTCTTCAAAGAAGTTTCAAGGCAGGTGGCAAGAAGATTTTTCGATGCGCGAAAAAAGGTGGCGCGCTTCGGTAACGCGGCGCGGAGGCGTTCCTCTTTCCGTTTCCACGGCGGACGACTCGCTTTCGGTTCTTTCTGAATTCTTTTCAAGGAAAAAGGAAGCGTGATGCGAGGAAAAATTTTTACCGCCGTTTTTTTGACAGGAATTTTCTTTCACTTGAGTTTTGTTTTTGCGCAGGGGGCGTCGCAAAACGCATCGGACATTTCGCAGACTCTCGTTCCGCTAGAAGTTTATGTAGGCGATGTCGCCGAAGTTCGCTACAATTTTAAAATCAATTCGGAAATTTTTCATGAACAGAATTTTGAAAAGGAAATTGATGTTGAAAAAATTCCGTTTGAAAATTTGTCAGACGTCCTCACGATAAAAAACGCTCGTTTTTCCATGCGCGAAAATGATTGCTCGCTTGTAATTCAATTTATTCCGTGGCGCATTGGCACGATTGATTTTCCTGCGTTCGACTTGCTTTCGATTTTAGATTCTGACGATGTGGTAAAAGATGAAAATTTTTCCTTGAAGATTTCGCTTTTGCCAATTGAAATAAAATCCGTCGTGGAAAAGACTGGTCGCACGGAATTTCAGCCTTCGCTTCCGCCGTTTATGGTTCCAGGGACAAGTTATGCGGTTTTCGCGCTCGTTGTCGTGGCAGTGGTTTTCCTTGCGGCGATTTTTCGCACGCTTGTGAAATTCCACGATTTGAGACGATGGATTTCGCAGATGCGAATCCGACGTTCGCGCAGACGCAATTCAATCATAACTTTGCGGAAATTGAAAAGACTTTTGCGCAATGGAAATTTGTCTGACATTGAATTTTGTGCGGGGCTTCAAAACATAACCCGCGCCTACCTTTCGTTTCGATTTGATTTTCCGTTTGAGTCCGAATCCGCGCTTGGAATAACGAGGGCTTTTCAGAAAATTTTTCTCGACGAAATTCCGGATTTCGTTTTTCCTGTTCTAGACGATTTGACTTCGATGTTCATTCGGACTGACTACATTCGTTACGCGCACGGTTCGCTTGACGAAAAACGTGAGCCTAAATCTGAGCACGAGGCGCATTTGGCGCAAGGCGAGAGGATGTCGTTGGCGGCGACGATTGTGAAAGCCGTGAAAATTTTTGAAGGCGGATTGCGCGAGGAGAAGGAATGAGTTTTAGTTTTATGAATCCTGCCGCGTTTTTGATTTTGCTTGCCCTGCCTTTTTTTTACGCGCTTAAAAAAATCGGGCTTTTCTCGCATATAAGTTTTCCGCTTGCCTTTGCTGATTGGAACGGATTTGAATTCTCTTGGAGCGACAGATTCCTTCGTTTTGTTTCGGCATTTTCAAGCGCATTGGTTTTTACGGCGTTCGTGCTTTGCGTGACGGCGTTGGCGGAGCCGACTGTCCATCGTGAAGAACGCGTCTACACGAGTCGCGGAGCGGATATTCTTTTCGTGTTGGACACAAGCCCTTCGATGGCGGCGCGTGACATCAACGGGATGAGACGAATTGAAGCGGCAAAAAACGCGATTGAAATTTTGGCGCAAAACAATTCACCCGCGTCTTACGGACTTGTTTCGATGGGAAGCGAGGCGGCTCTGGTTGTTCCAAGCACGATTGACTTTGAGTATTTTAAAAGTCGAATAGATTCAATTGCGCTTGGCGAAATGGGAGACGGCACTGCGATTGGAATGGGAATTTCTTTTGCAGTTTTCCATTTGAGCGAGTCGAAGGCACTTCGAAAATGTATCGTGCTTTTGACTGACGGCGAAAACAATGCGGGCGAAATTCATCCTGAAACCGCGGCGCGCCTTGTCGCTAAAAATGGAATCACGCTTTACGCGCTTGGAATCGGGACTCGCGGTTCTGTCCCGCTCGACTACCAAGATCCACGCACCGGGAAATCTTATTCGGGATATTTGGACTCTTCGTTCGACAGCGCGTCGCTTGAAAAATTGGCGGCGGATTTGGGCGGACGATATTATGGCGTGGAATCCGTGAGCGCGTTGTCTTCCGCGCTTGCTTCAATCGCCAAGCGGCAGGAAGTGGCGCAAAGTTATTACATTCGAAGCGACGACATTTTTTATTACGATAAATTTTTGCTCGCGGCGATTCTTTGCTTTGCTGCGGCGTGGTTTGTGCGCCGAGTTCTGTTGAGGGAATTTGTCTGAGGGGAGGGGAAAATGAATTTTGAAATTGAGCGTCCATGGGCTTTATGCGCTATTTTAGTATTGATACCAGTCTTGATTTACTGCGCCGTCGTCTACAAAAAAACTTTTCCCGTGCTTTCAAAGTCTTACGAAAAAAATTCATCGTTTGATTTAAAAAAAATAAAAATCCGAATCTTTGCAAGAGTGTTTTTTAGGAGTCTCGCTTGGTGTGCGCTTGTTTTCGCATATTCAGGAATTTCTTGGGGAACGATTTCTACGCCCGTGCAAAAAAATGGGAGTGCGATTTCGCTTGTGTTCGACATTTCATACAGCATGACGGCGCGCGATATGCCAGGAAATTTTTCCCGTCTTGAAGCGTCGAAGTCCTACGCGCGAAAACTTTTGGAACAAGTGGAAGGAACGCCTGTGAGCGCGGTCTTGGCGAAAGGAAGCGGCGTGCTCGCGATTCCTCTCACGGAAGATGTGAACGCGATTTTCAATTTACTTGAAACGCTTTCGCCTGCGATGATTTCTTCGGCAGGAAGCGATTTGGGCGAGGGCATTAACGTCGCGCTAAAGTCTTTTCCGCGCAATATTTCCAAAGTGCCTGTGATTTGGCTTTTTACCGACGGCGAAGAAACAAACGCTTCGCTTGCATCCGCGTTGAGTTTGGCTTTGCGACAAGGGGTGAGCGTCGTCATAATCGGATTTGGAAGCGAGCGCGAAAGTGAAATAATTTCAGGCGATGGGGAAACTCCTGTGAAAACGGCGATGCGTTCTGAAAGAATCTGCGAAATTGTTAACGAGGTGAACAAGAAAAATTTTGGCGAACAAGGATTTAGTTTTTTCAAAGGCGCGTCCGCAAAATTTGTCGACGCGTCAAAATCAGCTTCTGCAATCGCAGTGCTTTCTTCTGTGAACGGGTTTTTCGCAAAAAACAATTTCAGCGCATCGCAAGAAAATCTTTCGCTTGCCTACGAAACTCGCCTGCATTCGCGTCACGGATTTTTCATTTTGCTCTCAGTGTTTTTTTTCGTCTTGAGTTTCTTCGCAAGTGAATTCAATTTGACTTCGCTTAAAGAAACGCTTGCGATTTCAATTTTGGTTTTTCCTTTTTTTTCTTGCTCGGCGAAATTCGACGAGTCGAAAAAAATTCTTGAGGCGACTTGGGCATGGCATCAAAAAGATTACAACGAAGCCATCGCGAAATTTTCGCAAAGCCTTTCTGCCGCGCTGGAAAACGGCGACGACTTGATTTCGCAATATGCGCTGTATGGGATTTCCGCGACATATCTTGCGCAAAATGAAAACGCTGCCGCGCTCGAAAAAATCAGCGCGCTTTCCTCCGATGCGCCCGAACAAATTCGCTTCGCGGCTTTTTACAATGCTGGAATAATAGCGCGGCGAAACGGCGAGCAGGAAAAGGCCGAAGAACTTTTCAAACAGGCTTTGCTCGTAGACGGCAGTAATGTGAGCGCGAAAATAAATTTGGAGCTTTCGCAAAGGCGCGATTCAAGCCGCGCTCAAGAGGCCGCGCAAAATTTTGTTGGAGCGCAGGAAGGAAGCGAGGCGGATTCGCTTTTGGAAAATTCCGTTTTCAATATGATTAGGGAGAACGAAAAAAGTCAATGGAGAAATTTGCAAAGCGAAGAAAAGCATTCGCAAGGTTTGGATTATTAGTTTTTGTTTCCTTTTTATTTTCTCAAAAAATTGTCGCGCAGAATTCTCGTCGCGCCAAAATTGTCGCCGACGAAATTTTTTCATTTGAAGCGAGCGAAGAATTTATTTTCGTAAATCAAAGTGCGCTTTTCAAATTGTTTGTCCCGCAAGCAGATGTTGCTGACGTGCGAATGGAAATTCCGGTTTTCCCGGAAGGAATAGTTTTTCTTTCTTCGCGAAGCGAAAATTTTTCATCGCCAGAAAACGGGCGCGGCGTGCAAATCGAAATGAACTTGAGTTTTAAAGATGCCGGAAATTTTTCTTTGCCGCCAATTTCATTTTTCATAAAAGGCAAAAAGCGAAGCGCGAATTTTCCTTGCATACAGGTTTTGCAAGATCCGCAGACCGTTTCGCCGCGCACGATCTTGGTTTTTGAAAATGGCGAAACTTTTTTCAGCGATGATTCTTCTCCCAAAAAAAAATCGCTCGCGCTCGGAATCCCTTCACGCTTCACGCTTTATGTCCAGTACGCGGCGGCGCTCGGGCAAGTTTCGTGGTCGCTTCCAAAAAATGCGATTTTCAAGGAATTGAAGGGTTTTGAAATTCCTTCCGATTTGAAATTCTCGGAAAAAATTCCTGTCGCGCAATTTGAATGGACTCCGCTTTCGGAAGGCGAAACTTTTTTGCCGCAAGTGCAAATTGCCGCCGAATCATATTCGGGGCGCGAAATGATTCTTGAAATGCCGAATTGCATTGCAAATGTGATTTTGAAAAAAGGCGCGGAAATAGATGCGCGAAAAAACTCCGCTTTTAACGCCGAAAGAATTTTCGAGCAAGCGTTCGCCATGGAAAAAGACGAATTCGAAATGAGCGTTGAAAGTCCTGCGCCCGACATTTCCGCGCTCTCAAAAATCGCGCGATTGCGCTCGCGCGAGAGGAATGCCCTTTTTCAAAATAAAATCCGCGCGGAGCGCGTTGCCGCTGAAAAATCTGCTGCGATCGAAAACGCACCGAATGAAAAAAGTTTTCCGCTTTTTGTTTTGCTTTTTTCTGCGGCGACTTTTTTTGCAGCGGGTTCTCTGATTTTGTTTTTCTTGCGAAAAAGCAATTTCGCGTTTGTGGCTGCTACGCTTGCGGTTTTGTTCGCGATTTTTACATTCGTTTTTTCATCGAAAGTCTTCGAGCGGCACGGCATTGTTTCGGGCGGCGAGATTTTTCCTGTTCCTGAAAATTCCGCGGTGTCAAGAATTTCCGTCATCGTGGCAAGCCGGGTTTTGATTCGTGAGGAAATTGACAATTGGTATTTTATCGAATACAATGAAAGCGGCGGCTGGATAAGAAAAGAAAATTTGATTTTGATAGAATGAATTTAGATTAAAAAAAGAAAAACTCGGGGAGAAAATAAAGTGAAAAAAGATTTCGGCGACATTTTGAATCAGTGGGAAAAAATGTCTGGAAATGAAACGCACAAAGCTTTCGACAAAGACGCGCAGCGCGAAAAATTCGAGGAACGCCAAAAAATGCGCGATGGCGAGTATGTGAAAAAAATGCCGCCGCAGGATACGATTGACTTGCACGGTCTCACGCAGGAAGAGGCGCGAAAGACGCTGAATGATTTCGTGACGAACGCGCGGCGACGTGGCTTGCGAAAAATCCTCATCATTCACGGAAAGGGAATTCATTCTGGCGCGGGCGACGGCGTTCTTTCAGGGCTTGTGCGAAAATTCATCGAGTCGGATTCTAGGCTCGGACAATTTGGGCGCGCGGACAAGACCATGGGCGGAAGCGGCGCGACTTGGGTCGTTGTCAGACAATGAAGTTTCGCAAACAACAAAAGAAAGAGCGTTCCGCGAGCTTCGCCGCCGCAAACTTTAAACGCTCCTTAAAAATTAAGTCCGCAGGAAATGTCAATTTCCGAGGAACTTAATTTTGCCTGCGCGAGCAGGCAAGTAAATAAGCGAGTTTTTGCAGAAAACTCGTATTAAAATCAGCAACGCAATTTTAGTTGCTGATTTTAAATGTTCCTTCTTTTTCAGCAACAAAGGAAGTATCAACTTTCGAGTTGCTGAAAATGCGATTTTGTAATGAAATGAGAAATCGCGATAAATAGCGAGTTTTTGAAAAAAAACTCGTATTGAATTCAGCAGCGATATTTTAGTCGCCGAATTTAGATGCTCAATTTTTTGCGCAAATCTTCAAGCGAAATCCCTTTTTCGCCGCTGGCTTCAAATTCCTTCCACGCCGCCGCCGCCGCTTCGTAGTCCCTCGCGTCTTCTTCTTCCTCGGCGAGAATGCGTTCAAGTCCTTTGGCGACGAGCCAACTTTTTGTGCACCCGCGGGTTTTGCAAAGCGCGGTGGCGCGCGCGTACAATTCGGGAGGACAGCTGAAACTGTAGACTTTCTTTTTTGCCAGAGCCATGAAATCACCTCGAAAACAAGTTTTACTAATTATATCAATTTTAGTAAGATTTTGTCAAGGGTAAAAATGATTTCATTTGCCGCCTTTTATGCAGAAAACCGCAACATTTGCAAAAAAACTTCAAAATTTTCAAAAACATCTTGACACTTTCTGAAAGTTTCGCTATAATATTAAAACTTTTGCGCCGGAAACGGCGCGTTGCGCAGGGGCGCAAAAGAATTTAATAAAGTGCGAACGCTGCATTGGGTTTCTTTGAGAATTTTTTCTTGAAGTGCGGCAAACGCGCTTTGAGGAAAAATAATGGAAGACTCTATTACTTTTGAAGACCTCGGTCTTGACGAAAAGACCTTGGCAGCCGTCGCCCGAAAGGGCTTTGAAACTCCTTCGCCGATTCAGGCGTTGGCAATTCCGCGACTTTTGAATGGCGATGCGAATGTCATCGCGCGCGCCCGAACTGGAACTGGAAAAACCGCCGCGTTCGGTTTGCCGATCGTGCAGGAATTGCGCGAGAGCCGCGACATCACTCAGGCTTTGGTTCTCGAGCCGACCCGCGAACTTGCAATGCAGACTTGCGCCGAATTGCAGTCGTTTACCGAGGGCGGCTATCCGAGGACTTGCGTTCTTTACGGCGGCGGCAGCTACAACACGCAAATCCGCGAACTCAAGCGCGGCAGTGAAATCGTGGTCGGAACTCCCGGCCGCGTTCAGGATCACTTGGAGCGCGGAACTCTCGACATCAGCAAAATCAAATATTTCATTCTCGACGAAGGCGACGAGATGCTCGACATGGGCTTCATCGACGACATCGAGCATATTTTCGAGCAGGCGAATCCAGACGCGCGAATCCTGCTTTTCAGCGCGACGATGCCCGCTCCGATTTTGAAAATCGCCGCGAAATTTATGGGCGAATATGAAATCGTGGAAGAAGAGGGCGTGGTGGAAGAGCCGCTTCTCATCGACCAAAAATATTGGGTTGTGCGCGAAAGCGACAAGGTTGAGGCGTTGGTGCGTCTCATCGATTCAAACCCGAATTTCTATGGACTTGTCTTCACCCAGACTAAAAACGATGCGGACACGGTTTCCAAAAGGCTTGACGAAAAAGGCTATGACGTGGCCGCGTTGCACGGCGACATTCCGCAAAGCCAGCGCGAAAAAATTCTCGCTCGCTTCCGTTCCAAGAAAACCCGCGTGCTTGTCGCCACTGATGTCGCCGCCCGAGGAATCGACATTTCGGGATTAAGCCATGTCGTCAATTACTCGCTTCCGTTCGACGCGACCACTTATGTTCACAGAATCGGTCGCACTGGACGCGCCGGCTCTTCAGGCTTTGCCGTTACATTCGTCACTCCCGGCGAAACTCGAAAATTGAATTTTCTCAAAGCCCGCGTGGCGCGAGCGAGCAAGGGCGACTTGAACGAGGGCGAAGTGCCTTCGGTAAAGAACGTGCTCAAAGTGAAGCAGGCGGCTTTGTTCGACGAGCTAAAAAAATCTCTCGGCTTGAAAAAAGAAATTGAAATTGATGAAAATTCAATTTCTGAAAATGAAATTTCATCGAATGAAAATTCTTCCGAAGAGAGTCAGGTTGAAAATCCTGAAAATCAAATTTCGGAAAATGAAAATTTATCAAGCGAAAATTCCGCGGATGAAATTTCAACTGAAAATTCTGAAAACTTGAATCCAAATTCCGAAAACGAAAATCCGATTGAAAAGAAATCAAATTTGATTCAAGTGGACTCGATGTTCGTGGAAATGGCGCGCGAACTTTGCGAAAACGACGAGGCGGAAAAAGTTTTGGCGGCGGTTCTTTCCGTGATGTACGGAAAGAAGTTGAGCAAAAAACGCTACGATGACATAAGCAAATCCGCTTTGCCAAAATCAAAGGATTCCGCGAGGCGCGACAGGGGCGGCTTCGGCGGAAGGGATTTTGAAGATTCCGACCCGAACCAAAAGCGGCTTTACATCCAATTGGGAAGGCGCGATGGTTACAACGCGCGCGAAATTGCAGATTATTTCAGCGGAATCTTGAACATTCCCGAAAAATTGGTTGACAGAATCGACGTCTCTACGAATTTCAGTTTGGTGAGCCTTCCGATTTCCGACGCGGACAGAATGCTTGAAATGGCGGGAAAGGATTCTTCTATTCCGCATATCCATGTTGACGCGAAGCCGGCTGGAGGTGGACGGGGCGGCAGAAGAGGCGGATTCGGCGGACGCGATTTCGACGACGACTTCGGCGAGCGCAGGCGCGGCGGACGAAGAGGCTTCGGGCGCGACAGGGATTTCGGACGAAGCCGTGGATTTGACCGCGACAGGGATTTCGGCAGGAGAAGCAGCCGCCCGAATCCGCACACGCCCACGGAGCGCAGCGGACGAAGCAGCTTTTTCAAGAGCAAGCGCGCGAAAGAATTCTAGTTTCCATAAAAAAGCGGCGCAGGTTCTGCGTCGCTTTTTTGTTCCTTAAAATTAAGCACCGCAGGAAGTTTCAACTTCCGAGGATGCTTAATTCGTTCGCGTGGGCGGACATGTAAAATAGGCGAGTTTTGGAACAAAACTCGGAGTTAAAATCCGCACGCTATTTTAGTGCGGATTTTGAACATTCCTTAATTTGCGACAGTGAGCGAATTATCAAATTCGGGAAGTGTCGAAAAATGTTTTTTCCAAGGAGATGTGATAAAAGCACCGCAAAAATGGCGACTTTTATCAACTCAAGTTTTCCTCTAGTCGCGTCGCAGTTTGTCAAACTTGGTGTATGCTTGTGCGCTTGCGCACGCGCCGAGAAGTCGATAGCGAAAGTCGCAATCATTTAGATTGCTGAAAATTTCGTCCTTGGCTTTTTATGGGAGAAATTTTTGAATAGCGAAGATAATTTCGAAACTAATCCAAATTCCGCGCGAAAAAATATTCCGGTTGTCGAAGCGAAAGACATTTGCAAGAAATTTTCTTCGTCTCAATTTTTTTGTCGGCGCAAAAAAAATCTTCGCGCGATTGAAAATGTTTCACTGAAAATTTTTCCGGGAACGACTTACGCGCTTGTCGGAGAATCAGGCGGCGGAAAATCCACGCTTGCAAATATTTTGCTCAATCTTTTGGAAGCGGACGGCGGCGAAGTTTTTTTCAACGAAAAAAACATTTCGCAATTTTCAAAACATGAAAAAAAAGAATTTCGCAAAATGGCGCAAATCATTTTTCAAAATCCCTATGAATCGCTTGATCCCGCGATGCGCGTCAAAGACATCATCGAAGAGCCGCTCATAATTCACAAAATTGGCAGAGACAAAAACGCGCGGCAAAGGATCGTGAATGAAATGCGAACGCTCACTGGGCTTGACTCAAGTTTGATGGAACGCCGTCCGCACGAACTTTCCGGCGGGCAAAGGCAGCGCGTGGCGATTTGCGCGGCAATGATTTTGCGGCCGAAATTTCTTGTCTGCGACGAATGTGTTTCGGCGCTGGATGTTTTGGTGCAAGCGCAGATTTTAAATTTGCTTAAGGATTTTCAAAAATCGCTCGGCATAACATATCTTTTTATTTCGCACAATCTTGACGTGGTTTCTTGCATGGCGGACACAATTGGCGTGATGAAGGACGGACGCATCGTGGAAGAGGGCGCGGCGGAAAATATTTTTCAAAAACCGCAACACGAATATACGAAAAAACTTTTGGCCGAAGATTGAGGCTGGCTTTTCGCAGTGAAAAAGCGGAAAATTCGCCCATACCTGCGAATGTCGACTATCAATATAAAAATGGTGCTTGCGAAGTTCAACGGTTGCTCTTCCGCCGCCTTTGTGCCACACTTGAAGGAGTGCGCGCTCGCAACGAAGTTTCAAGCGGTGGCGCTACAACCACAGGCGCGAGGATTTGATGCCGCTGGTTAAAAATATTTCGCTTTGCGAAATTTTCTTAAAGATGCTAGTCAAGCGCAATATGTAAAATTAAGAGAATCAGATATATAATAACTGACAGGACGCTTGAATTTAATGGGGATATTCTTTCACCAAGCGGTGAAGTGAGTCAATCTTAAAATATCCTGCTTCCTGCAATGCGCGGGACTGTTGAAATCCCAAATTTACAGGTCGCGACAGGCGGCGATGTGCGTAAATCCTGCAATTTTATACTTTCGCTAAATAGCGATAGGTATTAATTGTATAAAATCTCATTTCGTACCTATGGCGAAGTGTGTAAATTTAATGAAACAATACCTTCGCCAAGCGGCGATGTGTATAAATCGGGCAAAAATCCACTTTCGCCCAACGGCGAAATGTAGAATTTCAATGAAAGTGTGCTTTCGACAATGCGTGAAGAGTCAGTTTTCAGAATTTTCATTGCTTTGCCAAGCGGCGAGACATTGAAAATTTGTCATTTTAGACATTTGCCAAGAGTCAATACGGAGTTTTTACGGGGATTTTCATCCACGCGCTATGGCAGAGGCCTTTTTTGCTTCGTCCGTGATTGTCTTCCAATCGTGCGCGTCTATAAATTCTTTTTTCACTAGCCAACTTCCGCCTACGGCGATTACGTTAGGCTTCTTCAGGTAAAGCGGCGCGTTTTCCGCGCTTATTCCGCCAGTTGGAATGAATTTGACTTGAGAGAAAGGACCTCCCATCGCGTCCAAAAACTCAGGTCCGCCGAATATTTCGGCTGGAAAGAATTTCAGCACTTCGCATCCTTCCAAAACGGCGCGCGCGATTTCCGTGGGAGTCGCCACTCCCGGAATGACGGCGATGTCGCGTTCATTGCAATAGTCCACGATTTCCATATTTGTTCCAGGGCTTACAATGAATTTCGCGCCGCAAGCGATGGCTTCCTTTGCCTGCGAAATTTCTGTTACGGTGCCCGCGCCCGCAAGGATTTCAGGGCATTCCGCGCTGACTGACGAAATCGCCCTTGATGCGGCGGCTGTTCGGTAGGTGATTTCTATGATTTTTATTCCGCCGTCGAACAATGCGCGGGCGAGCGGAGCGGCGCACTCCGCGTCTGCGATAGTCGTCACGGGAATTATCTTGCTTTTTTCCATAAAATCAAATACTTCGCTCATATTTTCATTGTATCACAGTTTTTCGGAAAATGGAAGTGCTTTTGGCGGAAGGCAAGGCGGATTCATTTCAAATTCTTTTCGGAAAAAGCAGAAAATTTGCTATCTGAAATTGAAGCGAAGAGGCAAGCGGATTTGCGAAATTTTAAAGGCCTTCGGTTAGAAGTTGATTCCCAAGCCGATATACGGAGTCACGCCGAAGCGGAAACCGTCGTCGAATTCAAATTTCTCTTCGTATCTTTCAGCAGAATCGTAGTCGACATAGCCATCCTCGTCATTGTCATAGCGTGTGCCGAACGAAACATAATTTTTCGGAAAATCGAATGTGAAATCGCATCCCAAAATGAAGGAGCAACGCCTGTCGGCCGTGAATCGGAACTGCGGAGTGAGCGCGAATCCAAGGGAACTAAAATGTATGTTGTCGTCGCTTCCTATTCCCAGCGCGGTGAGCGCGTGGAATGCGATTCCCGTCTGGAATCTTGTTTTTCCTAGATTGACTCCGATTGCCGGACCAATCATAAATTCGCCTGAAATTCCAAAGAAACCGTCGAAATCGTTGACCCAAGACCAGTCATCGTCACTTGTTAGGATAACGCCGATGTTCGCAGCGACGGACGCATAGATTCCGAACGTATTTTTCAGCATGAAGCAATCGTAAGTTGCGATTTTAAATTGCCTGCACGCTTCCGCTATCCTGAATTCGCCGCCTCCGACATTTTCCATTGTAGTGGCGGCGATGGAAATTCCGAGCATTTGAATGTCGATTCCCTTGGTGTAGTTTTCAGCGAAAACGCCGCCGCCCAAAACAAGCGACGCAAGCAGCGCGACAAAAGATCTTTTCATGACTCGCTCCCATAAAAAAGTTGCGATGCAAACTTTGAGCTGACGAAGGTCGCGCCATTCCTGCGACTTTTGACAAGCCGCCCGCATGCACCCGCATGAAAAAAGGTTTTTGCGAAATTTGTCCAATTTTCAGCAACCTTGCAGACTTAGACATTATACGACAATGAAAGAATTTCGTCAAACGTTTTTTTGAAGTTCTTCGAAAAATTTTATCGTTTCCCTGCTTCAAGCGCGTTTTCAATTTCGTCATCAAGCTGCCAGAAAAAGTCGATTCCCGTTCGCTCTTCGATTTCGTCCACCGTCGTCCGAAAACGCCAGATTTCCTCTTTGCTTGATTCGTTCGGAACGATGAACGCGTACATTTTGAACTTGCCTTTTTTTAGCGTGAGGATTGCCTTGTAGAAAAATTCCGGGACTGCCACGCGGTTTACGCCGATTGTTTCATAGAAGTCTTTTTCAAAGAGCGGCCCCGTGGCGACAAAAATTTTTTCGTTTTCCGAGGCGAGCGTCCTGACATACTCTTCGAGGCGAAGCCAAATCCCCGCGTTGAACGCATGGGCTTGCGGCGAAATGTTGCTCATGAAAAACGATTCGCTCATCGCGCTTTCGCTGTAAGCCATGTCCGCCGCCGGCGCGAGATGCCCGCGGTCGTAGCCGCTGTGCCTGTAGTCTTGCAACTGCGCCGAATAAGTTTTCACGTCGGGATCTTCTCGGAAGTTGTTTTTGCGAGCGGCGTTCTTTCGCAATTTTTCAGCGTCGAGCGTGTACGCCACCCATTCCGCCTGTTCGAATTTCTCGCGGTAGCAAAGCGTGTATCCTTCATGCCGAACGATTTGGTGTGTGTCGCCTTTTTTAGAATTTTTTTTATCCGATGCTTTGCAAAGCGGAATTTCCAGTTTAAGCGAATCCGCGTCGCGAAGAATTTCATCGTAAAAATTTTCGTTTTGCCTTGAAGATGAGGCGCACGAAAAATTGAAAATCGAGGCGAGCGCGAAAATCGCGAAAAATGAGACGGCAAAAAAAATTCTTTTCACGAATTCATTGTATCACATATTGCGGATTTTTTGAAGAAGTTGTATAATCTAAAAGTATTTTTCGCAATTGCGAATTATTTTTTCTTGAGGATTTATATGAAAAAACTTTCGATCCCGCGGCGCTACAAGCCGCTCCTCGACGAAACGCAGACAGAGCATGGCATCGTACTTTTGAAAAATTTTTTTCAAAGCGCGCTTTCCACCGAATTGAATTTGACGAGAGTGACCGCGCCGCTTTTTGTGCGAAGCGGAACTGGCGTGAACGACGACTTGAACGGCACGGAGCGGCCCGTGCGTTTTCCGGTGAAATCGCTCGGCGAGCAAAATCTGGAAATCGTGCAGTCGCTCGCAAAATGGAAGCGTCTCAAAGTGACGGAAATGGGCTTGCCTCGCGGATTTGGAATTTATACCGATATGAATGCGATTCGTCCGGACGAAGATTTGGATGCCGTCCATTCGCTTTATGTCGACCAATGGGATTGGGAAATGGCGATTGACGATTTGGACAGGACGGTTTTCTTTTTGCACGAAATCGTAAAGAAAGTCTATCGCTGCATAAAGCGCGCCGAATTTTATGTCTACGATTTTTATTCGCAGATAAAGCCGACCCTTCCCGACGAAATCAAACTTTTGTTCAGCGACGATTTGGCGCGAGAGTATCCGAACCTTTCGCCGAAAGAGCGCGAGGCGAAGGTGGCGAAAAAATATGGCGCGGTTTTCATCACGGGAATAGGAGCTGCGCTTTCGGACGGAATCCCGCACGACGGGCGCGCTCCGGACTACGACGATTGGATTACGGAAACTGGCGACGGGCACAAAGGATTGAACGGCGACATCATTTTTTGGAACGAAGTGCTCGAGCAGCCGTTCGAGCTTTCTTCTATGGGCATCAGGGTTTCGCCCGCCTCGCTCAAGGCACAGTTGGCCGAACGCGGCATGGAAGAACGCGAAGAGCTGATGTTCCATTCCCGGCTTTTGCGCGGAGAACTCGCGCAGACTTTGGGAGGCGGAATCGGACAGTCGCGGCTTTGCATGCTTCTATTCAAAAAGGCGCACATCGGCGAAACTCAAGTGAGCATTTGGCCGCCGCAGATGATTGACGACTGCAAAAAGCGCGGAATCAAACTTTTGCAGCTGAACTGATTTTGAAAGACGAATACGATTTTGACTTAAAGGATTTGGATTCTCAGCTCAGCACTTTTTCGCAAAAGGGCATCACGCGATTTTCTTTGCACGACGACGCTTTTTCGCGCGACAAAAATGCGCTAAAAAATTTTCTTTCAAAGGCGCGAAAATATATTCCCGAAGTTTTCATATCGATTCCTGTCGAGGCGAGCATGATTGACGGTGAAATCGTTTCGCTTTGCCAAGATTTGTTTTGCTCGCTTGACATTTTTTTCGGCGCTGAAGAAATTTCGGAAGGAAAAAAATCTAAAGAATTTCGCGCGGAAAAATCCGATTCGAAAAATTTAGACGAAAAAAAATCTGCAAGAAATTCCAATTCAAAAAAAATCGGAGCGATAAATTTCAGTTCCAAAAATCTTCCGCAAAAAAACTCTTCCTTTTTCGACAAAAAACTTTTTTCGAAGAAAGCCGCGCTTTTGAACAATGCGAATCTCGTCTTCGGATTTTTGGCGGACTTCGCAATTTCTCCGAACGACTCCATAAAGTTTTTTCGCGAGCGGCTCGACTTCGCGATGACGCTTTATCCGAATCATGTTGAATTTCCGCAGCTTTATTCCGACGCGCGCGAGGAAAGACGCACGGCGACTTTTTCAAGCCAGGACATTTCCTACGCGCAGCGTTTGGCGTTCGCGGTGGAAATTTTTTATTCGCAGGGAAGGGCGGTGCCGTGGTTTAATTCAGCTTTAAAGCCGCTGAAGATTTCTCCGTCTAAATTTTTTTCAGATTTTGCCGAATGGCAGATTTGCAACAATTGCGGACTCGACTCACGCGAAAAAATGCTTGAGCTTTCGCACAAGGAAATTGAAAAAATGCAATTGCATTTTCTAGAGGAAAAATACGATGAAAAAAATCTCCGCCATATTTTTCCTGCCGTGCGCGACGCGGTTTTGCTGAACGGAGCGTTTTCGCGCTTGGAAAGTGAGGGGGAAGAATGCGTGATTGACCTTTCTTTCAGCCCTGACGATTTGCTTTCGCCCGCCGTTTTGGATTTGCATGCGTTTTGCGAAAACGTCTGCATGGAAAAATGCCGCGTGAAAATTTTCGCGGGCGAAGAAGGACCGGATTACAACATATTTTGAAGCGGACGTTAAAAGCGGCGTTGTTGTCGCAGTTGTTTCTAACTGAAGTCAGCGTAGCGCGCCCGTGATTCGCATGGAATTTCAATGCGTTTCAAATCGAAAAAAGTTCGCCCATGCCGCAGCGCGAAGGACGCGGCGCGCGCTGGTTTCGCATTAACGAAATGAACTTTGCGAAGACGCTTTCCTAATATAGAAGACTGGATTCCGCGTCTCCATGAGTTTTCTTAGTTCTTGATTGCCATAACGACAAAAAATATTTTTTTCTCTTGAACAAATTTTTTTTTTTCGTTATAATTCAAATTCGACAAAATTGGTTGAGAATGGCGAAGGTCGCACGGACGGCTTTCGCCAACTCGAGTTTGCATAGCAAACTTGGTTTATATTTTGTGCGCGTCGCAACAAGTTGCTTAATGCGCACGCTAAAGAGTCATTCGCGAATTGAAATTCCGCCCTTGGCTTTTTACGGGAGTTTTTATGGGAGCTATAAAAGTTGTCCTTATGGTCGCATTTGTGATTATTTGCGTTTTGCTTATCCTTTTGGTTTTGATTCAAAACGACGAGGGCGGCGGTCTTGGCGGTCTTTTGAGCGGTTCAGGCAGCGCGGCGTTCGGCTCGCATTCGGCGAGCGTCATAAACAAGACTTCGTTCGTGCTGGTCGCGCTTTTTATCGTTACGGCTTTTTTCATCGCGAGGCTAAACAGAAAGCCTGCCGTAAAGCAAACCCTTTCTCCGACTGTCCAGGAGAATGTGAATACGAGCGGCGAGGGTGTTGAAAACTGGTGGAATGACCTTGATGCGAACGGCGCGGCAGAGGCGGAGGCTTCGGAAGCGGAAGCCGTTCAATCTGAAGTTGACGAAAGGTAAATACGGCGTTTAAAGTTAGCACAAAAATAGTGTGTCAACTTTAACTTCGAGTTTTGTTCCAAAACTCGCTTATTTATTGCAGCTTCTTATTTCATTGCGAAGTTGCGTTTTTAACAGTTTCGGAATTTGATAATTCGCTCACTGTTAAAAATAAGCGGGCGATTGCTTTGTCGCCTGAGTTTAAATTGGAATTCCTACAAGAAGGTGATAAAATGTTGGCTGCGTTTTTTAAGTCCGCTTTTATAAACGTAAATTTGGAAAGTACGGACAAAGACGAGCTTTTTGAAGAAATGGTGGAGCTTTTCGTGCGTGGCGGCGAGACATTCGAGCGTTCTGCGGTTTTGGATTGTCTTTTCGAGCGCGAGTCCAAGATGTCCACGGGAGTCATTTCGGGAGTCGCCATTCCGCATGCCATTTGTCCCGACGTGAAAAAGGACGTATGCGCCGTTGGGATAAGCCGTGCAGGAATAGACTATGGCTCGCTTGACGGAAATCCAGTTCACATCGTCTTTATGTTGCTTTTCGCGCAAAGCGAGACTTCCGCGCATCTGGAGGTTTTGCAGAAGCTCTCTCTCATTTTGGGCAATGAGGAAATCCGAGAAAGCCTTCTCAATGCCGAGAGCGAGCAGTCGCTTTTCGAGACGCTTTGCAAGGCGGAGGAGAGTCTGTGATGGAAGGCGAAGAGCAGAATCTTATCGCGAATCTACTCGAGGTGGAGGAAAGCGCGAACGCGTTCGTAGACGCGGCGCGCGTCGAAGCCGACAAGATTTTGGCAGGGGCTCGCGCCCATGCGGATTCGGAATACGACAGAAAATTCAAGGAAATGGTTTCCTCGTTGGAAGAAAGTTGCGAGAAAAAAATACGGGAACTCAACGCGGAACATTCTTCATCGCTTTCTTCATATAGAGACGAAATTTCTAAAACGAATAAGGACACAGACGCATTCGACAAGTATTTGCAATCTGTCTTGTAAGAAGGTGTGTGGTGGAACGTTCAGGTGCTCAATCTTATGTCTACGCGAAGGCGAGCGGAATCTTGGCGCGATCCTTTACCGGTCAGCGTGCGCTGTCGCTTTTTACGGTGCGCTCGCTTGCTGAACTTTGGTCGCTTGTCTTGAAAACCGAAGTTCCCGCCGTTCCAGAAACGCTTTTGGCGAAACGCCTTGAAGAAGAGGCGGGCGCGAAGCTCGTTTCCGAATACAAAAGGTTGCTCAATATGTACGACAGGCCGGACGATGTGGCAGTCATGCTTTTGCGCTATTTCGACTACAAGAACTTAAAGTCGCTGGGAGCGGCCGCCGCGATGGAGCAGAAAGAGCGTCCGCGTCTTCGTGACATCACGCCTTACAATATTTTGAACTACGATGCGTGGCCCTCGATAAAAAAAATCACGGCAGACTCACCGCTTTCTTGGTATGACAAGGAGCCTGAAATTTCACAGCAGCAATTTTTGGACGCGAAAATCGACAGGCAGTTCGTCGCCGACTTGTGGAACGCCGCGGAGCGTCTCGGAGTTTTTGAGCGCGAGAATGTCGAAAAATTGATTTTGAAAAAATACGCGATGCGAAATATGACTTGGGCTTTGCGGCTAAAAGTCTTTTACAAAATGTCGTCCGAGGAAATCTTGGAGCACATTATGTTTTTGGATTCTCAGGCGAAAAAGGACGATTTGCTCGCGCGTGACGCGATTGAAATCCTTGAAAAAAATCCCGAGCATTACGAAGACTGGGCGAAGTGGAAATACGCCAGGTTTTTGAACGCGCATGAAGAAGGCTCTGTATGGACGATTGACCCGGGCTGGGTGGAAGATGCCGCGCAAAAGGAACTTATCGCGAAGTCTGCCAGGATTTTTCATTCGCAGCCTTTTACGCCAGTGGTTTTGGTTTCGTGGTTTTTTATAAAATTGCACGAACTTGATCATATACGCGCGGCGGTGGAAGCCCTGCGCTTGAATGTCGAGGCCGAATCCGCGATGGATGCGGCCGGAATAAGATAGGTGGGTTATGGCAAGAACTACGCGGATGTGCCTTGTTGAACTTATGGTTCTCAAAGAGGACATTTCGAATGTGCTTTTGTTTTTGGGAAAGAGCGGAAATTTTCAGTTCCAAAATCAATTGGGCGGCGAGGAAAATTCCCTGCGGACGACCGCCTCCGCGTCCGAAAACCGCGAGCGCGAAATGTTCGCGCGCCTTGACCAGACTCGCGCTTTTTTGGGAATAGATGACTCAGCCGTTTCCATAAAGGAAGCGGATTTGCCTGATGAAGAGGACTTTGCGGAAGCGGAAAAGATAATTTCGTCGCTTGACAATTTGGTGAGGCGCGACGGTACGGAGCACGAAAACTACAAGCGGCTCGAAGAGGCGTACAAAGAAGCCGCGGCGTTCAGCAACTTAAAGCAGTCTTATGGCGAACTGGAACATCTTTCATTCCTGTCGTTGCGAATCGGAAAAATAGACCCTGCGGTTTTTGACGAGCTTAAATTCGCCGTGGGACAGCGCGCGGTGGTAGTGCCGCTCGGCGAAGACAAGACGCGCATTCTCGCCGCATCGAGCAAAAGGGGGCGGTTTGCGCTTGACACGGAGCTGAAGAAATTCGGCTTTGTTCAAATGGAAATTCCGCAGGATTTCAAGGGAATTCCTGACGAAGTTTTGGCTTCGCTGAAAAGCCAGCGCGACGAGGAGCGGGTAAAGATTCGTGAAATTGAAACCGAGCGCGCTAATTTTACTGAAACTCACAAGGAAAAAATCCTGCGGCTTTTGGCTTCGTTTTCTCTCGGCGCACAGCTTCGCGACACTGAGAATTTGCTTGAATCTACGCAATTGGTCTATCGCCTTACCGGCTGGATTCCGCTTTCGGATTCAAGCGATTTTATGAGGAAAATCGACTCGCTTACTTCGGGGCGAGTTTCTGTTCGGCAATACAGACCTGAGGAAGTGCCGAGCGTCGTTTCGGGGCACGAAAAAGTTCCTGTCAGGCTCACCCGCTCGAAATTCGCGGGCGCGTTCAACAGGATGATTTTCAGCTACGGCTCGCCAGTCTACGGCACTGTCGATCCCACGCCGTTCGTGGCGGTTTTCTTCACGCTGCTTTTCGGAATTATGTTCGGCGATGCCGGGCAGGGATTGGTGTTTTTCATAGCGGGAATCTTGATGGCGCGGAACGTCGTGAAAGTGGGCGGTTGGAACAAGTTCGCTCCGATTTTCATCGGAATCGGAATTTCAAGTATGATTATGGGCTTGCTCACAGGCGAGTTTTTCGCGAACGAGACCCTGCTTATGCCTTTCGAGCGTTTTGTGACAGGTCTTTTCGGCGAGCCAAGAAACCAAATTCTGCCGATGATGCCGCAGTCCGACCCCGCCTCAATCAAGCGGATGTTCATGTTTTTCGGATTTTCGATTGCCGTGGGCTTCGTGATAAATTCGGCGGGAATTGTAATCAACATTGTGAATTCGTTTGCCCGTGGAAAAGTCGGACGAGCACTCTTTGGAAAGGGCGGACTTGCTGGCGCAGTTTTCTTTTGGTATGTCGTGGCTTTGGTTGTGCGCGTGGCGGCTTTCGGTCACAAGGTCGCGCCCTACGATTGGATAATAATCGGCGCGTCGCTTTTCTTCTGCGCGTTCGGCGAAGTTTTCACGAGGCTTGTCGAAGGCGAGCGTCCGGTGATGGAAAACGGATTCGGCGCGGCGGTAATCGAAGCGGTGGTGGAACTTTTGGAGACAGTCATCACCTACCTTTCAAACTCGGTGAGTTTTTTGCGCGTGGGCGCGTTCGCCTTGGCGCATGCGGTGCTCGGCTTTATCATCGGCACGATGATGGGCTTGGTAGGCGGCGTGGGCGCATTGGCGATCGGAATCATCGGAAACGCGATTGTGATTGTCCTTGAAGGAATGATTGTCGCGATTCAGGCGATACGTTTGCAGTACTATGAATTCTTTTCCAAATTTTTCGGCGAGACAGGAAGGGAATTCAAAGCGTATGAATTCGTCTATCGAAAATAACAGGTTGCTTCGCAACCGCGAGTTTTTGTTTGCTCGCCGAAAGGCTCGCATTTTTGCGTTGCAAAAAACACAAAAACTCGTCCAACTTGTTGGTGACAGGTTGCTTCGCAACCGCGAGTTTTCTTAACGAAAACTCGCCCGACTTGGTTGATGACTTCGCGAATTTCGCGGATTTGATTTGCATTTTATTTTTTTAAGGAGTGTTTTTATGAACAAGAAAATTTTTGTTTTGGCGGCGGCGTTGTTTTGCGTCGCGATGGCAGGGCTTTTCGCACAGGCTTCTTCTTCCGAAAACGCGGAGGAGCAGGCGATTGAGCAGGCGGACAATTCAAAGGCTTTCAAGTATATCGCGGCTTGTCTTGCGGTGGGCTTTTCGTGCATTGCCGGCGGAATGGCGGTCGGAAAAATCGGCGCTGCGGCGATGGGCGCGATGAGCGAAAACTCGGAGCTTTCTGGAAAGGCTTTGCCTTTCGTAGGACTTGCCGAAGGAATCTGTCTTTGGGGATTCCTCGTGGCTTTGCTCATAATCATTCTCGGATAGGCTTTCCGTGCAGTATTTTGTCATCGGCGAGCGAGAAATCGTGCTCGCCTTCGCGCTCGTCGGCGTGGAGGGGGCGGTCGCGGTGAACCGCAATGAAGCCCTCGAAGCGTTCAGTCGCGCGACGGGAAAAAATTTTCTCGACAAAAATATTTCCGCTCCGTCGAGCGCGGAACGTCCGAAAGTCTTGATTTTGACTGAAGAAATTTCGATGCTGCTTGAAGAGGAAGTTGTCGAATGGCAGCGCGGCGCGAGTTATCCGCTCATCGTTGAAATTCCAGGAATAGGCGGACATTTGGCGGGACGAAAGACTCTCACTCAGTCGATTCGCGAGGCGGTGGGAATACAGATTTAGGTAATAGGTAATGGGTAGTAAGTAAATGGAAGAACTACGGTCTACTGAAATTCTCGAAAAGGAAATTCAAGATGAATCCCGAAAGGAAGCGGAAAAAATTCTTGAGGCGGCGGAGCGCGAGGCGGAAAAGATTCTTTCGGAAGTCGAGTCTCGCTTGGAAAGCGCGAAAACCGAGCGCGAAAAATTCTATGCGGAAAAAGTCGCGAAGTGTGAAAGAGATTTGCGCGCTTCCGTTCCGCTCGAATGCATGAGATTTTTGGTTTCGTTCATTTCGCAAGGCGTGGACGATGCGCTGAACGAATATTTCAAAAAACTTTCGCAGGAAGAACGCCTTGAAATTTCTCTAAAGCCTATTTTGCGAAATAAGGAATTTTTCTTGAATAAAAAATTCCGCGCGAAAATTTATGGATTTGATTTGGATTTGGCGCGAAATTCACTTGAAAAAAGTTTCAAGGAAAATCTTCTCTCTTGCGAAAAAATTGACTTCGCTCATTCGGGCGAAAATGCGCAAAGCGGAATCGAATTCCACGAGGGCGTGATTTTGGAATCCGAGGACAAGGGCATAAAATGCCGACTCACTTTGGAAGAAGCCGTAAGCGAACTCAAGGACAAACATTACGGCGAATTGGCGGAAAAACTTTTTGGCAATGAATTGAGGAAAATATGATAACTGGAAAAATTACGCGCGTTTCAGGTCCGATCGTATTTGCCGAAGGGCTTGAAGGCTGCGGACTTTACGATGTGGTGAATGTCGGCGAAAAGCGACTCATGGGCGAAATAATCCGCCAGAGCGAAGGGCAGGCGACGATTCAGGTCTACGAGGACGTGACAGGGCTTCGCATCGGCGAGAATGTCGAATGCGTGGAAATGCCGCTTTCCCTGCATTTGGGGCCGGGGCTTGTCGGCACGATTTATGACGGAATACAGCGTCCTCTGAAAACTATGTGCGAGAATTCAGGCTCTTTCCTCACGGCAGGAGAACGCGCGGATGCGCTTGATTTGGAAAGGAAATGGGAATTCCGCGCGGCGAAAAATTCCGACGGAAACGAGATTTCTGAAGGCATGCCGATTTTTCCCGGAATGGTTTTGGGAACGGTTCAGGAAACTTCGTCGATTTTGCACAAAGTGATGGTCTCACCTCAAACGCGCGGACGCGTCTTGAAGGAATTCCTCGGAAATGGTTCTTATACAGTAAACGAAAAAATCGCCGTGACAGAACTCGGTGAAGAGATAAAGCTCGCGCAATATTGGCCGGTGCGCCGCGCCCGTCCTTATTCGCAAAAACTCGGTGTGACAGAGCCTTTGATCACGGGGCTTCGCGTTATTGATGTTTTGTTTCCGCTTTCCAAAGGCGGCACGGCGGCGATTCCCGGCGGATTCGGCACAGGAAAGACGATGACGCAGCATTCAATTGCGAAATGGTGCGACGCTGACTTGATAATCTACATCGGCTGCGGCGAGCGCGGCAACGAGATGACCGATGTTCTCACGGAATTTCCTGAAATCATCGACCCGAGAACTGGACGCTCGCTCATGGAACGGACGATTCTCATCGCGAACACGTCGAACATGCCGGTGGCGGCGCGAGAAGTGTCGCTTTATTCAGGAATCACGCTCGCAGAATATTATCGCGACATGGGAATGGCCGTCGCAATCATGGCGGATTCTACGAGCCGCTGGGCGGAAGCCTTGCGCGAGCTTTCTGGCCGCCTCGAGGAGATGCCCGCCGAGGAAGGATTTCCGGCTTATTTGCCGACGCGCTTGGCGGAATTTTACGAGAGGGCGGGGCGCGTGATTCCTCTTTGCGGAGGCGAGGGAAGCGTCAGCGTAATCGGCGCGGTTTCCCCTCCGGGCGGCGACTTTTCAGAGCCGGTCACGCAGCACACGAAACGCTTTATCCGATGCTTTTGGGCGCTCGACCGTGACTTGGCGAACGCGAGGCATTATCCCGCGATTGGCTGGATTGACTCGTATTCCGAATATGCCGACGAAGTGAGGGAATGGTGGCAGGCGCACAATCCGAAAATGTTCTCGATAAGGCAGCGCGCACTAGACCTTCTCAAGGCGGAACAGCGTCTCGAGCAAATCGTGCGCCTCATCGGGCCTGACGCTCTGCCTGATGTTGAGCGGCTCGTGCTCACGGTTTCGGACATGATAAAGACAGGATTTTTGCAGCAGGACGGCTTCGACAAAATCGACTCTTACTGCGCTCCTGAAAAGCAAATTGAAATCCTTTCGCTGATAATGAAATTCTACGACAAGGCGGAACGCGTCGTCAAGGCGGGCGCGCCTCTTTCCAAAGTGGCTTCGCTTCCCGTGCGCGAGGAAATCATGCGCATAAAAAGCGGCGTTGAGAATTCCGCGCTAGAAAAAATCAAGGAAGTTGAAGGGCATCTCGAAAGCCAGATGGGCGACATTGAGCGGCTCTACGTTTCGTCGCTCGGAAACGATCGCAAGGTGGCAATATGAAGGGCATAGAATATCGCGGAATAAACTCTGTTGACGGACCGATCGTCGCGGTGAAGCGCAGCGAAAACGTGGCGTACAATGAAGTGGTCTGCGTTCGGGACAAATTCGGCGCGAAGCGTACCGGCCGCGTAATCGACATGAACAAAGATGCGGCGGTGGTGCAGATTTTCGGCGCGACAAGCGGCATCGACTTGGACAATTCCTCAGTGGAATTTCTCGACGAGCCTTTGGAACTGCGCGTGGGCGAAGGCTTGCTCGGCAGAATCTTCAACGGGCTTGGCGAGCCAATCGACGGTTATGGGCAAATCGTTTCTTCCGAAAAGCGCGACGTGAACGGCGCGCCGATAAATCCTTATGCTCGCGTCTATCCACGCGATTTCATACAGACTGGCATCTCCGCCATCGACGGAATGAACACTTTGATTCGCGGACAAAAACTTCCGATTTTTTCGGGAAACGGACTTCCGCATAACCGCCTCGCCGCGCAAATAATCAGGCAGGCGAAACTCAAGAATTCCAGCGACCAATTCGTCATGGTTTTCGCGGGAATGGGCATCAAGTACGACGTGGCGAAATTCTTCACCGATTCGTTCGAGGAAAGCGGCGTGCTTTCAAAGGTCGTCATGTTCCTTTCTCTCGCGGACGCGCCCAGCATCGAGCGCACGATAACTCCGCGATGCGCGCTTACGGCGGCAGAATATTTGGCGTATGAAAAGGGAATGCACGTTCTCGTAGTGATGACCGACATGACGAACTATTGCGAGGCTTTGCGCGAGATTTCCACTACGCGCGGCGAAGTGCCGGGAAGAAAAGGCTATCCCGGCTATCTATATTCGGACTTGGCGGAACTCTACGAGCGCGCCGGCCGCATAAAGGACAGCGAAGGCTCGATTACGCAAATCCCGATTCTCACTATGCCGAACGACGACATTTCAAATCCGATTCCCGACCTCACAGGCTACATCACCGAAGGTCAGATTGTTCTTGACCGCGAACTTTTCCAGCGCGGAATGTATCCGCCAGTGGCAGGACTTCCTTCTCTTTCGCGCCTCATGAAAGACGGAATCGGCGTGGCGAAGGACGGCCGCGTGATGACGCGCGAAGATCACGCCAACGTTTCGTCGCAACTTTTCGCGGCGTACTCGAAAGTCAAGTCCATCCGAAATCTCGCGGCGATAATCGGCGAAGAGGAACTCGGCGAACTCGACAAACAATATTTGAATTTTGGCGCGCACTTTGAAAAGGAATTTCTCGGACAGGACGAGCACGAAGACCGCTCCATCGAGCAGACGCTCGACATTGGATGGAAGATGCTTTCGCTTTTGCCGCGCGAAGAGCTTCTGCGCATAAAACCCGAATTCATCGAAAAATATCTGCCGAAAAACGAGGAGGCGGACAAAAAATAAATGAGGCTGAACATCGCACCCACAAAGTCAAACCTTCTCGCGATGAAAGAGCACCTTTCCAGCGCGGAAAACGGCTACGATTTGCTTGAGCAAAAGCGCGAAATCCTCGTAATGGAACTTATGCACATGGCGGAGCGCGTGAGAATTCTAGAGACGAAAATCGACAAGGCGACGCAGACTTCTTATGCCGCGCTCAAGCGAATGCTGATGAACGTCGGAGGTGACCGCGTAGAACAGATTTCCCGCGCCGTAAAATACGATTTCCACATCGAGGAAAAAGCCGTGACAATCGGCGGAATGAATTTCTCTTCCATCGTGATGAATCCGCCGCAAAAGCAATTATTCTATTCCGCGCTCGGAACTTTTTCTTCCTGCGATGAAGTGATAAGCGACTTTTTTGATTTGCTGACGCTTCTTACCGAAATGGCTTCAATCAGGACGATAGTGTGGCGGCTCGCGGGCGAAGTGAAGAAGACTCAGCGCAGGGTGAACGCCCTCGACAAGATGGTTATTCCACAGACACGCGAAACAAAGAAATACATCGAAAGCCAGCTAGAGGAGCGCGAAAGGGACAACACATTCGTGCTCAAGGCGCTTAAGAACAAAAAGAATTCACAGGGGGAAAACAGATGCTGAAACCTTTGATTCGCAATGTCGTAGTGGCCGTAAACGGCTCTGACTCTTCGGCGCGCGCCGCAATGTACGGAATCCTCATGGCGAAGCAATACCATCTCAACTTGAAATTCGTATATGTCGTTGACACGGCGACTCTCAAACGTCTCACGATAAGCCATTTTTTGTTGGAAGAGGAGAATCTTGGTTTTGCGCAGGATCTCCGCGCCGACGGACAAAAATATTTGGACTACGCTATGATGCTCGCCAAGAAAAAGGGTGTGAAGGCGCAGACGGAACTCCTCGAAGGTTCGGTATGGGGCGAAGTGATAAGCGCGGCCGACAAGTTTAAGGCGGATCTAATACTTGTAGGCGGCAGCGGAACAACATCGTCGGGACACGCGGCGGCATCTGGCTCGACAGGGCATTTTTCCCTTGCGGACAAGGAAATCATAATGAACGCGCATTGCTCCGTGATGGTCGTCCGGGAGCCGAAAATCGAACAACTCTTCAGGATCTTGTAAGCGCGAAGTATGGAAGACTGCTATAAGGTTCTCGGAGTCGAGCGCGACGCGACGCTCGCCGAAATCCGCAGGGCGTACAGAAAGCGCGTCAAGGAATTGCACCCTGACGCTTCGGGAAATCCCGAAACTTCCGAACAATTCCGCAGGGTGGTTAGAGCATACGAAATCCTTACCGACTCGCAGACAAGGAAAATTTTTGACTCGTCGCTTGAAGAAATTTTTAGGCGGAAAAAGCGCAAGGCTTGGGACTACCGCGAATGGCTTTTGGCGCGCGACGATGACGAGAGCCGCGCAAGGCTTGTCATTTTCGATTTGATGCACGGAAAGGAAAGCGAGGCGGTACAAGAATACAAGCGCGTGCGCACGGAACGCGCATCGTTTACGCTCAGGAGGTGGTTCACAAAAGAAGAATTTATGGACTACGGCTTTATTTTGAGCGAAGAGCTTTCGTTGCGCGGAGAATATTATGACGCGGCAATGCTTCTCTGCCAGATAATTGAACTTGAGAAAAAGTACGAATATTTCAGGCTTTTCTTTCCGGAAGTGATGGATTTTTTTCACAGCATAATGCGAAATCACATCGAGGGAAAAATCAGCGATGAACTCGCTTTGGACTTTTTCGAGAACGCGCTGGAACTGCGCTTGGGCAGGACGGACGATGCGTTCATACTGCGCAAGATGGGCGAAATCTACGCGCGTATCGGCGATACCCGCACGAGCAAGATATGCTTTGATGAAGCGGACAGGATTTCAGTCGTTGATTAATAAGAAATGGTGAATGATGCGAATTTGCGCAAAGCGTGTTCTTCGACAGCCCGAATAATTGCGATTTGTTTGTCATAGAAAATAATTAGATAAAATGGAAAAATATTTTGGCTAGCCGAAGTTCTGCCGTTGGCGGCCTTGTCGTGATGTTGCTGGCGATGTTTTCGAACGCATTGGCGGACATCGCGCTATTCCATTTTTCTTTGCTAAAAAAATTCAAATTCCGCTTAAAAATTCCTTGAAATAAATCACTTTATGCGATATTATTATAAAAGGGCGTTGTTCGCTTTTGACTTTTTATATGACAGGAGAAATTATGACAATATCCGAAATGATTGGGCAGAGCGGAATTCTCACGTTGCTTGGAATGGGCGTGGTTTTCGGTTTTCTGATAATAATGATTTTGGCGATGTATTTGCTTCACGCGATTTTGCACGCTGTGGGCGCGGACAAGGTGGAAGAGCCGAAGAGCACTTCGCCTCAAGGTGCGGGCGTCGGAACGCCAGCCGCCGCCGATCAAGGCGCGGTAGTGGCCGCCATCGCCGCCGCGCTTCACGAGAAAAGTATTTGATTCTTTTTCTTTGATAGGAAAAGTAAAGGATTTTGTTGCAAAAGATTTTAAAATGAAAATTGCTCGGAGCGACGGTTCTGACACGCAAAATAATCTGCACAAGCGAAGCGCGGTTCTCGCAACGGAGTTTCCAGCGAGCCTATTTTGCGAGGCATGTTCGGCGCGGGAGAGTGTTTTTGATTTGGTCAAAAATTTTGAAACATAAATACGTAAGGAGAAAGTATGATGACAACCGCTAAAATAGCGCGGCTGTCATCGACTCAAGTTTGCGTTGCAAACTTGTCATATATTTGTCTGCGTTGCAACAAGTTGCTTACGCAGACGCTAAAAAGTCAATCGCAAAATTGAAATTTCGCTCTTGACTTTTTTTAGGAGAAATTATGTCGAAGATTAACATTTCAGAACTTGCCATTCGCGACGCGCATCAGTCGCTTCACGCCACCCGCATGACTACGGCCGACATGCTTCCGGCCTGTCCGATGATGGACAAAATCGGCTATTGGGCAGTGGAAGGCTGGGGCGGAGCCACGTTCGATTCGTGCATACGCTTTTTGAACGAAGATCCGTGGGAACGTCTGCGAAAGCTCCACGCCGCCCTTCCGAACACGAAGATCATGATGCTTTTGCGCGGACAGAACCTTTTGGGCTATCGTCATTATGCCGACGATGTTGTTGACAAATTCGTCGAGGCGGCTGGAAGAAACGGAATTGACGTTTTCCGTATTTTCGACGCCTGCAACGATCCTCGCAATTTGGAACGCGCCACGAAGGCGGCAAAAAAAACCGGCAAGCATGTTCAGATGGCAATTTCCTATGCCGTCACTCCGTTCCACACTGTGGAAAAATATGCGGAACTTGCCAAGACTTACGCGGAATTCGGCGCGGATTCAATTTGTATAAAAGACATGTCTGGTTTGCTCAAGCCTTACGACGCCTACGATATGGTCAAGGCTATCAAGGCGGTCGTGGATTTGCCGATTGAAATTCACACGCACTCTACGACTGGTCTTTCTGTGGCGGCGGAACTCAAGGCTGCGGAAGCAGGAGCTGACATTTTGGACACGGCGATTTCTTCAATGTCCATGGGCACTTCGCATTCGCCCACGGAAACTGTCGTCGAAATGCTAAAAGGCACTCAATACGACACGGGGCTTGACACGAAGGCTTTGCTTGAAATCTCGGCATATTTCCGCGAAATCCGAAAGCATTATTCTTCGCTCGAATCTTCGTTCCTCGGAGCGGACACGCGAATTCTTCTTTCGCAAGTGCCAGGCGGAATGCTTTCTAATTTGGAGAGCCAGCTCAAGCAGCAGAACGCGGCCGACAAAATGGACGAAGTTTTGGCGGAATTGCCGCGCGTTCACAAAGATGCCGGCTATGTTCCTCTCGTCACGCCGACAAGCCAAATCGTCGGAACGCAGGCGGTCATGAATGTTCTTATGGGTCGCTATAAGACGATGACTCAGGATTTCCGCAATTTGATTACGGGTCGTTTTGGAAAGCTTCCCACGGATGCGAATGCCGACCTTGTGAAAATTGCCCTTGAACAGAACAAAATGGACAAGGTGATGACTTGTCGCCCAGCCGATGAAATTCCTCCGGAATGGGAAAAAATGATGGAAGAGTCGAAGAAAAACGGCGGCGACGGGAGTGAGGAAGACGCGCTCACTTACGCGATGTTCCCGAATGTCGCTCCGAAATTCTTTGCAGAGCGTGCCAAAGGTCCTGTCAAGGCGGAAGAAGCGTTTGCCAAAAAGCCTGAAGTCTCTGCGCCAAGCGCGGGCGGAAAGGGTGGCTCTTACACAGTAAACGTGAATGGAACAGCCTACAATGTTACGACTTCGGCGGCTTCGGACAATATGAGCGTTAGCGTGAACGGCACTTCTTACAATGTGAGTTTCGGACCTGCCGGAAGTGCGACTGCTCCTGCGGCGGCAACCCAAAGCGCGCCTTCTGCCCAAGTTACAGGCGGCGTTGAAATAAAGGCCCCTGTAGCCGGAACTTTGCTTCGCCACGTGGTGAGCGCTGGAAGCAAGGTGAACAAGGGCGACACCGTTATAATGATAGAATCGATGAAGATGGAACTCGAGGTGAAGTCGCCAGATTCCGGCACGATAAATTTCATAGCGCAGCCGGGAAGCCAAATTCAAGCCGGGCAAGTTCTCGCCACTTTGGGCGGGGTAGCCGTCGCGCCGGCCGCGCCCACGCCGACTCCTGCCGCTCCAGCTCCTGCACCCGCAAATATGGCTGCTGGAACTGCGCAAGCTGTTCCAGGAAGCAATGGCTCTGCCAAAAACGTGAACGCGCCTGTCGCAGGCACTTTGCTTCGATATGTCGCGAACGAAGGCGATTCTGTCAGCGCGGACACGACAATCATTATGATTGAGTCGATGAAAATGGAACTTGAAATCAAGGCTGGCTCGGCTGGAAAAGTGCATTTCCTTGCTACCCCCGGAAGCCAGATAAACGCAGGCCAAGCCATCGCGCAGATTCAGTGAGGCAGTTTATGGAAATGACAAACGACAAGACGAAAATTCTCAAAGCGACATTCCTGATTATGGTGGCGGCGATGGTCATCTCGTTCTTCGTAAAGCCCGTCGTTCAGGCGCAAGCGCAGGGCGAAAGCGCGAATGCTTCCACGTATTCTTCGGGAAGCGGAATGAGCCGCGTCATAAAAAATTCGGAAAATATTCATGAAATTTCCGTGACGAAATTCCTCACGAATATTTGGCAAAACACCGGAATCTACAAAATCATCCACACCGAAAGCGCGGAGGAATTGGCGGCGGAAAAGGCTGAAAAGGCGGCGGAAACTGCGGCGATGGCATCCGATCCTTTTGCCGACACGATTGTTCCCGGTTGGCAGAAGCTTGTGATGATTGCCATCGGATTTCTCATCGTGTATCTCGGGGCGGGGCGCGGATTCGAGCCGCTTCTTTTGATTCCGATCGGATTCGGCACGATTTTGGTGAACATTCCCGGCGCGGGAATGGGCGACGCTCCCCACGGAATGCTCCACATAATTTACAGCGCGGGCGTAGGCAACGAATTTTTCCCGATGCTGATTTTCATGGGAATCGGCGCGATGACGGATTTCGGCCCGCTCATCGCGAACCCGAAAATGGCTTTGCTCGGAGGGGCGGCGCAGTTCGGCGTGTTCTTTACGCTTTTTGGCGTAGCCTTGATGAATCTGATTCCCGGAATCAATGTAGACTACAATATGATGGAAGCGAGCGCGATCGCCATTATCGGCGGCGCGGACGGACCGACATCAATTTACGTTTCGGGAAAACTCGCTCCTCACATGATGGCGGTCATCGCGGTGGCGGCGTATTCTTATATGGCGCTCGTTCCGATGATTCAGCCTCCGATTATGAAGGCTCTTACCACGGAAAAGGAGCGCAAAATCAAAATGGAGCAGCAGCGGCCAGTGAGCAAGACTGAAAAGATTTTGTTTCCGATGCTGCTTTTGTTCCTCACGATTTTGCTTTTGCCGCCTGCCGCTCCGCTTATCGGAATGCTGGCGTTCGGAAATTTCGTCAAGCAATGCGGCGTGGTCGAACGGCTTTCAAAGACGATGGAAAACGAGCTGATGAACATCGTTTCGATTTTGCTTTCTCTCGGCGTGGGAAGCCAGATGACTCCCGAAAAAATTATAAACGGAAAATCAATCGGAATCATAATACTCGGACTTGTGGCGTTCTGCGTGGCGACTGCGGGCGGACTTTTGATGGCGAAATTGATGAACCTTTTCCTAAAGAAAAAAATCAATCCGCTTATCGGTTCTGCGGGCGTGAGCGCGGTGCCTATGGCGGCGCGCGTTTCAAACAAAGTCGGCTTGGAATATGATCCGTCGAATTTCATTTTGATGCACGCGATGGGACCGAACGTCTCGGGCGTAATCGGAACGGCAATCGCGGCGGGAGTTTTCATCGCGACGTACGGCAGGTAAAATAGGTAATAAGTAATGGAGACGAGTTTTTGTGGTTTTTGGTAGCGAAGCGGACAAAAATGCGAGTTTCGCGAGCAAACAAAAACTCGTTAACAAGCCGCAGGCTTGTGGCTAATAAGTAATGGAGCAGGCCACCGGCTTGCGACCATTACCTGTTACTTATTATATGATTCAAGACTATGAACGAAAACGATTACCGTTTGAAAGCGTATGCGAATGCGGGAAAAACCGGCGGCGCGACGCAAGATTCACAAGGCGAAGTTTTTTTCACGCCGTTTAATTTGGCGCAAAAAAGTTTTATGCCAAATTCTTTGCAAGAAACTCCGAAAAATTCTTCGCTGAAAAATTCATCGCAAGGCTTTCAAAAAAAATCTTTTGAAAATTCTGCGCTGGAAAAAGGGCGCGTTCCTGGCGCGAAAGATTTCTTTGAAAAAAATACGCAAGACTCTTTCCAGAAAATTCCCGGACAAAAAAATTCAGACGAAAGGCTCGATGTCGCAGTTTCAGCGATAAAGCAGGGCGGACTTTTGAAAGTTCCGCGGGAGATTTCCGGAGAAAAAGACAGCGTTCACAGGCGCGTCGCGAAATTCCTTTTGCTGATTGGAACGGACGAAGCTGCCGAAGTCTTGAAATTCCTTCCTCAGGATGACATCGAAAAAATCATTCCGCAGCTGGCAACGATTCAATCTGTGGCGAGCGACGAAGCCGAGGAAATCCTTTCGGAATTCCATTCCCTTGTCGAAAAAAAAGTGGAAGTCGCCGGCGAAGATGCCGCTCTCGACATTTTGGAAAAGGCTTTCGGCGCGGGAAAGGCGCAAGCCTTGATGGAGCGCGTTGAAAGGAAAATCGAAGCCGAGCATCCGTTCACTTGCCTCAAGGAAAAAACGCCTGAGGAAATTCTTTCGATTTTGGAAGGCGAGAGCGAGCAAGTCACTTCGATTGTGCTCAGCCACCTTGAGCCGAAAAAATCCGCCGCCGTAATAAACCTGATGGATTCACGGCAAAAAAAGGAAATAGTTTTGCGCCTTGCGAAAATGCAAAAAATTTCGCCCGAGGTGATTTCCGCGATTGACAATACGATTCGCAGAAAGGCGACCGCACGTCCTTCAAACGATTCGCTTGCCATTGATGGAAAGGGCGCGCTTGTCCAGATTCTAAAGCGGATGGATTTCACAGCGGAAAAGGAAATCCTTGACGACCTAGAACGGTTCGATCCCGCGCTCAAGGCGGACTTGCAGAAAAATCTTTTTACGGCGGACGACGTTGTAGATTGCGATGACAGATTTTTGCAGGAAAAGTTGCGCGAAATGAGCGACAAGGAAATCGCTTTTTTGATTGCCGACAAAGGCGATGACTTCCGAAAGAAAATTTTCGCGAACATTTCAGTCGGGCGCGGCGACAGGATTTTGGAAGAGGAAGCAGCGTCAAAGCCGATGCTGAGGCGCGATGTCGAAGAAGTCACGAAAAGTTTTTTGGAAACCCTCCGCGCCGCATGGCAAAACGGAAGTCTGCGCGTGCTCGGTCGCGACGAAGAATATGTGAATTAAATTTTTTTTTCAAATGTGCTTGACACATTTTTTTATTTTTGCTAGAATATCTGAACTTGCGGGGATGGCGGAATTGGTAGACGCGCTAGCTTGAGGTGCTAGTGGTGAAAGCCGTGGCCGTTCAAGTCGGCTTCTCCGCAAACGCATGCCGGCTGTCAAAATCTTGGTACGACAACGATTTTGACAGCCGGTGTTTTTTTCTCGTCCTGTTGCGTGGACGCTTTTCCTTTTGCAAGTTATAATGATTTGCTTGGAAAAACGCCTTTTCTCGCTTGCAAAAAATCGTGATTTCTGATATACTTGATTTCCATATCTAGATTAAGTTATTGACAATGCGCATTGTAAAAAGATAGCGGAGGTTTTATGGTAATCGCAATTGACGGGCCGGCGGGAACTGGCAAGAGCACGATTGCTTCGCTCATCGCGAAAAAACTTGGCATCACTTATTTGAACAGCGGCTCGTTTTATCGCGCCATCACGCTCGCGCTTTTGGAAAATAAAGTCGATCTGGCGGATGAAGACGCGGTGCTGGATTTTGCGAAAAAGCAAAAGTTGGACTACGAAAATTCCCGTCTCGTTTTGAACGGCGTGGATGTGGAAGATCGTCTGCATGAAGATGCCGTCAGCTCGAACGCCGCGCAGGTGAGCGCGATTGTGGAAATCCGCCATCTCGTGAACGCGCGTCTCCACGAAATCACAAAGTCTTTGAGCATTGTCTGCGAAGGCCGCGACATGACTACGGTCGTCTTTCCCGACGCGGAATATAAATTTTATCTTGACGCTTCCATTGACGCGCAGGCGGAACGTCGTTTCAAGCAAGGCGTGAGCCGTCTTTCGCTCGAGGAAATCAAGGAGGCGATTTTAAAGCGCGATGAAATTGACAAAAGCAAAAAAGAGGGCGCGCTGAAAATCGCAGAAGATGCTAAATATATTGACACAACTCACTTGACAATAGATGAAGTTTGTGAAATAATAATAGGCAAAATCAATGGCAATAAAATGCCAAAAAAGGTGTGAAAGATGGAAGTGGAAAAGGAAGAGTCAAAAGATTCAATCCAAACACAATTAGAAGAGTCTCTCAATAACTTCAAGCAGCTCGAAGATGGTCAGCTCGTCGACGGCACAGTTATTGACGTAACAAACGAGCTTGTGTTCCTTGACATTGGATACAAGTCCGAAGGAAAAATTCCTGTGTCGGAATTCGCGGGCAACCTGCCCAAAGTCGGCGACACGGTGACAGTAGTTCTTCTTAAAAAAGATGGTAGAAACGGTCCTGAAGTTTCTAAGGCAAAGGCTGACGCGAAACAGGTTTGGAAGGATGTCCGCAAGGCGTTTGAAGAAAAGACGACTGTTGACGGCACAATCGAAAAGGTGGTGAAAGGCGGCTTCGACGTTTCTCTTGGCGGCGATCTCCACGCGTTTTTGCCTATCAGCCAATCCGACTGCCAGAAAGTGGAAAATCCCGAAAGCCTTTTGGGAGTTAAGAGCAAATTTTACATAGAGCGGCTTTATTCTGACAACAAGGCGAATGTCGTGGTGAACCGCCGCAAATTCCTCGAGGAGCAGACGAGCGGAGCGCGCGACAAATTCTTCGCGGAAACTCAGATTGGCGACACGGTGAAAGGCATCGTGAAAACATTCACGAGTTTCGGCTCGTTCATCGATTTGGGTGGCTTTGACGGCTTGCTCCATATAAACGACATGAGTTGGGGTCATGTTACGCGTCCTAAGGATTTTGTCAAAAAAGGTCAGGAAATCGAGCTTAAGGTAATCCGAATGGATCCTGAGGAAAAGCGAATCAATCTTTCGCTCAAGCATTTTACCGAAGATCCGTGGGTTCATTTTGAGGAAAAATATCATGTCGGCGACATAGTTGACGGAAAAGTCACGAAACTTACTGATTTCGGCGCGTTCATCGAACTTGAGGAAGGTATCGAGGGCTTGGCGCACATCAGCGAATTCAGTTGGACTAAAAAAGTCAGCAAGGCTTCCGATGTGCTGAAAATCGGCGACAAAGTGAAGTGCGCCGTTTTGGGCTACGACATTCAGGCGGGGCGTGTTTCTCTCGGACTCAAGCAGGCGACGGAAAATCCGTGGGATTCCATCGCGCAAAAATATCCTGTTGGAACTAAGGTTCACGGAAAAATCGTCAAGATTACGAATTCCGGCGCGTTCGTCGCAATCGAAGACGGCATCGACGGATTTTTGCATGGCGACGACATTTCTTGGACGAAAAAAGTCAAGCATCCGGGAAGCGAGTTAAAACTTGACCAGGAAGTTGACGCGGTTGTCATAGAAAGTGATCCCGAGGCGCACAGAATCAGGGTCGGACTTAAGCAGCTCACCGAAGATCCATGGCAGAAATTCGCGGAGCAGTACAAGCCCGGAAGCACGCTCGAAGGCGAAATCACTTCGATTACGGATTTCGGCGTATTCGTGAAAACTCCGGTAGGCATCGAGGGGCTTGTGAATAAGTCCAACTTGAGCGAAGACCGCGACACTCCGTTTGAAGAAGCCGTGAAAAAATACAAGGTCGGCGACAAAATCAACGTGTTTGTCGTGGACGTGAAAAAAGACAAGGAGCAAGTGGCGTTTTCCGTTCGGGAATTCAAGAAAAAGCAGCAGCGCGACGAGATTTCTCAATATATGACTTCTTCGGCGGGCGACAGCGAAGGCGCGTACACTTTGGGAGACGCGCTCAACGCGAAAAAATAATTTTCGATGGAACGAGGCTTTGCTTCAAAAAGCGCGATTCTTTCGGACTTGCTGAAAATCGTCGAAGTGGCGGCGAACACCTCTTCGGCGGTTTTGGTGGCAGGCGGAGACGCGCGCGAAAAAGAATTTTTCGCGAGGTTGCTTCATTTCGATGGAGCGCGGCGCGAGAATTCTTTTGTGCGAGTGAATTGCGCTAATTTGGCAGAAGAAGCACTTGCGAAAATTCGCGACGCGTTTTCCCGCGCGCGGGGCGGTACGGTATTTTTTGACGAGGTGGCGAATCTTTCTCTTGAAGCGCAGTCGCTTTTGTTTGGTTTGATCCACGGCAAAGACGAGCGAAATGCGCGAGTCGTAGCGGCGACCGGTTTTACTCTTTCTGAAATGGTCGAGCGCGGCGAATTTAGCGTAGACTTGCTTTCTGCATTGAATGGAGTCGTCCTTCGCTTGCCGAATTTGAATCCTCGTTTTTATGAAAATTTTTCTGTTGAAAATGCGGGGCAGGGGGACTTTTTCGCTCTTTTTACGCGGCAAGGGCAAAAAGAGCTCAAGGATGCCGAGAATATTTTTAAGAGGAATTATCTTCGGAGCGTTCTTGAGACCGTAGGTTTTAACCAAACTCGCGCGGCGGAAATCTTGGGAATACAGCGGACGTATCTTTCGCGGCTTTTGGGAAAACTTGACATACGAAAATAGAATTTGAAAAATGTGTTTTTAAGCAAGCATATTTTGGGAGAATATGAATGGCGGAAAATGTCGTAAAAATGAATACGAATTTGGCTGACAAGGAAAGGAAGGTGAGCGCTTCTAAAATGCTCGGAGATTTTTTGTCGAAAAACAGAATCGTTTTGCTTATATTGCTTTGCGTGATTGTGCTTGGATTCGTAGCTTACGCGGTGACGCTCAGCGTGTATTCCGCTTCGGTCAAAAAGAATTTGGGCGTCATAGAGACAATAGAATTTTCGCTTACGAAGGATGCCGCTGAATTGGAAGAAAGCGTCATAAGCGCTCGGCAGGACACGGCTCTTTCCAATCTCGAGCCCTATTTGAAAAAGGGCGGAATCGTCGGAGCGCGCGCGGAGATGCTTGCCGCGGACATTCACATGCAGCGCAAGGATTGGAATGCGGCGCGCGATTTGTGGCTTGATGCCGCCGCCAAGCGTAAAGGCACGTATCTTGCTTCTGTGTGCAATTTCAACGCGGCTTCTTGCTCGGAGGAGCTCGGAGACACCGAGGCGGCTTTGGAATATTATGCGAAAGTCTGCGACGACAAGAATTTCGTGGACAGGAGCCGCGCGTATTTTAACGCCGGCCGCATAAAGGAAAGTTTGGGCGATTTTGAAGGCGCGGCGGATTTGTATGGACAAATAGCTTCCCTCGAATATTCAAGCGACACTTGGAACGATTTGGCGCAGACAAGGCTTGTTTTGTTGAGGGCGGAAGGCAAGATTCAATAGTCTTATTATGGAGGGCATCATAAAGCGTCTCTCCGACTTTTCGAAGTTTTTTTTCTCTTTTCTGATTGTGACGAGTCCGTGGCTTTTTTCCGCTTGCGGGCTTGACACATATTATGTTATGGACAGAAGTCCTTCCGCAGGTCATACCCCCGCCTATAATGAAGACGACCACGCTGGAAAATATTTTGAATTTTTCTCCGCGCAAAATTCAAACGTCGGAAACGATGAATTCCGCTTTTTGGGAACGCAAGTCTATTATAAGATTTATTCCAATTCCTCCACGATGCTGTCGAACCATAATTCCATCGAAGCGGTGAACGATTCTACGAACTATTCTGCCGCCGCAGAGCGCATGCTCAATTATGGCTACCGTGAACTTTTTACCAGCGGTGGGAGCGTAACTCCTCTTGTCCCTAGCGGGCAGGAGGGCTCGCATGTGAGAATAAGGCTCACCAACTATCATGAAGAATATGTCTCTGAAGAAAACTGGTGGTCGAATGTGGCGCGAATCGAAATCAGACCGTCTCAAAGCGAAGCCCCCGCGGCTACATATGTTCCGCGCCGTTCTGTCGGACAAAACTATTCGTTTGATTTCGGAAGATACAACAAGTCGGAATACAGCAACAACGGGATAAACTATGACGCGCCCGCAAGCGGCGACGAAGATTTTACGGGAAGTCCTCCGAGCGACGGCAAATATTACGTCGACATGTATGCCGTGGCGGTCGGCCGCGACACGACGTTCACCACATATTACAGCAACGTCGAATATTTGGGTTCGGTGACGATTGACTCTAACAATGAAGACAACTGATTTTGCAATCGTTGCGCGAAAAATCATGCAAAATACGCTTGCATAATTTTTTTATTTGTGCTATAATGATTCTGTTTGGAAAAATGAAGTTTCCGAATGCGTCCAATATCTTTCACTTTACGGGATGTAGCGCAGCTGGTAGCGCGTCTGCTTTGGGAGCAGAATGTCGCAGGTTCAAATCCTGTCATCCCGAAAAATTTCATTCCATCCCATCTACCGAATCGCAAATTTTGAAGCCTGGAATGTTTTTCGCAAGGTTCTGCATGCGCTCGTCGTTGCTTGCGATGCTGTCCGCGATGGCGCGGAGTTCTGCGCATATATCTTTCGGCATGGGAAAGTCTTTTTTGTAATGCAATTGGTGTTCTAGGCTTGCCCAAAAATCCATCGCGATTGTGCGGATTTGGATTTCCACTGGAATCTCGCGCTTTTCGTCTGAAAAATAGACCGCCACTTTTACGATTACATGCAAAGAGCGGTAGCCTGATTTTTTTGGATTTTTGATGTAGTCCTTGAGTTCCACGAGCGAAATGTCTTCCTGCGAAAGCAGCATTCCAGTAACGCTATATACATCGCTGATGAAAGGGCATTTTACGCGGATGCCAGCGATGTCGTAGAGATTGCTTACCATGTTGTCGAGCGTGACGGCAAGACCTTTTCGCTCGAGCTTTTGGGCGATGCTCATCGGATCTTTTATGCGGCTTTGGATTTCCGCGATGGGATTTCTTTGGTGTTTGCTTTGGAATTCGTCTTCGAGGATTTCGAATTTCGTCGTGATTTGCTTGATGCCGCTTTCGTAGAGCATGAGCAAATGCTGAAAATGCATCGCCGTGTCGAGCACTTCGTCACGGTCGATGAGAATTTTTTCCGCGCCGTCACGAATTACAAGAGAATTTCCCATAATTTAAAAATAATGAAAAAATCCTCAATCGGCAAGCCATTTTTTGAGTGTCTGCAAAAGAAGTTCGAAATTTAGCGGCTTGGCGATGTGTCCGTTCGCGCCGGCATTCATCGCGTTTACGACATCATCGCTGAAAGCGTTTGCCGTGAGCGCGATAATCGGAATTTTGCAGTCATGCTTCGAAGACGGCAAATTCCTGATTTCGCGCGTCGCTTCGTAACCGTCCATGACGGGCATTTGCAGGTCCATAAAAATTATGTCAAAATGATTCTTGCCGGCTTTTTTGAATTTGTCGAGAGCGTCCTTTCCGTCGAAAGCCATTTCGACTTGGATGTTCGCGAGCTTTAGAATTTCCGCCGTGATTTCGCGGTTAAGCTCGTTGTCATCGACAAGCAAAGCGCATTTGCCCGAAAAATTTTCCTTGGAAAATTCTTCAAGAGAGAAGTTGTCCTTTTCGGTTTCTATGATCGAGTTTTGGTCTTTCGGAAGCTTCAGGAAAATCGTTACTGTGAATTTTGTTCCCTTGTTGGGGCGGCTTCGCACTTTTATTGTGCCGTTCATCATCTGCACGATGTTGCGCGTGATGGACATTCCAAGTCCTGTCCCTTGAATCGTTGACACGCGCTTGTCGTCGGCGCGCGTGAAAGGCTCGAAAATATGCTTTTGGTATTCACGGCTCATTCCGATGCCGTTGTCTTCGAAAATAAATTCAAAGCATCCGACATTTTCTTTGTTGGTCGGCTTTTCGATGACCGAGAAATTTATTTTTCCGCCGTTCGGAGTGTATTTTATAGCGTTGCTCAAAAAATTCATCAGAGCTTGCTGAAGGCGATGGCTGTCTCCGATTACGTTTTGATGCTCGATTTTCTTGTCCACTATTGTGAAGACATGCTGTTTCGCGTCAATCAGCGGACGGCTCATCGAAACCATGTTCTCAATCAAGGCGGACATCGAGAATTCATTGTCGTGCAAATCAATTTTGCCGCTTTCGATTTTGCTCATGTCGAGGACTTCATTTATCAGGTTCATCAGATGGTTTGAGACGCCTTTGAGTCGCTTTAGATACGAGGTGATGAAATCAGGCTCGTTCACATGAAGTTCGGCGATGGCAGTCATTCCTATGATCGCGTTCATAGGCGTGCGGATCTCGTGGCTCATGTTTGAAAGAAATTCGCTTTTAGTCTTGCTTGCTTTTTCGGCGATGGAATAGCTCGTCTCGAGCGCGACTTCCCGCATTACTTCGTCGTTGATTCCTAGGACGTAGAGAATGGCGATTGGATTTTCCTCCGTGAATTCCACGCTAGGCATGATTTCCGCGCGTACCCACCGACTTTCTCCATTCACTACTTGGCGGTAGCGGCATGTTATGCGGCGGTCATGGTTTTCCATGAGTTTTTGCACATAGTTCTTTTTGTCGAAAAACGCGTTGTATTCTTTGATGTCATCCTTATAGACGAAGCCTTCTTCGGCGAATTGCTTCGTGAGGGCGGAAAATGTCTTTGCGTAGCGCGATGTGTCTTCGTCGTCGGTCTTGATAATTTCGTATGAATTGTCCGCCAGGTTCACCTTGAACACTTTGTGGTAATAATCTGGCAGCAAGGCAATGGCGTCGGCGAGATCAACGCTCTTTTTGTGGATCGCCATATTGCTCGAGAATCTCATCCTGTTTCGCCTTCGCATTTCGCGCACTAGGACATACAGGATATAAAGCGCGAACGCCATAATGCAGAAAAAGTCCGTCAAAAAAAGGACGCGGCTAAAACGCTGCGACATTTTTTTCGTAATGCTGTGAGGATATTTTTGCACCAGAATCCACGCCTTCCGCTCGCTGAAAACCACGAAGGCGATTTCCTTTCCGTCGTTCACTTCGTAAATGAGGTTCGAAGAATCCTTGCTTTTGAAAAAATTCGTCAGGTTCTCCAATTCCTCGTCGGTAATGGTCTTTTGATGTCTGTAATAGTCAAGGATGTTTGGCATGACCTTTTCCTTCCTTGACGAGCCGACGACTGTGCCGTCAGTGAGGCAAAGGTATGAGACGCCGTCGTATTCCGTATTTGAGCGCTCGAGCATCCTCGTGAGCCATTCTTCGCCATAAGAGCCGAGCATGACGCCGACGATTTCGTTTTCGTAATAGATCGGCGTGAAAAAAATGAAAATCGTTTCTCCGCTGAATTTGTCCTGGAAAACCGCGTCGATGTCGGATTCGCCGGCAAGTCCACGCTTCACATATCTTCTGCTTGAAAGGTTTTCCTTTTCGCCATTTTCGTTGTAGCCGAAGCCATCCTTGTCCACAAGGACGATGTAGTCGAAAAAAGACAGCTGCTTGAGCCGCCTTATGTCGCGCCAGTCGATTTGTGGAGAAGTCATCTGCTGTTCGTACAAAAGGGAGAGCGTATGCACAGAATATCTAGACGAAAGGAAAATATTCGTCAAATACTTTTCAGAGAGGCTTGCCTCTTCCTGCAATGTGTTGATGTTGTATTCTTCTACTATGAGACGAATCCTGTGCGTGGCAAAAACAGTGATTCCCGCTATGAGCGCGAGAATCAAAACCATGGCGGCAACGTCTTTTCCGTTTTGCTCGGTTTCTGAAGAAAGGCTATACGTTATACCCCTCCCACGCCATTTCGCTGTTCCTAATCGGCGTATCATGCATTCTTAAATTATAACACATTTCGGTAAATTTTACAACTTTTTTCCGCAAAAAAATTAGGAAAAAACGCTTGCATAAATAAAGGAATTTCGTTATAATGGATTGACACTAGAGGTAGAAATGTGATATATTCAGCACTGATACTTCTGTGAAAAAAAAGTGAGGTCGAATATATGGCAGTACCTAGAGCGAAAACTTCAAAAGCCAGAACTCGCAGACGACGCAGCATAAACATGCGCCTCGATGCCCCGAACCTTGTGCCATGCAGCAATTGCGGAAACATTGTGAGGTCGCATTATGTTTGTCCGAAGTGCGGATTCTATCGCGGTCGCCAGGTTATCACACCTGAGACGAACTAAAATTAAATTTTTTATATTTAGGAGAAAACCATGGACGAATTGTTTGAGAAAATCAAGAAGCTCATCGCCGACAAATTGGAAATCGAAGAAAGCAAAATTCAGCTTTCTTCGTCGTTCCGGGGCGACTTGGGCGCGGACAGCCTTGACACTTATGAATTGGTTTATGCCATCGAAGAGGAATTGGGCGTTTCCATTCCCGATGAAAAGGCGAACGAATTCGAAACTGTTCAGGATGCCTACGACTTCATCAAGTCAGAGCAGTCAAAATGATTTTCTAAAATCTGCGCGATTTTTTGCGCCGGTTTTAAGAAATAGGTTGAATTTCTCAAGAATTAGCCCGATTTTTCGGGCTAGTGGTGTTTATTTTTGAATGTCGGCAATGGGAAATACGAATAAATTTTTTCGCGCCACGAAAAAAATTTCTCCTGAACGCAAAAAGGCTTTGCTGGAATTTTGCCGTCCGCTTGGGCTGCGCTTCAACAATTTGGCTTTGCTCGACTTGGCGTTCCATCACCGTTCCTATTCCAACGAGGACGCGGCGTACAGGCACAAGAACAACGAGCGTCTGGAATTTTTGGGCGACAGCGTTTTGGGCTTGGTGACCGCGGCGTTTTTGTACGAGGATATGGCTGAAAATCCCGAGGGCGATCTCGCCAAGATGAAGGGCAATGTCGTGAGCGAAAAGGCCTTGGCTCCTGTCGCGCTTGAATTCGGCATCGACAAAATGCTCGTTTTGGGAAAGGGCGAGGAAAGCGGAGGAGGGCGGACAAAGAGCGCGATTTTGGCGGATTGCATGGAAGCCGTGATTGGCGCGTATTATTTGGATTCGGGCTACGCCGCCGCCGAAAAGTATGTCCTGCGTTTCATCGTTCCCGCGGTTCGCGCCGTACAGCAGGACAAGGGCGAGCGTGATTTCAAGAGCCTTTTGCAAGAGGCGTATCAAAAGAAATGCAAGTCCATTCCTCGCTACGAGCTGGTGAAAATTTCAGGTCCTGACCACGACCAGACTTTTTTGGTCGCCGTGCATTTGGGCGACGCTGTCTATGGGCCGACCGAAGGAAAGAGCAAAAAGCAAGCAGAGCAAAACGTCGCGCGTCTCGCTTTGGAAGAATGGAAATGATTTTTGAAAGATGGCGCAATTTTTTTTCTTTTTTTGAAAAAACACTTGACAAGAATTTTTTTTTGTGATATAATTCTTTTACATTTTGCGGTAGTCATATAACGGCTTATTATCTCAGCCTTCCAAGCTGATGACGAGGGTTCGACTCCCTTCTACCGCTGTGAAAAAGGCTTTCCTTCGGGAAAGCCTTTTTTATTCTGCGCGAAATTTAGCCCTTTCCGCTTGACTCTTTTTGCAAAATAATGCATAATTTTCGTAAATAATCATCAAAAGTTGAAGAACCGCATTCAATGCGATTTGTGGGAGAAAACCGTGGAAGACGACATTCTTACGATCGAAGAAGTTGCCAGCTACCTGCGCGTTTCAGAGCGCACTGTTTATGATTGGGCGCAAAAAGGCGAGATTCCTTCCGGAAAAATCGGCACGGTCTGGCGTTTCAAAAAGTCCGAAATCGAACGCTGGGTGAACGAGAGGCTTTCCTCGAATTCTCGCCTTTCGCCGACAAACACGACGATTCAGATAAAGAACATCCTTTCTCCATCGCGCGTGATTTTCATAAATCAGGCGATGAAGCGCGACGCGCTCACGGAATTGGCGGCGAATTTGGGAAAAGCGCCACAGGTGAAATTCGAAAAGGAATTGCAAAGCGAAATCTTGAAGCGCGAAGAATTGATGTCCACCGCCATCGGACGCGGCATCGCGATTCCGCACGTCAGGCTTTCGAGCGTTACGGATTTGGTGATGTCGGTGGGAATATGCAAGCCGCCCATCGCGGATTTTCAGCCGCTTGACGATGTTCCTGTGAGCATTTTGATTATGATTGCCGCGGCGTACAATCAGCATTCCTACTATCTGCAGACGCTTTCGTACTTGAGCGGAAGGCTGAAGAGTAACGAATTGCGCGATTCGCTTTTGTCTGCCGAGACGGAGCAGGAAGTGTACAAGCTTTTGGCGAGCGAATAAGAATAAAACATTTCTTATAAATTTCTAAAAACATTGAAACTGCGATTTTGCAACGAAGTGAAAAATCGCAGTCCAACAAGCGAGCTTTGAAAAAAAACTCGAGTTAAAATTGCCACGCCATTTCAGCGGCAAGTTTTGACATTCCTTAATTTTTTAACAACGAGCGAATCTTCAGATTCGCTCGTTGTTAAAAAAGTCGTTTCGTAGTGAAACGAGAAACGACAGTAAATAGCGAGTTTCTGAAAGAGACTCGTATTAAAATTGTCGGCACTATTTTGACGACAATTTTAAATGTTCCTTAAAAATTAATCGGCGTTAATACGGCTGTCGCCGTTTTCATAGCGGAATTTCATTTCATTCCGTCGCTCACGCGCCGTAAGAATCTGTGTCTAATTATTCATTGTCAATTATTAACTATAATTTTGCTTACCGCTTGCTTCGCTTGGTAGAAATGACGGAATCGCAATTTGAATGACTCGTAAAAAAAATACTTTATTCGCAAGAGGTTTAATACCCCGACACTTGTGTCGGAAGCGTAAACTAAAAGATGCGATTGGAAAAAACAAATCTTTCGATTAGAAAATGAAGGTTTGTAAAATGGTATTAAACCCGACTAAAATCCATTCCTTACAGAACCAACATACCCCGATGCTCTGCGTCGGGGTATGTTGATTACGAGCTATTCAATAACATTTAATAGTCAATGATCGTTAACTATTCACTCTCAATTATCAACTGTGATTTTGCTTACCGCTTGTCCGTTGTCTTTTATAGCGCGCTCGTGGTTTGTCCTGTCGGGGAATTCTTTTGTGCCGATGCAATAGACATAATAGTATGTGCCTTCGTTCATGGGCAGCGTGAGTTCGTAGATGCCGCGCGAAGTTTCCGTGAGTTTGTAAATCCAGCTGTCCCAATTTGAAAAAGTTCCTGCCACGCGCACGTTTTGCCCGCTTTTTCCCTTGTAGACGAAATGCACGCTGTTTCCGTTCGCGCTGGTTTTTACTGAAGTCGCCATTTCGTATTCGCGCTTTACGTCGATTTGCGAAAGGCGGATTCCTGTCGCCTCGTCATAATATTGCTTCATGTTCATCGGGTCGGTCGTCCAAAGTCCGTCGATTATGAGGCGGTACAAAATCCTGTCTGTTTTCGGATATTCTTCGAGAATGTAAAAATACCAAGAGCGGCTTTTTTCGCCGTTTTCGTCGAGGATGACGCGTTTTTGGAACGAATGGATTTTTTGGAAATTTTCGAAGTCGAACGCGATTCCCACATAATGCGGTCCTTCTTCCGCAGAAAAAACTATGAGTCCGTCTTTTTCAAACGGCGCGCTCGGGTTCAGCATCTTTTGCGCGATTTCGCGATATTCGAAAGAGTATTTTGATTCCACGAGAGGAACTTCCTTTTCCTTTGCGGCGAAACCCGCGGCGGCACAGAAAGCCGCGCAGAACAAAAATAAGCCAGCGTTCTTCATAAATTTAATATCGGAAAATTTCGAAAATTTTTAAAGTTAATATTGTAAATTTCCGTTAATTTATGTATAATAATTAGAGGTGGGAAAATAAGTGCCTGGCTTCAGTCAGTTGAAAAAATTAAGCGAACAGATTCTCAAATTGGGCAACGAAATAAATATTCGTGCTGAACGCGGCGAGAAAGTCGTGCCATATCCTGTGCCCGATACGATTCTAGACATCGACGACAGCCAAGATTTTTTGGACGGAATGCCGAAAAAGGTTGCGCCGCCAGAGGAGGAAATTGCTGAAACCGCCGACGCTGACGGGGAAGCCGATTCCGATGACGGAAGTGACATCGGTTCTCTTCTTTCGGGAATTTCAGGCGACATCGAGCAGCCCGATTTGAGCGCGTTTGACGCAAGCCCCGCCGAAAAGAATGATGCTAAAGAAGAAGAGCCTCCGCCCAAGCCGAAAGGCATAGACGGAGCTGGATATTCCGGATTTGGTTTTGATGACGATGGAAATTTGGAGCCGACCGCGTCCGGGGAAAACAAATTCGATATCGACGCTTTGATGGGCGGTCCTGGAAAAAAATCCGCATTTGCGGATGGTCTTACCGGAATTTCTGAGTTTGACGCGATACTGAATCCGCAGGAGAATGCGCAGTCGGTCGAAGAGTCCGCCCCGATTGAAGGCGCGCCACCGATGGAAGAATTCTTCACGCCGATTGAAGAGATTGTGCCGAATGAAGATGCCGCTTCAAGTGAAACTGTGGCGGACAAAGCGGCTTTTGATGACGATGCTTTGAACGAAGCCGCTTCGCCGGTCGATGAATTTGATTCGCTGGCGGAAGACGCCGCGTCGCTCGCCGACAATGCGGATTTGCCAGGCTCGGAAGAAAATGAGCCGCCTCAAAATGATTCGCCACAATCGGCGAATTTGGATGCCGACGATTTTTTTATGCCGGATTTTGGAAACCTTTCCACTTTGGACGATCTTGCAGATTCGGGCAATGCCGATGGCGTTCTTGCGGACGCGAAAGATGATTCTAAAGTTTCGGAGTCGACGGGAGAAGATTTGCCTGCTAGTGAAAGCGGCGATGATTTTCCTGTCGCGGAGTCTTCGACTTTAGAAACGCCAGAGACTGAAATTCCTTCTTCGGATGATGCCGGAATTGATTTTGGCGATGCGGGGATTGATGGTCTTGAAGTTGAAAGTTATGCGCCTCCATCTTCTACGGAGACTTCCGTTTCTCCTTCGGAAGACGCGACATCGAAAAAGGATGACGCGTTCCTTGATGATTTTGGAATTGACGGAATCGAAATAGAAGATTACACTCCTGCTGACAGCGCGGCGCCTAAAGCGAATGTCAGCGTCGACTCTATTTTCGGAGAATCTTCAGACGGTGCTGAAGATTTTGATTTGAATGAAGAGAAAAGCGAGCCGAGCGTAATTCACAAACTGCCAAGCGTCGAAGATGACATCGCTATTTTAAAGCCCGACATTTTTACGGACAATCCGGTCACTTCGGCGAATCCGCCTTATTATGTCACTTCCGAATTTGGCAAACTGCCGGAAATAGATGAGGAAGAGCCTGAGCCAGACGACAGCCAAGCTGGACCGGCATATTTTGGAGACAACGATTTTTCACCGGCCGACGTGGAGAATTTTGAAGCCACGCCTTCCGGCGGCGGCTCGGATGATTTTTCGCTTGATTCGATCGGTCTTGACGCTTTAGACACTGGCGAAAAGGCTTCCGCTTTGGACGGCTCTTCGAATTTTGACGACAACATTGAAGTGGAGGATTTTCAGGGAAAGCCTTCAAAAGGCGATTTTCCAGATCTTGATATAAGTGCGCTTGATGCGGGGCAAGAGGAAAAGTCTGCCGCCGATGAAAATCTTCTCGATGGAGCGGAAGACTATAAAAATGCTGAGACTGGAGCGACGCAGCCTTTTTCGACAGATGACATTTTCAACGCCGATTTTAATATGGATTCGCCTGGCTTGGATTCGTTTTCCGTGGATGCTGGCGAAGTCAGTGCGAGCGACGCGCCGCCGGATTTCGGAGATTTGAGCTTCAGCATGGACGACGACTCTTCGACGGGCGGCTCTTTGGAAGATTTCAATGTTCCGGACACGGATCTGCAGCTCGATCAGGCGAAAAAGGACTTCGCCCTTGACGATGATTTTAACATTCCGGGATTCTCCGAAGACGATGCCGATCCTTATGCGAAGAAAGACAAGGGCGGTCTCGACCAAGTGGATTTCAGCGGCGCGGTGACCGGCGACGGCAAGCGGCGCAATTCGCTTGACGAAGAAGAATATAAGAAGTTTAAGAAGAATTTGAAAGAATATCCTCTGAACGTTCGCATCGCCGTCGAGGATATGATTGTAAAAAATGAATTCACCGACGAAGTTACTTTCGAGCTCATCGACAAAATACTGAAAAAAGTCACGGCTAGGCAGCTGGCGAACTATCTGGAAAAGATGCTCGACATCTCTCTGCCCGTTCCACGTGATTTTGAAAAGCGCACCGCCGAAGAATACGAAGCCTACAAGGCCTCTTTCGTCTATCAGCTCAAAAGCAGGATCTTGCCGGCGTTTTTCGTTGGCTTGGTCTGCGCGATGCTGCTTTTCTGCATTGGGTATTTGGGTCACCATTATATTTACAGGCCTCTCAAGGCGGAAAGCCTTTACAAGGAAGGCTATTCGCTTTTGGAGCACGATGAATATCCGCAGTCCGAAATAAAATTCAACGAGGCTCTAAAATATAAGTCAAAGAAAAAATGGTTCTTCAGATATGCGCGGGGTTACAGGGCGCACCGACAGTACGATATGGCGGAATTGTTTTACAAGAATATCTTGAAGCGTTTTGACCACGACAAGCAGGCTGGCCTTGAATATGCGCAGATGGAGCTGGACGACCTCGCCGAATATGAAAGGGCGGAAGAAATTCTCAAGCGCGAAGTTTTGGATTGGCATGTGAACGATCCCGACGGGATTTTGGCTTTGGGCGACACATATCTTGAATGGGCGACCGAAAAGGATTCTTCTAAATTTGACGACGCTTTCGAGCAGTATTCTTTGTTCGCGCAACTTTATGGCAAAAAAAATCCGGACTTGTACCAGTCGCGCCTTTTGCGATACAATATTCGCACCGATCAGTTGCACAATGTACTTGAGCTTAAAGAATTCTTTTTCCCTCGCGAAAAATCTCTTTCCGCATCGGATTGGACGGAATTGAGCGGCTATCTTTTGGACAAACTTTATGGAGATCTTCCGCGGGATCAGGAATTCTTGCGCGGAAGAATAGAGGACTTGCGCGACATGCTTTTGTTCGCGGTAAAGGCGAATCCCGAAAATCCCATCGCAAGTTACAATCTTTCCCGCTATCTTGTCGAAGTGGGAGATCATGACAAGGCTTTGCGTTCTCTCGCGGAAACAGAAAGGCTTTTCGACAATGCTTCTAATTTGAAAAACCGCGATATCAGCAAGCAAGTCGATTGCTACAGGCTTTTTGGCGAAGAATATCTGTATGACCGCGAGTGGCTCAAGGCGCGTGAAAAGCTTTTGTCTGGAATCGAAATCTTTGAAAAGCGCGCGCGCCAGACCAATTTGGAAGGCGACAGGAATGTCGGCATCTTGTACTACGATATGGGCAACTTGGAATATTTCATTTCGGGAGACTTGGACAGCGCGTATCGCGACTACAGGAATTCCATTGAAAACAAGTACGACACCCCTTCGATACGCTATAGGCTTGGCTACATAGATTATTCGAAGCAGGATTATACTTCCGCGCTCGGCAGTTTTTTGAAGATTCCCGAATACGGACATCTGGATTCCCACACGCTGCTCGCGCTTGGTAATACGCTTTCGCTGAGGGATGACAATTTTGCGGCGCAAAGTTATTACAACCGCCTGATTTCTTATCTGGATTTCCAGCGCGAAAAATATGGCATCGTGATTCCGCAGATAGACGCCAGCGCGGGCGATATGGTCGAGACTTATATGAAGGCCGCGAACAATTTGGGCGTGAGCCTTTTCAAGGTCGCAAGGCAAAGCGGAAACAGTTCGATGAACGCAGATGCCCTCGTGAATTTCCAGAATTCGATTCGATATTATGATGCGCTTACGCGAAATCAGGAAACGATGGTGCGCTTGCCAGGAAGCAATCTCGCCGAGCAGAATTTGCGCTACGCGACGAATCCGATTTCAGATTACGAGCCTGCGATTTATACGGAGATACCGCGCTTGCTTGACGGCGAAAAAGGGCTTACACAGTGAAAATACTTTGTCCGCACATCGGCCTTTTGTTGAAAAAGCAGCTCATCGTTTTTTACAAGGAAATCTTCCGCAAGGCGATACATCTTTGCACGGCATTTGTGCCGCTCTTGCTCGCCCATTTTTATGGCGCGACGATTGCTCTTTTGGTTTTGGCGGGAGTAGGCTATGCGTTTTGTGAGGCATTGTCGTTGCGAGGAATTTCGATTCCGATAGTTTCGGATATAATCGACATGGCCGCGCGCGAGCGAGACAAGGGAAAATTCGTCCTTGGTCCTTTGACCCTTGTGTGCGGAATCGTGCTGACCGCGCTTTTGTGGGAGCCGAAAGCGGCCGCGGTGGGAATCTTCGCGCTGGCATTCGGAGACGGGCTTGCGAGCCTTGCCGGAAAAATTTGGGGCAACTTGCATATACCTTTTACTGGCGGAAAGACTTGCGCCGGAAGCCTCGTATGCTTTACGGCGATTTTTATTTCCTCGTTTTGCGTCTTGCGTAGCGCTGGCGTATCCTTGTGCATCGCTGTCTGCGGAATGCTGATTGAAATTTTGCCGCTGAAAGATTATGACAATATTTTGATTCCTGTCTTGCTCGGAGGAATCGCGCATTTTTACATATAAAGTTTGTGCAGCCGCTTTAAATATCGAAAAGTTCCCGCGCCGATGATAATCGCGCCAGGAATTGCCGCCGCGAGGATTTCGCTCGAGTTCAAGGTCACAAGTCCTGTTTCCACAAAGATGATGTCCATTGCCAGAAACAAATAATCAGGGTTCTCATTTTGCCAGGACTTTATCGCATAAGTCAGGAATGTCGCGGTGGCGCATATAATGTAGAAAAAAATGGCGAATGAATTTAACCCCGTCTCTACGGAAAATGGGGCTGCGGATTTCGATAGTGCGGAGAAATTCAATTCGGCGGTATTTATGGGAACTATGCTCGAGACCGTAACCGAAACTACCAATACGATGAAAATGTTTTGTTCGGCGTTTACGCGTTGCTCAGGCTCTCCTGCGACCGCGCTCACGAAAAGGCTTATGAATACGAGCGATCTTCCCAAAAACAAGGCGCGACCGATGAATACGAGAAGCCGTGGAAAAGTGTTTTGCTCGATTTCAAAAGGAAGCGTTATGCGAAAAAGTTCGATTGTCGCACCCAGCAGGAAAAGCATAAAGTAAATTATTTCTGTCGAAGGCGTTTTTAAAAAATGCGAATAAATGTAAAACGACACAATCGGAATATATGCTGTCATGCACAGTTCCGCGAAAACCGTCGCCCAGATGTTTTTCGTGACTAGAGAGGGAAATGACATTGAAAATGTGCCTGACTTTAAAATCGCGTTGAACTTTACCAAAAAATAGACCAAAAAGAAAATCGAGATACTTGAGAAAAATACCGAGAGGATGAATGTGTAGCGATTTTTGCCTTTTAACGTCATTGAAGATATTTTAATGTCAAATGAAAAAATAGTAAAGCGTTTTTTTGTTTTTCCGATAATATATATAGGTTTTTTTTAGCGTGTTGACTTTTTATGGGAGGAAGTATGACAAAAGCCGCACAAATAGCGCGACTTTTGTCAACTCAAGTTTGTCCAGTTGTTCTGCAACTTACCAAACTTGTTATATACTTGTGCGCGTTGCCTGACGCGCACATTAAAAAAGTCATTCGCGATTTTGAGAAATCGCTCTTGATTTTTTATGGGAGGAAGTATGAAGAGGGTATTTGTTGCGGGGCTATTTTTTTTGACTGCAGGAATTTCTTTTGCTGGCGATGCCGCGGCGTTCAAAGACATCGGATTTTCAAGCGATGGAAATACTTACATTTTCGGACAATATGGAAAGACCGACGTGAAATTCCAGCCTTATGCGGAAATATATACGATCGATGTGGCGAAAAACGAATATGTGCCTGGCGGCGTTTTCAAAAATCTTGACGACAAGTCCGACAGAAGCGGAAGCCAGGTTTACGAAGATTTGTATGCGCGCCATTATCTCGACATAAAAAATTATGGCTGCAAGAATGCCGTCGCCGACGAGATTCTTTATGTGCTTGAAGACGGCGTGAAAAAAGGCACGGACGAAATCACATTTAAAAATTACGGCGACTCTGCCACGGACGAGCAGGCTTCCTATGCCGTGCGCCTTGTTCCGACATACAATGGAAGCGGTATGAGTTGCCAGTCGAGCTTTTACATAGATTTGAGCATCGGAATGAACGGCGCGTCAAAGAAATACAAGGTCGGCTCTCCCGACATAAAGCGCAAGGGCGTGACGAACTACAAGATTGTCCGCATATTTCAAAGCGCGGACAAATCTGGCCTTGTTTTCGTAGTGGAAAAAACTGTAGAAGACTCTAGCGGTTCCTCCATACGATATATGGTCGAAACGGTAAAATTATAAAAAGCATATATTTTGGCGATCTGCCGCATTTTGTCGTTGTCCGTGCCTCTTGCGAAGCACGGATTTTTTTTATGCCTAATAGATGCTTTTTCTTTTTGCATTGTACAATGTCAGGCCTGTCTTCCACTCGTCTTTTGCCGTGACGATTTCCTCTTGCGTCAGCTCGCCTTTTTTAGCGAGAGAAAAAAGTTCTTCGGAATTCGTTCTTTGCAAACTTGTCGTCGTAGCGGTCAGCGCTTTTTGCAGGACTATCGGGTCAGATTCTTCGCCGCCGTTTTTCCATTTTCCTTCGTCTATGGCGAGGCTTTCTGCCGCCGACAATTTTGAATAGCTTTCTTTTTGGTTTTCGAGCGTATATAAAAGGGCATCCATAATTTTCGCCGTCGCCTTGTTGCGCAAAAGAATTATATCATATTTTTCACTGACGCATTTTTCGCCGTTGTCATAATAAAGGTCGCGAATCGTATCCCAACTTTCATCGTTGTTTTTGTCCAGCGACAAATCGTCTGCCAATTCTTCGGTGAAGTCCTGCCCTTCGTAAGTGCGCAAGTGAATCATGATGTGCTCGCCGGCCTTTACTTCAATGGCAGGAAAATGATAGTCCGAAAGACCTTTGTACCTTGCGCTGTAAAGCTCGATTCCCGCAAGATTTCCTGCCGTCAATGCGCGAAGCACGATGTATTCGCAGCGCTTGGTTTTTACGCCTTTTGTAGTCTTGTCGCCGCTCGCGCCCTGCAATTCCGTTATTATCAAAATGGGAACGCGGTCATTGTAGCCTTCAAACGGAATCGCGAACGTAAGAGAATTTCCGCGGGAATCTTCTATCTCGCTGAAAAGTTGGTAGCGTTCTCCTATCTCCGTGCTTTCCGAGAATTCGTAGACGACGGTCTTCGCGTCTTCCGACAAAATTCCGTTCGCGCTGGTCGCATTTTCTGCAAGCGCGTCAATCGAGGCTTTTTCGGACGAATCCAATTTGGAAACGTTCGCTTTTTTTACGCGCACTTCCTTGTTGAACTGCACTTCAAGCGACTTTTCGCTGAGCACGGCTATGCTTTGGATTTCGAGGTTTTCCTCTGTCTCAAGGATTTTTATCCCTTCCGTGGTGATTTGGCATCCGGCTTGGCAGACGCAAAGCGACACGAAACCGACCAATGCCGCAATAAGCAGCATACAATGCGTTATCTCAAACGCATCCGAAATTGATTTTTTTTTCATATCATACTCCAATGTTTTTTGTCATATAGAAAGTATGTTTTTTTTGAAATTAAAAACATTAAGTTTCAAAAAAATGAAAAGATTTTATTCGCAAGAGGGTTTAATGCCCCGGCACTTGTGTCGGAAGCGTAAACTAAAAGATGCGATTGGAAAAAACAAATCTTTCGATTAGAAAATGAAGGTTTGTAAAATGGTATTAAACCCGACTAAAATCCATTCCTTACAGAACCAACATACCCCGATGCTCTGCGTCGGGGTATGTTGATTGCGGCCCGCTCGGCAATTTTAAATCTGTGTTCGCCACTAGCAATTTTCATGGAAATGTGTTATAATGCCGTCTATTATGGCAGAACTACTCGCTCCGGCAGGAAATTTGGAATCTTTGGACGCGGCAATCGGCGAAGGCGCGGACGCGGTTTATTTAGGTCTAAAAAGTTTCAACGCGCGTCTTCGCTCGTCGAATTTCGCTTTTCGCGAATTCGAGGCGGCGGTCTACGCTTTGCACAGAATGGGAAAGAAAATCTATGTCGCCGTGAACACTGTATGCACTGAACGCGAGAGCGAGCGGCTCTACAGGTTTTTGGCGTACTTGGAGCGTGTCGGCCCTGACGCGCTCATCGTGCAGGACTACGGCATCATCAGGATGTGCCGCGAATTTTTTCCGAACCTCACGCTCCACGCTTCTACGCAGATGAACGCCGAAAGCGCGTCCGCCGTGAACCTTTTGGGCAAGGAAGGATTCAAACGAGTGGTTCTCGCGCGTGAACTTGGAATCGAAGAAATAAAGGATATAAAATCAAAGACAAAATGTTCGCTCGAAGTTTTCGTGCATGGCGCGCTATGCGTAAGCGAATCAGGCTTGTGCCTTTTTTCGAGTTTTTTGGGCGGAAAGTCCGCGAACCGCGGAATGTGCACTCAGGCGTGCCGCCGGTTTTACACGGCGCAGGATTCTTCGGGCGAGCGGGGCGGCTACTATTTTTCTCCGTGCGACTTGCAGCTGGTAGATAAAATTCCAGAACTCATAGAAGCCGGCGTGGATTCTTTTAAAATCGAAGGGCGGATGAAAAGCGCGGAATATGTCGGAAGCGTCGTCTCTGCCTATCGCTATGTCATCGACCATTATCAGGAAAACAGGAAGGAAGCGGTCGCCGCCGCCAAGCGAATGCTTTCCACAGATTTTGCTCGCGCGAAAACTTCGTATTGGTACGGATTTAAAAGTGTGGAAGATGGCGTGAAAAATGCTGGCGATGCGATTTTGAATCCAGACCAGGCCGGAGGGACGGGAATCTATTTGGGAAAGATCGCCGCGACAAAGCCGCTTCCCAAGGAAATCAAGGATTCGCTAAAAGAATCTCTTTCTCCTGCCGCGCAGGAAAACCAACGCTCGGTGGGGCTCGCGCTTGTGCGCGGCGGAAATTACGATGCCGACCCCGGCGATTCGATTCGCATCCACAAAAATGACGACTCGGGGCGCGTGAGCCACAAGGTGCGCCATGTGGAAACCGACCGCGAGGGCAGACGCTGGATCGACGTTCCTGGCGGAATAAGCCAATATGACGAAGTTTATCTTTTGCAGACAAAGGCCGGCACAAAAAGATACAAGCGCGTTTTGCCGAACGAGCTAAAGGGCTTCAACAAGCAACCGCGCGACGAGTCGCTTCCGATTATGGATTTGACTCCCGTGCAAAAAAACGAACTTGAATTTTTTCCTGAAGGGCTTTATATCCAAGTTTCTTCAATGGAAGATGTTTTTGTGGCGCAGTCCGCTCATCCTGTGCGCATCATCATCGAGCTCAATTCCGAGACGCTCGGCGACTTGCTCGCGAAAAAGACGGTTCTGCCTTTTTCCAAGGCGCAGGTGATTTTTTCGCTCGACCCTTTTTGTCCGCAGGGAATAGAGGAAAAACTTTCTGCTCAACTTGACGAGCTTGTCGCTATGGGATACAAGAATTTCATCGCGAACAATTTAGCGCATGTTTCGATGCTGCGAAAGAAGGGCGCGAACATCATCGCAGGTCCGTATCTCTACACGTTCAACAGATGGGCGGTTTCGTGGCTCGAGAATCGCGGCATTTCCGCTTTCGTTTCGCCTTATGAAAATTCGCGCAAAAATCTCGAGGCGGTTTTCGAGGAAAGCGTCCGCGCGCGTGTTTTGATTCCGATTTTCGCCTATCCCGCGCTTTTCCGCCTGCGCTTCCGTCTGCCTGAACGCTATGACTTCACTTATTTTTCCGACAAGGCGGAAATGAATTTCAAAGTGAATTCCACGGACGACGGCTCTTTCGTCATGCCCGAAATTCCTTTTTCGATCGCCGACAAGACCGACATGCTCGAGGGCGAAGGCTTCAAAAGATTTTTGCTGGACTTTTCAAAGACGCGCCTCAAAAAAGCCGAATTCCGCCAAGTGATGCAGTCATATTTGAAGAAAATTCCGCTCGAAGGAGTTTCGCTTTTCAATTGGAAAGAAGGCTTCTACAGCATTTCGCCCGAGGAATACAAGTCGAAATTCGGCGAGAAGGCGAAGTACGCGCATGGCAAAAAGTCTTCCCGCCGAAAATAGTTTTTTTACTCGCGCGGAATTAGAAAGCCAAATCCTCGGCGCTCTCTTCGATCGCTTGCTGTGCCAGCGCGTTGGCTACGGCTTCTTCTGCGGCGCTCTCGCTTTCCGCGGCTTTGGCATCGTTTTCGTTTGATTCGGATTTCGCGAATCGCTGCTTGAATTCGATTTTCTCCGCGATAATCGTGACTCTGCTCGCGTGCTTGCCTTCTTCGGTTTTCCATCGGTTTTGCCTGATTCTCCCGACGACGCTCATTCCGCGGCCTTTTTGGCTGTATTTGGCGCAGACTTCCGCAAGTTTTCCGAAAGTTTCGACTTCAAAAAATGAGACTTCTTTTTCGTAACCTCCGCTTGCGGCTTTTTTGTAAAAGTGGTTCACTGCGATTGGAATTTTGCAGATTGGATAGCCGTGCGGCGTAGTCTTGAATTCTGGCTGACGGACGACATTTCCTTCAACCACGAGGCAGTTGATGTTGTTCATAAAAACTCCTGTAAAGCCAAATCTTTGGCTTTTGCGCTTTTGGCGCGGCGTGTAAAATGCAAGGTCGCGACGCGAACTTGGCAGAAAGAAAATTCATGCAAATATAAAGTATGATTTTTTTTGATTTAGAGAGAGGAAAATAAATAAATTTTTGTTATGCAAGGCTTTTTTCTGAGAAAAATTGCCGCGAGAAAACTACATGTTTTTTACGAGATAAATCATATAGAGCTGAACATACACATAGAGCGAATTTTGGTCGGTGATTTTCTGCATGTTCGGGGTCTTGCAAAGCGTGTCAGCCAAATTTTGGATTCTGTCTATGGTGAGCGTGTGCGCATTCAGGGTCTTCAGGACTTTTCGCGTGTAGTCTCGAATCAGCGAATTCACGTCGCTCGTCAAATCAAGCGCGGCTTCTTTTGTAATCATCATGTTCCATTGTTTTCTGTATGCGTTCAGTTCGCGTTCAAGCGTGGAGCCTTCTGGAACGATGCTGCTTTCCAATTTTGCCGCGGCGGATATGAGTGAATCCTTTTTGGACATCTGCTTGCCGCGCGTTTTTTTTGTATCTTCGGATTCTTCTTGCGCGGCTTGTTCTGCGGTTTCTCGCGCTTTTTTGGCGGAAGGTTTTTTCGCGAAAAGGCTTGCGATCCATGAGAGAATAGGAATCGTGTACCAAAACGGCAAAAGTATCTTCGCGTCGGCGAGCAGGCTCTGCCGGTTCAGCATAAGCAGCGTGGAATACGGAAGCAAGTCTTCGCCCGAAAACAATGTCGCATAGTGCGGACCTTGCGAAGCGCCGACGATTTCAGAATTCAGCACGCTCAAAAAAGTCGCATTTAAAATAGTGTGGAGCACCGGAGAATTTTTTTGCACTTCCTTTTCGAGCCTTGAGTTGAACGCCTTGTCATCGGTCATCTCATTAGTCTTTTCAAAATTCGTCAAAAGGTTGTACCATTCTTCTTTTAGAATTTGTGAGACCGTGTCGTGCATTTCGTCGCACATTCTGTTTACGAGCGGAAAGACTTTTTCTTTGTAAATGAAATATCTTTTGCCGCTTTCGGTCTTGAAAACAAGCATGTTCGGAAGCTCGTTTTTGTTCGCGTCCGTCGTTTCTTTTTGCAGGAATTCTTTCAAGGCCTCGTCCGAATATTGTCCTTGGAGCGGAACGCCTTTGGCGTCCGTGAATTTGAGGATCGCGTCCATAGTAAAAAAATACGGCGGCTGCTTCATCTTGCTTTGCACGGACTTTATCGCGATTTCCTGCTGCATCGTCTTGGTGGATTCGTTCTTGTAGAACGACGCGACGATTTCAGAAATTGCGACCGCCTGCAAGACATTTATGTCTTCCTGCGTAAAATCCTTGACTTTTTCATAGTCAAGCCTGATGAAGTGGCAAAGCTGTCCCCAAAAATAATAGCAGTCGCTCGAAGATTTCAGCGACAGCAACGCTTCTTCGGGACTCTTTACGAGCTGCTTGAAGAAATTCTTTACCGAAATTTCTTTGTTCGGGTTCGCGACTTTCAGTTTTTTCAAATAATAGTCGTGATATTCAGGCTTCGCCAGCATTGTCTGCATTTTTTCAAGGCTCGCGTTTATGAGGATGCTGACAGGAACGTTTCCAGGAAAAATAATCGATGGCAAATTCATCGGAACGCCAATCGCGTAAAGGCTCTTGTCGTCGCTCTTTTGGTTTTTCAAAAGCTCGAAAATTATGTCGGCGTATTCAGTCTTTACGAGAACTTCCATCGGAGTTTGCTTCGGCAAATCCTGAATCGTCGGAAACGGCACGCTTGGATTTGACTGTATTTCCTTGTAGCGTTCCGCGAAGACCGTATTGAAATATCCCGTCACGAATATCATTTTTTTCGAGGAGTCTGCATCAAGCATTACGATTTGCTTCGACTCGATGAAAGGCTCTAACGCTTTTTCCAATTGCGGAATTGGGTTTCCCAAGTATGCCGCCAAATCGGGAGTCTCTTCGATGTTGTGCTGTGCGTAACGCTTGAGATAGTCGACGAAATCTTTATGTGAAACAAAAGGCGAATTCTGCTTTCCGGCATAAAATCGGAGCAAAACGCCTATGTCGCTTGTAGCAGCCATTTTTTAATTATATCAAGAAGCGCGCAAATAATCAAGCGTTATATTGCAACGAAAACGTTTTTTTGTTAGAATGTTTGAAGCGAAAATCCTGGAGGAAAAATGCTTTCATCGAGAATGGAAAAACTTCATCCCTATGTGCCGGGCGAGCAGCCGCGCGACAGGGAATACATAAAGCTGAATGCGAACGAAAATCCCTATCCGCCGTGCGATGCCGCCGTAAAAGCCGCGCTCGATTGGGCGAAGTCGTCGCCGCAAAGTCTCGCGCTTTATCCCGACCCAGACTCGCTTTCTTTGCGGAAAAAAATCGCCGCTATGCTCAATTCCACTGGCGGAGTGCTTTCGCGCGCTTTGATTTCGGAAGGGAAAATTTCGCCTTGTGAATGCGATGACTTTGGATTTGAAATCACTCCCGAGATGATTTACGCCGGAAATGGAAGCGATGAAGTGCTTTCTTTTCTTTTCTACGCGTTTTTCGATTCGAATGAAAAATTGATTTCGCCTGAATTTTCATACAGCTTCTATCCTGTCTACTGCGGCTTTCATTCGATTCAGATGGAAAAAATTCCGCTGTTGCAAAACTGGGAAATCGACATCGACGAAATGATTTCACGCGCGAAAAAATTCCACGCGCCGACGATTCTCGCGAATCCGAACGCGCCCACTTCGCTCTGCCTTTCGCGCGCGCAAGTGCGCCGCATGCTCGAAGAATGTCCGAGCGACAGGGCGTTCGTGGTGGACGAAGCGTATGTGGATTTTGGAGGCGAATCCTGCCTTCCGCTTTTGCGCGATTTTGAAAACCTCATCATCGTGCGCACTTTCAGCAAAAGCCTCTGCGCGGCCGGAATGCGCCTCGGATATTTGGCGGCGAATCCGAAAATGGTGAACGCCGTTCTCACCGTGAAAAATTCCGTAAACCATTTTCCGCTCGATTCTTTCGCGCAAATTTTTGGAAGCGCGGTATGCGAAAACGTTCCGTATTATATTGAATGTGCGAAAAAAATCGTTGCCTCGCGCGAAGATTTTTCGGACTTTTTGCGCGAGCGCGGATTTTTCGTCCTTCCTTCGAGCACGAATTTTTTGTTCGCGAAAAAAGACGGACGCTCAGGACGCGCGATGTACGCGGCTCTCAAAAAAGAAGGAATCTTGGTGCGAAGGTTCGACACTGCGGGAATCGAAGAATTCCTTCGAATCACGGTCGGCACGAAAGAGCAGATGGCGGTTTTAAAACGCGCCTTCGAAAAATTGGAGTTTTGAATTTTTTAAAGAGGTATGACAAAAGTACCGCACAAATGGCGCGGTCGTCTTCAACTCAAGTTTGTCCAGTTGCGTTGCAACTTGCCAAACTTGTTGTATATATGCGTTTTTCACTTCGTTGCAAAACGCGTTAAAAAGCCATTCTCAAAATTGAAATTTCGTGAATGGCTTTTTTAGGAGAAAATATGAAATTGCTTTTGATTTCCGACTTGCACGGAAAAATTGAAAATTTGGAAAAGCTTCGCCCACAATTCGAATCCTCAGAGGCGATAGTTTTCGCGGGCGACTTCACCGAATTCGGAAAATACGAGACTTCGCTTCCCGCCGTAAAAAAACTCCGAGAAATGCACGAGAACATTTTTTGCGTCCTCGGAAATTGCGACAAAACCGATTTGCTTGAACAAATCGAAAAGCAGGATATGTGCTGCGAGCGCGGTATCGTCTATTTTGAAGGACTTGCGTTTTCAGGAAGCGGCGGTGGCTCGAAGTTTACGGGCACGACTCCGAACGAGCGCGAGGAAGATGACTTGCTTTCTGATTTCGACGTGGTGAGAAATTCCGCGTTGGATGGGGAAGGGCAGTGGAACAATTTGATTTTGGTTTCGCACAATCCTCCCAAAGATACGCTTTGCGATGAATGCGCTCCAAATGTGCATGTCGGCTCTTCGATGCTTTCGGATTTCGTCCGTGAGACAAAGCCGCTCACACTTGTCTGCGGACATATCCACGAAGGTCGCGCCATCGACAAAATCGGCGAAACAGTCGTCATAAATCCCGGCCCGCTCGCCGATGGAAACTATGCGGTTTTGGAAGCGGAAAAATTTGGCGGAGAATGGAAAGTTTTGAAAGCCGAATTGAAAAATTTATTCGCCTGACGAACTGCAAATCCTGAATCCCAAGAAGTTGTACGCTTCGTTTGGGTCGTAGGAATATCGGTCGCCCGCGTATATGAAGCCCGTGTAAGGAGACCACGAGCCGCCGCGACACACCCGCGCGTTGCCGAGGGAGGGACCTGTCGCGCGCGAACCGATTTCCGTTTCCTCGTAATCCGCGAACCAATCCCAGCAGAATTCCATGACGTTTCCGCTCATGTCGAAGATTCCCGCGGCGTTGGCTTTTCCGCTTCCGGGCGCGGGCGGAGCGTCGCTTTCCCAAATCGTGCCAGCGGTTCCTACCGTTTTCGTGGAAGATGAATTCGCGTCGAACCAAGCCACATCCCCTTCCTTTGTTTCGTCGTCGGCCTGCCCTGAGGCGAGAGCGCCGCTTTGGAAAAATGGGGGGCGCATGCTTTTCAAAACCCGTGCGCCATATTCCCATTCGGATTCCGTAGGCAGCCTGAAACCGTCTGAGCTCCAGTCGCATTCGCATTTGTCGAGCGCGGCGGTGTCTGTGGAATCGCGAAGCACTTTTCCTTTGTAAGTGTAGCACGGCGTTCTCTGCCGCATTTCGCTCAAGGCGTTGCACCATACTACCGCGTCGTACCAACTTATCATCGTGACCGGATCGAACGCCGACATTGATTTTGAAGAAGTCGGCGGCGCACCGCGCTTTCCGCGCGAGCCTTCTTGACCGGGATTCGTGAAGACATATCCGTTTTGCTCGGCGTAAACCCGAACTACATACCAAAGATTGTACGTGGTTTCATATGCGTTCATATAGAAAGGCGCGACGAATCTTCTCGCTGTGTATGATTGCGCGTTTTCACCGATTATAAAAGTGTCGAATTCCGCATCTGGCTGAAGCGGGCCGAGGGCAACCAAATCGATGTCGGAAAACTGTTTTGGAGCGCAAAAAATATTTGGGGCGAAACAAAAAATCATCGCCACAAAAATTCCCGCTTTTGCGATTTTCGTTTTCCTCGCCGAAAAATCTTTCAATGAAATTCTTTCTGTCTTAAAATTTTTTTTCATTTCATTTTCTCCAAATTCAATTCCTGCGCTTCGATGACTTTCTTGAGGCGGCGCACTTCCGAACGTTTCACGCGGTTCTTTTTCTTTTTGTCGCTGTACTTGTCGCGCGGCTTTTTCCTGTTTACCAAAATCCAAACCAGCGCCGCCGCCGCTATGCACAATGCGGAAATTATTCCGCAGCCGATAATTCCGTATTCTACGAACGGAAGTTCCACATTCATTCCGAAAAAACTCGTTATGAAAGTCGGCATGCTGACGATCACCGTGAATACGGTCAGCGTCTTCATCACGCCGTTCATATTGTTCGAGATAATCGAGCCGAACGATTCGCTCATTCTCGAAAAAGTCTGGCTGTAAGTGTCCGCCATTTCCAAAGCCTGGCGGTTGTCGATTTCCACGTCGTCAAGCCAATCGATGTCGTCCTCGTCGAATTTGAGCAGCCTCGTCTTGCGCAATTTTTCGAGCAAAAGTTGGTTCGACTTTATTGACGTCGTGAAAAAAACCGTCGACTTTTCCAAATTCAAAAGCTGCAAGATTTCCTTGTTTTCCACGGAATATTGCAACTCGTCCTGGATTCCCAAGGCTCGGCGGTTTATTTCTTTCAGGTAACGCAAATATGTGATGTCCGCGCGACTCAAGATCCGTATCAAAAACGCCGGAAAGTCCGAAAGGTTAATGTTTTTCACGCGGTTTGCCGAAAAATCTTTCAAGACTTCGCAGTCCGTCCAGCAAATCGTTATGATGAAATTCTTTTGCAAAATCACGCCGAGCGGAATCGAAAAGTACGAGACTTCGGCGGATGGCGAAAAAATCGGCAGGCGTATGATTGTCAGGATATAGCCGTCCGCGTCCTCGATTCGCGAAAGTTCGTCCGGGTCGAGGATGTCGATTATGTGTTCCTGTTCGATTTGGAATTCTTTTTCAAGTACGGTAATGTCTTCGCGCGTGACATTGCGCGCGTCCACCCAAGCGTGCGCGTCGGCGTTGAGGCCTTCTTTTTCCATATTGACGAATTTTCCGTCAATTTGCTGCCAATAAGTTATCATCGCGCGCCTCCTTTTGCAAGGAAATAAAACCAATGGATTATATCATAGAAATCGATTTTGTTCAAGGGAAAATGAGAATTTGCAATTTTTTTGAAAATGAAAATGCGGACGGAAAACATGCGCTTTTCTGCGAATTTTCCGTCCGCAAGAGATTTTTTTAGGCGAATTTAAGTTGCGTTTTTTAGAAGTTGATTACCAAGCCGATGTACGCCAAGTGCTTTTGCGGAATTTTCGAAAAATTTTTCAAGAATTTCGTTGCTTGTGTACAACTTTTTAAATATAACAAAAAATTATTGACTTTTTTCTGTTTCCAAATCAAAAAAATTCATACTTTATATGCGAAGCCGAGATTTAAAACAGGAGGTTCTTATGAAAAGTTCTAGGATCGATTTTGTGGAGCGAGGGGAAATTTGCTTTCCAAAAATTTCCGAGCTTGTGCGCCGAAGAAAAACAAATGGCGCGCTTTTTGAAAATTCGGCGCGACTTTCTTATGAAAGGCATAACGCTCTGTTCGCTCGCCGCGCCCTTTCGACAAAATGGAATTCGCAAAATGAATGGGACTGATTCATCGTGCGTTTTTCATAAGACGTTTCTCGCGGCATTGGTCGCAATTTTTTTCGGAACATGCGCGCTTTTTTCGTGCGCTTCAATCGAAAAAAAACTTTCAGACCTTGCCGCGCCTTGCGCGATTTTCGATTCGCAGATAGTCGAGCGCGGCGCGCCTGGAATAGAATTTATGTTTTCGAATTTGGGCGAAAGAAAGATCGCTTGCGTGAAATTTTTCGCGCGAGTTCAAGAAGGCGAAGATTCCGACGATGGCTTTTCGGACGAATCGATGGAAAAGGAATTTTCGGTCAATGCGGAATTCAATTCTGGCGACAGCGAGCAGATTTTTATTCCGTTCGCCGAATTTGAATTCGAGGCGGGAATTGAAAATTACTTCGTGGACGCGCTTTTCGTTTCGGAAATAATTTTTTCCGACGGAGAAATTTGGAGCGACAGGGACGGAAGGGCGGCGTTGTGATTCTTGCGGGGGAGGCATGCCTTGACGCTCGTGTCATATAGTGCGCATGCTTTTTGTGCCGAGACATTGTCCGCTTTTAACATTCTATGCCTCAAGGCAAGTCCACGCCTATCCATTTGCCCGTGTCGGAATGTTCCTGCGCGACAAGTCCCGGCTCGACATGCGCCGTGGTTTCGCACAAAAGGTAGTTCGTTCCGTCGACTTTGATTCTCGCGCCTTTTCCCGGCAAGTCGAATCCGCAGATTGCGTGCGAATATTCTCTTGAAATGAAAAGCTCGGATTTTATGCCGTAGTGTTCCATCAGGACGCAAAGCAAAAGCGAGCGGCTGTCGCAGTCCGAGCCTTTGTCTTGCAGGACGCTCGCAAGGTCGTTGAAGTCGCTTGAGTTTTGGCGGCGATTGTATTGGAAATCTTGAACCCAAGATAAAAGCATTCTTGCAAGTTCGAGCATTCGTCCTCCGTTTTCCGCGTTCAAAATTTTTTCGCCGAGCGCGTTGTAGATGTCGAGCGCCGCGTCGTCCATGCGGGAATATGCTTCCCGAAAAATCAGGCGGTAATAACGCTGCCACGCTTCCTTCCAATTTTTTCTGGCGGAGTAAAGCGTCAGGACGCTGAATTCTCGATCTATGACGAAGTTCGCGGAGTCGCTTGCTTCGGCAGGAATTTTCGTGAAAATGTTTTTTCCGTCGATTTGAATTGCGATGTCTTTTTTTTGCAGGGTTGGAAAAGCGTAGCTTGTTATGATGCCGGGCTTTCGCCAGTCGCTTTCCTCGATTACGATTGAGTCGAGCGCACTGATTATGAATTGCTGAACATCGTTCGAATTTTCGCTGTCGGCATAGCAGATGACTACGATGTCCGCGCCGCTTTTAGGAAGGCTCGCAGAAATTCCCCAGCCGCTTTGCGCCGTTTTGTTTCCCGGAATTTGGAATGAAAAGTCCGCGACTGAGACTTGCCGCTCGCGCCACAAGAATCCGTCGATTTCTCCGTCAGCGCGCAGCTTGTTGAGCGTGTCTTCCATCGCGAGGTCGTTGCGCTGGAATTTCCCGCGCGGAAAAATTTTTATGGCGAGGCGCACTTTCATAAAATCATGCTCGAAAAAATAAGAAAGCCCGTCGTCGGTCGCGTCGGAAAGGAAAAATCCTTCGGGCAAATCGAGCGTCCATCCGTAATGGCTCGAAGAAAAAAGTTCCGCGCTGACCGCGCCGCAAAAAATCGCGAGCGAAAGGATTGCCGCGAAAATCGTCTTGAACAGTTTCATATAGTCTCCGAAATTTATAGGTTTGATTTTGAGTTTTACAAATTATGAAACAAACATTCTCACTGCGATAGCGGCGAGTTGATAATCCTTGCCGCAAACAGTGTGAAGTGCGCTGGCGCACGTTTTTGACCTTTTCTCACTGCGATTGTGTGAATGTTTGTTTAGTTTTTCAAAATTCGAAATTAACCCTTTTTAATTTCTTTTGAAAAATTGCGCTTGCAAAATCCGAATTTATTCTATATCATTTTAACAAAAATGAAAAGCGAAACGATACCGATTATTTACGAAGACTCTGAAATTTTTCTCATAGACAAGCGTCAGGGGCTTGCCGTGCAGGGCGGAAGCGGAATTTCCCACAGCGTGGATTCTGACCTCGCCGCGCAAGTCGGGCAGAAAATTTATTTGGTTCACCGCCTCGACAAGGAAACTTCGGGACTTTTGCTCTGCGCGAAAAATCCTGCCGCCGCCGCAAAATGGACGCGCCTTGTGGGTGAAAAATCCGTGGTAAAGGAATACAAGGCTTTGTGCTTTGGCGCTCCGAAAAATCCGCGCGGAAAAATTTCCTCCGACATAGCGGAACGCGGCGTGAAAAAACGCGCAGAAACATTTTACGAAGTGGAAAAAGTTTTTGAAATCCCGCAAGAAAATCGCGATGAAAGTTCGACGGAAAAAAGTGACGCAGCATTTCCGCGAGCAATTTCGCTTTTGCGCTTGCGGCTTGGAACAGGAAGGACGCATCAATTGCGGATTCATTTGGCCGCCGAGGGCTTCCCGATTTGCGGCGACGACAAATACGGCGACTTTGCCGCGAACAGGTTTTTGAAAAAAAACTTCGGAATAAAGCGGCTTTGCCTTTGCGCGTTCCGCCTGACGCTGCCGCTCGCGGACGGACAAAAAACGTTTGAAATTGAGTCGGGTTTTCAATTGAGAATTGAGAATTGAGAATTTTTTTCTTTTTCTCTTGACACGATTTTATATTTTTGATAGACTTGACATGTACATTTTAATTTGTTTAAAGTGGACTCGCCAAAAGCGGGTCTTTTTTGTAGGCGGCGAATGGAATATCTTCCGTTGGACAAAATTCCTCATTTTTCGGAATGCGAGCCTTTGGTGCGCGGCATGGGCTATGTGCTCGTGGATTTGAAAATAATTCCTCAAAAAACTGTCGTGCGCATAAATGCCGTAATCGCGTGCAAGGATGCGGGCGCGTCGCTCGGCGTGGACGAATGTTCCAAAGTGCACCGCGCGCTTTTGCCGAGGCTTCAGGCTTTGCTTGAGACCGACCAGACTTATATGGAACTCACGTCGCCGGGAACCGACCGCAACATAAAAAACGCCGCGGAGTTCGCGCTTTTTGAAGGACGCGAAGTCCGTGTTTGGGACAAGAATGTTTCGGATTGGATTTCGGGGAAAATCTTGGGCGCGGATGAGACGTCCGTCGCGCTGGAAGTGGAAGGGCAGGAAAGGAAATTCCGCTACGAGGAAATCGCCAAGGCAAAATTCTGCGACTAGGTTTTGGAAAAAATTGATTTCATTTTATTGAAAATTAAAATATAGCTTTTTATAGGAGATGCGCAAGAAATGCATCCGTGCGTTTCTTGCGCATGCAGATTTTGCCGTTGGCGAAAATCTGCGATTCCGAGCATCCATGCTCGGCGGCTAACGCCGAGTTTTTTATAGGAGGCTTCTATGTCAGAGATGGCGGAGGCTATAAGAGAACTTATTGAGCAAAAAGGACTTTCGCCTGAGTCTGTCATGCTCACGATTGAAAATATGCTTAAGGCTGCGTACAAGCGCACTTACGGCACAAATGCGAACGCGGTCGTCGTTTTTGAAAAGGACGAAAACGACATTCCAGTGGACGTTACGATTTATTCGCGCAAGGAAGTGATCGACGGAGGCGAGGACATCGACGATGTTTTCGATCCTGTCATGGAGGTGCCGCTCGGATACGCGCGGAAGCTCAGTCCCGACTGCGAAATCGGCGACGAGCTTGACATTCCAGAAGACCCGAAGACGTTCGAGCGATCTTCGGTTTCCACGGGAAAGCAGACTGCGCATCAAGGCCTCAACGAAAGTTACAAGGACAATCTCTACAACGAATATAAGGACAAAGTTGGCGGAATCATAATCGGCTACTACCAGCGCGAGCGCAATGGAACGATTTATGTGGACCTCGGAAAAATCGAAGGAGTGCTTCCGCAAAAATATCAGTCTCCGCGCGATCGTTGCGAAAAGGGCGACAGGATTCGCGCTTATGTAGCCGACATCTCCAAGAATGCAAACGGAATCCAGCTCATCCTTTCGCGCAGCGCGCCGGAACTTGTCCGCTCGATTTTGGAAACGGAAGTCCCCGAAATCGCCGATGGCAGCGTCGAGATAACGAAGATTGTGCGCGAGGCGGGCTACCGCACGAAAATCGCCGTTTCTTCGCAGCGCGAGGACATCGATCCTGTGGGCGCGTGCGTCGGCTTGAAAGGCGTGCGCATCCAAAACGTGATTCAAGAGTTGCTCGGCGAGAAAATCGATGTTTTGCGCTACGATTCGAATCCCGTGATTTTTATCAAGAACGCGCTTTCTCCCGCGGAGATTTCTCGCGTGATAATTTTGGACGAAGACAAAAAGCAGGCTTTGGCAATCGCATCGGAAACGCAGTTTTCGCTCGCAATCGGAAAGCAGGGCTTGAACGTTCGTCTGGCGAACAGGCTTTGCGACTGGAGCATAGATGTCAAGACCGAAGAACAGGCGGCGGAAATGGATTTGAGCGAATTCACTTCCCGTCAGAACGCGCAGAATTTGTTCCGCGATGACGAAGACGAGATTGCGAAAATTTCCGCTTTGCCGGGCGTGGACGTGCGCGTGGCGGATTTGCTCAAGGCGGCGGGAATCGAAGATGTGAGCCAGTTCGTGGACAATTACGACTCGATTTCCGTGGAAGGCGTTTCCAAAGAAGACTTGGAAAAATTGAACGCGCTTATAAACGAAAACATTGAATTCGTGGACGAAGAAGAAACGCCCGTTCAAGGCGAAACGGCGCAAGGTGAAAGCAATGCCGCTGACGAGGAAGAATATTTCTGCCCCGAATGCGGCGCGAAGATAACTCTCGACATGACACATTGTCCTAAGTGCGGTGTCGAATTTGAATTTCAAGAGGACGAGGAATAGGATTTGATGGCGGAAGAAAGCGAAAAGAAAATCGCAGTGTTGCACAAAAAATCGGCGACTCAAAATGCACCCGAGAAAAAGCCGGGAGCGCAAGAAGTGCGCCCTCAAGGTGTCGCGGAAAAAAAGAAAAAAGTTGTCTTGGTAAAAAAGAAAGTGCAATCACAGTCGGGAGAAGCTACACAAGCGCAAAAATTGCGTCCGAAAGTTGTGGCGCAGCCTTCCGCCGAAGATTCCGAAGCGAAAAAGAATTTATCTGAAGAAATAGAAAAAAAGCCGCAGACGCAAGGTGCTCCAGAACAGCAGCAGGCGAAGCCCGTCGTGCGAAAGCAAGTTCCGTTTGAATTGGTTTCGGCGCGTCCAAATGTCAAGGCAGGAAATCTCTCCGACCGTCCGAAAGGGCAGTGGAAAGGGCGAAACGGATTTGGCGGAAATCAAGGTCGTCCGCAGGGCTTTACCGGAGCGCAGGCTCGCGCAGGCTATCAAAACCGCGAGCGAGACGGAAACCGTCAAGGATTTGTCCGTGGCGGACAGCAAGGCGGATTCTCAAGGCCAGGCGGCTTTAATCGAAACGGCGCACAAGGCGCGTCGGGCGGATTTTCTCGTCCGGGATTCGGCGGACGCCCTGGCTTTCAAGGCAGACCCGGATTTCAGGGCAGACCGGGATTTGGCTCCGGATTCAATTCTGGTTCGGATATGTCCTCGGCTGGAAAGCCATCTCAAGGTCAGCAGAAAAAATCATTCAAAGGAAAAAAGCAAGTCTATAGCCGAAAGGATAAGGAAGCCGCGTTTGACGAGGACAAGTTCTACGAGACACAGCGCAAGGTGGAATCGAGCGTTTCCGTGGTGCCTTCAAAAATCGACATCATGGAAACTGTTTCGGTTCAGGACTTGGCGCGAAAGATGAATCTCAAGGCGAGCGAAATCATAGCGAAGCTTATGTCGATGGGACAGATGGTGACAATCACGCAATCCATTGACAGTGACACGGCGACGATTTTGGCGGCCGAATACAATTGCGAAGTCCATCTCGTGAGCCTTTATGATGAAACCGTAATCGCGAGCGACACTTCCAATGACGACAAGACTTTGCCGCGTCCTCCGATTGTAACTGTAATGGGACATGTCGACCACGGAAAGACAAAGACTCTCGATGCGATTCGAAAAAGCCATGTCGCGGAAGGCGAAGTCGGCGGAATCACGCAGCACATCGGCGCGTATGTTGTGGAAGGCGAAAAAGGAAAAATCACGTTCCTTGACACTCCGGGGCATGAAGTGTTTACTATGATGCGAGCGCGCGGAGCGCAAATCACCGACATCGTTGTGCTTGTCGTGGCGGCGGACGATGGCGTTATGCCTCAGACTCTCGAAGCTATAAACCATGCAAAGGATGCGAAAGTTCCGATCATAGTCGCGGTGAACAAAATCGACAAACCCGACGCAAATCCCGAGCGAGTGCGCACTCAGCTTTCCGAACTTGGCCTCACTCCTGAAGATTGGGGCGGGGACACGCAGTATGTCAACATCAGTGCGCTAAAGGGGGAAGGAATTGACGACCTTTTGGACGCTATTCTTCTTCAGGCGGAAATGCTCGAACTCAAGGCGGTTTGGGATTGCCGTGCGCAAGGCAAGATTTTGGAAAGCCGAATCGACCAGGGTCGAGGCATTGTTTCATCAATCGTCGTGGAGCGCGGAACATTGCGGCAAGGCGATCCGTTTGTCGCGGGAATATATGCGGGAAAAATTCGCGCGATGTTCAATGACAAGGGAAAGCGAATTCAGGAAGCCACGCCCAGCATGCCTGTGGAAGTGATTGGAATCGAAGGAATGCCCAACGCCGGCGATCCTTTCCAAGTGACCGAAAGCGAAAAGGAAGCGCGCGCTTTTAGTGCCAAGCGTTTGGAACTCAAGAGATTGAAGGATGCCGAGACCGTAAAGAAAGTGACGCTCGACAACCTTTATCAGACTATAGATGATCATGAAGTGAAGGAACTAAAGGTCGTAATCAAGGCCGACTTGCAGGGAAGCGCGGAGGCACTCAAGATTTCGCTCGAAAAGCTCACTACCAAAGACATCCGCCTTGTGGTCATTCATTCTTCTGCGGGCGCGATCAACGAAAGCGACGTGATTTTGGCGGCCGCCGACGACAATGCGATTATCATCGGATTCAACGTTCGTCCTACTCCCAAGGCGAAACTTTTGGCGGAGCAGGAGAAAGTGGAAATCCGAAAGTACAGCATCATTTACGAAGCGGTGAACGAAATCAAAAGCGCGATGGAAGGAATGCTTTCGCCCGACACAAAAGAAAAAATCATCGGTACGGCGGAAGTGCAGAATACGTTCAAAGTTCCGAAAATCGGCACGATTGCCGGCTGTTATGTTTCCGACGGCTCAATCAAGCGCAGTTGCGGAGTGCGTCTCATACGCGAGGGAATCGTCATTTACACTGGCAAAATTTCCTCTCTCAAACGCTTCAAGGACGACGCGAAGGAAGTCGCGAAAGGATTTGAATGCGGCGTGGGGCTTGAGGATTGGCAGGACATCAAGTTGGGCGACCAAATCGAGGCGTTTGAATATGTGGAAGTGGCGCGAAAACTAGGCGATGAGAAAATCGACGACAAGGCAAAGAACGAAGCCGCCGCAAGCGAGCAGCGTTCTCAGGCGCAGGCAAAGGCAGAAGCCGCCGCCGCGATCGAGGCTGAGAAAATCGCGGCCGAAAAAGCCGCCGCCCGCGCAAAGAAGGAAGCCGCCGAAGCGCGACCCGGCGCACATGGAACGCGTCCGCAATCGGAAGGTGAGAATGGGGCAGTATAGGCTTTTGAAACTAGGCGAGCAGATTCGCGGCGAAATCGCGACGATGCTTTTGCGCGGCGAAATAAAAGACCCGCGCGTTTCAAATTTTCTCACGATAAATCGCGTGGAAGTCGCCGCCGACCTCGCGCACGCCAAAGTCTATGTTTCCACTTTTATGAGCGAGTCGGAATTGGCTCGCGGAGTGGAAGGACTTTCGAGCGCGGCGGGCTACATTCAGTCCACAATCGCAAAGAAACTCACGATTCGCCAGTTTCCGCATCTGAATTTCATAGCCGACACTTCGATTCGCGATGGATTTGAGATGGTGAAAAAAATCGACGAGATCGTGAAGAATGATGAATCGAACGCAGGTAATAATTAACGGGTAATAGGACAATTTGGGGTTGTGTTTGCTTTTGATCTTTAAGGCGGGTGTTATGTCGAAAAAATTTACTTGGTGGAAGGACGGCGATTTTTTTGTCGGGCATTTGGATTCTTTTCCGGATTACGACACGCAGGGTGCGAGCCTTGACGAACTTAAGTCAAATTTGATTTCGCTTTATAACGATATTGCTTCCGATGAAATTCCGTTCATTCGGCATGCCGACGTTTTGGAGATGGCGTGAAGCGAAGGAATTTGATAAAGCGTCTTGAAGAACTCGGATGCGTCTTGGTTCGGCACGGCGGAAACCACGATTGGTACACGAACTACGAGACCAATGTATCCTAGCCTGTTCCGCGCCACAATGAAATCAGCGAAGGCTTGGCGAAAAAAATCATAAAGGTTCTTTCGTGAAATTGACGAAATCGTGAAAAATGACGAGAAATTAGGTAATAAGTAATGTGTAATAGGGCAATTCGTATTGAGTGAAATTGAAATTCCTGCAGACAAAAATCTGATCGTGCTTTTGGCGAAGCGGCCGGGCGTTACGAGTTTTTCTTCGCTGAAAATCGTAAAGAAAGTTTTGGGCACGAAAAAAATCGGTCACACTGGAACTCTCGACAGTTTCGCGCAAGGACTTTTGGTCTGTTGCGCGGGAGGACTCACGCGACTTGCAGGAAGCATAACCGAATTCGACAAGACTTATGAAGCCGTAATTGAATTTGGAATTGAAACCGACACTCTCGACCCGACTGGCGCAGTCGTAAAAAACGCGCCGCTTCCGACACTTTTTTCATTTCTAAAGTCGCTTGAAAAATTCCGAGGAAAATTAAAGCAAACGCCTCCAGCATTCAGCGCGATAAAAATCGGCGGCGAGCGCGCGAGCGACATTTTGAGAAAAGGCGGGGGCGTAGAAATTCCATGCCGCGAGATTTTCGTTTACGACTGGGAATTGAAGGAAGTCCAATTTGAAGACGATGAATTGAGGGCGGTTTCTTGTAAAACTTTCGGCGATGAATTTCGCATTGAAGCTGAAAAAGATTTGTCGCGAAAAATAAAATTTGCCCGCGTGGAATTCCGCGTCAGCAAGGGCACTTACATTCGAAGCCTCGCGCACGACATCGGCGCGGATTGCAAAAGCGCGGCGCATCTTGCGGGGCTTTTGCGCACGAAAGTCGGCGCGTTCAGTTTGGGCGACGCGGCTTTGTGCGAAACCATCGCGCCTTTTACGATTCAAAATGTTGTGCGTGGACTTGAAAGTGATTCCGTCTCATGCGATGTGGATATGGATTTTGCCGCAAAAGAAATATTGCAAAAATCTCAAAGAATGTCGCCTGATTTGGCGCGAGCGTGCGGACTTGGCGTGGCAGTTTTGAAAGCGGAACGCACGGAAGATTTTTTTCACGGAAGGCCGATGAAAGAAAATTGTTTCGTTTCATTGCAAAAGAACTTGCGGACAGATTGCGCGGCGAAAGAATTGGGCGATACAAAGGAAGCTTCTTTTGAAAGATATGCCGTGTTTTTGCGAAACGGCGAGTTTGTGGGCGTCGTGCAAAGGGGCTTCGGACATTTCAATTATGAATTTGTGATGGCGAAGGCATAGCGGTGTAAAAAGTTTAGTCGTCGCCTTTGCTCGCGAGCATTTTCCTCATGTTCGCGAGAATGTCGGCGGCCTTTTTGTTGTCCACGACTTTCGAAGGCTCGTGGTACGCCACCAAGTTCGTGGGGATTTCGTCCAAAAATCTCGAAGGCTCGCACTCCGTGACGCTTTGCATTTTGCGACGTTTTTTGCACGATGAGATGAAAAGCTTTTCGCGCGCGCGGGTTATCGCCACATAAAAAAGGCGGCGCTCTTCTTCCACATTTTGCTCTCCTTCTTCGAGCGCGCGCGCGTGCGGAATGATTCCGTCCTCCGCGCCCGCGATGAAAACCACTGGGAATTCCAAGCCTTTCGACGCGTGGATTGTCATCAAATTCACCTTGCCCTTGTTTTCCTCTTCGTTGCCGTCGTCGCGGCTTAAAAGCGTGATTCGGTTCAAGTAATCGTAAAGGCTCGTTCCGCCCTCGTTGTCGGGATTGTTTTCCCACGCTTCGATTGAATGGATGAGGCTTTCGATGTTCATATATTTGAAGCGGGCGGCTTTTTCGCTTTTCGGATTTTCCAAAATTAAAAAATCCCAATAGTTGATTTCTTCCACCAACGCGCGCACTTTTTTCGCGAGACCTTTTCCGCCGAGCATAGAAGAATGGCTTTCGATGATTTTCGTAAAGTCCTGCAAATCCGAAATCGACTTTTGCGGAAGGACGCTTTCTCCAAGCGTGAATTCTTCGAGCGACTTCATCGTTTGCCACAGAGACTTTTTTTCTGCGGCGGCGGCTTCGTTCAAAACGGAAAGCGTCGTGCGCCCGATTCCGCGCCGGGGCACGTTTAGGATTCGCCGCAAGTTCACGTCGTCATCGTGGTTCGCAATTACGCGAAGATAGCTCAAAATGTCCTTGATTTCCTTCCGCTCGAAAAAACTCGTTCCTCCGCTCATCGTGTACGGAATGTTCGCTTCGAGAAACGCCTCTTCGATTTGGCGGCTCTGCGTGTTCGCCCGCATGAGCACTCCGAAATCGCCGTACTTCAGTCCTTCTTCCGCGCAAAGCCCTTGAATTGCTTCCGCGATGAAACTCGCTTCTTCGGTCTCGTTTTCCGGCATGAAAATTTCGATGGGCTTTCCCGAAACTTTCGAAGACCAAAGCTTTTTGTCCTTGCGGTTCGTGTTGTGGCTTATCACTCCGTTCGCCGCTTCCAAAATCGTTTCGGTGGAGCGGTAGTTGTGCTCGAGGCGGATTTCTTGAACGTCTGGAAAATCTTTTTCAAAGTTTACGATGTTCTGATAATCCGCGCCGCGCCAACTGTAGATTGACTGATCGTCGTCTCCTACAACCGCTATGTTTGCAACGCTTCGCGCGGCATTTTTGTTCGTTTGATTTCCTTTCGCCAAAAGCCGCATCATCTCGTATTGCTGGTGGCTCGTGTCCTGGAATTCGTCCACCATAATGTACTTGAAGCGCGAGCGGTATTTTTCGAGCGCGTCCGGGAATTCGCGGAAAATCCGTATTGGAAGAACTATCAAATCGTCGAAGTCCACGGCGTTGTAGAGGCGCAGTCCTTCTTGATAGGATTTGTAAAGTTCGCGGTACATGTCGTTTTCCGCCTTCCAATCTTTTCTTCCAGTCTTGATGTCGGAAAAAAGAATCGCGATTTTGTAGCAGTCGAGGGCATCGGCGGAAAATTTCAGTTCTCGTCCGCTTTCCTTTATCAGCGTGATTTTGTCGCTCTCGTCGTAAATCGTGAAATTCTCGCGCCAGCCGAGCCGCCCGATTTCCTGGCGCAGGATTTTCACTCCGAACGCGTGGAAAGTGGAAACGGTGAGGTTTTGCAATTTTTGCCCTGTGAGATCCTTTATGCGCCCTTCCATTTCCCTCGCCGCCTTGTTCGTGAAAGTGAGCGCGAGGATTTGGCTTTGCGGGATTCCTTTTTCAAGCATGTGAGCGATGCGGTAAGTGATGACGCGCGTCTTTCCGCTGCCCGCGCCCGCGATTATGAGAAGCGCGCCTTCGGTGGTCGTGACGGCGCGGAATTGTTCTGGATTTAGCTCGTCTTTCAAAGTTTCAAGGTTAAGCGACATTCGCAAAGTATAGCATTTTTTTCACTGATAGTGAATAGGGGAGAGGCGGAATTCCGCAGATTGCCGGCGTTTTTTTTGTTTGGCGGAAAACGCGGTGATTTTTGACGGAGCGGCTGTGGGAAATGAATCGGAAAAAATTACATTGCGAAAAGAGACGCAATGCGTTCAGTCGGTTTCGGCGACATTTCGCTCCGCTCCTAAAAATTGTTGAATGTCGTTGGCGACTGAAAGCAGCAGGTTTCGCTGAGGGAGCGGCAGCGAGGAATATATGCGCAAGAGCCGCCTTTCGTTTTCCTTTGTACTTGCGGGCTGGAGAGAATCAGATTCGCCTGTGACAAGATATTCAACGCTCGTGTGCAGGGCTTTTGCAAGGCGGACGGCCACGTCGGCGGAAGGCATGCACGACTGGCTGCTGACATAACTGTCCAATGCGCGCTTCGTGATTTCCGCCTTCGCCGCCACCTCCTTGTTCGACAGTCCCGAAAACGCAATTTCCTCTCTCAATCTTGAACGAAAATTCATAGCGTATCAAAAATATCAAAATACTGTCATTTTGTGCTTGCATTTTACAGTAAGTTGTTATATAATGTGAAAAGTTGACAGTATACTGTTATGAACTGGGTACGGACAGTCGGACATGAAATATTAAGGAGAGAATTCATAATGCAGTTTTGTAATTTGAATTACAATTTGCTTTGCAGGGATGACCTTTTTACTCGAAAAGAAAACGAACTGAAAGTCATTGTGACCGTAAACGCCCAATTCATTGTGCTTGCAAATACAGACAAACGATATTTTGACTTTATCAACGCGCATTATGCCACGTTTGACGGCGAAATTCCGCTCAAGTTTGCGAAAAAAAAATGCAAAGAATTCTCTTGTGCGGAAAAACTTTCAGGTAGTGAAATCATCTACGATTTCGCACAGTTTGCAAAAGAAAACGGCATGAAACTGTTTCTGTTGGGAGGAAAACCGCTTTCAAATGACATCGCCGTACAGAAGTTGCGCGAAAAATACAGCATTCTCGTGGAAGGATTTTCGCCAAAATTCGAGGAATATCCATTTTCTGAAGACTTCGTAAAAACTTGTTTGGATGAAATTGCCGATTTTCATCCAGACATACTTTTTGTAGGATTCGGCGCGCCAAAGCAGGAATATTTTATTGAAGACAACTTTGATTTCTTGAAGTCCTGCGGCATAAAATATGCAGTCGGATGCGGCGGAACATTTGAATTTGTTTCAGGCGCGTTGCCAAGGGCACCACGCTGTATCCAAAAGATTGGATTGGAAAGTTTGTTTCGGTTTTTTACTGAAATTAGCTGGATGAGATTTTCGAGAATATTGTATTCCTTGAAATTTTTTCGTTACATAAATGGAAAACCAAAATTCGACAATGCATAGGATGCGGAACGCCTGTCAGACAAGGGTAGGCTCGTGGACAGTTCGCTCGGAGGAAATTGTGTTTTGGGATAAGGTGGAGATTTACAGGCAGCAGAAAAAACTCACATACCGCGCCATAGCGAGGGCGATTGGCAAGGCGGAGACTACGGTGTCGTCCATGCGGCAGTTCGGGACGGAGCCGCGCATAAGCGATGGCATCAAGATAGCGGACGCGCTGGGCGTGGACATAAGGGATTTGGCGGAGTGAGAGCGGAAACGCGCGGCTTGCTTGCGCGGCGAGCGTGGCAACATTTGCAGAGCGAGTTTGCAAAGTTTGTTTGGTTAGCATGCAGAGTTTGTTTAGTGAGTGTGGCTTATTTGTTTAGCGAGCTTGGCAATATTTGCAGACTGAGTTTGTAAAGTTTGTTTGGTGAGTATGCAAACTTTATTTAGCGAGTGTGCAAAGTTTGTTTGGCGACTAAAACAATAAGATTTGGTGGCTTTGGCAATAATATTCGGCGATTTTGGCGACAAGGTTTTGCGCCGAAATCTTGTTTTTTTTGGCGGAGATGATGTCTTTATGGCGGAAAACTCTGTGAGTTTTTTTTAAAACTCTTTGAGTTTTGCCTAAGAACTCACAGAGTTTTTGGTGAAAACACTGTGAGTTTTTGAAAAAAGGCTGTGAGTTTTTTGGCGGGAGCGAGGTTTTTAGGGAGATATGGAAAAGGAAGCGGGAGAAAAGACATTGCAAGATTCCTCTGCCGCAGAAGCAGTCGTCGCCTACACCTCTTCCACGAAACGCATAGCAAAGAACACGCTGATGCTGTACTTCCGCCAGATACTGATAATGCTCGTGTCGCTGTACACGGTGCGCGTGGTGCTTTCGACGCTGGGGGCGGAGGACTACGGCATCTACAACGTGGTGGCGGGCGTGGTGGTGATGTTTGGGTTTGTGAACAACGCGATGGCAAGTGGCACGCAGCGATTTCTAAATTTCTATATTGGAAAGAACAATGAAGAGAGGACAAACCAAGTGTACAGCGCAAGCCTTGTGATACATTCTCTCATCGCAGTGGTTTTTGTCGTTGTGGCGGAAACTGTCGGGCTTTGGTTTGTAGGTTTGAAATTGAACATTCCAATGGAACGACACAATGTGGCTATGGTCGTCTATCAGTTCACGATTCTAACGACTGTGTTCTCGATTCTGCGAGTTCCATACAACGCCACCGTCATCGCCTACGAGCGAATGAGTTTCTTCGCTTTGCTTTCGATTGTGGAGACTGTTTTGAAACTTGCCGTTGTCTTTTTCTTGCAAATTTCATCGTTCGACAAGTTGATTTTCTACGCATTTCTTTTAACGGTGGTTGCGTTTGTGGTTTCGCTGGTCTACAAGATTTACTGTAACAAAATTTTTGCAATTGCACATTATAAAAGGGTAAAGGATTTTGGCTTCGTGAAGGAGCAACTTTCATTCAGCGGTTGGAGTCTTTTCGGGGCGGTGGCGAATGTGTGCTGCTCGCAGGGTACGAACATCGTGCTGAACATGTTCACGAATGTCACGGTGAACGCGGCGATGGGCATCGCGAACCAGGTGAACGCCGCCGTGTACAGTTTCGTGGGGAATTTCCAGACAGCGTTCAATCCGCAGATAGTGAAAAGCTATGCGGAGGGGAACAGAAAATATTTTATTGACTTGATATGTGGTGCATCGAAGGTCGCGTTCTTTTTGTTGACATTTTTGACGGTGCCGCTCCTTGTGAACTGCGAATTTGTGCTTTCCGTGTGGCTGAAGAATGTGCCTGAATATTCCGTGCGCTTTGTGCAACTGATTTTAATCTGGTCTTTGATTGACTCGTGGAACGGACCTTTGTGGATGGCGATTCAGGCGACAGGCAATATAAGAAAGTATCAGGTTCTCATAAGCCTTTTCATATTCCTGAACTTTCCGTTTACAATAATAGCATTTCTACTTGGAGCAAGCCCCGAATGGATATTGATTATTAGAATTGCGATAAACCTGTTCAACACATTTTGGAGGGTGTTCTTCCTTTATCCGCGAATCAGTCTTCCAAGGCGGCGCTTTGTGTTCGGCGTGGTTTTGAGATGCTCCGTAGTATTTGTGGCGAGCCTTGCGCTGACATCTCTTTTCGGAAGGCTTTTCAGCGGAAGTGTTCTTCGCTTCTTTATGACATGCATGGTCAGCGTGGTTTTAAATGCGGTGTTCGTCATGGTCTTTGGGGTAAGTTCTGCCGAGCGGAAAGCAGTTTTTGCATTTGTGAGAAACAGGCTGGGAGGCGCAAGATGAGTACTGTTTCAATGCTTGACAGGTCAAAATGCTACTCCTGTCGCTCATGCCTTCTTTCCTGCCCGAAAAATGCGATAGAGATGGTGGAGAACGAAGAGGGGTTTCTGTATCCCGATGTGAACCATGAAAAATGCATCGACTGTGGAATATGCGTGAAAAGATGCCCTGCATTAAGTCCATTCGCTCGGGAAAAATTTAAGCAAATAAGCAAGGCTGCGTGGCTGAAGGACGATGAAAAACTTTCTCAAAGCGCATCGGGTGGATTGTTTGCGGGGCTTGCGGAGAAGGTGCTTGAAGATGGTGGCGTTGTTTTTGGGGCGGCTTATGATGATGACTTGAAGGTCAGGCAGATTTTTGTCGAGACGAAAAGTGATTTGTGGAAGTTAAAAGGCTCGAAATATGTTGAAAGTTTTACAGGCGAATCATTTAGGCAGGCGAAGGAATTTCTTGAAAGCGGGCGGAAAGTTCTTTATTCGGGGACTCCCTGCCAGATTGCAGGCTTGAAGAAATATCTTGCGAATGACTATGAGAATTTGCTCACCGCAGATTTGGTTTGCCACGGTGTTCCGTCTCAAAAACTTTGGCTGAAGTATCTTGAATGGCTTGGAAAAAGAACGGGCGGAAAGATAGTTTACTACGGTTTTCGTGACAAGGATGTCGGAGGTTGGAGTTGCGGCGGCAAGACCAAGACCAAGACCAAGACCAAGACCAAGACCAAGACCAAGACCATAGATGGCTCTTGTGACCCATACTATGCAAGCTTTCTTCGGGGGGATACATATCGAGAAAGTTGCTATTCCTGCCCGTTCTCGTCGATGGAACGACCGGGGGGTGTGACTATGGGGGATTTCTTTGAGGTGTCGGAATTCTATCCTGACTTGGACAGAACAAGGGGAAGCTCGCTTTTGATAATAAACAATGGGAAGGGCGAACGCTTTTTCAATTCGGTGGAGGACAAATTTGAGGTGCTGCCGATTTCTGAAAGGCAATATCTTCCAGTGAAGGGAAATCTGCAAGTTCCATCTCCGAGACCGCGCGTGCGAAATTGCGTTTATTCTGGAATAGACATTCTTTCGCCAAATAAATTCTTCAAGCGTTTTAAAGAGCATTCCGCATTCTATGTTTTCGCTGTAAAGACAAGGCGAATTTTGCGCATGGGAATCTCAACGGCTCTGCCTCTTCCCATGAAAAATGCGCTGAAACGCTTTCTGAAGAAATTCAAGAGGGGTGCATGATGAAAGCCGCGATTGTGACTTTTTGGGATACCGGCGACAACTACGGCTCTCTTTTGCAAAACTATGCGCTCCAAACATTTTTACGGTCAAGGGGAATGAAAACCTGCCTTGTCAGGGCGTATGGCGGAAAGACGGGAAATTTGAAGTCCAGTATAAAATATGTGTACAGAACGAAAGGAGTTGGAGGCATTATAAAAAGCGCGATTCTTTTTGTTCCAAAAAGAATTTTTTACAAAAGGATTGCGCGAAAAAACAGTCATAGATGCTTTGACGAGTTTAGACGCACTGAATTAAACCAAACAAAACTATATGAAGATATGCAGGATTTGAGGAGCAATCCTGTGGATGCGGACTTTTACATAACAGGCTCTGACCAAGTGTGGAATTTGTTTTGTCCAAGTGAAAAGGACTTGGAGAATTTCATCGATCTTTATTTTTTGAATTTCGGTGTCAAAGGCGTGAGGAGAGTCGCCTGCTCTGTCTGCATTTGCAAAAACGAGATAAGAAGTGGATGCGAAAAGAAGCTTTCGGAGTTAATCAAGAGTTTTGAGCTTGTCACCACTCGTGAACGATTTGGAGTTGAATGGTGCGGAAGGCTGGGCTGTAAAAATGCATTTTACCAGCCCGACCCAAGCTTTTTGTTGTCCGCAGACGACTACAGAATGCTTTATGGAAATGACAAGTCGTTTCTGCCAAAAGGAAAATTTGTTCTTATGTATCTTTTGAATAATAAGTGCGATTTCTCGGTTTCACGGTTGAAAAAATGGGCAAAAAACAGGGGGCTTTCCGTGGTCTATGTTTCAGGAAATGAAATTTATCTGAAACTCTCGTTGCGGAAGAAATTGTACGCAACAATTCCCCAATGGCTTGAACTTTTTGACAGGGCGGAATTCGTCTTTACCAATTCATTTCATGGAACGGTGTTCTCAATTATCTATAACAAAAAATTTTTGACTATTGAGCAGCGCGGAAGGTGGGAGTACTCAAATTCGAGGGTGCACGACCTTTTGGACTCTTTTGGGTTGGACAAAAGAATTTTCACTGGCGAGCTAAATCAAGTGAATTCTGAAATAGTTTATGCAGACATAAACAAGCACCTTTTTGAGATAAGAACCTCGTCGAAGTTTGTCAGTTGGGCGAACGAAGTGATGATGATGTAATGCAAGAATAATTTACTGGTGTTGAGTGCATAAGATAATTTTTAAATTAGGAGAGTAAATTATGAGTTAGCAAAGTGAAATGAATCAAGTAGTAGAGAAGTATCTTTTTTTGCAAGGTTCGCCCTAAGGAAAAAAGAATCTCCCATGCAGTTGTCGCGAAAGGGGAATTTATATAGCCGATAAACAAAAGATAGAAAATTAGGGTAAGTATACAGCAGAAAAAGAAAAATATATTTTTGCTCGATAAATTTTAAGAGAAAATAAAAGTACAGAAATTTCTTACTGATAAAATAATAGGTGAAAGTTTATTGAGAGAGTAATTAGTAAGAGAAGATTATTAGGTGTCAAAAACTTGGAGGAAAAAATATGACATTATTGGAAGTTGCAAAATGGCTGAAGAAAGAAATTATGAACAATTCTTCAAAACAGAATTTGAATCTTATTATTCAAAAATTGAATGGCATGGATTTAACGAAAAAAGAAACTGCTTTTCTTCAGCAATATTGTTGTTCTGCTGGATATGATGAAAAAACAAAAAGTTTTTTATTGTGTGAATCAGATAACAGTGAATTTTTAAAATATGTGGACTATGTTTTTGCGAGGTTGGAAAATGGAGAATCTAATTAATTTTCAGTTACTGTTTGATGGTATTGTTGCATTGATGGCAATTGTAGCTTTTGTGTTCAGTATAATTTCTTTTTCACGAAGCAATGCTTATGTAATGCCTAACCGCAACTTGGACTAAAACAGGAAAGCTAATAAGGTGTAT
>CAJUBD010000013.1 GCA_910584475.1 uncultured Treponema sp.
CATAGGGAAGGTAGTTCCTGCCGTCGTCGTCGGGAATGTCGATCGAATAGACGAACGCCTTTTCCCTTTTGTGTTCGACAAGCCCGTATTTGAACAAGGTTGAAAGTTCGTTCTTCTGACGTTCAAGTTCGGCGTTGCCCTTTGTGTCGGAGAGCATCATTGTGGTTTGAAGTTCTTCCACATTGTCAAGCCGGGATTGTTTCAGGAGTTCCGCCCAATACGGACTGAATTTGTGTTCTTTTAAGAATGTCTCAAAAGCCTGGCCTTTGACATAAAAAGCGTCGCCGTATTTTTTTGACGCGACCCTCATTCCGATTTGTTTCGCGTCGCCCTCGTTCACGGAAACGACGTAAGTGCCGTAGCCGTTGAACGACTTTTCGGCCCCGCTGGTCCCATGGAACGCCGCCATTTTCTGCACGAGCTTCCCGCTTTCGAGGATTGAAAGCATTTCCGACTTGTCGGCAATCACCTCGATGTTGGCGGCCTTTAATTTTTCAAGCACGAAGTTCGCGGCGATATGATTTTTTTTGTTGACGGGATTCTCGTCTTGCGCTATAATATTTTCAGTCGTTGGAGATGCCCTCAACCTAGTAGAGGAGGCTCCCATTCTGAGAGTTTGTATTGTAGGTGCGAATCCTACCCCAACGACTTCATTGCTTTCAATCGTTTGCGTGTTTGTGTTTTTCATATTCCCATCCTTTTTCGCTTGTGTTGACAAAGTTTCGTTTGTGTTGTTATCCGTTGCTTCAAACAGTTTTCTTTCGATTTCTGAGCGGTCAAGGCTGTTCGTGTCCTCGACGGATATGTCTTTCGCGCGGGTGTCTGAAAAAAGCGTTCCGCCTGAATAATCCGAAAGCTCAAAATTGCCATCCTCGTTTCTGAAAACAATGTTGGCGACAAGCCCTGTCGTTTGCGCGAAAGCCTCGCACTGAAGCTGTTGCTCCCTTGTTGACGGAAAAAAGTAGACATTCTCGGAGTTGTGGTTGCGTCCGATGGATTTCAATTTTTCGGCGAGCGAGCGCGTATTGGAAAATTCGTTCTTGCCGATGTAGTCGTGGCTTTTCACGATTTTTGACGCGGAGGCGAAAAACGCGGGAATCCAATCCTGTTTGTTCCATATTTCAAGAGAGTCGAGCGACTTCGCTTTTTCTGCGAGAGCGACAAGCTCCTCCTTTCCTTTTATGCGCAGTCCGTAATTTTTTTCGTCGGAAGAATAATTTTTGTCGAGGTCGGAAAGCGGCCTGATTTCGCCGTCCGTCATCGCCGCCCAGCCGGATTTTTTCGTGTAAAGCCCGTAGTTGCCGTGGTCTAAAATCGCGTGTCCCAAAAAACGCGCCTTGCCCCCGTTGTCTATGAAAACGCTTTCAAGGTATTTTGTGAGGTTGACGTCGTTTTCGCTCGGCATGACATAGCCTGACGGATGGTTGTGAATGAAAATGACTTTTGAGTCGGTTTCCTCCGCGTAAGTTCGCAGCTTCAGGAGAAAGTCGTCGTCAGGCTTTACGGCCGTTGACGCGGGAGTTTTTGAAGAAACTGCTACATGGCGGACGATTTTGCCGTCTTTCACAAAAAGATAGCGGGCGGTTTCGTAGCGTTTGTCCGAATACATTTCGAGCGTGTTGTTGAGCTTTTCCCAGCCGCCTTTTGTTATCGCGCCGTTTTCGTCGGTTTCGACTTTCGTTCCGATAATGTCGATAAGGCTCGCTTCGGATGCTGGGAAAGTTCCTTGCAAATTGTTCGATGTCTTGTTCAAATTTTCCATTGTTTTGTCTCCTCATATTTCAATTCCTTTGCATGTCGAGAATTTTGACTCTTCTATGAGATTCATAATTTTCTCCTGTTATCTCCCATATTCGATAGTCACTGTTTTCTTTGCCATTGTTTTTTCTACATTTTTTTTAGGGCGCAACGCTTCGTCCTTCCATTTTGAAAGCAAGCGTTCGAGGGAGGCGGTGTCTTTCACTCCGCGTGAAAAAAGGCTTTCGTTCAGCTGTTTTCTTTCAACGCCGCCCATAAACGAAATAATTGTCGAGGCGGTTTGAAGCGGGAGGCAGCCGTCGCCCTGCTTTTTCACAATTTCTTTGAAGTTGCGCTCAAAGTCGCTCGCGCTGTTGTCGAGTTTTCTTTCCCTGTGCTTTTCGATGAAATCAAGGACTGACGAAGTTCTGCCCTGCGCTTTTTTCGCCTCGTCCCGAGCGATTTTCTCGTAGACGTGCCTTATGTCCTTTTTCAGGACAGTTCCCAAGACTGACTTTTTGAGCAATTCCATATCGTCTTTTCCGATGTGGTTTCCAATAACAAGAATTCTTTTTGAGTTCGAGAAAAAGTTCTCGCCGTTGTTGATGAGGTAGACTTCCTGCCCTCGCTCGTTTTTCCATTTTACGATTGCGCCTTTTTCTGTCTGCCCCATGAATTTAAGCACATCTTGTTTCGACGCGTTTTCCATTCCAGTCGTGTCGATGAAATTGTTTACAATCTGTTCGGCAAGGCGCGGATTTTTTCGCTGGATATGCTCCATAAGCATCATTATGTCCATTTCGCGCGACGAGTTGTCGGAATGGAAAAACAATGAATTTCGTTTCTGCTCGCGGATTATTTTTTCGAGGTATGCGTAATACTCTTTTTCGTCTTTCCTGTTCATCTTGAAACTCCTTTTGATTGCTCAGTTTTTTTTGGCGGCGGCTCGCGGCATTCCGAACACCACCTGCTAAAAATTTCTTTTGTCGATTCGGCATCTTTGCAGCCTTCGTTTTCGAGGAATTTGTTGATTGTGAATCGGTTTTCCCTGTCGGCAAGCGAGATGAGCTTTTGCGCGTGGGCGATGCTGTCGTTCGAGATGTTGCCGTCGATTCTCGCGATTATCTGCAAATTCTCTTTGAAGTTGGCCGCCGTGTTCGGCTTCAACGCGAGGTAGCGGATTGGCTTGTTCTTCGTGTACTCGCTTATTTCGCGGTAATAGTTCGGGTCGTACTTTGGAGGCTCGCAAAGCCTTTTGTCGATGAGTTCTTTCATCAAATACGGGTCTGCCCTTTTGTCGTCAAGAATGAAGAAGTTGTCGCGGAACTCGCCGTATTTTTTTACTTCAGGGCTTATTTGTTCCGCGATTTTGGCGGAAAGCGCGAAGTTGTTTCCGACCGCGTTGGCATCGTCTTTAACGCCGATAGGAACAAGCGAAAGCTGGAAAACTCCGTCTGCGATTTTCATTACATTCTTTGCGGTCGCGTCTGAAATTATGTCGCCTTCGGAAATTTCGTTTGTGTCTATGCCTTTAAAGTCAATGAAAACATTCTTCAAGTTTTCGAGCAGCCTGGCATCCTTCTCTGTTTTTTGGACATTTTGCTCGTAAAGATTTCCGATGTACAGCAAATATTCCTGTTTGTTCTCGCTTTGTAAAAACACCTCGTTTTGGCGACGGGCGTTCTCGACATTCTTTTTCGCGTTTTCATTTGCGAACGCCATTGCTTCGCTTACGGAAATTTCAGAAACATCGGCTTTTCCAGAGCGCGTGTTCCTCGTAATTTTTTCAAGGAGAAGGTGTCCTTGTCTTAAGCCGAGCCGCACGGTTTCGTTTTTCGGGTCGGTCTCAAGGTTCGCCAAAATTGCGTGCGCCTCTTCTTTCGTGATGTCGGGGAGCTTTTCTGAAGATTTGTGGCGGTTCGCGTAGTTTGCGAATTCCTGTGCGGCAGGGATTCCGTATCGCTCGAAGAATTCAATCCCATCGTATGGCGATTTTTCCGCGCTCGTATTTTTCGGATTTTCTTTTTTGCCTATGACCAGTTCTGCATGACCCGATTTGGCTCTTGGTTTCATTTCGGTTGCACTACTCGAAGGATGCGTGTTCTTTGCGCTGTTTTTTATGCTGGGCATTTCTGGCACAGGTTTTGCTTCAGCATTTGTAATTGGTATTTCCTTTGCATTTTTCTGCCCTGCACCTAAATCTTCTCTAGATTTAATTTCGCTCTTTGTGTTAGTATATGGTTGCCATTCCTCCTGCAATATTTTTGTTTTTTCCGCAGAAAATTCCCCGACAAGCGTTTCAAACATCAATTTGGCGGTATCCTTGAAATTAGAATCAAGTCGAACCACCTCTCTGTCAAAAGCCTCCTGTCGCAGATTGCTTTTTGAATCCAGAAGGTAGGAATACTCCCCGTCCTTAATATGGTTCTTCAGCGCAACGGAAATCGCATATTTTCTGACCTCTTCTGGAATTGAGTCAATGTCAGCAATTTTGTCTGCGGGATACCCTGTTTTTTCATTGATATAGTCAATCGCATTCGCAACAATCCACACGGGCATTTCCCTGCCGTCAATCCATCTGTTTTCATTTAATAGCGGAAGGCTTTCGGTCATCTCGCCGTTTATTTCGACTTTCGGTTCTTGCAATATATTTGTCATTTCTTCCCCAGTTTTTTCTTGAGATATTTTTTTTGAAACCGTCTTTTCAATGCCCTCGATGAATTCAACGGAAGTTCTTCTTATCAGTTCCAGAGACTCCTTCAGCTCCCTTGTCTCTTTTCCTGAGCTCCAACCTGTTACATAGGCGAAGGAATAGTCTGAAGTGTCCAAGCCAAAATGCTTGCACACTGTATATGAAACGCTTTCTGCCTGAACCTCCGCAGTTCTTTTATCCAAAACTCCATTTTCATGTAGTCTTGCATGGCTTATTTCGTGAACAAGGGTCTTTATTGTTTGCGCCTCGCTCATTCCATTCTTAACGGCTATTTTCTTGTCTGAAAAACTGCAATATCCTTTTGCGCCGGACTTTATGTCCTCGAAATAAATCGGATAGGGCGAAAGCCTTTCCAACGCTGAATAAATCTCGCTGTATCGCTCCACCGCTCCTGACAGTTCGTCCGCGCCAAGCGAGGGAAGAGCCTTTCCCGCCGTCTGGGAAACGTCAAAGACATGCCCGATTTTAAAAGTCAAATGCTCTTCATCTTCGCCCTCGATGCCAGTGTCTTCTTCTAAAATCTTTTCACGCTCCTTCGCTTTTTTCTTATAGACGACAGGCACAAGGATTTTTATTCCTTTCTCGCCCTTCTTCACATAGCGTTCAAAATCCTTTTTCCAAGTCTGAAAGCCCGCAACTTGAGTTGCATTGGGGTTTTGCAGGGCGATGAGCTGAAGGTTGTTTGCGCTGTACCTGTGGAACTTGGACATTACATCAAGATATTCCTTGTATTTTTTGCTTTCAAACAAATCCTTTACGCCCTTTTCAAGTTGGGAGGTGATCTCCCTGACCCTTTCCTTTGGACTGTCTGACTTCAGTTCGAGAGCGGCATCTTTTGATTGCTCCATTGACTGGAAGAGCGCGATTTCCTTTTCCTCCATCAAGTCTTTTAATGAAAGCGAAATGAATTCGTTTATCTGCTCTTTTGTATGCTGCCCCTCAAAAAGAATCTCCTTGTCTTCAGCCGTAAGAAATTCACTGGACAGATACTCCCACACCTCCCTGTCCCAGTCGATGGCCCTGTCCCTTGCAATTTCGCCGTCCTCCCTTGCGATTCTTTCAAGCACCTGCTGCGCAACTCTTCCGCAGATGCGGCTGTGAACCTCGGACAGAATCAGGTCGTCGTCATTTGAAATGTCAGCGTAGTTCGGGTCTGCCTTCACTTCGCTCCAAAGATGGGTTTTGGAAAGGATTTCCTTCCCCCGCTCCCAAAGCTCAGGGTTTGAGTTCTGCGTGTATTTGTCCCAAAGGTGCGTGTACTCGTGGACTGCGGCGTTGGAATTCATAATCTCAGGATTAAGGTAGACTTTCCCGTTGTGAGTGAAGCCGTATGTTTGGTTATCTTTTATGAGAAATTCCGTCCCCCGCCTTAAATCATCCAATATGTCATGCTCTAGAAACGAATAGTAACTACTTTCCGCCACTATTAAATGGTCGAGAATTGGAATGCCCACAACTTCCGAGGCCTTTAACAACGCCCTTGTGGCGTTCAAGTCCTCATCGGACGGGAATGGGTTTCCCGACGGATGGTTGTGAAAGACAATTATTTCGGCGGCCTTCGCCCTTACGGCCTCTGAAAAAACCTCTCTTTGGTGAACCAATGACTTGTTTATCGTTCCGACGGACACCGTGTTCACCGCCTTTACATTGTGAGCTGCGTCCAGCAAAATGACTCCGAAATGCTCCTGCTCTTCGTTTTTGACATGGGAAAGAAGGCTATAAGTGTCGCTTGGACAAAGAATCGAAGCCCTCTTGTTGATGGTTTCAGTCTTTAGGGAGGTCACCGAAATTGCATTGTCCTTAACCGCCGTTTCATTGCTTTGGCTTGCTATCTTTGACACGCCGCTTGACTTTGTTGGGGTTTGTGATATACTTAAATCAAGAGAGGCAACGACAGCTCCCACCTGGCTGCGGAAGTAAGAGTAGTCGGGCGATTGGCCATATTTGGCGATAACCGTCTGTATGGTTTCTGTCGCCTCTTGTTTTTTTTCTATGTTTTCACCTTCATAATGGAAGCCTGTTAATATCCAATTCTGATGCTTGTCGTCAAAGTCTTTTCTTACAATTGCGATAATTCCACTTTTAGAAATTTCACATCTGTTTTCACCATTGCGGGTAATATCACCAGTTTGCACAGCATCGACAATCAATGCGGACAGTGCCGTTATTTCGTCAAGGGAGAGGTTGTCTTTTTTTGTCCGCTCCTCGATAATGTGGCGAATGCCAAGTCCGTGCTTTCCTGTCGAGCCGGGGAAAACGGAGACCTCCTCGCCAAGCCTTTCGCTTTGAATCTCAAAGTTGGCGTTGAATCGCAGAGACCTGTCCAGTTGCCTGAAGGCGTTCGCAATGTTGTCCTCCGAAAGCTCCAACGGCTCTTGACTGACAATAAGCCCGTTTATGCGCTGCTTCTGCCGCTCTATTTTTTCAGGATTCGCGCCGCCCTCAACCATCTTTTGCAGGAGCTTCTCCGCCTCCAAAATCCTGTTGAATTCATCCTTGTCTGCCACGACCTCGATGCCCGCGTTTTTGAGCTTTTCAAGGACGAAGTTTGTCGCGACATCTTCCTTCTTCTCGGCGCTCTTTTTTGCTTGAACAGGTTCCCTTTCATACTCCGCGACAAGGCTTCTGATTCTCGCCTTCAAATCCCTGCCCGTATCATTGTCCCGCAGCTTATCCGTTCTGTATGTCCCGTCTCCGCCATTCTCCATCAAATTGACAATGTCCATCGCCAGTTTCTCGGCGTTGCCCAGGTTCTCGGCTCCTCTTTGGATTTTGTAGCCTCCATCCTCGTATTTCATTATGCTTGCTGAAAAGTCATATTCCGTTTCAGCGGCGCGAACCCATTTCCTGTACTCGACGACAAGGCTCTCATCCTGCCGCAAATCCCGCAGTTCCGGCGCGATTTCATCCTTCAGCCCCTTGTCAACAAGGATTTGATACATGTCCCCGCTTTTTTCATCGCTGTCAACATACCGTGTCTCCCTTCTTTCAATAATTTTCAGGAGCCGGTTTGTCTCGTTTTTAAAGATTTCCTGTTGCATGGTTTTCTCCTTACCGTCCAATTCCGTAGTCGTCGCGCAACTTCCTGTTTTCTTTTGCGATTTCTTTGCCGGCGGCTTTCAAAATGAGTTTTTCAACCGAGCCTTTGCTTATGCCTCCCATTTCAATCAACTGCCTTGAAAACGCCTCTTTGTCTTTTTGGGAAAGAGTTTGTATGGATTTTGCGAACGCTGTCATTATGGTTTTCGTGCTCATTGCGTTGATGTCGTTTCCGTCTTTGGCAAGAGTTTTTTTCACATTTTCCGCAACTTGCTCAAACGGCGTTGCGTTGACAGAAGGACTTTCTTTATTCGCCTCTTCCAAATCTTTTAAGATTTTGCCGTTCAATGATTTTTTGAAATCGTCGTAAAGACTGTCGCTATCTTTGAATTCGTGTCCGATGTGTTCCGCGATTTTCACAAATTGTTCTGCGTCATTCTCGTCTATAACATCGTACTCATAAAATTCTTGACTGTTGATTTTTTCCGCAATCTCCGCCGCTGAAAGTTTTGTTTCGTTTTCCACTGTTTTTTCTTCTTGCAACATTTTTTCAACTCCTTCAATTTCTTCAGCAAGTTGGCTGTGATTTTCGATTTTGCCTGTCGCGATTTTAAGCCCGATTTTTTCAAGTTCAATTCCCGCATCGCCAAATCTTCCTTCGAGCGAGAATTCTCTTTCAATGCTAATGACGGCGAGCTGGCTTGCCGCATATTCTTTGAAAGAATGGCCGTTTTCTTCCGCATAAGAGCCGGCGTAAAACTCGTGCGCCGCGCTTTCCGCGTCCGCAATGTCTGCCGCAAGCGATTCCGGCGTAACATCAAGAACTTTCGCAACTTTTTCGAGCAATTCTTTGTCTCGGAAAGTGAAAGTGTTTCCGTTGAGCCGAGCGAGCTCTTCGTTCGTCGTTCCAAGTTCTTCAAGCGAAATTCCCACGTCGGCAAGTCGCATTTTCGTTTCTGGACTTTGCTTACGCAAGAACTCGTTTCCGTCGTAGACAATGTTCAAGATTTCGTCGTCTTTCAAGTATTCGGCGACGGCTTCAGGCGAGATTTCAACGCCGTGCTTTTCGGAAATTTCGTTTGAAATTTCGCTTGCGATGCCGTCCCACCTGTCGTCGATTCTTTCGTCATAGTGATTGTCAAAAACATTCGGAAGTTCTTCTTCGGGCGCAAGGCTGTATTCGATTTTGTCAATTTCTTCTTCCGTGAGTTTTTCATCAGGCGCGTCAACCGCGATTTCAAAATGACCAGGCTTGTTTTCAAGCTCAAAATCAGAAAAATTGTTTTTCAAATAATCGTTGATAGTTTCTTCGTAAGGTTCGACAGTCGCGTTTTGCGACGGCAGGCTGTGTCCGTTGTTCATAAATTCGATTTCAACATTTTTTCGAAATTCTTCGCTGTACTCGCTTTCACGCACGAGAAGTTTCGCTATTATGTCGTCTTTTGTTTCGCCGTGAATGTCCACAAGCATATATTTTTCGCCTGTTTGAATTTGCGCGATTTCCATCATAATTTCAGAATATTGTTCTGCCGTATACATATCGCGATAAGACCTTGTGATTTGTTTGAATTTTTCAAGTTCTTCTTCCGAATATTTTTCGCCGCTTTTCTTCGGGAAATCGGCGTTTGCGAAATCTTTGAAATCTTCGCCGTAATCAAGGGAGCGTTCGAGGTTTCGCAATTTGCCTGCAAGCTCTCTAAATCCGTTTGAAACAGGCAGCCAGTCGAAAGGTTCTTGATAAATGTTGTTTGAAGAAATGCCGTCCGTGATGATTGAAGCGTTGTAAAGCCACTCTTGCGGTTTCCTTGTCGCGACATCCTTGATTTTTTCGACCGCCTGTTCTTTTGAAAAACTGTATTCGCCGCCCAAGAGTTTTTCGCTCATTTTTGCGATGCTTTCTTTTATGATTTCAACATCGTCGTTGTCGCTTTCGATTGCGTTCGCGTCAAGTCCGTTCGGATATGCGGCGGAAGTTAGTTTTTCTGCGAGGAAAGATTGCAACTGTTGTTGCGCAAGGTCGCCATCGGAGCCGTTCCAATTTCGTTCAATCACAAAATCGCTAAAATCCTTGCTTGTAAAATTTTCGCCCAAAATGCTGTTGATTTTTCCAAGTCCCTTTTTGATTTGTTTTTCAGTTGGGACAACACCGAATTTTTCCATAATGCCGTCAAGGACTTTTTCATCCTTTTCTTCAAGTCCGTAAGCTTCAGGCGCGAATTCGTCATCGTGGAAAAGCGGTTTTGCGGCATCATAAAGGTCTTTGACAGCGTCTTTGAATTCTTGAATTTCTTCGTTTTCCCTGTCATAGACAAACGGGTTTTCGTTTTTGTCTGTCAAAAGTATTGCCCAATAGCTTCCCGTCGCTTCGATAATCCTGTCAACAGTTGCAAATTCTTCTTCTGTGAGCTGCCGGCGATTTTCTTCGTTCGGATTTTTGCGTAAATATCGTTTAAGCGAATTTTGCGGGTCGTAGTAAAAATCGCACACGTCATTAACCATTTCGGAAAGATTTTCTCGCAAGGTTTCCGCGACTTTCGCGCCATTCTCGTTCAATTTCAAAATCTTCGGGTTTGCTTTTGCCCATGCACTTTCATCTGCGAAGTTCAGCAAAACTTTGCATGCGTCTTCCTCTGTTTCAAGGTCGTGGTGTCCGTTTTCAAGACTGCCACGCCCGCCGTTGACATTGAGAGAACTCCACGCCGAGTATTTTTCGTCGGAGTTTCTTTTTGCGACGCACATAAAAAGATGACTGTCGTCAAGGTGAGTATATTTTGGCATTACTTTAACGACAGTGTAATCTAAACCTTGCTTGTCGAGGTCTTGCTGCGCGGCTTTCGTTGCGTTGGCTATCCGCTCTTTTGTCGCGCCGTCTTTTTCAAATTCTGCGATTGCAGTTTCGATTTCTTTTTTCGCGCTTGAGCCTTCTTCTTCGAGCAAAAGAGAGACATAGTTTTTTTGGCAATTCCAAGTGTCAAAGTTGTCACTTACACGCTCAAGTTTGTTAATAAAGTCTTGCGGATTTTCAAAATGGAAACTTCCAAGTCCGTACATTCGGGAAACTCTTTCGCTGTTTTCATCGAGGCGAGTTACAGAGTTGCCTTCGTCGTCAAGCTCAACATATTTTAAGTGCGCCTCGTTTCCGTCGATTTCAAGCTCAAAATCGCTGTTCTTTTGGATTTCCGTTTTCAGTTCAGAGATTGTCATTCTGTCCGCTTCTTCTGCCGTGATGACGGGTTGCTCTTGTCCAAAATAATGAATTTCAGGGTAAACTTCTTTTGCCGCTAAAAGCGCCGCCTCGCGGATTTCATCGCCGTAATAAATTGACTTTGTAACGGCAAATTTAAACTCATTCGCTTTCAAGTCAATATCCGCAACAAGATGTCCATCATAGCCAATTTCAACATTGAGCGGCTCGCCCGTTTCATAATCCGCCTTTGAAACATTGACCTCCCAGCCTCTGTTCCGCACAAGCGTTTTTTCGTTGTATTCGTCAAGACCATCGTGTTTCGGCACTTGATAGCCGTTCTTGAACGCATCAAGCGCGAGCGTTATGTTTTCCACATTTTGATTTTCTATAATTCTCTCCTTGCCAATGTTTTGGATTCTGCCGTTTTCCATTTCAAAATTCGACTTCGTTTTTACGGGAAAGCCCTTGACATTTCCGCTTGAATCGGTTATGATGACTTCATTAGGGTTGGCTAAAGACAGCGGGAATTGTACCTGTCTATCCTTTAGCCACCCTGATATTTTTTTGTCGTCCACATATTTCATCAATCCTTTTTCCGTCCACTTTTCAAGCATGTTCTCTCCCTTGCTGTTTATCAATGTCGTCCTTGAATGTACGCTTCGAATTTGATTTACGACATGGCTTTCTTTTTCTCCCCGCTTTTGAATTTCCATCTCGAAGCCGATTGCGAAGGGCTTGCCGTTCTTGTCAATCGCCTCAGTGAAGATCAGGACGCTGCTGCCCTTCGCCTCGCTCCTTTCCTTGTCGGAGTCAAAGACGATGACAGGATTTGACAGGTTTTTCAGCGCGGAAAGAATTTCGGTTTCGCCGAGATTGTGGCTGTCGTCCCGCGCCTTGTTGAGGACTTTTGTCGTCATGTATATTTTGTGGTTCGGGATTCCCGCATACTGAAGGATTTTCGGAGTTTGTAGTATTTCAAATTCGTTGTATGTCGGCGCAACTCCGCCCTCCAAATAGCTCCTGACGGCTTCAAGGAATCTTTCTTCCTGCCCGACAGCGACAGAGTTTTGTTCTGCTGAATGAAATTCGTCGGCATGGCGGGCGGATGTTTTTTCGGACAATCCCGCAAGTTCCTTGATTTTTTCGATGTCTTGCAAGTCCGGTATCGCGCCAAGTCCTTGCAGTCTTAATGACGCTGAAAGCGAGCGAATTTCTTCCTGCAATTCATGCGACACTTCCTTTGGCTTGTCGAGTGTTCCGAAAATCTCAATCGCGGTGTCGATTCCGAGCGTGTCCATCGCCATAACTCTCACAGGGTCGATGAAATCTTCTTTTTCCGCAAACTCCCATTGCTTTACTTTGTTGGACTTTTCGGCATAACCGTCGTTAAAGCGGTTTAACATTACGTCCGCGATGAATACGACTTCTTTTTTTAAAACGCTTATTTTTCCGTTGCCGACTACTTCCATAAGCGTCTGGAGCATTTCAACGCGAAGGTCGTCAAGCCCTTTAATATCGAGTTTGCCATCAAGGTCAAACGCCGCGCGGTATTTTTCGCCGATTTTTTTGTCGGCTATAATCGCGTCCTCGATTTTGTCACGGAAATCGTATTCGCTTGCATTGCCGTCGTCGCTTCTTGCGGGAATCATCCTTTCGTTTTCTTGAAACTTGATTTTGTTCAGAAACCCCTCGCTTGATTGTGCCTGTTTGTTTTCCATGTTTTTATCCTAAATTGATTTATCCCCTTGAAAATTTCTCACCACTTCTATGTCTTTTGCGGCGTTGAAAAGCAGCGCCCGCTCGCCCGTCTTGTCCTTGTAAACATTGCCGGTGATTCCCGCCGAATAAAGCAGCGCGGAGGAAATCGCCATATCATGGTTTTTGCATTTTGAATTTATGAAATTCATCAACTCAAAGCCGCTTTGGATTTTTTCAAGAAAAGCGAATTTTTCCGCCTCGAATTCTCCAAAAACTGCCTTTGATTTTTCTTTTTTGTCGTCTTTTTCATAAAGTTTCGAGTCCATTTTGTCGAAAAGTTTTCGCGCTTCTGAGATAAAAAGCGTGAGCAAAAAATCTTCTCTTTTAAGGCATTCGATCACCGCCGAATCTTGCATTGAAACAGGAAGCGACATGTCGAGCATCGTTGTTTTTTCAGGAATTTCAATTTCAAGCCATTGGTTCAACGCCGCGACATTCTTCCGTCTGTGCGACTCTTCCCTCGCTGTGCTTTCGTCAAAGGCTACGGGTACTCCGACACCGAAATCGCGGAACTCCTTTACAATGTATTTTTCAAGAGCGATGTATGCCCTCATTAGCGTCCTCCTCTTTCGTGCGCGGGCATAGTTCTTGCTCGCGGCTTGAATCGCTTTTCTCGTTGCTTTGCAAGCTCCCTTTCTCTTTCGAGTTTCGCGCGCTCTTCGATTCTTGCGGCGAGCGGAAGGATCGCCGTTGTTCTGCCGTTCTTTCTTTCGACTTGACCGAGCGAGAATTCCTTTCGGAATGTCCTGTCGCTGAAGAAAAGGACCGCCGTCATGACTTCCATAAGGGCATTTTTGTCTTTTGTGATTTTTCTGAACGACTTTTTTATGTCTTCCTCGTTTCCTTGACTTTTCATGTCAAGGCCAGTTGTTTGCCTCGTGTAATGGCGCACCATCGCTTGGGACGCTATTTTTTGATCCGCGCTTAAATTTCTTGTGATTTTGTTGTATGCTTCCGTGACCTTTTTTGAAGTTTCGTTTTGAGGATTGTAATTTTCCTTTACATTTGCTTTCATTTGAGAGCGGAGCTTCTCCTCGGCGAATCCAGTGTGGTATTCGCTGTGGTTTTTTATAAACTTCTTTGAAAGAAGCGCAATCAGTTTTTTTGCTTCTTCGTCGTTTTTCGCAAGATTTTTTTCAATGACTTTTTCAGGGTTCATCGCGCGGGCGACGCTTTCGTCCGTGAACTGTCCCAAAAGGTAAGCCTTTTGCGTTTCTATGTGATAAGTTTTTCCGCCGTCGCGACTGATGTTCGCGTAACAAGTTATCGGCTCGATGTCAGGACCTTCAGCTTGCTTTTTCAGTTCAAGAGCCAAAACTTCGGCGTCCTTTTCGTAAATCCATTCAAGCGATTTCGCACCGATGGCGGTGGCTTTCAGTTCCAAAAGAATTTTGTTCGCATCGGACATTCGCTTTCCGCTTATTATGTTCATATCCTGCGGAAGCGGCTCTTTCGCTATGTACGGCAATGCGTTCTTGTCAATGCTTTCCAAAAGCAATTTTTGAATTTCATCGGGCATCCGGCTAACATCATTTTTCGCGCCTTCCGTTTTAATTCCTTCGCCCATTTTTTCCTCCTGAGATTGAAAAAAATAGATTATCGGCGACAGATAAAAAACTCCGTCGCCGACATTCTTTTGGGGCTATCGCCCATGTATTGTTTCCGGCTCTTTCTTTTTTGCGGTCTTTTGCTCAGGCGCGGCTTTTTGCTGTTTGTAGGCAGTTCCTCTCTGCTCGTGAATTGCCTCGATGTACTTTTTTCGGGCGTTGTCTGCGGAGTTGAGCATCTTGTAGACTGCAAAATAGTCTTTCTTGCCCGTGTCGATTTGCTTGCCGTTCTCGATTTTTACAAAGGTCGTGTTGATTTCCTTGAGGGCGGCGTTTTTGAACAGTTCCGCCTGTTCAGGAGTGACGATGAGACGTGATTTTGTCTGCATCGCCGCCAAAACTTGACCCAAGTAATCGGCGGTGTCCGCATTGGCGATGTACTCCTTTCCTGTCTTTTCGTTGACGGTTCGTTTGAACGCCGTGCAAGCGATGTCGCCTTCGGTGTTGGGCGAGTCGTAATACTGGTTGTTGCCGCCAAGATTGACGTTGCCGCCTCTTTTTTTGTCGGGGTTTTCCTTGAGGTACGCTTCCTGCTTTTCAAATTCCTTTTGGATTTTTTCGTCAAGATATTTGCGCAACTCGTCCGCACCTTCGAGCTGGCTCGCGTTGAACCACTTCATCACAGAGCCGTCCTTGACCTCAAGGTCTTTTCCGTGCTCGCCTTTTTTGATGAGGACTTTCACGCCGTTGTCCTGCGCTTTCTTGATTGTGTCCGAAGTCACGAACGCGCCGGTTGGGCTTCCGAGTTTTTTCGCTCTCATTGAAAGGAAAAGCTGGGTGTGCGCCTTGTGCGCTTTGTTCGAGTTCATGTTGTACGCGCATTTGACATCGACGACGCCCTGTTCGTTTGGAAGAAACGGCATGGTTCCGTCTTTGAGCGAGTTCTCGAACTCCTTTGAAAGAATGGCCGCCCTGTCGTATTTTGTAAGCGGTTTTTTGATTGCGGGCATTTCCACGACCGCGCTCTCAAATTTTTCGAGAGTGACCGAATTGTTTGTGTCTGCCATAATTGGCCTCCTTTTGAGGCTGTAACAATATGAGCCGATTCCAGCCCCGTTTGATGTTTTTCAACAAAGCAACGCTTTGCATGAGCCTATATTACCATGTTTTTGGATAAAAGTCAATAAAATTTTGGATAAAAGGCTTTAATATCTTTATTTTTTGTGTTATAATCAGGTTATGGCGTTTTATGCGAGGATTCCCATAAAGAAAAATTCGGACGAAGGTTGCTCCCTTTACTTAAACTCTCTTGTCACTGGAAAATGGCACGACAGCGAACGTGGCACGCTTTTGCGAGCGGAAGGCACGGGAATTGCGTTTTATTCCTACAGCAGCTATCGCCGTGCGTACATTTTCCGCGAGGCCTCAAAAAGCGACGATATTTTTCCGTTGCTTTCGGGAAAGCTTCCTCTTGTCAAGGGATATGTCAGAATTGTTTATTTTGCAGAAGGCAGAAGGATTGATGTCTTGAAATTCATCTGCCACAACATTGAAAAAAAATACGGCAAGGATTGCTACTTGCTTCCGATTTCATACTGGCTTAAAATTTCCGCTCTCGCCGACAAATTCGGCTACAAGAATCCGAAGCCTCAAAGAACGCTTCGGGCGGTAACATTGCTGACCGAAAAATACAAAAAACGGATGGAGGAAAGCGAATGAGGATTTACGGCGACATACTTTCCGCGCTGAAAATCGAGCAAGTTTTGCTTTTCAAAGACGGTGACGCGTTCGCTTGCGCCGTCATAGAGATAAGCGGAAAAGACTGGAATTTTAATTCTGATTCGCCGTTTCTTTCGGGTGAGGGAAAAATCAGAATTCGCTTCAACGGAAACCGCCTCGCATTTCGCGCTGAAATAAAGCAAGACAGGTCCGAAGAAAGCGGCAACGGAGGAGGATTTTCGTATTCCGCGAAGTTTCTGGAGCTTGTAGAAGGAGAAAAAGAAGACGAAGAAGCCCTTTTTGAAGGGGTTTCAAATATGGAAGGACGCGTTTCGGAATGGGACAAAAGGCACGAGGAGCGGTATGAAATTGGGCTTGACGAGCAAAAAATTTCCGCGCTTGGATTGAAACGCGCCGACCAAATAGTCTCTGACGGGCGGTTTCAATATCCTTGTGTGCTTAATGACATTTCTTTTTCCGGCGCGAAAATCACCGCCGACGCAAAATCGTTCAAAAAAGGAAGCGGAGCGTGCCTTTCCCTTTCGTTCGTCCGCCCGATAGAGTGCATTTCAATAATGGCAGAGGCGGTCGCTTCCCGCGTGTTGCCGGCAGGCGAGTCGAAAGTTGTTTCTGTCGTTTCGCTACATTTTTTAAATCCCGTTCCAATCGAATACAAAGAGCGTCTTTCAAATTTCATTGAGACCTTCAAGGAGGGCGAAAAATGATGCGCATCATACGGAGAGCGATTTCTATAACGACAAAGGTCGTGATTTTCTGCGTCGCCGCTGTTGTAATGACGAAAATTCTTGCTTTCATGGCGGCGAAAATCACTCTTGCTGTTGCAGTCATCGCTTCCTTAAGAAATTCTTTTTCTTCATTTTTGCCGTAGCTTTCTTTTCCCTTTTGACAACAAAATAAATTGCATGTATAATGGGAAGCCGTGAACGAACTGACAGAATTGACGGGCGTGGACGAATTTATCGCTCGTGTTTCAAAAAATTACAAGCCAAAAGAAAAGCTGGCCGAATTTTCCGACGACGATACCTACGCTTTGCGCGACTTGAAAAAAGCGATGAACGCAAAGTGTTTTGGCAAGTATCTTTCTTTCTTGGGAGTCGCTCCAAATACGCAACATCGCCTGGCCCTATACCACTATGTTCATCGTTCTTATGATGTGCAAAGCACATACGTTTTTGCATTAAGGGAGAAAATCCAACCATCAAAATGGTATCTCAGAATTACAGAAGAGTTGCCGGGGCCAGTTTTTTTTACGCCCAAATTCACAGAGGATGTCCTTTTTGAAAAGGAATCAGTTGCCCACATAAAAATTCGCGAGATGGCAAATCAGTATGGAGGAGCCTCCGCCCTTGCGTCAATGTATGGAGTGGAGGCTTCGGTGCTGAGAAATGCGATTTCGTGGCGAATTTTCAAGGGAACGGAGGAGAAAAGGCGCTTTCGAGCGTTGCCACAGACTTCCATTATCCGCGCTTTTATGAAAACAATCCACCCCGACCTTTGGTTCGTTTATCCTGAAGAACTTGAAGGTTGGAATCAAAGGAAAAATTTCCCGATTTTGGAAACTCTTGACAGCAATGTCCCGTATCTCATAAGCAAAAAATATGGGTTTTCGCTCGCCGAAGCCTCAAGGCTTTTTTCAGAATCAGAAACACGGAAAGCGATCGCGGGAAAAGCCGAGCGACTGAAGGGCGTTCCCGAGTCCGCTGTCCTTGAAATTTGGGAGGCGGAGCGCATTGCGGGAAGCCCTGAAAAGTCGCCGCGGTATCAGTTGCTTAAATAGCCGTAGGCGGAATCCCTTACGGCGGGGCAGTTTCTGATTTCTACAGCGACAAAGATAGAGTCAATTATTTCTTCGCCTGTAGAGGCATCATTGCTTTTTATGTTGATGTTGCCAACAGGAATTGCTCGGGAAGTAAATGCCGGAATCTGTTTCCCGTCTTCATTTTTGTAATACTGATGGTTCTCTGTAACAAGGTTGTCGGTGTTGTTGAGATAAGTCCTTTTCAGCCTTTCAAACATGGTCTTTTGCACTTGCGCGATTGCCTTTTGCTCTTTTTCCCGGTCCTTTCCGCTTTGGGCATCATAAGCCGCTTGATATTCTGCCGATGTCTTGTCAACTGCCATGTCAGATTCCGTCAAGTTAAAGTCATAAAGAGAATCACGACTGCCGCCGTTATAGTTAAAGTAGCCGTAATCAAGGCCATGCGACAGGGTTATGTTCCATTCGGTTTTACCGTTGGAAACGATTTTTGTCCCCTTGCCTCCATTGGTCGCACTTACAGGTTCGCTCGCATTGTTTGGCACGAACACGATGCTTTTAATGTTTGGGTCGATGTCGCCGTTTTCTTTCGCTATCTTAAGCGTAACTGTTTCGCCGTCGCCTAAAATCAAAAGCCGTTTGTCAAAATCAGAGCCGTCGCCAAGCGTAATTTTGTCTTCCTTGTAGCTTGAAAAAGTCGTTTCGTATGACTTATTGGGATATGCGCTGACTTTCCTGTCCTTTATTGAGATTTGAGGCTCTTCCGAGAATATGTTTATCCTGACATTTTGCGTGGCATTCAAGTTTGCTCCCACGGCCTTGACTTTTATCGCGTCGCTAAAATACTCGCCTTTCGGTCTGACAAATCGTAAAGTTCCATAGCCGCAATCATTTTCAAGCTCATCTTCATCGACTGGAGTTGTCCTTTTATGATTCGTTATTCTGTAGACCCCTTCAGAAACCTTTGTCGCTCCGTTCATTGAGAGCCTTAATCCGTTGTATTCAGGAATTATGACTGTAATTGTCGCGTTTTTTGGCTTCACAAGATAATTTACGGCGAGATTCTCGGAAGTCGCTTCTTGATATGTCGCCGAAAGTTCGGGGTTTTCGATGTACAATGAATTTGGCCGGCTATAATGGAAATTGTCCGGAAGCACTGTTGCGCCTGAGTACCATCTTTCGTAATCATTCTGTCCGTATTTTGTTTTGACTTTTCTCTGCGTCCAAGAATTCTTCGTGTACGCCTCGCAGTTTCGTTTTTCAATTTTTACAGTGATTGTTTTGTCAAGCACTTGTGTTGTTCCGCCTCTTTTTATTTTTATGGTAATTGTCCCTATCTCGCCAGATGCGGCTCGATTCGTATCTTTGGAAATCGTCGGAGTGATGTAACGGTGCATAATTTGATTGAGCTTGATTTGCTCGCTTAGATCGCTGACTTTGAAAGCGCCTATGTTCAAAAATTTCTTGATCTTGTCGTAGCCTACTGACTGCTTGTCCTGAGGACGGCAATACAGGAGATTGTCTTGCAATTCCCTTCCTGTTATGACATACGGGTTGCAGTCAACATAGGAAAGCGTAGCGTTGTCATTCCATTGCTCTTCAAGGTCCGTGCCGCTCCCGCCTCCTTCACGCCAATAAAGTTGCGACCTTTCCTTTTTGGTTTCCACGTTTCTGAATACGCCGTGAAGCTGACTCCAATATTGGTGCATTTTACAGCAAAACCAAGTGTTGTATGACCTATGTCTCGTCGTATGGTACCAATCAAAGTAATGGTTTTGAATGAAATCCGTCCTGCCGCCCTTTGCCATATCGTCAGGATGGTTTATCGTAAAGTTATTGCCTTGATAAAGGAGTTCCTTGGATACAAGCCAACTTTCCCAGTTTGCCAAATCCTTGTGGGTTTTGAAAAAGTCGTGCTCTTTTAAGCTGATGTTCGAGCCGTCATAATCTTCGGGAATGTCCTCGTAGTAGTCAAACATATGCGCGATTTTGTAAAATTTCGTGGAAGTCCCCGTCTGCGACTCTTCCTTGTCGCAGTATATCAAGCCTTCATTTGTTTTTTCTGAAAGATTTTTGGATGCTTCTCCTGTGAATCCATTTTCAAAAAATTGCTTCTTCAGCTCTTCACGAGATTTTCCTTTTAGATTCTTGTATCCCGATGGATTTTTCTTATATTCAGTGCTGCCCGCAGTGTTTATCCAATCTACAGTGATTTGATCTGAAGCATTGAGGTCTATGCTGTGATGCTTGTTGTTTATGGTAAAATAAAACAGCACTTCCTCGCCGTCGCCCAAAGTCAAAATTCTGTTTTTCTCGTCATAGTGTGAAAATGACCCCTCTTTAAATATTGTGTTAAGCGAAACGTCATAATCCGAAAAGAAGCCTTGATAGTGCACGCTTTCTTTCACGCCGTACCTGCCGTCTTTGTCTGATGGAAGGTTGCCTTTTACGGTTATGTCACATTCGCCTTCCTTTACGGGAACGAGCGTTACTGTACATTTGCCTTTTATGATGTCGGGGCTGCCAGGCTCGGAATATGTTTCGGTGTATTTGCTTCCAATTCTTACGACATCTTCTTTGCTGCTTGCAATGTCAAGCACCAAATCGGAGGGGAAATAATGAATTTCAAATTTTTCTTCATTGAGAGTCAGATGATTTTCGCCCGCAGCACCGTTTTTATTGTTGTCTATGTACCCTCCAAGCGGCGCGCCGCTCTCAGCGCGAAGGTCGATTTCAACATTGTAATCGACGAAAACAGTGATTTTCGGAAGATTTGCGCTCGACGCTCCAACCATCGTTCCTGTGATTGTTCCTGCCGCCCCTCCTTGATTTTCCACAAGTCCTGTTATGCGAAGCTGTTTTTTTACCGTATCGTCCTCTATCGAAAAGTAATTCGTAACTGCTCCAGAAAGAGATGTCGATGATGTCGCGAATTGCGTGAACCAGTTTACCGTTGCGTTCGTTGGATTTGTTGTGTACGAAACGGTTTCGGTATAGCCGGGAATTACGCGGATTGTTCCCGTTGAAATCGAAATTTCTGCATTTGCCTTTACAATGATTACGCATATAGCACTTTTCCCGTTCGGGATTTTCGCGACAACTTGAGTTTGTCCTACTTCTTTGGGTATTACGGTGCAAGTTTTTCCTTTTGTTTTGCTCACAGAAACAATGTTCGCGCCGCCGATTTTTACCGCCGACCATTCGATTGTCTTATAATCGCTTTCCGTCGCATTTGTCAATTCTGCGGTCAATGTAAACGAGCCGTCATCCTTGTAAACTGTTTCAATGTTCGAGGAAAGCTCGATTCCAATTTCGCCTTTTTCTTCGACAATGAGCCAAATCGAAGACGAGACGCCAGTTTCCGCGTGGGTGCATCTTATTATATATTCGCCGCCTCTTTTTGCAGTGACATAACATTCAGGGCCTGTCACTTCTTCTAAAAATTGTCCTGTTGCGGAAATCGAAATTCCTGCGTTCTTTTTTTGTTCCTCTGTCCATTTTCCGTCGGGGTCATAGTTTGAGTTTTTCTCTATCGTCCATTTTAATTTGTAGCGTTCGCTTTCCCCAATGCCGTCGCCTGAAACAATCGCCGCGAATGTCCTTGAGCTTCCCGCTTCCATTGTGATTATGGACTGTCCGAGAGAGACTACGGGCAAAGACGGATCTGGAACGCTCACCGAAACGAGCATTTCTGCCCTCGCGACTTCCGTGCCGTCGTTCAAAACCATTGTCGCCGTTATGTTCGCAGTCCCTTCCGCTATGCCGCACACCCATGCGACTTGCGACGAGCCTTGCGCGATGCAGACACTTTCGTTGGACGACGAGTATTTCACTTTGAAGCTTTCCTCCATCGCCGGCACTTGGAGCGAGAAGAAGTCGAGACTGTCGGTCGAAACTTTCGCCTGGCTTGCTGAAAAGGCGAATTTGTCGTAGCTTGAAACCATCACAAGAATGTCGCACTGTCTTTCGGCTTTCGGGTGTTTCGCGTGGATTTTTGTCGTTCCGCTTCTGCCTGTCGTGCTGACGGAGCATTGCCCTGCAACCGATGTCATTCCAATCAAGTTGTAGTCGTCCGCCCACCAAATGAAGTCTTGCGCGTCCGTCGCCTCTCCGTTCATAAGCTCCGCCGTTATGACGGTAAGGGAGGTGTCGTCGGGCTTGATTTTTATTATGCTTTGAGACGGTTTTATGTAAACGCCGTCTTTCGCGTCATCTTCGACTACCACAAGAACGGTTCGCGGGTATGAGTCGGGATAGCGCGAGTTTTTGACGGTGATTGTCGCAAGTCCTGTTTCCATAGCCTTGATGAAACACGATGAGCCTGAAGGGGTTACGAGCGCGGTTCGGCTGGAACTTGACGACCAGTTGAAGAACGCCGAGTCGCTTTCGCCCGCACCTCCAATCATTTCCGCCGTCACAGTAGCGCTTTTTCCTTTTTGAAGCGTTATAATCGACTCGCTTGAATTGATGTATGGGCGGGAAGAAGTCGCCGCCGAGCCAAGGACGACAACGATAATCTTGAGGGAATACGCGCAGTCGCTTCTGCTTACTTTCAAAGTCGTAGAGCCGCTCTTGTTCGCACAAATCATCGCAGTCTCTCCGTTGTTCGCCACGACGCTTGCGGTCTTCACGTCGTCGCTTTCCCATTTCCACAAAGAGGGAGGCGCGTTCGCCGCGCCGTTTTCAATCGATACGGAGACGGCCGAATAGTCGCCCTCGACCAAGGTCAGGACGTTTGTTTTTGTCGTTATGTAAGGAATGTCGTTCGATGTCGCCGCCTTTCTCACCACAACGACGACTTCCGCGCCGTATTTCGCGTCATCGTGCGTTACCGTTATTTTGCAAACGCCCTGCGAGACGGGCTTTATGTAGCAAAAGTTTGAAAGCGTGGTGTATGAGACTTCCGCGACGCTTGTATCGTCGCTTTCAAATTTAAATCCGCGCGGCGTTCCTGCAGAGGAGTTTTCTTCCGTGTGGACAAGGCTCGCATAAAGCGTTTCCTCGTCCTGCCCCGCGAAAAGCTCCAAATTGTTTTTTTCAACCGTAACATAGCACACGTCCTCGTTTTTGTAGACATATTGGCTTCCGCACTTGATGAAAATTTCAAGGGTGTTTTCAGAAAGGGGATGCGTCACTGTCAAAATCGCGCTCGCGCTGTCGGAAAGAGCGGTCACGGAGGCGTTGTCTCCGTTCGCCGAAAGCTCAAAATCTTCGTTGTTGGAAATCGTCCAAACAGCATTTGACTTAAAGGAATCCCTTATGTTGTACATTGTGACTGAAATCTCAGACGACGAGCCTTTTCTTTCAAGGTAGACCGTGTTTTGCGAAGTCGAAAGATAGCAAGCGGCATCTTCGTTGACAACGCCCTCCTGTTTTACAGTTATCGCGAAATTGACGGCCGAGCAGTCCGCGCACGACGCTCTGATAGTGGCCTTTCCTCCAGAAATTGCCGTCGCTTTCATGACGGTGTTGCTTTCGCTTTCAAGGGAAACGACGTTCTTGCCGCTCACGATTTCCCAGTTGATTTGCGGCTCGTTATCAAAGCCTTCCGCCCAAAGATAAAGCCTTGCGCTTTGCCCGACATCAAGCGTTTCGTGCGCCGTTGTCGTGTATATGGTCGGAGGAATGAGCGAATTCAAGTCGTCGTCCGTGTCGTAGCAAATGACGGCGAAAGTGACCGCGCTGTCGGCGTTCGGATGGCTTGCGGTCAAGTCGAATCTGCTTCCGCCGGAGCCTGAAGATGGAGCGGTTATCGCGCATTTGTTCCCGATTGCGGAGATTGTTGCGTTGCCGGAGTTCGGCGCGCTCCAAACAATTTCGCTCTCGTTTCCGTTTCCTTCAAGGGTTATGTTCGCCTCTCCCATTTCGCCGTTCTTCACTTTCACGACAGGGCTTCCTTTTAGCGACAAATACGCTTTTTTGACAGGCGCGCCGCCTTTTTTCGTCACGCGGACGGTTATTCTTGTCGGATAAATCGCTTTCGGGTGGGAAACGTCGATGTAGGCGGTTCCCTCTTTTAATGGCTCTATGACACAATAAGCGTTTTCAGAGTATGAGAGGCTTCTCGCGGATTTCGCTTTTCCCGTTCCGTTGAGCCATTTTATCACGTCGCCGCTTCCGTCCGACGCGCAATGCGTCACTGTCCAAAGAATGTCCTTCGTATCGCCCGGAGCGCAGTCCGTAAGATAGGCGTTCACTCGCACGGCCTCGGAGCCTTCTTCAACCCTTATGTAGTTTTGGCTTGTCGTTATGTATGTCGTCGCGCTGGCCGCCTCGCTTGCAATATTGCGAACCAAAATGATTATCGTTCTTGAGCCAAGTCCGGGATAGGAAATGGTCGCCCTCGCAGAGCCGGTCTTTTTTCCAGAAAAAGTCGCCCAGTCGCCCGTCGTGGTTCCGTCGCCGTTCAAAAGTTCATAAGAAAGATATTCATCGTAGCCTGAAGAAAATTCCCATGAAAGTTTCGACGCGTCAAATTCGCCGCTGTAGTTTTCAAGCGAAACGCTCACGCTCTTTTTCTCGTCGCCTGAAATTGTCACGGTTGTTTCCGACGGATTTATAAAGGCGGTCTCGGCATTTTCCACAATCCGAACAAGAATGTCGAGCTGGTACGAGGCGTAAGGGTGGATGCATCGGACGCAACATTCGCCGGTCGGCTTTTGCGCCCGGATCGTAACAAAATTTGACGACGCGCTTTCCACGACGCAAGGCGGATTACTCGTCGCGCTTCCGTCGGCATTCACGATAGAGAAAGTGAAAGAATTTTCCCAGTCTGACGACGGAGGATTTTCTAGCGTTACGGTGAAGTTTGCCGCAGTGTCCTCGCTTGTGTTTATCGTTATGACATTGCTTTCGGTCGAAATGTAGGGGAAGGTCGTGCCGTCGTTCGTGCAGTTCACAAGAACAGAATAGGAGTTCGCCGCCTTTTGATGGCGCGCCGTGACCCTCGCAAAGCCTTCGGTAATTCCCGTCACCCAGCAATAGTTTCCCTCGACGGAAATCCCTGCGACAGACGGCTTGTCTATAATCCAAGAAAATCCCGAAGTGTCGCCCGCCGTTCCGCCAAAAAGAGCCGCCGAGATTTTTTTCGTGCTTCCAGCGCTCACCTCGATGTAGTCTTCTGAAGCGTAGACATAGGGATTCGCAATGGCGGCGGCGTACAAATCGTCTCCGACCGTGACGACGCAAGTCGTTGTCGCCCTTCCAGAGCGGGCGGTGAGCGTCGTTGTTCCGGGCTTTATCCCTGTGATGACCGCGCCATAATTGTCGCATCTTGCCATAATGATGCTGTCGTCGAACGACCATTCGATGCTCGCGCTGTTTTGGCTGGCTGTCGCTTTCAGGTTCAATGCGTCCATCTGCCCGACAAGAATTTCAGATTTTGTTTTGTCAAAGGAAAGTCCAATGTCTTCCTGATGGTCATCTGTCATGCTTCCTATGAACGAGCAGCCTTGCAACGCTCCTGTCGCAGTCGCGCATACAAATCCTGCGAAAATTGTTGTTGCAAGAGTTGCGAAAATTCCGTTTTTCTTTGATTTAAGACAATGCTTCATATTTTTCTCCTTGCGCTTTTCTTAAAAATTGGCGCATTTGTGCGCTAATTCATTTTTTTCAGTCGTCGCCATCCGTGTCAAAGTCGTCAGGCTCAAAGTTCTTCACTTTCGGAGGCGGCTCTTCGCCCTCATCTTCGCCCGTGTAGGGCGCGTCCCATTCCTCAATTCCCACTCCCTCGTCGTCCGTCGCGTAAGACATTATGAAGTTCACGGGATTGAATTTAGGCTTTTCCTCCTCCGCCTTTTCTTTTTCCGCCTTCCGTTTTTCTCTTTCCGCCGCTTTTGCCGCGTCCTTCCTTTGTTTTTCCTCCCTGTTCGCCTGTGAGGGAAGCCCAGCCGTTTCCATATTGATTTCCTCTTGCTTGTATGGCGCGGGAAATCCAGTCTTGACTTCGCCGGTCTCTTGGTTTTCAAAAAACACCTTCCAGTCAAAGCGTGGGTCGTCATAATAGGCGCATTTTTTCGCCATATAAGGCGGAGCGTTGCTCGTCAGAATGATGGCATCTGTGTATGGGAGTTTCGAAAGCTCGTCGGGATTTATCAAGTCGCGTGCGATTTCTTGGTTTGAAAGGTTCACGTTGTTGAGCGCGACCGCCATGCGGCTTCCAGAAACCGAAACGTTGTCGTTCACGACGCTCTCTTTTCCAATCATTTTGCTGAACATTTCCGCGTCCTGCTCAACATCGGGCGCGTAGATTATTTTGTATCGGCAATGCGATATGAACGAGTTGTTCTGTCCGTAGATTTTGACAAGCTGCTGATAGTTCTGAATGACTATGAAAAACCGAAGTCCGTAGCCCGCAAGGATACCCATCGAGGTTTCAAGGAACTTCATGTTGCCGAGCGTCGGAAACTCATCAAGCAAAAACAAAATCGGATGCCTCAACTTTTTCTCTTTTTCGCCCGCCCGGACTTCGCCGCTTGAGAACCTCCGCAATACAAAGTCGATTATAAGCTGGAAAATCGGCATGATTCGGTCTATGTCGCCGAACGGAAGCGTAAGGTACAAGCTTATAGGCTCTTTCGAGTCGTAAAAGTCCTGCAATTTGAAGTCGCTCGCGCTCGTCACGTTCTTGATGAACGGGTCTCGGAACAAGTTGAGCTTTGACTGCACCGTCTGCATGATGTCGCTTCTGACCTTTCCGTGCTGCTGCTTCGCGCTCATCGCGACATCAAGCACGATTCCGTGAATGTGGTCGCTTACCCTGCCGTCTTTGTCGATGTGCTTGCTCGCAATCATCTCGTCGAGCAGTTCCTCGCCCGCCGGCGGCGGCTCGTCCGAGCCTTCCTGTTTTTCACCCGCGGCCGCCCGCGCGAAAATGCGAAGAACGCCCGCGATCGTCTTGTCTTCGGCCCCATAAATCGGCTCGTAAATCGGATTTCCGCTCTCGTCTTTGCCGACCTCCTCAACCGCCGAAAGAACGTGGAAAATCACGCCCGTCAAAAGGTCGCGCGCGTTGTTGTCGAAAAAGTCCGAGTTGGAGTCGCCGCCTTTCTCGCCCTTTTGAAAGATGTTCGTCAGAATCGTTCCGATGTCGCGGAAGGCGTTCTCGTTCAGCTCCACTTCCTCAAGCGGATTGAACCTTGCCGTCTCGAACTGAACGGGAGAAAATTTTATGACGCGGCTGAATTTCTTCCTGTAGCCCGCCGTCATGTTGTAAAGCTCGCCCTTCGGGTCGAAAATTATCATCGACTCGCGGTACGACGTGCAGGTCGGGACTATGGAGCCGACGCCCTTTCCGCTTCGCGTGGGGGCGATCATCAACGTGTGGCTCGTTCCCGAATGGCAGACAAGCGGCGCGGTCTTTTTCATTTTGAGCGCGAAGTTTCCCGCCTTGTTCACGACCGCCTCGGAATCCGCCTCGAACCGCTGTGCGAGCACGACACCGTGTTCCTCGCAAAGCCCGAATTTCTTCAAGTCCTTGACGGTCGCCCATCGCGCCGTGCCGTAAAGATTCTTCTTCTTGTTCAGAAAGTAGACTCTGACAATCGAAATCAACGCCCAAGTGAAAATCGCGAGCAGGGCGCAAATTGTTCCGGGAACAACCGCCTGTCCAGTCGCGTCCTGCACGGCCTTGTTGAGCGGATTCGTCATCATCGTGAGCGTCGTGACAAACGGATTGAAAATCGGGTAGCCTTTCGGCCAGATCAAGAACTTGTGCCGAAGAATGTAAATCGGAACGTCGCAAAAACGAGGGTCGTAGTTCATCATTTCCGCGAATTTTTGCGAGGCAAGGAATATTCCGATAAAAATAATAAGAACAGGGATTATAAGATTTGTAAGGTCGAAAAAAAGCTTTCTGCCTTTGTTTTTCGGGTCTCTCCGAAGGAATTCGTTCTTTTGTGCCATTTATTTTCCTCTGAAAAAAAATAAAAATGTCGGCACATAAAGACATCTTAACACAAAAACAATTTTTTGTCAAACTCTTTGCATTATTTTGAGACCTTTTATCCAACAGCGGCAAAAAAAATTAGCGCACGAATGCGCTAATTAAATCAATTTCGTTAGTTCTTCGCGAGCGTCACGCTACTTGCGTTCACGTCGAAAATCATATGGACATAAAGTTGTTCGCCCGAAACAACGATGTTCCCGCCGTTTTCGCTCAACGTAAAATCATAAGTTGTGTCATAGCCACCTGTACTTTGTGTTACTTTGAGCTTGTTATTGCTTATTTCGTAAGTGTAACTAAGAGCGGAGGAACTTCCTGTGTTTCTCTTGAGAATCCCATTTGCGAATGTCCAAGTTATATTTGATACACCAGTTACAGAATACTCGCCTGAAAGCGTGATTGCGCTACCACTTGGGTCATCGCTGCCGCCAAAGTGACCGGGAGAAGATGCAAGTCTATAATACGCGGGCGATCCGTCCTTGATGTCAAATGTGTGATATTCAAATTCTGCACGAACAAATTCACATGGATAGCCATAACCCTTGGGGCCAAAACTATAAGAATTATTACCGCCAGACCATTTTTCAAGGCTTTCGTTTAAATCATCTCTACTACGAGTATCTACATACAACTGTTTTGTTTCCGTATTGAATTCAAAATAGTAATGACATTCTGCAATGCTAAAACATCCCAACTGAGCAACATTGAGACTAGATACATATTCCGTGCCTTTGCAGTTGATTTTACAGTACAGCGGAGGGAAATAAAAATAAAAACCAGGAAGGGTCATGCGGCCTGAATAAGTTTTTCCGTCATCGCTTACATCAACATCATCAAATTCAAGATTTTCTTCGGCGGTCAGGTCGTATAAGGCGCGGTCTTTGATTCCAGAATACTCCGGCTTATCGTAGTAATAATAATCCTCCAGAAGAGTAATGTCATTTTTGTCGTCTACATCAATTCTTCCAATCTTGTTATCTCCCCATTCGTCTTTTTCTTCAAGCCTTATTAAAAAATACAGCTGTTGCTCGTTGTCTCTATCCAGCAAATCATCGACTGTTACTTTTTCATATTTCCAAAATTCTTTCGCAAAGACTTTCGGGTCGGAATATGGCGCACCTTTGTTTACGATGACTTTTCCGTCTGCGGTAAAATCGAGCGTGCATTTCGCGTTGGCTTCGTTTACAAACGAGAGCCCCGCGAGTGCCTTCATCAAACGCGCTTCGTTGGTGTCGGGAGTAGCGGGTGGATTACCCCCCCCCTCCGAATTTCCGTCCCCACTACCGCAGGAAAACGAGAAAAGACTTGACAACAACAAAACGATTAAAAGAAACGTGGATTTTTTGGTGGCAGAACTTTTATTCATACCAACCTCCTGAAATAAAGGGATAAAGTATTCATAAAAGACTTCTCAACCACTTTGATACTGAACTTGAATGAACACGACTGAAACAGGAACGGGATTTACACGCCTTCGGGTAGTTCCCATGTACTTACATACCGCCCAGTCTTTCCGGCCGTTTTTAACTTTGACCATATTATGACAATTTCGGCGTTTCTTGTCAATACCTTCCTCCCCCTCATCCACTTTTTGAAAAATCTAATCAGCGCACGAATGCGCTGATTTACTGTCCGTTCAAAGAATCACATCAACGTGACCAACGTTCGCTCGCGGCCTGTCTTCGACGGCTCCAGCGACAGCGTCACCGCCCTGCCAATTATGCTTTCGTCGGGCTTTTTCCACAGAGGCACATACCACGCGCGGTTTTCCGCCTTGTTCTCCACGACGATCGCGTTGTTCCAAACGCCCTCGTCGTCCATGACATAACGGAGCGTCACGATTCCTTGCGCCCTCGCGCTTTTCTTGTCCGGGAACGCGTCGGCCGAGAACCTTTCAAGAACGCCTTTTGAGACGTAGCGCAAGTCTTTCCGCGCCTGCAAGAACGTGTTGAACCGCCCGACGGCGCGAAGCGTTTTCTCCCAGTTCCTCTCAAGGCGATACACGGACGGCCTGTTCTTCCCGACCCTAGCCGCAAGCCCCATTTCCAAAAGCGTTTCAAGCCTCCGCCTCATTTCGTCAGTTTGGGCGGTGACAAGCGACTCCCATTCTTCGCCGCCTCCCGCCTGTTCCGGCGGAATCGCCCTCGCGGAATTCTTTATTTCCTCGTCGAGCCTTGTCCAATATTTTGCGAGCGGAAGCCTGCTTTTCGCGGCTTGGACTTGCGCCTCCGTTCTTCGCCCGACGAGCTTCGTGCAGTCGTCCATCGCGAACGTCCGCGCAAGGTTCCTCACGACTTCCTTCGGGAACTTGATTTCCCTTCCTGTTCGGCGGTCGATTCCGTTTATCAGAATGTGCGCGTGGATGTGTCCCGTGTCCGTGTGGATCGCGGCGAGCCAAGAAAGCCTGAAGCCCGTCGCGACCTCGAGGCGCCTTATGAACGAGCGCGCCAAAACTTTCATCGGAACATCTTGGCTTTCGGGCGACAGAATCCACTTAAAGTGCCTGCCCGCCATCCCGCTTTCGTAGCGTTCGAGCTCGCTGTCGGGAACGACATCGTACTCGCCGTTGAACAGCCGCGGCTTTTCCTCCTCGGGAACTTCGTCCTTGTCTTTTTGTGGCATATATTTTCGCAGGAAGTTTTTGTGCAGGGACTTGTCGTCGCCGTAATACATTTTCGCGACGCACGGCTGCTTCCTGTCGCCCGCCCGACGCGCTTTCAACCTCTCGTCTTTTTTGCGCTTCTTCTTCGGAGGCGAGTTCAAGAGCCAAGCCGTCTCTCGCAGGAGCTTGTTCATTTCCCTTGAAGCGTCGAGCGAGCGCGTTTTTTTGGGAACGCTCATTTTCTTGCCCCAAAAGTCGTAGTCGAGAGCTTCAACTCCGTCGTCTTTTTTCCCCGTGCTTCTTTTCACAATGCCGCCTCCTAAAAAAGCGAAAACGCCGCAAAGAAATCAGCGCACGAATGCGCCAATTAAAAACGACTTCCGCCAAAAAATGCGATTTGAAAATAAGGTCGGCACTGGAAATTTCGATGCGGAAGAACCGCCGGAAACAAAGATTTCCCCGTTGAAATCCTAGCCTAAAAACCGAATTTTGTCAAATTTTCCGTCAAAAAAAGTGCCGTATAGAGTGCCGCAAAAGTGCCGTATAAAAATGGCCGAGTATGGCACTCGGTATCATAGGTAAATAAAAAAAATACGGCACTTCCTTTATCTTGCCTATCGGTCAAAGATGAGATTTTTGTAAGGCACTTTTAGTTTGGCCAGGAAGTTGACAAAACATCTTTCTTCGTGCGATAATAATGGCGAAGCCTCTTGAACTGACAAGGACATCAAGATGCTGATACTTGCCGAAAAGCCTTCGGTCGCAAAATCATTCGCCGACGCGCTCGGAGCGAAGCGAAACCCGCTCGGATTTTACGAGACTGAAAACATCGCGATCACAAACTGCGTAGGCCATCTTTACGAACTTGCCAAACCCGAAGAGTACGACGCGGCGTATAAATTTTTCTCTTTCTCGAACCTGCCGATAATTCCCGAAAAGTGGCTCTACAGCAAAAATCCGAAAGCGGCAGCCCAAGCAAACCTTGTTACAAGGCTCCTGAAAAAGCATTCCGGCGACACCGTTTTAATCGCGACAGACGCCGACCGCGAGGGCGAAGTCATCGCCCGGATTGCCGTGCGACAGGCAGGAATTCGCGACACTTCCAACTTCACCCGCTTTTGGGTTTCCGAGGCTCTCACGAAAGAGACTGTCGTCAACGGCATAAAAAGCGCAAGGCGATGGAGCGAATATGACGACCTCGCGAAAAGGGGATTCGCGCGGCAAAAGGCGGACTGGCTCGTGGGAATGAACCTTTCGCCGTTCGTCACGCTTTCTTCGGGCAACGGCGAAACATTCCCTGTCGGGCGAGTGCAGACAGCCGTCCTCGCGGCCGTCGCCCAACGCAACAACGAGGTTGCCGGCTTCAAGCCCGCGCCGTACGGCGAATGCGCCGCGCTCGTAGAGGACGGCGACGGCAACGCTCTGGAAATGCTGCTCGTGAATCCTGAAACGAAAAAGACGTCGTTTCCGAAAGACGACGAATACATTCAAGACGCGATTTCATTCTCGCAAAAAGACAAGGCGATAACAGTCGAGGCGGAAGTCGAGCGAAAATCATTGCGGCCGCCGCATCTTCTCGGCATCACGGAACTGCAACAGAAGGCGGCGAGCCTCCATGACTTTTCCTCGTCAAGGACTTTGGAGGCGGCGCAAAAATTGTACGAGGAGCGCAAATGCCTTTCGTATCCGCGCACTCCATCGACAGTCATGGGCGACGACGACGTTGGGCTGTTCAAGGAGAAATTCGAGCTTCTCAAAGGAACCTCTGAAATTTCAAAGTACAGCGACGTGTCGCTCATAGACGGCGGAAACAAATTCATTTTCAATTCCAAAAAGCTTGACAGCCACCACGCCCTCATCCCGCTTGATTTCCTTCCAAACGGCGCAAGCGACGACGAGCGGAAAATTTACGAAATTGTTTTAAAGTCGTTCTTCATGGCTTGCATGCCGCCGTGCATTTATGACGAAAAAAAGCTGACAATGAGAAACGGCGGATACGCTTACAAGGCGACCGTGAATTCCGTCGTGGAGGCGGGCTGGAAGGCGGCGGAAAAGGAAGACGACGGGGATGACATCAAAAGGTTCTGCGAAAAGCGTTGCGCCTTGAAAGACGTGAAAGCCGTCGAGAAGATGACGCAGCCGAAAAAAGAGTTCACGGAAAGCGCCTTGCTCGCGTTCATGAAAAATCCGAAGGCGCAGGAGTCCGACGAAAAGCTTGTCGGACTTGGAACTAGCGCGACGAGAGCGTCCATAATCCAAAAACTTCAGGAACACGCATACCTTGTCAAGGACAAAAAGAAATTCTATGCGACGAGAAAAGGGCGGTTCTTGTTGAGGCAGCTTTTCAAAAACGATATGACGAAACGAATTGCGGGAATCGGGCAGACGACGGAGTGGGAAAGAAAGCTTGAGGAAGCCCCCGATGAGTTCGAGGCGGAAATCAAGGACTACATAAAAAAGTGCGTCGCCGTGAAAGCGGATTTTGAAAAATACGAGCCGCCGTCCGTCGGGAAATGCCCGCTTTGCGGAAAAGATGTCGTCGAGCGAAGGGCGTTCTTTGGATGCGCGGGATACTGCGGGACACCGAAATGCGGTTTCGCTATTTGGAAGGCAATCTGCGGAGCGAGGATAAGTCCAGCCGATGCCGCGACGCTGCTTTCCGGCAAAACGACCGCGCCTAAAAAAATGAAAGGCAAGGCAGGAAAGGAGTTTAGCGCAGGCTTGAAAATGAACGCGGAAACGGGAAAAATCGACTTTGTTTTCGAGAAACCGAATCGGACGGCCGGAAAGAAAAGAAAATTTAATTAGCGCACGAATGCGCCAATTAAACCAACATTTAAAATCAGCAACTAAAATAGCGTCGCTGATTTTAGCGTCCTCGGAAACTGTTCTGGCAACGAGCCGTTAGGCGAAGTTTCAAGCCTGTTTCCTGCGGTGCTTAATTTTAAGGAAGGAGCGAAAAATGGACATAAAGGTTGTTGAACAGGAAAACCAACTTTTGCTGGAGCAAGACGGCGGCATTGTTTTCGTAGAATATGAGGACGCGCCGTTTCTCGCCTCGAAAATCAACGAAATCTGCGCAAGGCGAAAGATGAAATCTTCTGAAGCAAGCAAAGCAAAATAATCGCGGTGATTTTGCAAAGAAGTCGGCAAATGAGTTGGTGACATCGCTGTAACGTTACGGCGACAGGCAGGGGGCAAGCTATGGGATATTGCAGATATTGCGGAGCGGAAATTTCATACAAGCGAACGGCGAACGAAAGATGGATGCCGTGCGATGCGATTACGGGCGAGCCGCATTTTTGCAAGAAAGACGACGAAAAAATCACGGAAAAAAGCGGGCTTGCCCCTTGCAAAATCTGCGGAAAGCCGACGTTCGTTCAACAAAACGGACGCGCAAAAACCACCTTCGACTATTCGACCCTTCTTCCGCACAAATGCAACAAAGCCGACATAACCCGTTTCGCAAAATACCAACAACGGCAGCTGAAAGAAACAATGGCCGAAAAAGCCAAAAAAGAAAGAGAGCGAAAAGCCACATCAAAAAATGTCACGGCGATGAAAACTGCGAAAACAAAGTCAAAGGCAACAGCGACAAAGAGGACGACAAAAACAAAACGACTCAAAGAAAAATGTAACTGACACAAGTGTAACCAAAAAGCTGTCCATCCGTTTCTTTTAAGTGTATGGAATGACAAGGAGCGAATATTATGAAAAATGACAAGCATGCGCTTTTATTCGCAATCATTTTTATTGCCGCAACGTTCTTTGGATGCACATTTGAAGATGACGGAACAAAAACTTTTTATGTCGATTTGAAAGGCGGAAAGGGTTGGCATTACTATCTTGGAAACGCCTCCGAAAGCAAATATTTTGACGAAGGCTGTATTGACAAACAATGCAATATCCACCCTAAAAGCGACATCGAAATGTGTGTCGCAAAATTCAAAATTTCTGGACCTTCATTAAAAATCACTCTTTTTGAAGGGCAAACCCTCAGCACATTGAAGTGGGAAAATTATTTTTATGTTTACAACGGGGACGGTTATGACGAGGCCCCAAACCCTTGTCCTGTTGGCTATGTTGAAGTCGCAGAAGTCAACGGAAGACAAAAACTGCGCTATCAAGTGACAAGCACCTCATATTCCATCATGTTTTAATTAGCGCAATATTGCGCTAATTAAAACAAAATTTCTCAAAAAAAAGCCTGAAACTGCTTGCAAACCACATATATCCACGCGCAAAAAAAAAGTTGATTTCGGCAACAACAAATGAAAACGATTTCGTCTGCGACCCGGCAAGCGGAAGTCACTCAGTTTTTGAGGCTCTTGTCAAATCAAAATACATATGCAACAATTTCCTTAAAGAATTAGCCTAAAAAATTTAAGGAACTGAAAAAATGGAAAATCAACTCTCGCAAGCGGCTCTTTACAAAAAGAGCCTTGTCTTGCGCTGTCTTAACGGGGAAATGACGACCCGACAGGCGGCGATGGAAAGTGGCATTGTTCAACGGACAATTCAAAAGCTTGTTGCCCGCTACAAAGAAATCGGCGACACGGCTTTGCTTCACGGCAATATGGGAAAGAAGAAGGCTTCTCCAGAATTGGAAGCAAAGCGGAAGAAAGTGGAGGACATCTTTTTGAACACTCGCGTGAACGGCAAGAATCCGTTCGACGGCATAACTTACTCGATGACAAAAGTCATTCTCGAAGAAGAGTTTAATATCAAGGTGGGCAGGACTTGGCTCATAAAAGTCCTCAATGAACTCGGATACAAGACTCCGATAAGGCACAGGCTTTCAAAAAAGAAAGCGTCGCTTTGGCGGGAGCGAATGTTGCATAAAGGCGAGCTTGTGCAAGGGGACGGAACAGTTTTCGCTTGGTTCAAGGACGGGGTGAAGTATTGCATACAAGGTTTTGTCGATGACGCGACCGGCGAGCCGTATCTTTATATGACGAAGCGCGAATGTCTTTTGGGATATGTCGAGGCGTTCAGAATTATGGCGGAAACCGAGGGAATTCCAATGGCGATTTATCCCGACAGGGCGGGCGTTTTTTTCGTGAACAACAGGAAAGCTGACGACGGCAAGAAACACATGACGCAGTTCGGAATAATGATGGAAAACATGGGAGTTGACATGTTCCCCGCGCACAGTCCTGAGGCGAAAGGGCGCATCGAGCGATTTTGGGAAACAATCAAGCACAGGCTTCCGAATTTGTTTGTTTTGAAAGGAATCGACACCGTTGAAAAGGCGAACGATTTTTTGCGAAACGAATTTCCCAAATTGTGGCGAAAATGGTTTCCCGTAAATCCCGCAAGCGACGAGACGTTTTTTGTCAAGGCCGACATGAACGAAGTCAGCAAAATCTTGAAAGCAACGTTTCCCGGAAAAGTTGACAGGGGCGGAATTTTCCACTTCAAGGGCTACAAATTTTTCTGTCCTGAACTTTACGGAAAAAACATTCTTATTTTCCTAAACGAAAAAGAGGGGCTTTGGGTTGAGGACAGGAACAATCCGAACAAGCGTTACATTCCGCGCCTCGTGGAGACGGACACTTCGGGCAATATGCCGTTTGTGATGCAGGATTTGATTGAGCGAACATTCTTGAAGAGCGCAAAGCCAAGATTTCGAGAGGTTTACATCGACATCGACGATGTTGTGCTTTCTCAAGTCAAACGCAAAAAAACGGCCGTCGCATAAAATAAAGGACAGCAACAAAAAGAAACTCACGTCAAAACCCGCTTAAAAAATGTGGGTCAAGAGCGTTTTAAATTACCCGCCAAAAGCCACAAGAAAATACGTATTTTCTCCAAAAATTTTTCGGGAAAAACCACAACTTTGCAAAAATTTCAAAATTTTCACAAAAAAAACCAAAAAAATTTGAAAAAAAACACGCGAATATTTAAAAAGTTATTGACAGAAGTTTTTAAAAAGAGAATTCTTTATTCAGAAAGAGAATTTTTTTTTTAAGAAAAAAACGTATAAAAATTCCGCGCGATTTTTTTCGACAATTTTATTTTAAAATTGTCATCGCACGAAATCAAAAAAATTCCAAACAAAAATAACGCGGTCGCTTTTTGTTTCAACTCGAAAAATTTATTTTTTCCCCAAATACGCTTTCAAGTCGTCAACATAAAGTCTATCGGTGTGCGCGATGTGCGAAAGAATCCAGTCGTACAAGAATCTCACGAATTCTGTCGAGGAATGAAAAGTTTCTTTTTCAAAATTTTGGGATTTTTCCAAAACTGTTTTCGCGAATTCTGCGTGTTCCGTTTTGTGCATATCAAAATCTTTGTAGCCGCAAACTTGCATTAATTTTTCTTCATGTGCAAAATGAGTTTTAACATAATCCGTGCATTCTCTGAGTGCGATGCTGACGGCACCCTTTCGCACTGCGTTGTTGCCCAATATAACTGCCTTGTAAAGTGCATTGCACAATTTTACGAGATGCTTGTGCTCATCATCAATAATTGGGATTCCAATCAAAAATAGATCTTCACAAACAATGAGATTTTCATTTTCAGGTGGATTTATATTTCCCGATTCCATAGTTTCAATCATATCACTTCGCTATAAAAATTCAATGGGTGTCTACACCCCTCCCATAGTAAGGTACGCTTTCAAATCATCGACAAAAAGTCTGTCCGTGTGCGCGATGTGTGAAAGAATCCAGCCATATAGAAATTTCACCAATTTCAGCGCAAAATGAAAATCTTCTTGGTCGAAATTTGTACATTTTTCCAAAACCAATTTTGAAAACTCGGTATGCTCCCTTTTATGCATATCAAAATCTTTGTAGCCACAGAGCAGCATCAATTGTTCTTCATGGGCAAAATGCGTGTTAATGTAATCCGCGCATTCTCTTAACGCAATGCGAACTGCCCAATTTCGCAATGAATTGTCGCCCGACATAACCACCTTGTAAAGTTCGTTTCACAATTCCACCAATCGCTTGTGTTCGTCGTCGATGACTGGAATTCCAATGGCAAAACGGTCTTCCCAGACAATGAGGTTTTCATTTTCAGGCAGATTTGTTGTCTTAAATTCCATTATTAAATTATAACATACAACTACAAAAAGTCAATAATCTTTTGAAGGTTTCTTTTGAAGGTTTAAACTTGTCGTTGGAAATGTCGCCGACAAGTTTAACTTCGAGTTTTGTTCCGAAACTCGTTTATTGCACAGCCCGCTCGCGCGGGCGAAATCAAGTTCCTCAGAAATTGAAATTTCCTGCGGACTTAATTTTTTTGAACATTTAAGATTTGCGTTAAAGATATTGCCGCAAATTTAATTTCGTTTTCAAAACACAACATTTTTTTATCCCAAAACTTTCGCGAAAGCGGACATCACGTCCGCAATTTTAATTTGCTGCGGACAAACTTTTTCGCATGAACGGCACGAAACACAATTTAAAGGATGCGCTTCTTTCGGCTGTCCAGAAAAATACATCGGCGAAATAAAATCCCATTGTCCGCTCGCGACAGTAAAATTATGCTCGTTGTAAAGCGAAATGATTTTTGGGATGTCAAGGTTTTGCGGACAATGCGAAGTGCAATATCGGCAAGATGTGCACGGAATTTGATCCGCCGAAAGCCAATCTTTCGCAATTTGCGCGAGCGTCCTTTCTTCCATTTCATTAAGCGGCTTGTCTTGTGCGAAAGTCGCGATGTTTTGTTCCAATTGCTCTTGGTTAGACATTCCGCTCAAAATCACGGTCGCGCCGATTCCCTGCAAAAACCGAAACGCCCATGCCGTGGCGCTTTCATTCGGTCGAAGCGTGCCCAATTTTTTTGCGGCGGATTCAGGCAGTTTGCAAAGGCTTCCTCCGCGCAACGGCTCCATCACCCAAAGCGGAATTTTATACTTTTGCAAAAGCGCGACCTTTTCCTTTCCGTGTTGGAATGTCCAGTCAAGCCAATTTATTTGAAGTTGGCAAAATTCCATGTCGCTTCCATAGGCTTTCAAAAATCGTTCCAAAACATCAAGTTCGCCGTGGCAAGAAAATCCCAAATGTTTTATGCGTCCATTTTTCTTTTGCTCAATCAAAAAATCATAAATGCCGAATTTCGGGTCAAGGTATTCGTTGATGTTCATCTCGCAGACATTGTGAAAAAGATAAAAATCAAAAAAATCCACGCGGCATTTTTCAAGTTGCTTTTCAAAAATTTCTTTTACCTTGGGCATATTCGCCAAATCGTAGCCAGGAAATTTCGAAGCCAAAAAAAATTTTTCGCGCGGATATTCACCGAGAATTTTTCCCATCACCAGTTCCGAATTTCCGTCATGATAGCCCCAAGCCGTGTCGTAATAATTTATGCCTGAATCCATCGCGGTTTTCACCATTTTCGCGACGGCGGCTTCGTTAATTTTTCCGTCCGTGCAAGGAAGCCTCATCGCACCAAATCCAAGCGCAGAAATTTTTTCATCTTGAAAATTTTTGAAAATCATAATTTCTCCTAAAATGTGATATCGAACAAGGTATAGAAAATTATACCACTAATTTTTCAGAAACGCAATTGAAACTCGTTTATTTATAAAGAATCCTTTTTACTTTCGGGCGAGGCAACTTTTCGCAACGGAGCTCGTTCATTGCGTCGTTCAATGTATTTTCCGCTAGCAATGCGCATCGCGACTTGCCGCAAAATTTTTTCCGACACTTCATCAGCGATGTTTGTAAATTCTTTTTTAACTGTATCGCGCACCGCGACATTCAGCTGTTTGTCGAATTCAAAATCCATGTCAATGTCGCTGTAAATTTCCGAAGGCTTTTTGTTGAAGATGTTGCAAAGTCCGCAAAGCAAGTCGTCGCTTATTCCTGTCTTTCCGCTTTCAATATTCGCAATATGTGAAGTTGATTTTTCCAATTTTTCTGCGAGAGCTTCTTGTGTAAAGCCTTTTTCTTCTCGAAAATTCTTTAAATTTTTTGCCACCGCTCGCCTTATACTTTCAATCGTAGTCATACCACTAAAATAAACTATCGATTTTGTTTGATGAATAGTTTGAAAGTCGCAGGACTATGATTTTTATAAATATAGTTTTCGCGAAATTGAGCAATTGAATTTTTGAAGAGAATGAACGAACCCCGCCGCAAGCGTCGGGGTTCAAAACTCTCCGCACAAATCAAAATTTGAAAGCGAGGAAATTCGACAGGCGGTTTTAAGATAAAATCCATTCCGAAATATTTTCTCGTTTTGTCAAGAAATGTTCCGGAATGGGAAAATTTTTATATTTTCTTGAAAATCAGCGAAGTGTTCACGCCGCCGAACGCGAAATTGTTTGACATAACAATGTCTGTTTTTATTTCGCGGCCGCTTCCCATGATGTAGTCGAGCTTTCCGCATTCGCCGTCGAGATTTTCGCTCGTGAGATTCAGCGTCGGATGGAACCAGCCGTCGCGCATCATATTTATGGCGACCCACGCTTCAATCGTGCCGCACGCGCCGAGAGTGTGTCCTGTGTAACTTTTCGTGGAACTGATTGGAACCGCGCGCTTGAACACGCTTTCCGTGGCGTTCGTTTCGGCAATGTCGCCGTGACCTGTCGCCGTTCCGTGCGCGTTCACGTAGCCGATTTCGTCAGGACTGATTTTAGCGTCTTCGACCGCAAGTTCAATCGCACGAGCCATCGTCGCCTGATTCGGAGTGGTGATATGGTTGCCGTCTTGGTTCGTGCCGAAGCCGATGATTTCCGCGAATATTTTCGCGCCACGCGCTTTCGCGTGTTCGTATTCTTCCAAAATCAAAGTGCCCGCGCCTTCTCCAATCACAAGTCCATCGCGCTCCTTGCTGAACGGGGAGGGGGTGGTTTTCGGCGCATCGTTTTTCGTGCTCGCCGCGTAGAGCGTGTCAAAAATGTCGCTGTCCGCCGCCGAAAGTTCCTCCGCGCCGCCTGCAATCATCATATCCTGAAAGCCGTAGGCGATTTGCTCGTAGGAATATCCGATGGACTGGCTTCCCGAAGTGCAAGCCGTATTCGTCGTGATAATGCGTCCGCGAATTTGAAAGTACACGCTCAAATTGGAAGCCGCCGTCTGAGGCATCGCGCGAACATAAGTCGTAGCGTCCATTCGCGAACAATCGTTAGTTTCAAGCATGTGGCAAAAATCCATGTTCGCGTCCAAACTTCCCATGCACGAGCCGTAGGAAATTCCCGTGCGCCCATTGTGGATTTCTTCGACAGTGTTTCCTTCCGCATCCACAAGACCCGCCATCCTTAAAGCGTCGTCCGTCGCCTGAAGCGCGAGCCGAGAAACGCGACCCATCGAACGAATTTTTTTTCGTGGGTAAGCGCGCAATTCTTTTGTGTACGGAGCGGCAAGCCGCGTGTTCATTCCGTCGCCGAATTTGTCCCAATCGTCCATTCGCACGACGCAATTTTGCAAGCCTTTCAGCGTCGCCAAAATTTCTTCCCAAGTGTCGCCGAGCGAACTACAAATGCCCGCGCCCGTAATCACAACTCTTCGTTTTTCCATTATTACTTCTCCTGTCGCATTTCCGAATGGAAATGCAGTCTTATAAAATAGTTTGCGAGCAAACTATGATGACAACAGCGGCTTTGCCGCTGTCATACTATTCCTCCATTTACATTGATGACTTGTCGCGTAATGTAACTCGCGCCTTCCGACAAAAGGAAAATCGCCGCCGCCGCAACTTCTTCGGGAGTGCCAGCGCGGTTCATCGGAATTGTCGGCAAAATCATATCGAGCGGTGCGTCCTTGATCATTTCAGTTTCGATTACGCCGGGCGCAATGCAATTCACCGTGATTTTACGCTTCGCCAATTCCACCGCCAAAGCTTTTGTCGCGCCGATGATTCCCGCTTTTGACGCACTGTAGTTCACTTGGCCGCGATTTCCCATAACGCCGCTCACAGAAGCGATTGTGATAATCCTGCCTTTTTTCTGGCGGCACATCGGCATCACCAAAGGCTGAATCACATTGTAAAATCCGTCAAGGTTCGTGTGAATCACTTCGTCCCAACTTTCCGCGCTCATTCCGGGAAAAGCCGCGTCGCGACAAATGCCGGCATTTTGGACTACGCCCCAAAACGCGCCGTTCGCCTCAGTGTACGCGTTCAACTTTTGCTCGCAGTCCGCGCGGTCTGAAACATTGAATTGAAGCAATTCGCCATCGCCGCCCGCCGCCTTGATTTCATCCAAAAGCGTCTGCGCCTTTTCCGCGCCGCGATTGTAATGCGCCACGACGAAGTAACCTTCCTTCGCCGCCGCCAGCGCGATTGCCCGCCCGATTCCGCCGCTCGCACCAGTCACCAAAACTTTTTTCTGCAAATTTTCTTCAGCCATAATTTTAACACTCCGTTTTATAAAAATTTATTTTTACTAATTTTAAATCGCCGCTATTTTCGATGACAAGTTAATTTCCTCTTTCATTTTAAAAATTCATTTCGTCCGCAAAATGTTCAAGTCTTCGGTTTCCATTACAGTTACCGTTGTGGACACGGCTGGCGTTTCGGGGTTTTCGCTGGAAAACGCTTCGCCGTAATATGTCAAAATATTTTCCATTTCATCGACTTTTTTTATTTTGACATGAATCGAAGTTCCCGCCTTGAAAATCGGAACGTTTGCCGAATAATTTATCAGGCTCAGCAAAAATCCAGGCTTCGGCTTGCAGCCCATTTCGTAGCCTGTCACTCCGCTCAAAGCCGAGATGCTTTGCGCGATCAATTCAAACGCAATATATGAAGGTACTCCGCCGATTTCCTCGTCATAAAAAATGTTTTCCTTCGTGACGAGCGAAATTGATTCCAAAGTTCGCGCCGTCGTGTCATGCTGAACGAGATGGTCGAGCAAAAACATTTTGCTTTTGTGCGGCAAAAGTTCAATCAATTTTTCGCACGGAACATTTTGTGGTAATTCAAATTTTTTTTCACCCATAAATTAATTTTCCTCGCCGCGCCGAACGCAATCGGAGCGACTTTTTCCAATTATCAAACTAACGTTGCATCCGCCAAAGCCAAACGAATTTGACATGCAAACATCTATCGGTTTCGAGAATTTTGTTTCGCGTCCAACCAAATTTATTCGCGGAAGATTTTCATCGCGCTCGCCGTCAAAAACATGAAGCGGCAATTTTATTTCTTCAAGATTTTTTTCGCGATTGTTTTTGATTGCCAAAAAACACGCCGCTAATTCTATTGCGCTTGACGCGCCGAGCACGTGCCCCGTAATAGGCTTCGTGGAACTTGCGAAAATTTTCTTTTGCGAATTCTCATTGCAATTTATTTCACAAATCGATTCGCCAAAACATTGCGACACCGCAAGCGATTCCATCGCGTCATTCAATTTTGTTCCAGTGCCGTGCAAGTTGATGTAATCAATGTCATTACAACCAAGCGAAGCGTCTTCAAGCGCGGCACTCATCGCACAAAGCGCGCCGCTTCCGTCTGCCAAAGGCGATGTCATGTGATGCGCGTCGCAACTTTCGCCCACGCCCAAAAGTTCAATGCAATTCTCACAATTTTCATCGTAGTTGTCCGAAGAATTTTGCACAACGCAAAATTCTTTCGCCAATACAAAAAACGCCGCCCCTTCGCCCAAAGTTATCCCCGCGCGATTTTTGCTGAACGGATTTGTCTTTTCCTGCGAAATCGATTCAAGCGAATTGAATCCGAGCAAAGCCGTGTCCGAAGCGACATCCGCGCCTCCGACAATAGCCGCGTCTACAATTCCCGCGCGAATCAATTCCGTGCCCTTTGCGATCGCGCTCGCACTGGAAGAACACGCCGTCGCAAAAACAAATGCAGGTCCATGCAAACCGAATTTTTCTTTTGCGAACGTGGCGGGATAATCCGCGCTTTGCATTTCCAAAGAATAGTTTTCAGGAAATTTTTTCGTGGCGAAAAATTCGCGATGCCCCGCCAAAGAAAATTCCGTGCCATTGTCGCATGAGCCGACGCAGACGGCAATTCGAGACGCTCCGTATTTTTCTTTCGCTCGTTCAACGAAAGGGGCGATTTGCCTCAACGCCAAATCTTCTATTTGAATGATTCGCATATCATATTTTGCGTTCGTCGGAGAAAGTCGCTCGCCGTCAATTCTTCCAGCGAAAAAAGTTTCGCCCGAAAAAGTTTTCACTTTTACCAAACCTGAATTGTCGCCGTCAACAAGCGCATTCCAAAAAGCTTGCGTGTCGCAGCCAGCAGCCGTAGCGATTCCAGGATTAGACAAATACAATTTTTGTTTCACGAAAAACCCTTTTTTGATGCAATGAAAAAATTTCAACTTTTTTCATTGTCGAAAACGCGATTTTGCGGCGAAGCGAAAAATCACCATCAATTTTAACATTTTATCAAATTATAATCGTAATTCAAATATTAGTCTAGTAGCACTTCACCATGTAAAATCAAATCTCAACTTGAATTCTTATTATATTTATGTTAAAATATTTCGTTATGGAAAATCATTCTACAAAATTTTTCAAGGCGGCGGCGTTTGCGCTTTGTTTTTTCGTTTCGGGATTTTTTGTTTCAAAATGTTTCGCGCAATCTTCGCAGTCAGATTCGCGTTCCAAGCAAGAGGTTTCAGGCGAATACATCCGCACTTTCGCGCAGATTTTTTACACTCTCCAAAATCGCTATGTCGATGAAGTTGATCCGGAAGTTTTGTACAAAGGCGCGCTCAAAGGAATGATGGATTCGCTCGGCGATCCTTATACTGTTTACCTTGACGTGCAAGATATGCGCTCTCTCAACGACACCACCGAAGGCGCGTTTTATGGAGTGGGGCTTTCCATTTCCAAGCGCAACAATTCCACGCCGGAGAATCCGGCTTATGTGGACGTGGTTTCACCGATTCAGGGAACGCCGGGATTTAAAGCCGGAATTCAGGCGGGAGACAAATTGATTGAAATCAACGGAGAGCCGACTCCCGAAATGTCAATGGAAACTGTTCTTTCTAAATTGCGCGGGCCGAAAGGCGAAGGCGTGGAAGTGACGGTTTTGCGCGGAAAAAGCGTTACGTTCAAAAGAACTTTGATTCGCGATTTAATTGAAGTGCCCACCGTTGAATACGGAATGATTGGCGACTACGGCTATATGAAGTTGATTCAGTTCACGCCTGAAACTGTTTTGCGCGTTCAGGATGCGATTGATTTTTTTGACGAAAAAAATTACAAAGGTCTTGTAATCGACTTGCGAAACAATCCGGGCGGACTTTTGGACAGCGCGGCGAAAATCGCGGACAAGTTCATCGACTCAGGTCCGATTGTCAGCACGAAAAGTCGCCTTCCCTATGAATCGCGCTCAATCAATGCTAGCGAAAATAATACGGCAGTGAAAGACATTCCGATTGTGGTTTTAATAAACCGTGGAAGCGCGAGCGCATCGGAAATTTTGAGCGGCGCATTAAAAGACAATCATTTGGCGTATCTCGTGGGCGAGCGCACTTACGGAAAAGGAAGCGTCCAGCAGGTGATGCCTCTAAATCATGGCGACGGCGTTAAAATTACGATGGCGCGCTATTACACTCCCAGCGACACGAACATCGACAAAATCGGAATTCCGCCGGACAAGGAAGTCGCGCTCAGTCCGCAATACACCGACGATCAGACAAAGGCTTTGATAAAATTGTCCGAGGAAGAAACAATTCGAAAATATGTGGAATCGCATCCGAATATGGACGAAAAGGAAATTGCCGCTTACGCTTCGGTTTTGCAAAAAGAATGCGACTTGGATTTGCGCCTTCTGCGCCGACTTATTAGAATTGAAGTGGGGCGCACGAAAGAGCCGCAACTTTACGATTTGGATTTTGACGTGCAGTTGAACGCGGCATTGGAAATTCTGCGCGAAGGGAATTTCAAAAATCTCGTGAAGAACACGAAAACGCTAAAGGAATTGCAGGAAGAGGCAGAAGCCGCTGACGCGCTTTCAGAAAAAAACATTTCAAAAGCGCAAGTTGAAAATTGAGTTGCGATGCGACAATTTGTTTGCGAAACGCCGCTTGACAAAAACGGCATTTTGACTTTGGAAAAAAAAGATTTTCATTATTTGCGAAACGTCTTGCGTTTGAATGTCGGCGACATGATAAATGTTCGAATCGAAAATCCGGCGGAAAAAAATTCTGGCGTGAATATGACGATTTGCAAAATTGACGACGCGCGAAAAAAAATTGTTTTGCAAAAATGTGCTGAAAATTCGTCCGAGAATTTCGGCGGGAATTTCAGTGAATCGTGCACTTTTAACGCAAAATATTTTCTGCTGCAATTTTTGCCCAAGCCGCAGAAATTGGAACTGATTGTGCGCCAGGCGACAGAATGCGGCGCGAGTTTTGTCTTGCCGATTGTGGGCGAATACACGCAAGGCGGCTGCGAAAGAACTTTGCAAAATATCGCCCGTTATGAGCGAATCATTCGCGAGGCGCGGCAGCAAAGCGGCTCGGCGGTGGAAACGAAAATTTTGCCGGCGCAAAGTTTGGATGACGCGTTGGAATTTTGGCGGCGCGAGACTTGTGGTTTTTCGGAAGCGGAAAAACGTGCGCTTGTTTTGTACGAGCGTTGCGAAAATACGGTTTCGTTTGGAAACGCGATTTTTGCTAATGAAAGAAATTTGGAACGCTCCGATTTGAAAGAAATAAAATCGTGCGCGCTCGCGGTCGGCAGCGAAGGCGGAATTTCTCCCGTCGAATTCGCGCGGCTTTTGGATGCAGGGTTTTGCGGCGTGCATTTTAACACGAATATTTTGCGTTGCGAAACCGCCGCGCTTTACGGAATGGCGGCCGTTCAAAGTTTGCTTGAAAATTAAGGGGAAAGAATGAGCATAGAAAGAATTGAAATTTTAGGCGTGCCTGTAGACATTTGCCCGGAGGAATTTCTCGAAACGGAAATTTTGGAACTTTTGATAAAGCCCGGCACAAAGCAAATTGTTTTTCTTTCGGTGTGGGGACTTTTAAAGGCGAGAAGAAAAAATGATTTTGCCGAATGCGTGAAAAGGGCGGACCTTGTAATTCCGATTTCAAAGAGCATTTTAAAAGCCGCCTCATTTTTAAAGATGAATGTTCCCGTGCGTTACAATCCGTTTACCGCGCTCATAAATATTCTTACGGTCTTGGATTCACATCGCAAGACGTTTTATATTTTGGGCGGCAAAAAAAAATCGTTGCAAAAAACTTACGGAAATGTCAGAAAGACTTTTCCGGATTTGCAAATCGTCGGACGATATGTCGGCTATTATCCGAAAAATCAAGAAGACAATATTGTCCAGGCGATATACAAGGCGTCTCCTTCTCTCGTGCTTTTGAGCGAAGGCATAAAGGAAAAAGATTGCTGGGCCTTTAACAGGTACAACAGGTTTTCGTCGAGCATATTCATTTATTATCGCGACGCAATCGGAATTTTTTCCGATCAAGTCAGGCGCGTAAAAGAATCTACGTTCAATGCGGGACGAGAAATTTGGAATGAAATTCTAAAGAATCCTCTGAAAATTTTCTTGATTTTTCCATATTTATACTTTAAAATATTACTTGTCTGGCATAGAATATTGAAAAAATAGCAGTTAAAAAATGTTCCGAAAATTAAGTGCTGACTCAGTTGCGGTCGTCGCGGAAGATGGAGATGTTCTTGTTTTTTGCGAATTGGTCCTTGCAGAAAATTTTAATGTGGAATTATTTTTGTCTTCCGAATTCAATTCTTTTTTAACGAAACTCAAAGCATTCAATTATATTTTTATCGATATGCTGAGCGTGCTGCGAATGAAGCGAAATGGAATTTGGGATTCCTTTTTTCAAGGATTGCAAGGCAGGATTTTTATTTTGACCACGCAAAACGATGTCTATGATTTTCACGCTGAATCTGCGAATCGCGTTGACACTTTGCCTTATCCTTTTACGGACAAAACCGTTTACTTGACTTTGAACAAGAAAAAATTGCGGGAAAGGAATTTAGTTTTGGATTCAAAAAATGTTTTTTCCCATCCTCCTGAATTTCGACGGCTTGTCGGCAATTCTAAAAAAGCAATCGAGATAAAGCAAAAAATTCTTTTGGTGTCGGATATAGACGTGCCGCTGATTTTTTTGGGCGAAAGCGGAACAGGGAAAACTGTGACGGCGCAAATCGTGCACAAGATTTCGCGGCGCAGAGACAAGCCTTTTGTCGTCGCAAATATGGGCAATGGAAACAAAGAGTTGCTGGAAAGCGTTTTGTTCGGAACTGTGCGCGGCGCGTTCACTGACGCTAAGTCGCGCGAAGGACTTTTTAGGATTGCGGATGGCGGAACGCTTTTTATGGACGAAATCGCAAATCTTCCGTTGGACGCTCAGGCAAAGCTTTTGCGCGTAATTGAAACCGGAATTTTTCGTCCGCTTGGTTCTGACGAGGAAGTTCGCACAGACGTGCGTTTGATTTTCGCGACAAATGCGAACTTGAAACAAATGGTAAGGCAAGGCGCTTTTCGTGAAGATTTGTTTTGGCGAATATTCGGTTTTCCAATAGAAGTGCCGCCGCTCCGAGAACGGGCGGAAGACATTCCGGATTTGACGAAAAGCATTTTGAACGAAATTAAAATTGCCTTGAATACTGATTTTAAGATTACAAATGCCGCGTTAAAAAAATTGTGTTCAGGCGAGTGGCCCGGAAATTTTCGGCAATTCAAAACTTGTCTTATGCAGGCGGGAATTCTTTCGCGCCACACTGGAATCATTGACCACGACTCGATTATTTTTTAGTTGTCAAACAGGGCTGCAATTTTTGCGACGGATTTTCGCTTTGTAAATTTTTCGAAGCAAGTCCTGCGGCTTTTGTAAAAATTTTTTCAATATATTTCGCTTCGCTTTCCGACAAAATTGCCCGTGACAAAATTCCGCGCCAAAAATTTTCCATGTCGCTTTTTCCGGCGAGTTTGAAAAATCCTATTTTCTCCAAACTTTGGCTGATTTTAAAAACCGTTTTTTCAAGGCGATTTAAGTCAATTGGCGTAAAACCTTTTTCGCAAGGATTTTGCGCGCGGAACATTTCGTAGCAAATTATTTGCACCGCGTGCGACAAATTCAGCGAAGGAAAATTTTCGCTCGAAGGAATCGTAACGCCTACCGTGCACGACGCGACTTCCTCGTCGGAAAGCCCTGCGCGCTCGTTTCCAAAGACTATCGCGATTTTCCCATCGGAAGAATTTTTCGCGAACTCGCAAAATTCTTCAGGAAGAAAAAGTTTTCCTTTGCGCTTTTTTCCGCGCCTGCGCGTGGTGGCCGCGCTCAAAACGCAGTCGGCGGTAGCGGATTTTATATCGGAAAAAAATTCGGCGTGTTCCCAAATTTCCGCCGCGTGAATCGCAAGAATTTTCACGCGTTCGTCATCATAGTCGGAACGGCTGCCCACAATCCGCAAACGCTCGATTCCGCAATTCGCCATCGCGCGACACGCCGAGCCAATGTTGCGGCTTTCTTCCGGCCGCGCAAGAATTATGCAAACATTTTTCAAATCCATTTTTTTACTATATCCATTTTTTCTTTTTTGTGCTAGGATTTTTTTATGAATTCTTTTGACAATTCTTTTTGCGAAAAAAACGCGCTCGTCGTCGGAGGCTCGGGCGGCATCGGAAAATCCATCTCGCTCGCGCTCGCAAAATCCGGCGCAAGTGTTACTGTGCACGGCGGTCACGCATCCGAAAAATTTGATTCGCTTTTGCGCGAAATGCGTTCGTTTTCCGAATCTGAATTTCATTCGCGAAAACACAGGCAGATAATTTTGGATTTTGAGAAAATCAATTTGGAAGAATTCGACAAAAAAAATCTCGCGCAGTTTTCCAATGAAGATTTTTCAGAAAAAATTCATGACGAAAATTCTCCGAAAAATTCTGGTGAAAATTTTTCGGAGAAAAATCTCGCCTCGTGTCATTGTCGGGTGCGACCCGACAATCTAGATTTGAAAACAGATCTTCGGGTCAAGCCCGAAGATGACAAAAGAGATGCTGAGGATGACAAGAAAAATTGCGAAGAAAATTTTTCAGAAGAAATTCTTGCAGAAAAAATCAACGGAAAATTTTTCGAAAAGAATTGCGGAAATTTTGCCACGAAAAACTCGGATGAATTTTCTTCGCTTGAAAATTTAAAGTCCGCGCTGCGAGAATCCGAAATTCTTTGCGTCTGTTACGGTCCTTTTTTGCAAAAAAAAATCTCGGAAACTTCCGCATGCGAATGGATTTGGACGACGAGACTCAACCTTGCGTTGCCGGGAATTTTGGCGGGCTACGCGGCGCGCTTTATGGAAAAACGCGGTTTCGGGCGAATTTTGTTTTTCGGAGGAACGCGCACAAATCAAATCAACGGCTTTAAAACAAACGCGGCTTACGCCGCCGCAAAAACTGGAATCGCAAGTTTGACGAAATCGTTCGCGCTGGAATTCGGCGAGCATGGAATTTACACGGCGGCGATTTTTCCTGGCTTCGTCAAAACCGAATACATCTCGGCGAAAAAGCGCGCGGAATACGAAAAAATTTTGGGCGGAAAAAAAATGATTTGTGCGGACGAAGTTGCACGCGCCGCGCTTTTTTTGCTTTCTGATCCAAACTTGAACGGAACGTTATTGGAAATGAATGGAGGCTGGCGACCTTGACATTTCATAGGACTTGTGGTAGAATCATTCATTATGGAATAAATTTGTGAGGGTGTCATGGTTAGCAACAATGCCATTGTTCCGGGATTCGATGATGAGCGTGATGACAGTTTGAAATTTACTCTTTTTAAAATTGACAATGTGTCGAATTGCATTATGGTCGTTTTGAATGGATATGTGGACACTTATAATTCAAATTATTTTCAAAAGTCTATCTCTAAAATTATCGACGCCGGTTTTACAAGATTGATTTTCAATTGTACCTCTCTCAATTATGTTTCGTCAACGGGAATCGGCTCTTTGACCAATTTGTTGAAAACTGTGAAGGCGAAAAGCGGTGACATCGTATTGTTCGGAGTTCAGCAAAAAGTTTTAGACGTTTTCCAGCTTTTGGGATTTTCGCAATTTTTCAATATCAAAAATACGAACAATGAGGCGGTCGCTTATTTCAAATCGGCTTCGATGCTGCCTGTTCCTGTCTTTCCAATCGTGTTTCCATGTCCTGTGTGCAGAAAAAATTTAAAGGCGCTTCGATCCGGAAGATTCCGTTGCTCGGAATGCAAGGCAGTTTTGGCAGTGGATGACCACGGCAAAGCGTTTTTGGGATGAGAAAATTTGGCTGAAAAAGATAAAGAGAAAACGATAAAAGTCCGTTTTCCAATTGGCGCGAAACTTATTGTAATTGTCTCGTTTTTGATTGTCTTTTCGCTTGGCGGCGTCACTTATTTGGTAAACTATTTTGTCAGCGAAGATGTGCGCGTTACTGCGGAAAGCAACAACCTCGACGCGAACACTCGTTCGGCGACTGCGATTGCAAGCGGATTGGATACGCTGGAATCCAACACGCTTTTGCTGATGGATATGTTGAGCAACACCAGTGATTCGAGTGAACAAAATTCTTCGAAGCAATATTTTGAGCGCAATGAAAATATTGGAGCGGTCTTGCTTTTTTCGCAGGAAAAATTTTCTCGCGGCGAAGATGACTTGCGCTTGATAAACAATAAGTTTTTCGCTCGGAACGAGCTTGACGAGGAGACGATTGATTCGTTCGTTTCGACTGAGCGCGAGGCAATTGAAAGCGCGTTCAACGGAGAAATCTCGGTTTTAAATGCCACGCCGTTTTTTAATATCGGAATGATTGCGCTGACAATTCCGTGGCACGGAAAAGAAGAGATGAGCGTAATCGTGGTTATTTCTTCGAGCGAATTTCTGACGAACAGTTTTGGTCGAAGCACGACAAGCACTTCGTATGTGGTGAACAATAGAGGCGATGTAATAGTCCATCCAGATTTTGACATTATGTTGGCGAACGCGAATTTTTTGGATTCGCCGCTTGTAAGGCAGATGCGAAGCAACAATGATGAAAATCGTCAGGTTCTTTTTGTGGATGCCGACGGCAAGGAATATTTTGGCGCATATCAAAAAATCGCGCTTGGAGATTTGGGCGTAATAACGACCGTGCAGTCCGAAATAATTTTTGAAAACGTGTGCCTTACGACACGGCGCAACATCTATCTTGGAATGGCGATTTTGTTCGTTTCGATTATTTTTCTTTGGATTTGGTCTTTGAGCCTGAGCCGCCCGATTGTAAGGTTGACGCGAGCCTCAAGGCAAATCGAAGAGGGCGATTACGAGATAAAACTCAAGCCGAAAAATCACGATGAAGTGGGAGTTTTGACACAGGCGTTCGGAAAAATGAGCGTAGGACTTGCGGAGCGCGAACGCCTTCAAGATTCGTTCAGTCGGTTCGTCAACAAAGTCGTCGTGGAAAAAGCCGCGAAAGGCGAACTTGCGCTTGGCGGAGAAACGAAAACTTGTACGGTTTTCTTTTCGGACATTCGTTCGTTTACCGCGATTTCGGAAAAGCTCGAACCGTATGAAGTCGTAGATTTTTTGAATGAATATATGTCGCGGATGGTCGATTGCGTCAACAAAACGCACGGCAGCGTGGACAAATACATAGGCGACGCGATTATGGCGGTTTGGGGAACGCCAATTACTTCTGGAGATGCGGGCGTGGATGCCTTGCGGTGCGTTCGCGCGGCTTTGATGATGAGACACGCCCTGCTGGAATTCAACGTGGGGCGTGGCGGCGACAAAAAGCCAATCATTAAAATTGGATGCGGCATAAACAGCGGTCCTGTCATTGCAGGGCAAATCGGTTCGAATCAGAAAATGGAATATACGGTCATTGGCGATACCGTAAACTTTGCCTCGAGGACGGAATCATTGAACAAGCCGCTTGGCACGGATATCCTTATTACGGAAAACACTTATGAATTGATAAAAGATTATGTTGTCGTGGAAAGGATGCCTTCCGTAACCGTAAAGGGCAAAAGCAAGCCTGTGTCTCTTTATGCGGTCGTTAATATGCCTTACGCGGAAGACATTCCCGGCGCGGGAAAGGACGGTCCAAAAACCCTTGCGGAAGTACGAGAATTGGTCGGAATGGTCGCGCCTGATTTAGGGAAAGTGAACCTTGACGAAGAAGAGAAAAAGTACAAAATTCAGGGATAGCCTGAAAATTGTCGCTACAATAATATTTCTTCTCTCGTGCGCGTTCGGCGCGTATTATAGCGTAAAGAAATTTTACGAAAGCATAAACGCGTCTTTGACGAAATTGAATGAAAAGCCGATCGCGACGATTACATTTAAATATAAGACGGCGCAAAGAAAATTTGAAGAGAGAATGGTTTGGGACAGACTAAAACAAAATTCTCCCGTATATGACGGCGACACGATTCGCACCGCGCCAGAATCTGAAGCCACGATTTATTTTGAAGACGGCAACATTATGGCTTTGGGCGAAAATACTATGGCGCAAGTTTTTTTCCATGACGGAAAAATGCTTACAAGCGTGGACGGTGGATCTGTGGTCGTGAATTCCACTGACGCTTCAAATGGCGCGGTCGTTATGATGGGAAATTCCAAGCTTGAATTAGATGCCGGCTCTTCAGTCGGAACGAATTTTTCACCGGACAGCGGAGCGCAAATCAATGTTATGGAAGGCGGCGCTGTTTTCAGCAACGAATCTGGCGAGGCGCAGGCTATAGAAGAGGGAAAGTCGCTCGCGCTCGATGAAAATAGCTCCGTAAAAATCGTCCCGCTTATCACCGTGAAGTCGCCGCGTCCGAACGAAAAGATTTTGAATTTTACGGGCGAAATGCAATCCGTGGATTTTAAATGGGATGTGCAAAATTTGGCGGAAGACGATTTTCTTGTAATTGAAATTGCAAGCGACAAAAAATTCAAGAATGTAATCGAAAAAAAGGAACTGAAAAATTTAAATGAAATAAAGGTCAATTTGGAAAACGATATTTCATATTGGAGAATTTTTCCTCAAAATGCGGGACAAGAATTTTCGGCGCAAAACAAAATTACCGTCTTTGAAGCGACTCCGCCTGAGCTGGTCGTTCCGAAAGACGAGTCCAGTTTTTCTTACAAGACAGACACGCCGGACGTGCGATTTTCGTGGAGACAAAACGGCTTTGAGACCGCGTTTGAATTTGAAGTGGCGGACAATCCGCAAATGGAAAACCCTGCGGTAAAGCAACGCGTCACTACGGCATCGAGCATCGTTTCTTCGCTTGGAGAGGGCACTTGGTTTTGGCGAGTGACTCCATATTATACGATAAACAACGCGGGGCTTGCAGGCTCATCCGATGTGCATTCTTTTGAAATAACGCGACGCGAAACTTTGGATGCGGCGGAATTGACGATGCCGGCTTTTGGAGAAATTATAAATACTTCGCAAAAAGATTTGCTTCAATTTTCTTGGAAGAAAAATCCCGAAGTTTCCGAATACGAAATCGTGATTTCTCAAGATCCTGAATGCCGTGACGCGAAAATCAAGGAAAGGGTAAATTCAAATTTCTTTTCGCTTAAGGCCTCGGAGCAATCTATGCGAAAAGGCACTTGGTATTGGCAAGTCACACAATTGGACAAGCACGGCGATGTTTCCAAGCCTTCGCAAATATGGCGTTTTGATACGGATGAAATTCAGTTTGAACAGAGGCTTGTCTATCCGCCCGAGAATTTCACTGTGAACGACGAAAATGTTTCTGACTTGCGATTTGCATGGAAAACAAACATCCCTGGCGAAACAGTTTTGCAAATAGCGCGCGACGAGAATTTTTTGCAAGTCGTTTTAGACCAAACGAACGCCGAAGACACGAAAAATTTTTCGGGCGCGAATTTGGCAGGCGGAAGTTATTTTTGGCGAATTGTCGCAAAAGAAGATCCGCAAAAATATGCGACGACGGCGCGCTCGTTCAACGTAATCGCTCCGCTTGAAAAACCAAATTTGCTCTCGCCTGCGAGCGACGCTTTGCTTTTGGTACGCACTGGTACGAGAAGCGTTTTTTCTTGGAATGAAGTTTCGGGCGCGGATTATTATTTGTTCAATTTTTATTCTTCGGAAAATTTGGAAGAGCCAATTTATTCAAGGCAAGTTACCTCGAACAATTATTCTTTCGCGCTGGAAAATTTCCCCAATGGCGAATACGCTTGGTCCGTGCGAGCCGGCGCGGAAGAAAAAAGTTATGTTGACGCGCAAGTGAGCGAAACGAGCGAAAGCTCGATTCGCATTCGACAGATTCGGAATGTCGCGCTCACTTTTCCTGCGAACGGCACGCGGTTTGAGGAGAAAGCGGCGCGCGAAAATCCTGGCGTAGTGAGGTGGAATCCAAACGAGCAAAATCTCGCCAGTTCGAATTTCACAATCAGCCGAAACGCCAACGGAATTTCGCGTCCGGTTTTTTCTATGCGAAATCCTCCGCGCGAAATCCGCCTTCCGCCGCTCGAGCCGGGCACGTATTATTGGACGGTGAGCGCACGCACTGTGGAAGGAATCGACGTTTCCGCGCGCGCGAGAAATTTCATTGTGAACGAAAAAATCGTAGTCGCCACGCCGCCTGTCGAAGTTCCGCCGAAGCCGAAAGTCGAACCAGAGCCGGAAGTGAAAGTCGCAGAGGAAAAGCACGAGCCGCTACAAGAGGTGAAGCCTTTGGGCACGATAAAACTTCTTGGCGAAGCGGCGAACAATACGGTTTTCGACGCGGAAAGAATTCGTCAAAGTCGCGCGATAACTTTTGAATGGACGCCCGTTCCAGAAGCCAACGAATATTTGTTCGTGCTTCAAAACGATCGCGGTCAAACTTTGATTACGCGCACTTTCAGCCAAACGAAATTCCAATTGAACGATATGGCGGATTTGGGAGGGGGACATTATACTTGGTCGGTGCAGGCATTGAAAAATTCCGAGGACGGAAAACTTGAGCGCAGCGGTGAGCCTTCGGTCTCGATGTTCGACATTGATATGCCGGAAATCGACGAAATCATAATCAACGACACGGGAATTCTTTATGGATTTTAGGCGAGCGGCTTTCTTGACAGCGGCTTTTCTCACCACGAATTTTTTCGCGGGAAAAATTTATGCGCAAGAAATTCAAGCAAGCGCGGAAGAAATTCCCGTCAAAGAAATCAAGGAAATTTCTAGTGAAGGTTTTTTGAAGGCGAATCTTGACGAACTTTCTGCTGAAGAAATTTCCAAGTCTGAAAATAAAATTGAAAAATTTGAAGAAGAAGTTGCGAGCGAATCCGAAGAAAATTTTTCGCCTAAAAACTCCGACGAATCGAAATTGAAAGAGGGCAATTCCGAAAATGAAAATTTAGAAGGCGAAAGTCCAGAATTCGGAATTCCCGAAAATGAAAATTTGAAAAACGAAATTTCGGAAGGAGAAGGGAATTCTGCCGAATCCTCGAACGAAAACGAAGACGGGATTTTTGAAACAGGAATTTCTGCGAAGGAAAATTCCGCTGAAATTGGCGAAGATAAATCCGAGGCGGAAAAAAATCCGCCGATTGCTCCGAAGGCCGAACTCAAAAAAAATTATCACATTGAAAAAGATTCGCGGCAAAGGACTAAATTCGTGCAGCGTTTGAGTTGGCAGGAAATTCCGAATGTGGAAAATTATGAAATTGAAATTCAAAAATTTGTCGGCGATGAAAATTTGGATTATTTAGCGAAAGGTTATGACGGAAATTACGAAACGATTTTGAATGAAACTGTGCCGCAGAATTTCATTGAAGTTTCACTTGAAGCGGGCGAATATCGTTTTCAAATTTCGGCGGCGAATTTGCTGGACAGAGAAAAGAAATCCGAGTGGAAAAAATTTACGGTTTTGAAGGCGATTATGCCGAAGATAGATTCGGTTCAGCCGAAAAAAATTAACGTAAATTCTGAAAAAAGCAACGACGGCATTTTTTCACTACACGGAGAAAATCTTTTGGCGGAAACTTCGTTCACGTTGCTTGTGGCGGAAAATGAAGGCGCGGAGCGCGAAATTTCAAAAGGAAAAATCTTGGAAGTTTCGCCTGACGGAAAAACGGCGCGCGTTCAATTTGATTCGGAAAAAATCCTTGAAGGCAGTTACAAAATTTCTGCGAAAAATCCGGGTGACTTTTCCGACATTTCCGAAAACATTTTTGCAAAGCCGAAAGCCATTACGTTTGAAGCAGTTCAGTTGAGCGCGGGATATTTTTTGCCGATAATGTTTTATGACGGAACGCTTGAAAAATATATGAATTCGAAAATTATGTTTTTGAACGCGACTGCGGACATTTCGTTGATTTTCTCAGCCCGCAAAAAAGTGCTTTTCGGCGCGGGACTTGATGCGAGTTTTTCGCGCATTTCAGGGAAAACGTCACTTTACAAATTCAGCGGAAATTATTTGACGGGAATGTTCAACTTGATTTATCAGGCGCATTTCATTCCCAAAAAGTTGATTTTGGAATTGCATGCTGGCGTAGGCGTGGCGGCGCTTTTCGATGCGAAGTTCGACTATTCGTCCGTGCAATTTTCTAGTCCAGATTTGAGTGTAATAGGATTGGCATTTGGCGGCGGTTTTGCGCTGCAATATCATCCTGGCAAAGCCGAGCATTTCTTTTTGGCGGCGGGCGCGGATTTCGTTCACGCGAAATTTAAAGATATGTCTTGCGGAAATATTTCTCCGCAAATTTCATTTGGAGTGAAATTCTGATGAAAGGCAATTTTTCTGCTACCCCCCCACATATAAAATTTCGCTGTGGTGATATTGTGATGAAAAATCGCATTCGCCAGAAGATAAATTTCATCAAGATTTTCTTGCCAATCTGCGTGGCGGCTCTGCTTTCTGCTTGTGACTTGCTCGAAGAATCTCCGAAAGATTTTTTGGAAGACTACGGCAGCATAGCGAGCGTGGCGAAGACGGAATTTTCAACTGAATTAGTTCCACAAGGCGCGTGGCAGAACATCGGCTCAAGCGGCGATTTTACCATAAATTACATTATAGAAAATCCGGGCGATCACCGTTTGCGCGCGAAAGTGACTTTTCCCGATGAAGTCGCGCCTTTTGACAGCATTGTTTTTCCTGAAAATGACGGCTTGTTGCGAAGCTGGACGGAAGTAGTGGACGATGGCGCAGGCAGCACTACGCAGACTACGCGAACCGAAAGTGAAACGAATTTTTTAAAAAGCTCGTTCAGCATAAAATTTTCTAAAGATTTTCTCGCCAGAATTGACGGCGACATTTTGAAATTCGACATTTCGCCCACGGTGCTCCTTTATCGCGCGGATTTTGGCGCGGAAGAGCGTCCGCAAAGTTCGCACACAATTCGCTTGCGATGCAACACTCCGCCCGAGAAAATTTCCAACGCGGTGGGAGAAAAAATTGTAGCGGACGGAAGCGAAACGTTGGTGCTCGCGATTGAATTGCCCGCGCTCAAAATGGACGACAAATCTTTGACGGTGGAAGAAAATGGACGGACGCATGTTTTTGATTTGCCACTTGCCGATGGCTCAAAATCTGCTGATGGACTTTGGACGATTTCTTCCGCTGAGCCTGAGGGAACAGTGGCGGCGACTTATGACGAAGACGGCAATACAATTACGCTTGACAGCGCGGACTGCTACATTATTACCGACATTGACATAAAAGAACTTGCGCCGTTTAACATCGCGCTCACTTTGACGGACGAAGGCGGGCTTACTTCGCAATGTTCGTTCACGTCGCATGGACGAAAACTTGATGTGCCATATTCCACTTCCGCTGCAACGCTTGAACAAGATGAAAGCGACGGAATGGCGGCCTACACTTTGCAAGCCACCGATGGCGCGACAATACATTACACGGTTACACAAACATCGCCAGTTGGCGGCGCGTACAGTGATTCGGGAAGCGGCACAACTCCGCTTGAAATAAAATTGCCGGCGGGCACTTTCACCATAGAGGCGCATGCGGAAAAAGAAGGCTTCGTGAAATCCGACGATTTCACGGAAAGCGTCACCGTAAATCCGAGTGTTTTCTTTGTGAGAGCGGAAGGCGACGACGCAAGCGGAAACGGCTCGAAAAGTGTGCCTTTCGCGACAATCAAAAAAGCTGTCGATTCATTTATGTCATTTGCGCTCGCTCCCACGAGCGCGAAGATTTTCATTTTGGACGACATTTATATAGGAGATGGTGATGCCGTGTCAATCACCGGCATGAATTTGACCTTACGAGGTTGCAAAGACGGAAATGTCGGAAGCCGCGTTACCATTTCGTGCGCGCTTACAAGCGGTTCGCTTTTCGACATAGGCGGAAGCGCGAGTATGCTCGACTTGGACATTTCGCAAACCACAGATTCCATCGCAAGTGGCGGAGTGGACAAGGCGATTTCTGTAAGCAACGGCGGAACGCTCAATATGGAAAACGTTTCAATCAGCGGAATGAAAGTTTCTTCAAGCGGCATTTTGGTGGAAAGCGGCGGAACGCTCAATTTGAAAAATGTCTCGATAAATGGAAACACAACTTCGGGTGGCGCATTGCGTTTGGAAGGCGACTTGAACATTTCAGGCGGCGTGAAAATCATTGGAAACACGGCGGCTTCGGGCAGCAGTTTGAATTTGTATTTGCCTGATGGAAAAACGCTCGCGATAAATTCCGGCTCACTCAACGGAACGCAAATCGGCATTTCTACTCAAACTGCGCCAACGCAAGTCGCACCTGTAATAATCACAAGCGGACATTACGGCGGGAGCGACACGCTCGGCGCGTACATAAGCGACAAAGATTATGCGCTGAAACTAAATGCAAGTAACGAAGTCCAACTTACTTTAAGCGGCGGCAGTGGTACGATAACGCCAAATCCGCCAGCAACGTTGACATTCTCGTCTAGTACTGCAAACATGAGCGATGGGATTGAATTCACGATTTCGGCAAGCGACGGCGCGAACGCAATCGCCGCGTCGGACATAATTTGGGCATTAGAAATTTATCAAGGAAGCGTTTCCACTGGCATTCGTTCAAACTCAAACATAATCAAAATTCCTTCATCTTATAGCGCAGGTACTTATGTGATAAAAATCAATGCAAGATACAGTGGGCAACCATACAGCGATGAATTAAATTACAATAAGACATAAATTTCGTGTTATAATAATTTAGAATATTTAAGGAAGAAATGACAAGGAAAAATTTTTTTTGCAAATTGAACTTTCTCATTGTGCTTGCGGCGATTTTTACTGCGCTCGTTTTGGGTGGATGCGACAATTTGCTTTCTTCCGACTTGGCGAAAAACCTGAACGCGGATTCCGCGCAAATACAAGAAGGTTATGGAACGGTGAGCGGAAGCGTGGCTTCTGCGAACACGAGTTCTGCCGCGGCGCGAACTGCTATTGCGGATATTAATTTAAGTAATATTTCCTACACAATTTTTGCAGAAAACGGCTCTCAAAAAATCTTTGGCACGGTGGAAGCCAATGGAACTTTCTTCATCACGCTTCCTTTTGGCACTTGGGCGATTACTGTAAATGGCTCTAATGCCGATGCTCCTATTTTATCGCAAACAAAAAATATTACGCTTTCCACTAACTCTCCGAGCACGACTTTGGATTTTAATCCAACTTTTTCCACAAATCCTGCGCTTGGCGAGGGTACAATTTCCTTGAATGTTTCGTTTCCCGCTAGAGTTGACGACACTTCCACAATTCAAAATGTAGAATACATTTTGCAAAAAGACGAAACAAAAATTCCGGTAAACGTGAGTGCGACTGATGTCGCTAATGGAAGTTTTATAATCCAACACACTCTCGCAGATTTGGGCGCATACAATCTTACGATAAATTTCTACGGCGATTTTTCCAATCTCGTCTATCGCATCGACCAAATCGTAAATGTCTATGCCAATTTAACTACGGATGAATTCCATGGAAGTGCGCCGTACATTTCGGGCGGACAAATCGTGCTCGATGATGACCGTCTGAAAGAATTCCAGAACACCACGCTCTATGTAGGCGGCACAGACATAAACGGCAAGCCCGCAAGCGACACGAACACTGGAACGCAGTTCGATCCGCTCGCGACACTCAACCGTGCGTTGGAATTGATGAACAATTCCGATTTTGATAACAGTACGGAATTCCGCGTCTTCCTAAAGGGCGATGTCGGGGATGGCGCATCGCTTTCATTGAACGAAAAACTCACGATAGCGAGCGCGGACGGCACGGCTCACACGATAACAGGTTTGGGGCGCACATTCACTGTAGCCTCTAACGCTGAACTGACGGTGCAAGACATTAACTTCGAGAAGATAGACTTTGCTGTGGCGACAGGTTCGACACTTTCCGCGAAAAGCGTGAATTTCAAGGACATAGGCTTTACCGTAGAAGGCACAGTTGACATGGACTCCTGTATCGTGGACGGCGGCAACAGTGCGGGCGGCGTGTATGTCAAAAGTGGCAGCATGTTCACGATGAAGGGCGGCGAAATAAAGAACTGTCATTCGAATATGTATGGCGGCGGGCTTTGCATTCAGGGCACGGTGGAACTCACAGGCACAAAATTAATCGGCTGCTCTGCGGAAAATCTGGGCGGCGCAGTTTATATCGCCAATACTGGCACGTTCAAGATGAACGGTGGAGAAATCAGCGGCAATACGACTGATGGCGACGGAGCCGGAGTGTACGTTGCCGATGGCGGAACATTCACTATGAGCGGCTCGGCAAAAATTACGGAAGACAACGATGTTTACATTTCAAGCGGGGTTATCAATATTGCGGACGAACTTTCAGAAGATTTTTTCGCAAGAATAACAATACCTCAAGACCAATACACGAATGGAACTCAAATTATTTACAAAAACGGTGCTGGAACAATCACGGATGGCATTTGCGATAAGTTTACGGTCACTCCCGACTCCAACGGTATTGAATGGAAAATTGTTCCCGATGCCACACTCGAGTACGGCGTTCTCAAAAGCGAGGCCGACCTTATTTATGTGCGCGGAACAGGCGCGGGCTGGTACGAAGACAATGGCAAGGGCGACATCATTGGCGACGACAATAATCTTGGAAACCGCGAGCATCCTTTCGCCACCATACAAAAGGCCGTCGACACAGTGCTCAGCAGAAACGATGGAAGCGAAAGATACACGATTTATGTTGACGGCGAAGTGACGCTTTCTTCTTCTGACCTTTCAGGTGCGAATGAAATGGCTTCGTTCGCCACGCTTGACAAAACCTTGAATCTAACGATAAAAGCCTTGTCCGAAACGAAAAAGGCTACGCTCAACGCAGACGGCGCGAACACTTCGAAACGCGTCATAAACGCCACTCCCAATACAGCCAATGGCGGCATATTGAATCTCACGCTGGAAAAACTTATCATTAAAAATGGAAATCATACAACTGGAAGAGGCGGCGGAATTCATTTCAATTCTGTGGGAGGCACTCTAAAAATTTCCGACAGCGACATCATCGACAACAAGGCAAAGCGCGGCGGTGGAATTTCTGTATTTGGCGGCACGTTCACGGCGACAAACTGCAAAATAAGCGGCAACAAGGCTGACAACACTCCAGACTCAGGCGGCGGTGTTTATCTCGGTGAAAACGGAAAGTTAGAGCTAGAAAATGTGGAAATAAGCGGAAACACGGCGAGCGGACAAGGCGGCGGAATTTTCGTTGGTGATGGCATCGATTTCGAGATGACAGACGGCACCACGATAAGCAAAAATAAGGCTGCATCGGGCGGTGGAATTTTTGTGGCAAATACTGCCGCGTTTACTTTGACTGGCGGAACTATCAGCGAAAACGAGTGTAAATATTCAGATTCAGGTTCAGGTGGGGGCATTCGGTTTGGTAATGATGGTGCCAGCATTACTGGTAAAGTTACGATTAGAGGCGGCTCAGTCATCGGAAACAGTTCTTACAAAGGCGGAGGAATTTATTCTGCGGGCACGCTTGAGATGGTGGGGTCGGCAATCATTGAAAATAATAAGGCGATTGGTAGCAACGGCCTTGGCGGTGGCGTGTACATTCAAAGCGGTGGAAAGATGACGATAAGCGACGGTAAAGTCAGAAACAACACGGCGACGGGAGGCGCGGGAATTTATGCTTTTAGGGCCATGCCTTCCGCAAGCGACATCACGGTTACGATGAGCGGCGGCGAAATCAGCGGCAATATTTCGGATAAATATGGCGGCGGCATTTACGTTGATAAAAGTACGGTCAACTTGAACGGCGGCGTGATAAGAGGAAATAAGTCTAACTTAAATGGCGGAGGTATTAATGTCTATGACGGCATAGTCACAATGACCGATGGGGAAATCAGCGGAAATACGTCAGATAATGGCGGCGGTGTTTATGTTAACGCTACCACATCCGCAGCTGATAGAGGCAAATTTACTATGACTGGTGGCACAATAAACGGCAACACAGGCACAAGCAAAGGCAGCGGAATTACCATTGAGGAATTAGGCGAATTTACAATGGAAGGCGGCTTGGTAAGCGGCAATACATCCGGCGGTAAAGGCACGGGCGCATATATTGATTGCAATGCTACGCTCGTGATGAAAGATGCGGTAAAATTCGCGGAAGACGATGACATTTATCTTTATACTAATACGGGATTGCCAATTCCGACAATCCAAATTGCTGGCGCACTCACGGAAGGCAAAGTCGCCACAGTCACGCCTTCAGATTATGTGGATGGCAGAAAAGTTTTGTCCGCGGCATCCGGCTCTGGCGTAACGATAGACCAAACTATTTGCGACAAATTCGCCGTAACGCCCGAAGGCAGCACGAAATGGAAAATCATGGAGAATCCTGCGGACAATACGGGAATCCTCAAGAAAGGCGACTCTTCGGGCGGAATCTCAATTACCGTTCCGGGGATTGAAACATATACATTCACGATTATGACCGGCAATCCCGAAACGCCGCTTACTGATGGAATGACATTGCAAAGCGGAAGTTCAATGACATTAAAGCAAGTAGAAGATTCCAAAGGAAACCCTTTAAATAGCGAATGCGTTTTGGAAATTCGAGACGCTTCTGGAAACCCTTTCCCCAATTCGTCCGCTATAGGCACGCCTACAATTTCCATAAGTGTGCCCAATTTACCAGTCACGGCTTCAGCGCAGGTTTATATGAAAGCGACATTGGACGGTGGAGCGGTAGTTGAAACGACAATTAGCGTAACGATCTCTCCATAGTGTCTTTCCCCCTCGCAACGGGAAACGGCGGATTGCCTCGCTTTCGGGGACACTTTTCAAGGCTTCGTTCAAAGTGCGTTTCTCGGGCTTTTCGCTTCCTCGTATTGTGCGGCCCGTGAAATAGAACGCCGCCGTCCGCTTGGGACGGAACTTGTCTATCGCGTTTCTTTAAAAAAGCGCAGAAAAATTAAACTTTCTATTGTAAAATTGAGCCTTGTGGTTTTATTTTACAGTTAACACGCATAAAATCTCTTGCAAAATTTTGATTTCCATGGTAAACTGAAACAATATGTCTATAATTCAGGCGATAAAGGACTTTTTGGACAGCATTTTTCGCAGTAATTCGCCAGAAGTACAAAAGCGGCTTAGTTTGCGCAAGCTTGAAAATGAACTTCGCGAATCTCCGTCGATGCTTTATAAGAATGAACTCGTCCAGCCGAATTTTGCCGAGGCGTTGCGCATACTTTTTGTGAACACTCGTCCGATCGCCAAAATTCTCGAAAACACGATTTCAAGTTCCGACATTAGGCGGAACAGCCGTTTTGAACAAGAACTCATTATCACCGCATACAGCGCGGAAGACAGGCAGTTGCTCGATTCGCTTTCATACGAGGCGCGAAAAAAGGCTTTATTTGAAGCCGATCCTAATTCCGAGCACAGGATTCTTGAGGCGCAGCGCAGCGGACTTGAAAAAATCGTGGCGGACACCAAGCTTCCGCAGTTCGCGAAGATGGACGAAATCATCACGCATTTAAAGCAACTCACGGATTTGTGCCATTTCAATTATATCGTGCCGCTCCAACTTTTTGACGGAGATTTTGCCGAACATTATAATGACGAGAATTTCGTTCCGCAATTTTTGGCGTTGCCCGCCGCGACTTTGGAAAACACTTTCCTCGACCTTTATTATCTGACGGCGGATTTTACGATTACGCTCGCCGACGGAAACGCCATTTTGGCATTAAACCAGCTATTGAACGGCAAGGAAAATGATTCGCGCACGAAAAAGGAAATAATGCAGAATTTGCGCCGAATTCAGGCGGTGATCAAAAAAATTCTCGACGCGAAGACTTTGAGAAATTTGATATGCTTGGCGAAAGGCGATTCGAATTTTGTTCCGCAAAAGGCAAGTTATTCGGAAAATGTTTGCAGGAATTTCATCGAAAAAATTCAAAGGCAATTTCAAGCCGACGAGCAGCATATCCGAAACGAGATGAAAGACAACTATGTGCGGCACGAAATAATGGAGCTTTTTCCAGACGGAAACATCGAAACGCTCAACGGCTACAATCGCGAGACGATGGAAATCCTCGGCGGCAATTCTACGACGAATTTTATGTGGGTAGTGCCAATGCAAATCTTAAAGACATTTTTCAAAATTTACTATGCCGCGCCGTTGCGCTCGCTATTGAACGATATCATCGTGGAAGGACTTTTTTCGAACGCGGCAAAGAAAACCGCCTTTTCGCAAATGATTTTTTCGATTAACGAGGGAGTGAATTTAATCGACGCATTTGAAAACGAATTCAATCCGAACGGAAGATTCGGCATGAATTTGATAAAAGGCTATATCAACGACAGCCACAAAGACGCAGATTTTGGTAAAAGATTGTCGAATCTTGTCGATAATATAAATGCGGAAGCCAAGGAGATAATTCAAAAATTGGCGACGCTTTTGTACAGTTTGAGCGATGACTTGGAAGGATTTTTGCAGGACTCAAAGCGTTCTACGAGCGAAATTGTCACGAATTTGAAGGGCATAATGTTTTCCTCCCGAAACAGGGAGGCGATGTCTTTGCTGGAATTGCAGTTTCCTTTGTGGCAGAATTTTTTTGAAATTATCAAGAATTATGTTATAATAAAGAAAACCAAAAAAGAATAGCGCACGGGGGGGGGGTAAATGGCAGGCAAGGCGCGAAAAAAGACAAAACAAAACGATATTCTCTCTCACGAAGAGCCTCAGATGGCGACGGCGAAAACCGTCAGCGAAGATTATGGAAAGGAGCTGTATGATTTGCAGCAGCTCTTGGAAATAGCGCGTTCGCTTTGTTCGACTTTGGACTATTCTCGGCTGGTGGAATCCATATTGTATACTTGCATGGGGCAAATGCGCGTTTTGGGCGCGGGAATTTTCGTGCTTGACAATATGGAAACCGACAATTATGTTTTGGGCACGAATTATATCGGAATGGATTTGGACAGCGAAATTGAATATGTGATTCCGCACAATCATCCGGTCATTGAGGTCTTGAACGAAAAGGAAAGGGTCTTTTTTGTCGAGGACATCAAAAACGCGCTTCCAAATGAAAGTCTCGAAGAAATTTATTCGCTCAAGCCTTCTTTGGTTTTGCCCCTTTTCCAAAGAAACAGCATAAATGGAATCTTGCTTTTGTCGGAACGGATGGATTTGGGCAATGGCACGGCTTACAATGACTATGACATAAAGCAAATACTGGCCATCGCGTCTCTCGCCAACATAGCGATAAACAACGCCATGCTTTTTGAGCGTTCTTCTACGGACATGATGACGCATTTGAAAATGAAATATTATTTTTTCAATATTCTTGGCGAAAAATTGGAATTGGCTCTTTCACAAAACGTGCCGGTCGCAGTCATTATGTTCGATATCGATCATTTCAAAAATTTCAACGACACTTACGGACATGCATGCGGCGACTATGTTCTTATTTCGGTTTCAAAAATAATCAGGTCGAATGTCCGTCAGCAGGATATGGCAAGCCGTTATGGTGGAGAGGAATTTACGGTAATGCTTCCGAATACTTTGAAAGAAGATGCGATGGCGGTGGCGGAACGTATTCGCGAAATCATAGAGGAAACGGATTTCGTTTACGAAGGTCAGCACATGCGTGTGACGATTTCAGGCGGCGTTTCCGTCTATGACAAAGATTTGAATCCTGTGCAAGAGACGAAGGAATTGGTCGAGCAGGCTGACAAGGCGCTGTATGTTTCCAAAAACAACGGCAGAAATCGGATTACGTTTGCTGATTCTGAAATCATAGCCTCTGCCATGACAAATTGTGCATAAAGATATGGGATTTTTGCGTCGCCCTTTTAAATACAAGTTTTATTACGCCACGATAATTTTGGTCGCGCTCAATGTGCTTGCGTTTATTTTTACGGGCAGCGGCAGAAATTATGATGCGTCGGCATTTTTCGGCTTGCAGCCGATTTTGTTCGTGCGCGGACATTGTTATTGGCAGATTTTCACATATATGTTCATGCACGGTTCGTGGACTCATCTCATCAGCAATATGATCGGGCTTTTGATTTTCGGAACGATTTGTGAAAAGAAAATCGGCTCGAACGAATTCTTGCTTTTCTACATTTTGTGCGGAATCGTCTGCGGCGCGTTTTCACTTGTGCTTTACATTTTGGCAGGAATTTGGGGCGTGGTGCTCGTTGGAGCGAGCGGCGCAGTTTATTCGGTACTTTTGCTTTTTTCTGTAATTTTTCCCACATCGCGCGTTTTTATATTCGGAATCGTTCCAGTGCCTGCGCCGCTTTTGGTTTTAATTTACGCTGGCATTTCGATTTTCGATGAACTTTTCGGAAGAAATCAGGGCGTGGCGCATTTGACGCATTTGAGCGGATTCGCCGCCGCTTGGATTTATTGTTTGGTAAGATTTGGAATCAGCCCGATAAAAGTATGGAAAAACGCCTGGCGATAAAATTCATTTTTCTCGTTTGCTTCACGATGATTTTCGCGCAAGAGGTTTCTTTTCAAAAGAAGATTCGGCTTCCGCTTTGGGCGGAATTGGATGCTTATCCAGGCTTGCGTCCGCTCGATGAATCGGCGGAAAAAGAAACCGTTTCCATAGACTATGACGCGCCGGTTTTCGCGCACGCGATTCGCGAGATGAAAAAAATCACGCCGTTTTTGCTCGGCGGAATGGTCTACGGCTGGGAATTCGACTACACGCCATCCGACAAGACGCGTGGCGTGGAAGAATTTTTTGAAATGAAGGAAATCCGTCCGTTCAAAGACGAGACAAAATTCATAAAATACGAAGATCCGTGGTTCGACGAAAGCAAGGTTCATTGCTGGGTTTCATTCGAACGAAGCGGCGCGATGATCCGCGCGTACAATCATTGGGCGGACATAAAAAATCCGCGCATTTTGGGCTTGGGCGGCGGAAGCGTTTCCAAAGGTTTTGAAGGAATTCAAGAAGCCGCCGAAAACGCCTTGAAAGACGCGGTGCGCACATATTTCAGGAAAATCCTCAAAAACAAGCCGAAGCGCATTACGGGCGCGGTGCTTGTGAACAAAGTTCCGGCGATATTAATAAAATCAGGAAAATATCAAATTCAACTTGATTTTTTTCTGCAAATCGGTAAAATAATAGAATACAGAGAGTTTTAGAAAACGGATGTTTCAAATTGATGTCAAAGATATCGACGCCAATTTGAATTCGAGTTTTCGTTTTTGGAAATTTATTAGGAGGTTATTTTATGAAAAAAATTTTTGTGATTTTCATGGTTCTATTTGCGGCGGGATTCGCTTTTGCCCAGGAGCAGGAAGAGGACGAGGTCGCGCCTTTGGACATGAGCGTTCAAGTGATTGTGCCCGAAGATCAGCATACGCAAAACAAGACTGCGCAAGTCCGAATAGAATATCAGCAAGGGCTTGACGAAGTGCGCATTTATTATAGCTGTCTCGAAGTGTCGTTCAAGGAAGACGAAGCGCGTGAAACGATTCGCCAATGCTTGAATGATTTCCAGCTCGCGCACAATTATTATGGCTACAAGTACATGCGAGATGACCGCCTTTCTTACAGAAAGAACGCTCGCGGCTTGAAGCAGGCCACTTATATGTCGCAAGTAAAATTTACGAGATAGTTTTAGGTTAAAAAATGGATATCTCCAACATTATCAAAAACCTTCATCCGCTTGAGACGAAGGTTTTGCTCCGTTACGGTCTCAATGACGAATTGACGGCGGCAAAACTTCAATCGGAGTTGGGCTACAAGGCAGGTCATGCGAACCAGGCGTTCAGCTGGCTTGCGGGCAAGCAACTTTTGGCGGAAGTGAGGCGCACGCCGCACACTTATTTCGAGCTGAGCGAATTTGGACGCAAAGTTCACGCTGAAGGTTTTGTAGAGGAAAAAATAGTTTCTCTTATAAAAGAGCAGGGCGCGAAAACTTTGCCGGAAATCGCCGTCGCGCTCGGAATTGAAAACAAGGACGTAGGCTCGGCGTTTGGCGCACTTTCTAAAGACGGCGTTTTGAAAATGAACGGCGAAAAAAAGGCTGAATATGCCGGCGCGCCTTTGCCCGAAAGAATTTCCATTGCGAAAAGTTTGATTGAAAAGGCTGTCGCTGCGGAAAACGCCACGCTCGACGCGGTGGACTTGTCAAAGTCCGAAATCGAAGTGATGGCGACGCTCACAAAAAAGCGCGGAATCAGCGAAACTCCTTTCCGCACGATTGAGCGTGAAACTGTGACTTACAAGCTTCAGCAGGCTTTTGAGAAAATCGCGGAGGCTTTGAAGAGCGCAGGAATTACTGGAAACGAACTCGGCGAAATCACGCCAGCGATGCTTTCGAGCGGAGAATGGAAGCGCGGCACTTTTCGCGCGTACAATATTTCCGTTCCGCCTGCGAGAATCATTCCGGGGCGCACGAATCCTTATGTCCAATTTTTGGAAAGCGTGAAGGACAGGCTTTGTTCGCTCGGCTTTGAGGAATTCGATGGGCCGCTTGTGGAAACAGAATTTTGGAACGGCGACGCGCTTTTTATGCCGCAATTTCACGCCGCGCGCGACATTCACGACGTGTACCGCATAAAAAATCCGACTCACGCTAAAAGCATCGAAGAGCCGTATTTGTCGAATGTGGCGGCAGCACACAAAGATGGCGGCGACACTGGAAGCCGGGGTTGGAATTACGAATTCGACCACGAATTTACAAAGCGGCTCATTTTGCGCTCGCAGGGCACGGTTCTTTCCGCGCACCAAATGCACAAAGCGAAGATTCCCGGGAAATATTTTGGCATCGTGCGTTGTTTCCGTTACGACAAAGTGGACGCGACGCATTTGAGCGACTTCTACCAGACCGAAGGAATCATTCTCGGAAAGGAAGTGAATTTGCGGACGCTGCTTGGAATGCTCGAAATGTTCGCGGTGGAAGTGGCAGGCGCGGAAGAAGTGAAATACGTTCCGGGCTATTTTCCGTTCACCGAGCCGAGCATCGAAGTCCACATCAAGCATCCGAAATTGGGCTGGTTCGAGCTTGGCGGCTCAGGCATTTTCCGCCCTGAAGTGACAAAGCCGATGGGCATTCCCGAAGATGTCCATGTGGCGGCATGGGGAATCGGAATTGACCGAATGGCCTTGATGGCGCTTGGCTTGAACGATTTGCGCGAGCTTTTCTGCGAAGACATTGAGCGCGTTCGTTTGCGGAAGGCGTCGCGAGTGTAATTTCAAGGGAAAGCGCGAGTTTGGAATGCGCGAGTTCCTGCAAGTTTGATATTTAGGGAAAAATCCGTGCGCAATTTTTGGCGTGCGGATTTTTTTTTATGCGATGAGTTTTTTTTGGAAAAACGAAGAATTCAATGAAATGGTGGAAAGTTTAAAACAGTATTTTTAGCTAAAACAACAAAGGCGGCATTCAATGCCGCCTTTTTCCTTGCTATTCAAGCTTTGTGCTTACTACGGAATTGTCGGTGCTTGAATAAGGCGCGGGAACATACTTGTCCGCTTTCCAGTCATTTTCCCATCGCTTTCCGTCAACTAGATAGCGGAATTGGTATTCTTTGTCCGCGTCCAGTTCGATTTTGATGGAAAATGTTCCGTCCTTGCCTTTTTTAAGCTGATGTTCCTTGCTGCTCCAACTGTTGAAATCGCCCGCTATGTGAATTGTTTGTGCTCCTTGGGCGGCTTCCGGCGACACTGTGAAAGTAACTTCGCATTTTGAGTTGCTCTTCAAAAATTTCTTTTTCAAAGGCATTTTTGATTCTCCCAAAAAATTTGTAGGCAAAGTTCAAAACTTTACCTATTGTTTTAAAAGTTAAAATATTATATTATATTTTAAAAAGTTGTTCAAGTCTTTTTGCACGGATTTGACGATTTTTTATTGCGGCAAACCGAGCGCTCGCTACACATCGGTTTTCCGCAAAAGTATTCTACTTTATAGAAGGAGTTTGCTATGACAAACGAGCATTATTTGTTCACCTCGGAATCTGTCAGCGAAGGTCATCCTGATAAAATTTGTGACCAGATTTCCGACGCAGTGTTGGACGCTTGTCTTGCTAAGGATCCTGAAAGTCATGTTGCCTGCGAGTGCTTTACGACGACAGGAATGGTCCTTGTTGGCGGAGAGATTTCCACCAAATTCAAAGAGCTTGACATCCAAAAAATCGCGCGAGATACGGCGCGAAAAATCGGCTACACGGATGCCGCCTTTGGTTTGGACGCGGATTCAATGTCGGTGGTGAACGTACTTCACACTCAGTCGCCTGACATAAACCAAGGCGTAGTGGGAAGCGGCTTAAAGGAATTTAAAGGACAACAAGGTGCCGGCGATCAAGGAATGATGTTCGGCTTTGCGTGCGACGAGACGAGCGAGCTTATGCCTGCGCCGGTTATGTTCGCTCACAAAATTTTGCTGAACGCCGCGCAGTTGCGCCATTCAAAAGAAATTGAATGGATGCGTCCCGATGCGAAGGCTCAAATCACGCTCGAATACGAAGGACACAAGCCGGTTCATATCGACACGGTCGTGCTTTCTCACCAGCACAATCCCAATGTGAAATACGCCCAGATTAAATCCGATTTGATTGAGCGCGTGATAAAGCCTGTTCTCGAACCGACTGGGCTTTTGGACAAAAAGACGAAATATTTTATAAATCCTACAGGTCAATTTGTGATTGGCGGTCCGCATGGAGACTCAGGCCTCACCGGCCGAAAAATCATAGTCGACACTTACGGCGGGATGGGACGACACGGAGGCGGCTCGTTCAGTGGAAAAGATCCCAGCAAAGTGGATCGTTCGGCGGCTTATATGGCGCGTTACATTGCCAAAAATATTGTCGCCGCGAAATTGGCGACGCGCGCGGAAGTGCAACTTTCTTATGCAATCGGAGTGCCTTTTCCAGTTTCGATTATGGTCGAAACTTTCGGTACGGGAAAAATTCCTGACAGCAATATTGCCGAAGCGGTAAAAGAAATTTTTGACTGCACGCCCGCAGGAATCGTCGCCGCGCTCAAGTTGAAACGCCCGATTTATTCGCCCACGGCGGCCTACGGACATTTTGGCAAAAAGGAATTCAGTTGGGAAAAAACCGACAAAGCCGACGCGCTGAAAAAAGCCGTAAAATAATAAGGCTGTGAGTTTGCTGCACAAACTCGCTTGGTTTGCGCTTTGTGCGAGCTCGCTTGTTTGTCATTGTCGGGCTTGACCCGACAATTTATTTTGTACTTGCCAGCGCCGCAACAAGTTGCTCGCATGAGCCAGTGAAAATATGAAGCGAAGCGGAATATTTTCACAAAAAAACCACCCGCTATGCGGGTGGTGGGCAAAGGCTTATAGCAAAAGAACTTTCCACCAAGTGGTACAATAAGTTTGTTCAAGACTATTGCAGATCCACAAGGAGGAAAGTGAATGGCAAATATAAGGGATTCGCCTGAGCCATACAAAATGGCTGTGTAAATACCATGTAGTATTTACGCCGAAAAACCGCCGCAAGGCAATATATGGACAATACAAGGAAAGCGTCGGGCATATATTGCGGCAGTTGTGTAATTACAAGGGTGTGGAAATAATTGAGGGGCAGCAGATGCCCGACCACATACACATGCTTGTAAGTATACCACCAAAGTACAGTGTGTCGCAATTCATGGGATACCTGAAGGGAAAAAGTTCCCTGATGATATTCGACAGGCATGCGAACCTGAAATATAAGTTTGGAAACCGCCATTTCTGGTCGGAGGGGTATTATGTAAGCACAGTTGGCTTGAATGAGGCGACAATAAGGAAGTACATACAGGAACAAGAATCCCACGACCTAGCGATGGACAAACTGACAGAAAAGGAATACGAAGACCCTTTCAAGGGGCTGCGAGGTGGCAGGCTGCAATAGGCTTGAACGCAGTGAAAGCGAGGGACTTAAGTCTCGGCTTGAGAACCTAGCCTTATAGGCTATGTGCAAATCACCCGTCAAACGGGTGGTTATGATTAAGGAAGAAAAAAATTCCATCGGCGGAGTGGTTTTGGATTCGGCACTATCGAAATTGGCTTTCAAATCTCTCGCGAATCTAAGAAACAAATCATCTTGCGCAACGGAAAAAATTGGCGAGCATGTCAGACAATTTTCCTTATGAAACATTGCCAAGAAATTTTCATTGTGATACAATTTCTTGATGAAAAAAAATTCGCAAAATAAAATTCAGATTCTCTACCAAGACAAAAGTATCGCCGTGATTTTCAAGCCACAAAATTTGCTGAGCGTTCCTTACGAAGGCTACCGCGCGAAAACCGCACTCGGCTTGCTCGAACAAATTATGCGCAAAAACGGAACTTATTCCGCGAGGCACAAGCCGTTCGCCGTGCATCGCCTTGACCGCGACACTTCAGGCGTGATGATGTTCGCGCTGAACGACAACGCGAAAAAGATAATTATGGACGGCTGGCAGAAAATCGTGACGGCTCGCACTTATCGCGCCGTCGCCGAAAATCCCAAGAACGCCCGCGCCGCCTTGCCGGACTCGGGCGCAATTTCAAGTCCGCTCGCCTACAATGCGTACAATGTGGCGTTCGTTCCAAAGGAGGGGGACAGTTTCAAAACCGTGAGCGCGATAACGAATTACAAAATCGTTCGGCGCGGAAAAAATTACACGCTGTTTGAATTGGATTTGGAGACGGGAAGAAAAAATCAGATTCGCGCGCATCTGGCGAGCAAAGGCTATCCGATAGCCGGCGACAAAAATTATCGCGCAAAAACGAATCCGTTCGGAAGGCTCGCGTTACACGCGCGTGTTTTGGAATTCGAGCATCCTTTTACAAAAGAGAAATTGCGCTTTGAGATTCCCGAGCCAGAGGATTGGGAAAAGTTCGCGGAGAGGAATTGAACGACGACGCGAAGCGTCGTCGCAAGTAATAGGTAATGGGTAGTAAGTAATATTGGTTTGGAAAAAGGGCGGGGCAACTAATAGTTGATAATGAATAGTGAATAGTTGCAAGTTTGTATTCTTTCTTGAATCGTGAAGTTTTCATTTTCCGAACAAATCCGCGTGGCTTCCTGTGCGCCCCTCTCTTCTACTCCAATCTTTCCGCCGCCGCTTCCCATTCCGTGTTGAGGCGTTCGAGTTCCGCCGCGAGCGCGGAAATTTTCCGCTGCACTTCCTTTGCCTTTTCGCCGTTGGAATAGATTTCCGGCTCCGCCAATTTTTCTTCGAGCGATTTTTTTTCGCTTTCTGTGGTGGCGATTTGCGCCTCGAGTTTTTCTACAAGACGTTCGATTTTGCGGCGTTCGGAGGCGAGCCGTTTTTCTTCTTCCCATTTTATCGCGCCCGCAGATTTTTGCTTTGCGTTTTCGCTTGCCGTGGAATTTTGCGCGGAACTTTTTTCGGATTTTTTTTCCGCGGAATTCACATTTGTTCCGAAACTAAAATTGCCAACAGTTCCGTTTTTTTCGTCTTCGATTCTTTGCAAATAATATTCGTAGTCGCCGACGAAATTCCTGCAATGTCCGGGCGTGAGTTCGATTACGCGCGTCGCGAGGTTTTGAATGAACGCGTGATCGTGGCTCACGAAAATCACCGTGCCGCCAAAATCCTTTAGCGCGTCGAGAAGCACATCCTTTGAATGCATATCCAAATGGTTCGTCGGTTCGTCGAGCACGAGCAAGTTTACGGGGCGGAGAAGTAATTTCAAAAGCGCGATTCGGCTTTTTTCGCCGCCGCTCAAAACATCGAGACTTTTGAAAACATCATCGCCGCGAAACAAAAACGCGCCGAGCATGTCGCGCGCCCTCGGCACAAGTTCAAGCGGGCAGGAATCTTCGATGTATTGCAAGACGGTTTGTGCGCCGCCGATTGTTTCCGCGCTGTCCTGGCTGAAGTATCCGATTTGCACGCCAGTGCCGAGCGTCATTGTTCCGCAAAAATTTTTGTCCTGTTCGGAAATGATTTTAAGCAACGTGGATTTTCCCGCGCCGTTTTTTCCCACCGCCACAATTCGCTCGCCGTTTTCGATTGTCAAGTCGAGATTGTGGAGCACGTCCTTTTTTCCGTCGTAAGATTTTGTAACTGAATCCAGTTGCAAAACGACGCGCCCTGAATGCGGAGCGGCGGGAAATTTAAAATGAATTTTTTTGAGCGACTCTGGAATTTCGATTTTGTTTTCCAAAATTTTATCTAGCATCTTTTGCCGCTCTTGCGCTTGAATCGCTTTCGTCGCCTTGTACCTGAAGCGGTCCACAAACGACTGCAAATGCTCGATTTCTTCCTGCTGTTTTTTGTGGGCTGCAATCAAAGTCTGCAATTCAAGTTCGCGCACTTTCTCGTAATGCGAAAAATTTCCTGGATAACATTTCAATTCGCCGTTGAAAAGTTCGTACACCTCGTTTATCGTAACGTCGAGAAAATACCTGTCGTGGCTTACGAGTAAAAATGCGCCCGCATAATTTTGCAAGAATTCTTCGAGCCAAGCGCGCGCCTCAATGTCAAGATAATTCGTCGGCTCGTCCAAAAGCAAAATGTCAGGCTGCTGCATCAACGCTTTTGCAAGCGCGATTCGCATTTGCCAGCCGCCTGAAAAAGCGTCGGTCATCTTTTGAAAATCGTCGCGCGAAAATCCAAGTCCAAGCAAAACGCTTTCCGCCAAAGATTCGCGGCGATACCATCCTGAATTTTCGAGCGTTTCCATCAGCGCGGAATGTTGCTCCAAAAGCGCGTTTTGCGCCGCGGCGTTTTCGGGAGGGATTTGCTTTAGCCGCTCTCCGATTTCTTCGATTTGGTCTTGGATTTTGTAGCCGTAGTCAAACGCGATGTCGGCTTCTTCTTTGAGCGTGCGTCCGTGATGCGTGAGACCCGACTGCGGAAGATAGGCGATTCTCGCTCCGTTCTGCGCCGTCCTTTTTCCAGAATCAGGCTCGACAAGCCCAGCCATAATTTTTATCAGCGTGGATTTCCCCGCTCCGTTCGCGCCAGTGAGCGCGGCTTTCGTCCCGGTCTTCAGATTCACCGAAACTTCTTTGAGAATGTCGCGGTCGCCGAAAGCGAGCGAAACTTTTGAAAATTGGATGAACGCCATTTTTAAATCAAAAGCCTCAAGGCTTTTTCTCCTTTTGCAATTTTAAAATCATCTTTTAAAAACCAAATCTGTCGGATTTTTACCACGTGAAATCGCGACATTGTTTCTGACAGTCGCTTCGCTTGCGTCCTCGAGCAAAAGTCCGTTGTTTGAAAATTTGTAGAAAAAATTCACTTCGCTTTTCGAGCCGTCAAAATTGAACGTAAGCATTCCGTCAAAATTGTTTTTCAAATTTTCCGAAATCAAATATTTTATCGAAACGCTTCCGTGTCCGCGCGCTTCGCGAGGAATTATGTTCGGAACGGCAAGCGAAAATCCGCTCCACGAAAACGAATTCAATCCTGTAAAAGTCAGCGTTCCGTAATTTGCGGATTTAAAAGAATCGACATTGTAAAGCTTCTGCATTTCTGAAGCGCGGCGATTTTGCTCCGATTGTATCAAAGCCGCGATGTCGTAGTCGCCGCTTATCGTTACGAAAGTGTAGGCCTCGGGCTTGTTTTCTGTTCCCGTATAATTTACGATGATTTCGTCCGCGCTGTTTATTATCATTTGAAATGGAGTTCCCGTAAAGTCATAAACTTTTTCGCGCACTTTTGTGATGCCGCCATAATTTGCAGAACGAAACCTGTCTTTCATATTGATTGAAACTTTTCCGCTTTCTGTTCCCGTGTCAAATCCGTACCCTGTTTTCATCGATTCAAGGTCAATCAAATTTTCGGAAAGCATTCGCGCGTAACTTTCAGGATACCATTTCGCCTGAAGCACTTGGTTCAAAATCGCGTCGCTTTCATCTTCTTCATTTTCGATCGTTTCACCCGAAACGATTTCACCTCCCGCCCCTGTCGTAAAAAGCGCGAGATTGTGCGAAAAGCACCAGCCTTCAGTTCCGCCATCGGTGAGAACGCAAAGCCATTCGCCATCGAGCTTTGAGCCGTCCGCCATAATCACGTCTTGACCCTGACCTTTGTACAAAATTTTCACGACTTCATTTTTGTGCAAACGATAGACTTGCTTGGAAGTGTTTACCGCTTCGGCGCGAACAGGAAGCCCATCGATTTTTATGTGCGCGTATTGATGCTGAAAGTCTCGATATTTTTGCGCGGCGATTTCAGTTTTTTTCTTCGATTGCGGAACAGTAAGTTGCCAAAGCGGAATTTCAAAATTTTCGTTCGTGTCGGGAAGCGAAATTACATAAACTTGGCTTATGTTCGATTTAAAATAGACCTTTACAATTTGCCCGTCTTGAAGATTCTTTTCCGGAACATCCCAAAGCAAAATGGAATAGCCGATTGAACGTTGGCAGGAAACCATCGAAAATACGAGAAAAAAAATTGCAATTAAAATAAAAATTCGCCGTGTGAATTTCATAAGATAATTGTATCAAATTTTTTTGAAACCTACAAGATTATATAATGAAAAATGATTTGCCGCACCACTTTACAAAATCAGCATAAAGTGGTATAATATTTGCCAAATTTATCTGAACGGCAAGCATTTAAAATCAGCGGCTAAAATGTGTCGCAAGCTCCGCGCAAATGGCGAAACTTTTATTAAATTAATATAGGAGAAATTATGGCGTATTTTTTTGAAGAACCCTCTCACACTTTTGACGAGTACCTTTTGATTCCTGGCTACACTTCCGCTGAATGCGTTCCGGCGAATGTTTCTTTGCGCACGCCGATTGTGCGTTTCGACAAACGCGCTGGAGAACAAAGTTCCCTATATATGAACATTCCGATGGTGAGCGCGGTGATGCAGTCGGTATCCAACGACAAGATGGCGATCGCGCTGGCAAAGGAAGGCGGCGTTTCATTTATTTTCGGCTCTCAGACAATCGCCGACCAAGCCGCGATGATTGCGCATGTCAAAATGTACAAGGCGGGTTTTGTCACGAGCGACACGAACATTCGTCCGAATCAGACTTTGGCGGAACTTACCGAAAAAATCGCCGCCACGGGGCATTCCACCGTGGCCGTCACCGAAAACGGCGCGCACAATGGAAAACTCGTCGGCATTATCACCGAGCGCGATTTTCGACTTGGGCATTGTTCAAAAGATGCGACCGTCGGCGAATATATGACTCCTCTCAAAGATTTGGTGGTGGGACAAAGCGACATCACGCTTGACGAGGCGAACGATTTGATTTGGAAACACAAGATAAACCAACTTCCGATTGTGGACAAAAACGGCAACTTGCAATATTTGATTTTCCGAAAAGATTACGAAAGCCACGAAGAGCATCCGAAAGAGCTTTTGGACAAAGACAAGCGTTACATTGTCGGCGCGGGAATCAACACTCGCGATTATATGGAAAGAGTGCCGATGTTGCTTTCGGCGGGCGCGGACATTTTCTGCCTTGATTCTTCCGAAGGTTTCACCGAATGGCAGCGAAGGGCTTTGAACGACATCCACACGAAATTCGGAAAGGACGTTAAAGTGGGCGCGGGAAATGTCGTAGACGCGGAAGGCTTCCGCTTTTTGGCGGAGGCTGGCGCGGATTTCGTCAAAATCGGAATCGGCGGCGGCTCAATTTGCATAACCCGTGAACAAAAAGGAATCGGGCGCGGACAGGCGACGGCCACAATCGAAGTGGCGAAGGCGCGCGATGAATATTACAAGGAAACAGGAATCTATGTTCCGATTTGCTCGGACGGCGGAATTGTTCACGACAATCACATCACGCTCGCGCTTGCGATGGGCGCGGATTTCGTGATGCTCGGTCGCTACTTCGCCCGCTTCGACGAATCTCCCACGAACAAGCTCATCGTGAACGGAAATTATGTCAAAGAATATTGGGGCGAAGGCTCGAACCGCGCGCGCAACTGGCAACGTTATGATTTGGGCGGCGCGAAGAAAATGGCGTTTGAGGAAGGCGTGGACAGTTATGTTCCTTACGCCGGAAGTTTGCACGACAACGTTCAAATGACGCTCAGCAAAATCGTCCATACGATGTGCAATTGCGGTGCGATTACGATTCCTGAATTGCAGGAAAAAGCGAAAATCACTTTGGTCAGCCCAGCCTCCATTCGCGAAGGCGGCGCACACGATGTGGTCGTAAAGAACACGACGATTCGCGCGGAATGATTTAGGCAAAAGCAGGTTGCGGCTAAATGGACGCATATGAATTCGGATAAAAATAATTGGGCGCAGATACAATGAAATTCTGATGCCCAAGATGATTATTCATGATTTAAATGAAACGTTTCCTGCAAAATTTTAACACAAAATTAACATTCCTCTCATTTCTTGCTCACATTCATCGTGCATAATTTTCCTAAATAACGCGAGGTGAATATGGATTTCAAGCAAATCATTCAAATCGTTTTTGGAATGGCGGGAGGGCTTTCGCTTTTTATTTTTGGGATGAACTTGATGAGCGAGAGCCTTCAGAAAGTCGCGGGACAAAGGATGAGGGCGGTGCTTGGCGCGCTCACGAAAAATCCTGTGCTGGGAGTGCTTGCGGGCGCGCTCGTTACGGCGGTGCTCCAAAGTTCCAGCGCGACCACGGTGCTTATCATCGGTTTCATCAGCGCGGGTTTGATGAGCCTTCCGCAAGGAATATCCGTAATTTTTGGCGCGAACATCGGAACGACGATTACCGCGCAAATAATCGCATTCAAAATCAGCGACTACATTTGGCCGATTCTTGCGGCGGGATTTTTGATTTCATTTCTTGCAAAGCGGGAAAAATTAAAGAACGCGGGACTTGCGATTTTTGCGTTTGGACTTTTGTTTGTTGGAATCGAAACGATGGGAGGGGTGACGAAGCCTCTCGCGAAGAGCGAGATGTTTATTTCACTGATGCAAAAAGTCAGAGACATTCCCGCGCTCGGAATTTTAGTTGGAACCGTGATGACGCTCGTAGTCCAGTCGAGCTCCGCGACGATTGCCGTTTTGCAAAACTTCGCATCACAGGCGAGCGCGGACGGCGTTTCAAGCGTCATATCCCTTTCTGGCGCGATTCCGATTTTGCTTGGCGACAACATCGGCACAACGATAACGGCATTGCTTGCGAGCATAGGGCAGTCTCGGGACGCAAAACGCGCGGCGGTGGCTCACAGCGTTTTCAACGTTGCGGGCGCATTCTTGTTTGTATGGATAGTTCCGCTTTTCGCGCAGTTCATTCGCTTCATTTCTCCCAAAGGAATAGAAGTGCAAGTGATTGCGCGGCAAATTGCCAACGCTCACATGGCGTTTAATGTTTTCAACACGATCTTGTGGCTTCCGCTCATTCCGCTGATGGTACGGATTGTCAATTTTATTGTACGTGGCGATGAAAAGGAAAAACAAATTGGCGCTAAACGTGCTGCTTTTTTGGACAAAAAACTTTTGGCGCAGCCAAGCGCTGCCATGATTTTGATTCAAAAGGAAATGAGGCGAATGTTTCTTCTCACGGAAAAGTCAATCGCTTCATTGGAAAAAGTTTTTTCCGAACGCAAGACTTCCGCGCTTTCAAAGGTGCAGAAAAGAACGCAGACCGTGCGCGAGATTGACGGCGAAATCATTGACTACATTTCGTCCCTTTTTTCGGCGGGCGCAATGACAGAACTGCAATCTACGCAGACGGCGGCAATGCTTTGCGTTATGAACGACGCTGCAAGAATCAATTCGCAGTGCGAGGAAATAATTCCGATTGCAAAAAAATGTGTCGAGCGCGACATAAAATTTTCTGAAAGTGCTGTGAAGGAAATTCTTGACGGACTTGACAAGACAAAGAAAATTTTCCAACTGACTCAAGCTGCCTTGGTGAGCCGCGATGCTGAAATCGCACACAAGATTATCAGCTCAAGCGAGAAGATTTGCTCTCTAGGACGCAATTCCACTAAAAACCACTTGAAACGAATCGGCAAAAAACTGTGTAAGCCCGAATTGACAGAGCCGTTCACAATTATAATTCAAGGCATAACGAGAATTGCTATTTTGTGCGCCAGCATTGCAGAAGAAATTTTGGACGCGAAGAATATCGAAAGCGTGGCTTTGTAAAGAAAACATACCTCGTTCCTTAATTTTTGAATAGCGAAAAAGTTTCAAGTTTTTCGCTATTCAAAAACTGCGACTTCGTAATGAAATGAGAAGTCGCAATAGATAAACGAGTTTTGGAACAAAACTCGAGTTAAAATTGTCGGCGACATTTCCGACGACAATTTTAAACCTTCCATTTTTTTTAAAATGGGATGAGGCATTTCCTTTCATCACCTCTTCACTTTAAATTCTTGCACATTCGCTTCGCCCGCGAAATTCGCATAAATTTCTCCGCTTGGAAAATCCACCAACAAAATCCGCGCCTCTGCGTACGAACGGCGCGGAGAAAATTCGCTCCGCGAAAATTTAAACGCGCGGACTTCTTGAATCAACTTGAACGGAATCTCATTCATTACGAAAACGCGTACGATCGTTGTGGTTTTGTCTTTGGCGGAATTGCGAAATCCTGAAAGTGCGATTTGTGGAAGCGCGTCAATTTCCTTCCTTACAAATTCCTCATCGCAGCCAAGCGAAACAATATAAACGACGCTGTTCAAAAACAAGGTACGGTTTTCGCTTGAAAAATTTTCATCCTGCACACTTTGCGCTACTAGGTCGTATTTCTTTGCGAGATAAAAATCGCCGACCGAATAATTTTTTGAAAATTCCTGCGTCAAAAATTCTTTGTATTCTTCTTGCGTCATAGAAAAATTATAAAATATTTTTCACAAAGATTCTACAGCGAGTTAAAATATCGCGTGTTCTTTAGCTTTGAATTTTCTGCTCCGCGGAAGAATAAAGTAGTTTGCTTCGCGATGATTTTTCGTCTCACTGCAAAATTAATTTCTCAATCTCTTCATCCGTCAATTTTTCGAATGCAGCGCGCGATTTTTCCGTAATGTCGATGAATTCACCTGTCTCTGCGAAAAACAAAACGCAACTAATTTTAGTCACATCGCCTGCCGTGAACAAGTCTGCCGCAACTTTTTGGTAGCAGCCAATTTGGTTGTAATAAATTTTTTCGTTTGGCACAGAATCGGTCTTGTAGTCCAACACAGTGTAACTGCCGTCGGCATTTTCAAAAACTGCATCGATTGATCCTTTGAAAATATACGAATGAATTTTTGTCTTGAATTTATATTCGGCGAAAAATTCGCGCTTGTTTTTCAAAGCGTCAAGCGCAGTATTTTTTCCATTTGTTGGCTCAAGAAAAGTTTTCAAGATTTTACAAAATGTTTCAAGCAGGATTTTTTTGTTCGTTTCGGAAATCTTTTGCACGAGCGATTCATCGAAAAAATAATTTTGCGCGCTGATTTTTTCCGGAATAAATTCAAATGGATTTTTGCTCCACGCTTCCATAAAACTGTGAAACAAAGTTCCATATTCGTTTTTTTGCAGTGCGGAGGAATTTACAAAAGAATTTATCTGCGGATAAGAAAAACTCGCTGGCATTTCTTGCGCGTCGTCCTTTTGCAAGGAGAGAGCAAAATTTTCGGGTCGCGTTTTTTCTTCCAACGCACTCGGCGACGCGCGCAAATGTGGAATCTTTGGAGTTGTAATAATTTGAGTTACATCAAACGAATTGTAAAGCGAGTTTTGCTCGCCAAGAATTTTGTTGCGCTCTTCCACGCTCAAAGGACTTGAATTTGTTTGAGAATTAAATTGAGATTTTTCAGTCAAATCAATTTTTATAAATTCAAACGGCGCGTCGCTTTGATTGTCCTCATAGAAATCAAAAATATTCAAAAGCAAATTTTCTTTCGCCGCTTCGCTCAAGCCTTTTTCGCCTTTCGACCATTCGCCTACAATGTAAGCGTGATTTATGGCGCGCGTCATCGCAACATAAACAAGACGCTTGAATTCTGCGGCGGATTTTTCTTTTTCGAGCGGCTGCGCTATATTTGCAAAATAATTTTTCTTAAGAGAATTGTAAATTACGACTGGCACGAAATTTTCTACGGCATAAATTTTTCCTTCAAAATTCCGCGGACTATTTTTTGAGGCCGCACACCCATAAATGAAAACATAGGGAAATTCCAAACCTTTGCTTTTGTGGATTGTCATAATTTTCACTGCATCTTTTTTTTCGATTTGGTAATCCACTTCTTTCGCGTCAAGCTCAGAATTTTCGCCGCGAGAATTTTCTTGCAAAACATTCAACTGGTCGATGAACCACGCGACATCTTTATTCTGTGCATCGGCGGCGCGAGCAAGTTCAAAAAGCAAATCGTATTGTTCTTCCATAAAATTTTCGGTTTGCTTCCAAGTGCGCATGGAATCTCCGTCTTTATATTCAGTAGTTTTTGTCCAAAGCGGCACGTAGCGGTAACCGCATTCGTACCAAAGTTTTGTGATGCCGTGCGCGATTGGCTCGCGAAGAATTTCATCTTGAATTTCCTTAAAGAATTTTTTTGCGCGCAAATATTTTTCAAAATCTTTTTCGGAAATGTTTTCCGCGATTTCTTTTTCTAAAGTTTCGTCAAACGCTTTTTTTGTCTCTGCGTTCGTTTCATCCAAATCAGAATTTTTTGTCAGCGCGAGAATTGTTTGCGCAATTGGCAAATCCATTCCGCAGAACGGCGAACACAAAAACGCGCAGTAACATTTTCTGTCGCTCGGATAAACGCAAAGTCGCAGCGCGGCATAAATATCGTTGATGGGTGCTTCGGCGAAAATGTTCGCCTGTTGATCCATTGAAAACGGAATGTTCAGCAAAGAAAAAATTCGCGCGAACTCGGCGTAGTCCGTTCGGCTTTTTGCAAGAATCGCAAAATCTTTAAACGGAATTTTTTGCTCGCCTGAATGCAATTCCAAAATTTTTTTTGCGACGAAGTAAATGCGCGACTCTTTCGCAGAAAGATACGATTTTTGTTCATCACGTTTTTTTTCGCTTGTGTTCAGCATGCAAACATGAATTCTGTGGAGCGATTTGTCCGAATCTTTAGGCGGATTTTTTTCGGAAAAATCTTTTTTCGCGGAAGGAAATCTTGCCGCGGCATTTTCATCATAAGTCGCTTCGAAACTTTTTTGCGTGGAATTCGTTTGAGAAAACACGGAATAATCTTTGCATTTTTCTGATTGACCGATTGCGCCGAAAAATTTGTTGAATTCGTCAAGCAAGATTTCATCGCTTCGATAATTGTTCGACATGTGCAAAATTTTCCCGCCGATTTTGCTTTGCAGTTCATTGAAAACTGTGACATCCGCTCCGCGAAATTTGTAAATCGACTGCTTTTCATCGCCCACAAAAAAAAGCCGGTTTTTCATTATCGCGCCAGTAATTTTCAAAATGTCTTTTTGTTCGTTTGAAAAAAGTTTTTCACCGTTTTCATTTTCGCGCGAAATCAGCAAAAGCAAATCGCGGTTTGCTCCGTTGTTGTCTTGAAATTCGTCAATCATGATTTTTGTAAAATTGTCGCGCTGATCCTTTCGGATTTGACCTTGATCGTACAAAATGCGCAACGCCAATTTTGCCGAATCCACAAAAGTGAGCGAGCCACTTTGTCGTTTGTACGAATTCACTTCTTCTACAAAATCATCAAGCAACGAATAAAGTTCGCGCAGATTTTCATAGTTATAAATAAAATCAATCGCATTGAGCAAGTCGTTTGCAATTCCATTTTCGCCAAAAAGTTTTTCGTGGCATTCAATAACTTGAGCAGCGGTTTTCGATTTTCCGGGCTTCACATCAAGTTCGCCAAGCAAATCCACGAAACGCCGAACATCGTCGTTTGCCGCCCAAGCAATCGCTTTTTCTTCTTCCGAAATTATGCTTGGAATTTTTTGCGATTCTATTTCCTCGAGGACTTCGCCAAAATTTTTCCAATTTTCCATTGCGTTCCGCAATTTTTTTATTTCTGCCGAATTTGATTTTGTTTCGTCCAACGAAATTTGCAAATCAGAAACGGCTGCAAAAACTTGCGTGATTTTAGAATCGCCTTCCGAAAAAAAATCTGAAATTTCTCGCGCTTGTTTTTTTAGGCTTTCTTTGAAAACGCCGCATTTTTGCAAAAGCGAATCGGCAAGCGAAGTGTGCTTTTCTGCGGCTTCGCAAAAATATTTTGTCGCGTCTTGAAATTTTCCCGCCTCGCTTATCCATTGAATTGATTTTGCTTCGCGATTTTTCATTATAAAAGAAAATGCGAGTTCGCTTATCACGCTTGAAGTATCGGCCGCTCCCACGGAAAAATCGGGGCGGATTCCATAAAGGTTTGCCGCTTGCTTTACGATTTCCATGCTGAACGAATCGAGCGTTTGAATGTGTGCTTTGGAAAAATTTTCTACGGCATTTTGCGCTCGATTTTTTTCCTCACATTCAGGCAGTTCTTCCGCGAATTTTTTTAGCGTGAGATAAATGCGTCGGTACATTTCAGCGGCGGCCTTTTCCGTAAAAGTCAAAGTGAGAATTTTTTCCACGGAATTTCTCGAATCGGACATCACGAGGTAGGCAAAGCGAGTGGCGAGCGTTTGAGTTTTTCCGCTTCCTGCGCCCGCCGCTACAATTGTATTTTCTTGCGAAGTGGCAACTTTCATTTGGTCGCTGTCGGGCGTTTTTGAAAGGTATGGTTTTGCGAGTAATTTTTCCGCTTTCATCAATTTTCCTCCGTGTCAGATTTTGAAATTATCGTAAGCCCCGCCGCGTTGTAGATTGTGCGACAAATCATTCTGTAGTCGCATGCATATCCCCCCGCTTTGCCCGCACAGTTTTCGAACGCTACATTTTGCATAGAATATTCGGCGGCTTTTACAGCTTCGCACATTTTCCTGACATATTCGTCAAAAAGCGGAATCGTGAAATTTATAAAATCTTCTCGCGTCGCATGTTTTGTCGTGGCGCGACCTTCTTTGATTATTACTTCTTGACCTTCTTCTGCAAAAGAATTTATTTTTATCGGAACAAATCGCGCGAGCGAAATTTCGTCTTTTGAATTCGCTTCCCAAAGCTTAAAATACATCGGCATTTGAAAATCTCCGAGCGAATCTTCCGCTTGCGGATAGGCTTTCAAAGTGAGATTGCTATTTGGAATCGCGCCGCTCGTGTTTTTAAAATCCACAATCGCAAAATCCTCTCCGCTTGAAAAAACGCAGTCGATTTTTCCTTCGAGAATTATATTTTCATTTTGCGGAAATTGCGTTTGCAATTTTTCTTCCACACTTTGAATTCGCCATCCACCGTAAAGTTTTTTTTTGCAGAACCAGCGCAAAAAATTTATTATCGTTTCCACGAAAATTTCCATTTGCGAAAAAAGGATTTCTTGTGCCAAAGAACTTTGTGTGAACGAACGCGATTGCGCGAACGGAAGGATTTTTTTGCCTTTATTTTCCGATGAAATTTCTTCTGCGCCGTCACGCACAATTCTCCGAATTTGTTCGCGGATTTTTTCTTCGTCAAAAAGATGCTTTGTCTTTTCATCCGTGAACGGAAGTTGCGTTGTTTGTCTTAGATACAGTTCCAAAATTTTGTGGTTGATCGAACCAGCATCGTAGCGTTCAAAAATGTCCGTGTCGAGCGTGTCCTCTTTAAGAGCCAATATATTTTTGAAAATCCATTTTCGCGGACATGGGAAAAAATTCTTCATCGCGCTTTGCGAAATGAAAATTTTTCCAACTTCGCTTTTCGACAAATGTTCCAAGATTTTTTTCTGCATGAATTCTGAAACGCCATCAACGTTCGCATCGCCGTCGAACCCATTCGCGGCAAAATAAAAATCAAATCCGTTTTTTATTTTCGCAGAAATTTTTTGCGGAAAATTTTTGGGCAAGTCACGCCCATCGAAATCTCGCGATTTGCTCTTCAAGAATTCTTTTTCTTGTTTAAAATAATCTTCGCCGTCCAAATCTTCGTCAAAGTCGCGCGGCTTCTCTTGAGTAGTGAGCGTGGCGTAAGGAATCGCGAAGCCGTCCAAAGTTTCTTCGGCGACACTGAAAACGCAGTCGCCAGTCTTGTTGTAGGCGACAATGTAACTTTGGCTTTCGTCGTTTTGCGAATTTTTTTCATCAAGCAAAATGCGCCGTTTTTGTGGCGGCAAAAAATTCAAAAGAGGATTTTCCACCGTGATTGCGTTTTGGCTCGCGTTCAAAACAAATTGCTTCGGAATCGCCGCCATCGCGCTCAGTTTGTACGGAAAAATTGAAACCCCCTCCTTTTCCGTTTGCTCAGTGTATTGAGTTGTTTCAATTTCATTCAGAAAAAATTCAAAGTGCGAAATCTCTTTTCCACAAAGATCTGGAAATTCTTTTTCCAGCGAGATAAGCTCATCGAGTTTTTTTATGCAGCGCGATAGAATATTGTTGGTACTTTGCGGCATTTGTTTTTTTTCGATGAAAAATTTCGCTTCGAAACCTTCCGAGCCAATCCAATTATTTTTTATCGCCGAAAAAGATTTTGCATTGCAAATTGCGTTCACAGAATTTTTTAACTGCTTGTAAAATTTTTGCGCTTCAAAATAAATTTCGTTTTGAAACATTTTCGCTTCGGGCAAATCTTTTGTCCATGGATCGACAAGGCTTCCGCTTGAATCCGTATATTGGCAAAAACATTTCAGTTCCGAGCCAAGTCGAACCAACGCTTGCAGGCTGTCCGGATTTTTCCAAGGAATGTTGTGGTCAAGCGCGAACGAGCGCACTTGTGAAAATGCAAATGTGCTCGCAAAACAATTTTGCATTTTTCGAAAAACCAAGCCCGCGCCGGTTTTTCCAAGCATAGTTCCGGCACGCGTGACAAAAGGAATGTCGTACAAACACAGCTCGCGCTCAACATATGGAAGATAATCTTCGATTTTCGGAACGCTTATGGCGATGCAATTCCACGGAATTCCTGCGGCATTTTCACGCAAGATTTTCAGCGCGGTCATTCGCAATTCGGCGCGCATCGAGGTATAGTAACTTGCGTGAATTTCTTTGCCAGATTTTTCCGCCGCATTTTTCAAACGAATCAAATTCAACTTTCCTTTTTTTTCTTCGGCTTCCAAAATTTCGCGATATTCAATATAGTCGTCCAAAAGTTCAGGATAAAAAATTATATAGCGATTTTTGTCTAGCGGATTGAATTCAAGACGCTGCCAAGTCGGTTCGAAAAGTTTTTCTTCTCTCAAGAATTCAGCGTAATTTTCATAGAGTTTCAGGTAGTCGCGATTCTCGGGATTGTCATGCGCAACCGACAATTCTTCTTTTCCATCAGATTTTTTTTCTATGAATTTTTTCTGCGACATCAACTTGTGCCAGGAACCGAGCGAAGGCAAAATTTGCGAAAGCCAATCCGTAAAGGCGAGCGCGTTTTCCGCGTACTGTGGATTGATGAGCCGTTCAAAAAATGGCAGAAATTCGCCGCGTGATTTTCGCGCGTTGATTTTTTCTTCTTTTATTTTTGCGAGAATGTTTCGCGCGAAAAGTTTTCGCAAAAGTCCCGGAATCGAACGCGCGCCTTTTTCCTGGACGCTTGCCGCCATGCCTTTGAATTTATCCCACGCGATAAAACGACCGAGAGACAAAGTTTCAGGCCAGCCATCCGCGCCTTCCATCCGCACGATGAAATCCGTCCAAGTGTCTACGGCAATGCTCGTATTGAAAACGAAAACCGCATTTTTATCCGCGATGTTCTCTTTTAAAATTCTCGCGATTTGCGTTTGCAAAAGTTTTTGGTACGCTTCCATAAAATTAAATTATAACATATAGAAAAAAAATGGAAAAGAGAAAGCGTTAAAAAATGCCGCGTCATTTTAGAGGTATTTAAAGTTGGTGCAAAATACTGTCGCCAACTTTAGCTTTTAGTTCTGTCACAAAAGTCGCTTATCCGCCACGCGTCGAAATAAGTTAGCATCGTGGGCTAAATCAAACTTTCCATAATCTGCTCGCGCAACGGGCCGTCAGGCTAAGTTTCTGGCGAGACTTGATTTTTTAAGGAACATTCCGTCTCACTTGCACAATTTTATTTTTTTATGTATGATGAAGCCGTTTTATCAATTTCAAATACATTTTTTGGAGAAACTATGACATTCGCACAGAAAATTCTCGAAGCGGCGGAAGAAGGAATCGTACTTCTCAAAAACGAGCGCGGAACGCTTCCGATTGGCGCGGACGAACGCGTCAGCGTTTTTGGCAGAGGACAGTTCGACTTTCTAAAATGCGGGCTTGGTTCTGGTGGCTCAGTTCACGCTCCATATTCCACGAATTTGATCGAAAATCTTCCCAACGCAAATCCCGAACTTTCTAAAATCTACGCCCAATGGATAAAAGAAAATCCGTTCGACAACGGAAGCGGCGGCTGGGCGGCTGAACCCTTTTGCCAAAAGGAAATGCCGATTACAAAAGAACTCGCTCTTGAAGCTGCGAAGGTTTCTCAAAAGGCGGTGGTCGTAATCACGCGCAACGCCGGCGAAGACAAAGACTTGCTTTCGCAAAAAGGCTCGTATTTTCTTACCGACGAGGAAATTCAAAATATAAAGAATATTTCGGCCGCGTTTGAAAAAGTCGCAATCATATTCAACACTTGCGGAATCATCGACATGGCTTGGATGCAAGACGATGAATTTTTTCGACACATCACGGCAATCGTTTATGCTTGGCAGGGCGGACAGGAAGCAGGCCGCGCCACGGCGAATGTCTTGCTTGGCAAGACTAATCCAAGCGGAAAACTTTCCGACACAATCGCGCGCTCAATAGACGACTATCCTTCCACAAAAAATTTCGCAGACACGCTCGAAACTTTTTATTGCGAGGACATCTTCGTTGGCTACAGATTTTTCAACACGTTCGCCCGCGAAAAAATTCTGTATCCGTTCGGATTCGGACTTTCGTATACGCAATTCAAAGTGGAATTTTCCAAGGCGAATTTCGATGGAAAAACAATTTCAATTTCTGCGCACGTAAAAAATATCGGAAGCGTCGCCGGAAAGGAAGTCGTTCAAATTTATGCCGAAGCGCCGCAGGGAAAATTGGGAAAGGCGGCGCGAGTTTTGGCGGCGTTCAAAAAAACTTCGCTCTTGCAAGCGGGGCAAGAAGAAACAATTTCTCTTTCATTTGAAATTGGCTCGCTCGCTTCTTACGACGACAGCGGTGCAAGCGGAAACAGATTCTGTCGCGTTCTTGAGGCGGGGGAATATTTTTTCTATGGCGGAACGGATGTTTCAAGCGCACAAAAAATTTCGTTTGCCGCAAGCGATTCGCTTTTTATTGAAAATCAAATCGTCGTGGAAAAATTGCAATCCGCGCTCGCTCCCATAGATTTGTTCAAGCGAATAAAAGTCGGCGAAAAACTCGACAACGGAAATTATAAAATCGAATGGGAAGATGTGCCGCGCCGTGAATACGACATTGCGAAAAGAATAGAAGAAAAAATGCCGCGCGAAATTCTTTTCACTGGAAACGCTGGAATAAAATTCGCCGACATTCTTTCAGGAAAAAATTCGCTCGATGAATTTGTCGCGCAGTTGACCGATGAAGAATTGGCGACGTTTGTGCGCGGCGAAGGAATGTGCAGCCGAAAAGTTACGATGGGGGTGGCATCCGCATTCGGCGGCGTGAGCAAGGCTCTTTACGAATACGGTGTTCCCGTGGCATCTTGCGCGGACGGCCCATCAGGCGTTCGGATGGACACAGGAAAAGAAGCGTCCTTGATGCCAATCGGAACTTTGCTTGCTTGCACTTGGAATCCGAATTTGGTGGAAGAGCTGATGCGATTTGAAGGCGAAGAAATTCGCGCAAACGAAGTGGACACGATTTTAGGACCTGGAATCAACATTCACAGAAATCCGCTCGGCGGGCGCAACTTTGAATATTATTCTGAAGATCCGCTTTTGACAGGAATGATGACGCTTGCGACAGTCAGGGGAATCGCTTCAAGCGGCGCTCATGCCACGATAAAGCATTTTGCCGCTAACAGCCGCGAAACTTCAAGGCGCAAAAATAATTCTATTATGTCAGAGCGGGCGGCGCGCGAAATTTATTTGAAAGCGTTTGAGATGGCGGTAAAAGAAGGCGACGTGCGTTCGATTATGTCAAGCTACAATTTGATAAACGGAATTCAAGCTGCTTCAAATTTCGATTTGAACACGACGATTTTGCGCGGCGAATGGAATTACAAAGGGCTTGTGATGACTGACTGGTGGGCGACGATGAACGACTGCGCGAATGGCGGCGAAGCCAGTTTGAAAAATATGGCGCAAATGGTGTGCGCGCGAAACGACATTTACATGGTCTGCGACAACGACGCGGCGGAGAAAGACGGAAACAACGACAACATCAAAGCGGCTCTCGAGCAAGGCTCGCTTACCCGCGCGCAACTTCAAATATGTGCAAAAGATGTGCTGAACTTTTTGAAAAATTCTCTCGTCGCAAAACGTCCGCTTCGTTCGCTGGACGACATACTTTCGTTTGAGCCAAGCATTTCCGAAGCGGAAGACGGAAAGTCGGTCGCAGAAGAAAACTGCAAATTTATGAAAAACGGCGAAACAAAAAGCCTCATAAAAGTCGCGGAAGAAGGCGTGTATAACTTTTTGGCTTTGTATTCAAAGCCAAGCGACGGCACGGTTTCGCAGTCAGTGTGCAATTTGAAAATCAACGGTCGCGACGCACTCAGCCTCGACTGCCGCACCACCGAAGGAAAGACCGTGGGCGCATTGATTGGACTTGTGAAACTAGCGGCGGGCATTTACGAAGTTACGCTCGAACACACGAAGCCAGGAATAAAAATAGAATTTCTCGGATTTTCGCGGCGCATCTCCAGCGCGACCGGAATCATGTTTATGAAAGATTGACGGAAATATAAATTCGGCTTATACTTATGTAATGAATATTGAAGACAGCGATAATTGATGTCCTTGTCTTCAATTTGGGTTTGTTTCAAAAACTCGCCAATACATTGCGATTTCTCATTATGTGCGAAATCGCATTTTTACAGTGGAATGAAAATGTCGGATTGTATTTTTCAGGCGCACGGCGTAAAAAAATCTTTCGGCGCGAATTTGATTTTGAACGGAATCGATTTGTCAGTGAAGCGCGGAGACGTGATCGCAATCATCGGACCAAGCGGAGGCGGAAAGACGACGCTTTTGCGTTGCCTGAATTTTTTGGAAAAAGCAGACGAAGGAATTCTGAATTTCGACGGAATGGAAGTGAAATTGAATTCGGCGAACAAAAAAAGCATAAAACGGATTCGGCGAAAAACTGGATTCGTTTTTCAAAATTACAATTTGTTCCAAAATAAAAACGCGCTCGCGAACATCACGCTCGGTTTGACAGTCGCGCGAAAAATGAAAAAAGATGCCGCCGAAGAAATCGGAAAAAAACTTTTGGCGCGAGTCGGACTTTCCGACAAAATGAAAAATTTTCCGAATGAACTTTCGGGCGGCCAACAACAACGGCTTGCGATTGCGCGTGCGCTTGCCTGCGATCCGGAAATAATTTTTTTTGACGAGCCGACCAGCGCGCTTGATCCTGAACTTACAGGCGAAGTGCTCGAGGTGATGAGGCAACTCGCCGAAGACGGAATGACGATGATTGTCGTCACGCACGAAATGAATTTCGCTCGAAACGTTTCTACGCAAACGATTTTTATGGAAGGCGGACAAATCGTGGAAAGCGGCGCGACAAAAGAATTTTTTTCATCGCCGCAAAAAGCGCGGACAAAAGAATTTTTGAATTCAATATTAAATCAATAGAATTTTTAAGAATAATAAGGATATGGAGGAAAAAATGAAAGAGATCTTTTCAAGATTGCTTTTTGTCACAGGAATTTTTTTAGTCGCAATTTCGATTTGTTCCTGCCGAAAGAAGCAACCGCTTGATTTGCTCGAACAAATCAAGCGGCGCGGTGAAATCACGATTGCCATGGAAGGCGTTTGGTCGCCGTGGACTTATCACGATGAAAATGACGAACTCGTCGGATTCGATGTGGAAGTCGCCAAGGCAATCGCGCAGAAACTCGGCGTTCGCGCAAAATTTGCAGAAGTGGAATGGGATGGAATTTTCGCGGGAATGGATTCGAAGCGTTACGACATCGCTTTGAACGGCGTGGAAATTACTTCGGAGCGCGAACAGAAATATGACTTTTCAATTCCTTACGGCTACATTCACACCGCGCTCATCGTGCGCAGCGACAATTCGGAAATAAATTCCTTCGAAGATTTGAAAGGGAAAACTTCCACGAATTCGCTTGGAAGCACTTATGCGGACTTGGCGGAAAGTTATGGCGCGAACATCATCACAATCGACACGCTTGAAGAAACGATTCAACTTGTCGAGCACAGGCGCGCGCATGCCACGCTGAACGCCGACGTGAGTTTTATGGACTACCTCAAAGCGCATCCAGATGCGCCGGTGAAAATAGTCGCGCTCACGGAAGACTCTTCACGAATCGCAATTCCAATTCGCAAAGGAAAAGAAACCGAAACGCTAAAAGCCGCGCTGAATTCTGCAATCGAAGAACTTCGCGCGGAAGGAACGCTTTCGGAAATTTCAGAAAAATATTTTGGAAAGGACATAGCAAAGTAAAATAAATGTTTTAAAATCAGCAACTAAAATGGTACGCAACTCTTGCGACTTGCTACAGAGTTTGCAAAGCAAGCTCTAGTTAAATCAAACGGCGCGAGTTTGACCGTTTGATTTAAACATTTGCTTTAACTTCGTTTCCCTCTAGTCAAACTTCCGAAAATTCGCTACAATATACTTTTAGTATGCCTTTAAACAAAAATATCCACAAAGTCATGGTGATCGGCTCAGGTCCGATTGTCATTGGTCAGGCGGCGGAATTCGACTACGCCGGAACTCAAGCGTGCAAGGCGCTCAAGGAACAAGGATTGGAAGTCGTCCTTGTCAATTCAAATCCTGCCACGTTGATGACGGATCATTCTATGGCGGACGCGATTTACATTGAGCCGCTCATTCCCGAAGTCATCGAGCGAATCATTCTCAAAGAAAAGCCGGATTCGCTTTTGTCCACTTTGGGCGGACAGACGGGCTTGACGCTTTCAATGGAATTGGCGAAAAGCGGATTTTTGGAAAAGAACGGCGTGCGACTTTTGGGCGCGGTTCCCGAAACGATTGACAAGGCAGAAGACCGCCAAATGTTCAAGGACACGATGCTTTCGATTGGCGAGCCTTGCATTCCTTCAAAGGTAGTTACAAATTACGAAGACGCGCAAGAATTCGTCAAAAATGAAATTGGCTTTCCCGCGATAATTCGGCCCGCGTTTACGCTCGGCGGCACTGGCGGCGGCATCTGCTACAATGAATCCGATTTGAACGAAATTGCGCACAACGGCTTGCATCGTTCGCCCATCCATCAGATTCTCGTGGAAAAATGCATTTCAGGCTGGAAGGAAATTGAGTTTGAAGTGATGCGGGATTCTGCTGGAAATGTAATCACGGTTTGTTCGATGGAAAATTTCGATCCGGTCGGCATACATACCGGAGATTCGATCGTAATCGCGCCGGCGGTTACTCTTTCCGACAAAGAGTATCAAATGCTTCGCACCGCCGCGCTCAACATAATTTCCGCGCTGAAAATCGAAGGCGGGTGCAACTGCCAGTTCGCGCTGAATCCTGAAAGTTTTGAATACGCCGTAATCGAAGTGAATCCACGCGTTTCGCGTTCTTCCGCTTTGGCTTCAAAGGCGACCGGCTATCCGATTGCGAAAGTGGCAGCTCTTATTGCGATTGGCTACACTCTCGATGAAATCCAGAATTTCGTTACGAAAAAAACGGCGGCTTGCTTCGAGCCGGTTTTGGATTATGTCGTGGTCAAATTTCCGAAATTTCCCTTCGACAAATTTGTTTATGCCGCGCGAAAATTGGGAACGCAGATGAAGGCGACTGGCGAAGTGATGGCAATCGGACGGACGTTTGAAGAAGCCTTGATGAAAGCGGTTCGCGGTGCGGAAATCGGAGTTGATTCGCTCAACTTGCCAGCGTTCGCGCAAGAAAGTGACGACAAAATTCGCGAGCGCGTGGGCGAATGCACAGACCAAAGGCTTTTCGCGATTTTCCAGGCTTTGAAGCGAAAAATCATGAGCGTCGCCGAAATCCATCAGGCTACGATGATTGACGAATGGTTCTTGGAAAAGTTGAATCTGCTTGTGGCGATGGAAGAAAATTTTGCCGCAATAAAAAATGGCGAGCGCGATTTCACTCAGGAATTTTATCTTGAGGCGAAACGTCTCGGCTATCCTGATATTGTAATCGAAAAGCTTACGGGAAGAAAAATTGTAGGTGCGAGCGGAAATCTTGCCGAAGAAAATTTGGCGCGGGAAATTCTCGCGGGGAATTCTGGCGCGAGTTTTTGCGCTAGCGAAAACTCGGTAAGTTCGCGAAGCGAACGACAAGTGGCGCATGTTCCGCATTCTTACAAAATGGTTGACACTTGTGCGGGCGAATTCAACGCGGAAACTCCGTACTTTTATGGCGGCTTCGGCGAGGAAAACGAAGCGGCAAAATTTTTGGAAGAATTGCACGGTGGAAAAAGCGCGGACGGCGTGGTTTCGACAGACCGTGCCACCGCAAATGCCGCGAGTTTTTGCGCTAGCGAAAACTCGGTAAGTTCGCGAAGCGAACGACAAAATAAAACAATCGTCGTGCTTGGCTCAGGTCCGATTCGAATTGGGCAGGGAATTGAATTCGACTACGCTTCGGTTCAATGCGTTTGGTCGCTCAAAAAACTTGGCTACGAAGTCGCAATCATCAACAACAATCCCGAAACCGTTTCCACGGATTTTGACACGGCGGACAGACTTTACTTCGAGCCGCTTACTCCTGAGGACGTGATGGGCGTGATTGCAACGGAAAAGCCGCTCGGCGTGGTGGTGGCGTTCGGCGGCGGCACTGCGATTAAACTCGCGAACTTTTTGGATTCGCAGGGAATCCGCATTCTGGGAACGAGCGCGGACGCGATTGATTTGGCGGAAGACCGCGAGCGTTTCGACGAACTTTGCGAACGGCTCAGCATCAAGCGTCCGAAAGGTTTGACAGTCCTCACGCTGGACGAGGCTTTGGACGCGACTGCGAAACTGGGTTATCCTGTCTTGTTGCGGCCGAGTTATGTTTTGGGCGGACAGAATATGATTGTCGCGTTTAATGACGACGATGTTCGCGAATATATGAAAATAATTTTGTCGCACGGAATTGAAAATCCGATTTTGATTGACCAATATATGATGGGAATCGAACTGGAAGTGGACGGCATTTGCGACGGCGAGGACGTGCTCATTCCTGGAATCATGGAACACATCGAACGCACGGGAATCCATTCGGGCGATTCAATTGCCGTTTATCCGAGTTGGAATTTGAACGACGTTCTCCGCGAAAAAATCGTAAATCAAAGCCGCGACCTTGCGCTCCGTCTTGGCACGAAAGGTTTGGTGAACATTCAATATTTGATTTACAACAACGACCTTTATATCATCGAAGTGAATCCGCGTTCAAGCCGAACCGTTCCTTACATTTCAAAAGTGACGGGCGTTCCGATGGTTGAGCTGGCGACTCGCGCGATGCTCGGCGAAAAAATTCGCGACATGGGATACGGCACGGGTCTTTACAAAATTCCGCCGTATTTCGCGGTGAAAGTTCCGGTTTTCAGTTTTGAAAAATTGATGGACGTGGACACGCATTTGGGACCTGAAATGAAATCCACGGGCGAAGTTTTGGGAATCGCCAACACGATGGAAGAGGCTTTGTTCAAAGGCTTGATCGGCGCGGGCTACAATATGAAACGTTCGGGCGGAGTTTTGTTCAGCGTGCGAAAAACCGATCGCTACGAATTGCCGGAATTGGCGCGAAAATTCTACGACATGGGATTCAAACTTTTCGCCACCGAAGGCAACGCGCAGACTTTGCGCGACTTTGGAATGGAAGTGGAAGTCGTAAACAAAATCAGCGAAAATCCTGACAACAACATTTTGAATTTGTTGGATTCGGGAAAAGTTGACTACATCATTTCCACTTCGGCGAAAGGCCGCGATCCTCGCGCCGACTCGGTGAAAATGCGCCGACATGCCGTGGAGCGCGACATCCCATGCCTTACTTCGCTTGACACGGCGAACGCGCTTGCGAATTGCCTTAAGTCGAAATATTCTGCGGAAAATGTCGAACTCGTGAACATCAACAAATTGCGCACGCAAAAGCAAAAAATCAAATTCACGAAAATGGATTCCACCGGAAACGATTTCATCGTCATCAACGCGATGGAAAATGATGTGAAAAATCCTGCGGGACTGGCGGTGCGTTTGTGCGACAGACGTGGAGGCGGAATAGGAGCTGACAGTTTGGTTTTGATTGAATCGTCAGATTTGGCGGATGCGAAAATGCGGTTTTTCAATCTCGATGGCACTGAAGGAAAAATGGCTGGCAACGCGATTCGCTGCGTGGGAAAATATTTGTACGACAACAACATCAATGGCATTCAAGAAAAGCACGGCAAAAAAAGCGATGCCACCGAAACGATTACGATTGAAACGGAAAGCGGCGTGAAAACTCTCGTGCTTTACAAGCAGGACGGAAAAGTTACATCCGTTACTGTTGACATGGGAAAGCCAGAATTCGCGGCGGACAAAATCCCGACGACTTTAGAAGAAAGCGATGTGCCAGTTTCAGAAATGAACAAGGAAAGCGCGTCGCTTTTGCCTAAGCGCGCTATTTTGAACGCGTCTCTTTTGGTGGACAAAGATCAATACGATGTAACGTGCGTCTGCGTGGGAAATCCGCACTGTGTCGTCTTCAGCAAATTCGTGGACAAGGAGCCGCTTGAAACGCTCGGGCCGCTTTTTGAAAATCACGCGGCGTTCCCGAATCGCACGAACACTGAATTCGTGCGCGTGGCAGGTCCGAATGAACTCAAGATGCGCACTTGGGAACGCGGCAACGGAGAAACTTGCGCGTGCGGAACTGGAGCATGCGCGGCGGCAATCGCGTCTGTGCTCAATGGATTTTGCCCGATAAACCAAAACATCACAGTAAGAGTCCGCGGCGGAAATTTGATTGTCAAATACACAGGCGAAACAGTTTTCCTTACGGGCGAAACGCAATCGTGCTTTGATGGCGAAGTTGAGATTTAGGAAATTGGGATATTGAGAATGCGGAGGCAAGTCGAAATTCTCCAGGAGAATGCAAGACAAGGAGGTCGAAAGCCGTCTGCAGGCGAAGCAAGCAAGACTTGAGAAACCTTTCCTAAAAACAGATTTCTCCGCTCGCTTGTTGCTAAGTCTAAATGACAGAATTCACGAAATTCCAATCGAAGCCTGTCATTTCGAGCTAAGCCGAGAACGGGCACGATTTATCTTGCAAAACAAATCGTGCAATTCGATTCGCATTACAAAATGTCGCAATTCCATCCTAGTTATGATTGCGCCGATTTTGTGGAAGGCTTGCGTTCTGTCGGCAATGATGAAAACTACGATATGCGCTTTGAACGCAAAGCAGGCGCGTTCAAGGATTTTTGCAAAAACGCATTGGAAACGGATAATGAAAATTTGATTCGTGCAGGTTTTTCATGCCTAGATGCCTGCGTCGAGGTATGTTGATTCAAGACAGTTTCAAAGAAATTTATTTGCAATTTATTTACGATGTTTTGTAATATCCTCTAAATCTAGAAAACTTGACACGAAAAAAACATTTGTCTTTTTATGTAATTTCTAAAATAGCAATAGCTTCATAAACGCCAATTGGAAAAGAATGACTAAAATCATAGGCTCTTGATATTTTCAAGATTCCATCCATTTCCTTGCACTAAATCGCCATCACGATGGGTTGTAACAAAAATTTGCAATCAAAATTGAAACGACATTTTAGTCCAGCTTTGACCGTTCTATTGATTTTTCTTTCAAAAAGATGTATCATCTGAAGAAATGCGTCAGATGATTTTGTTTTTATATGGATGTTTGAACTTGGCACAAGAATGTCACAAATTAAGGAACATTTAAAATCAGCAACTGAAATTGCGTTGCTGATTTTAATACGAGTTTTTTTCAAAAACTCGCGATTTACTGCCCGCTCGCGTGGGCTAATTAAGCGTTCTCGGAAGTTGAAACTTCCTGCGGTGCTTAATTTTAAAGAACGTTTAAAATCCGCGCTGAAATGGCGCACGGATTTTAATCTCGAGTTTTGTTCCAAAACTCGTTATCCACTGTCGTTTCTCATTTCATTGCGAAGTCGCGTTTTTGAATAGCGAAAAACTTGAAACTTTTTCGCTATTCAAAAATTAAAGAAGGAAAAAATCTATATGAAGAGAAAAATGATACTTGAAACAGAACGGCTCTATTTGCGAGAGCTAGGCGAATCAGATTTTGACTCTTTGTGCACGATTTTGCAAGATGACGAAACGATGTATGCGTATGAAGGCGCATTCACTGATAGCGAAGTGAAAGACTGGCTGGACAGACAAATCGCACGGTATCACAAATGGAATTTCGGCTTGTGGGCGGTGATTCTCAAAGAAAACGGTGGGCTTATCGGTCAATGCGGGCTTACAATGCAACCGTGGAAGGAGTCGGAGGTGCTTGAAATCGGCTATCTCTTTAACAAAGCGTATTGGCACAAGGGATTCGCCACGGAAGCGGGGATGGCATGCAAAAAATACGCGTTTGAAACGCTTGGCGCAGAGGAAGTGTGCTCTCTCATTCGTGACACAAACATTCCCTCTCAAAATGTCGCTCTCCGAAACGGAATGACGAAAGTGGATTCTGGAATAAAGCATTTCAAAGGAATAGAGATGCTGCATTGGCGGTATGTGGCGCGGCGGCAGGACATTGTAATTTGCGGGGAAAATAATGAATGTCACATTTAAAAACGCCATGCTTCACGATTTAAATGAAATAATGGATGTAATAAAAACCGCGATAAAAAATATGAATCAAAATAACATTCCTCAATGGGATGCCTTATATCCCACGAGCGAAGATTTTAAAGATGACATTGCAAAAGGATGTTTGCATGTCGGAATGGTTGATTCAAAAATCGCTGTCGTGTACGCGGTAAACAAAGAGTGCGATGAAGCCTACAAAAACGGAAAATGGAAGTCCTATGACGGCGAATTTTGCGTAATACACAGATTGTGCGTAAATCCGAATTTTCAAAATCAAGGAATCGCCCGAAAAACATTGGAACATATCGAAGAGACTCAAAGAAAACGAGGAGTCAAAAGCATACGGCTAGATGTGTTTTCAAAAAATCCTTATGCGCTGAAATTATACGCGCATTTCGGATACGAAAAAGTTGGCGAAGCGGAATGGAGAAAAGGATTGTTCTACTTAATGGAAAAGCAGCTTGGGTAGAGAAAGATTTTAATGAGAGAAGAGGAATGTTTAAAATCCACGCTGAAATGGCGCGTGGATTTTAAACCCGAGTTTGCTACGCAAACTCTCTTATTGACTGTCGTTTCCGCTTGAAACTTCGCGCTACGTGCTCGTTGCGAGACATTCCATTGCGAAACGACCTTTTCAACAATTCCCGAATTTGATAATTCGCTCACTGTTGAAAATTAAAGGAACATTTAAAATCAGCAACTAAAATTGCGTTGCTGATTTTAATACGAGTTTTTTTCAAAAACTCGCGATTTACTGCCCGCTCGCGCGGGCTAATTAAGCGTCCTCGGAAACTGAAGTTTCCTGCGGTGCTTAATTTTAAGGAGCCCTTTGATTTGGACGGTCTTTATTTCGTGCAAGACGGTCAAGGAAAGCCGACTCTGATTCTGAGCAATGGACAAGTCAGTCTTGTTGGAAGTGAGCAGACACAAATCCATTTGCTAGAAAAAATAGAAGGTGAGCCACCAGCAGACGGACATTTTGAAGATGGCGATGAAAATCATAATTATTATTACTACGATGGCGGCTGTTGTTGGTATGATGGAAGTGACTACTATTATTTCAAGTCGCTTTCTCGGTACAATGGCGCGAACGACATTTTGCCGACTGGCGTTTCCACAGAATCAGATTCATATTATATGCTGATCTCTGGCTTGGAAGAAAATAAAAACTACACGCTGACATTTGACACTACAAGCAAAAAAGGCTATTTCAGTGTACGCATTGAATAGGCGGATGTAGGATGATTTTGGCGCGGCGGTTTTTCTGCCGCGCTTTTTTTCGCCTCATTGAAAAAAGTTGTAATGTTTTTCTTTACAATGTGAAAGAAAATTTGCGCGCTTTTGACAATTCGCTCAAAATGGAAATCGACAAATCATTCTTCTGCGGAAAGCGTTATGATTCTTCCGGGGATTTCGTAGACATCCGAAGAAAGGATTTTCGCGGGCTGGAGCAAAAGAGTGCCATTCGCCTGAGATTGCGAAACAGTGTACGCTTCTCCGAAATATCGATTTTTCGAGCGCGAATTGAATTGAACGAGGAGCGCAGATTTTACCTTGCTAAAAGGAAATCTCAATCCGAATCATATCTTATTCAGTTGTGGAGCGACAACAAAAGTTGCTCGCTTGACATGAGCAGCCAAGGCAAGCCTTAATGAGAGCCATTACTAACGAGCGATGAGTAACGTTACTAACGAGTAGTGACTAATGGCTCTCATGAAAACTGAGCAGGGTTACTCACGAATGATGAGCAATGGCGGTAGCGGGATATGGGCAATGACATATAGAGATTCTAATGATATGGCGGCAATGTCTCGTATGCCGCCATGTCATCATATAAGCTCACCATTTTCAAACGGATGGATTTCAAGTCATACTTCTTTGAACTCTCAATTGCATTTTTTGAAAGATATTCCCGTAATTCTTTTGACTCATAAACGCTCAAAATGCAGTCGCACATAATCTTGCCATCGTCAAGCGGAAACAGAAGCCCGTTCTTCCCGTTCTGTATCAACGAGCAATGCCCTCGATTCATGCTCGCGACCACTGGCATTCCGCACGCCAACGCCTCTATGATGTTGACGGGCAATCCCTCTCTTTTGCTGGCGGAAAACGCCAAATCGCTTGCCCTCGTCAAATTAGGAATGTCATTCCTGTAGCCCAAGAATTCGACGCAGCTTTCAAGATGCCTTTGCTCGACAAAATTTCGGGCATCCGGTAAAGTCTCTTTTCCAATCAAAAGGATTTTCATTGCCGGAATTCTTTGCAGCAAATTTTCCGCCTGCTCCAAGAGCATCATTTGATTTTTGTTCTTGTTCAGTTCCGCGACGACAGTGATGATAAAATCTTTTTCACCATAGCCGTATTTTTTCCGCAACTCCAGCTTATTCATTCTTTTCCTCCAATGGAGCGAACTTTTCCAAATTCACACCAACGCCATCCATCTTTATGACCTCGCCCGCAAGAAATCTTTTCTTCGCCAACTCGAAGTCCTCCTCGTTTATGGTGATGAGAACGTCGGTGAATTTCGCAAGATGCTTTTCTATGGGATAATACACCAGCCAGTTCAGCAACGGCGCACCCTTGTAGAAATGAAAGCCGTGCGCCGTGTATATGACTTTGATTTTCTTCTGCCTCCACAGTCTCTTTGCGGCGAGGCGGGCTATCGCGCCGCCCATCGGAGTGTGGCAGTGGATTATGTCGTAGCCGTTTTTTTTGAGAAGTTTTTTTACTTGCAAAACCGCTTTTATGTTGCTTAGACTAAAAGGACTGCGCCGTATGCCTATTTTGTACGAGTGGTCGCAGTCGGGCACTTCCTCTTCGCAGGGGCTTGCGTAGTCCACAGTCCATCCCCTTGCCCGCAAGTCCCGCATATATGGACGGTTGAATTTGGAGAAGTTTGCGGTGTTGGAAACGAATAGGATTCTAGGCATTAGTTTCTGCTCTCCTTTTTGTTAGAATTATATAAATTATCAACAATTCTCATTGAATTTTGCCAATCAAGAGTACGAATGTAGGACTTTTGGTTTTCGGAAATTTTCAAATAAAGCGATCTGTTTTCCAGCATTTTTTTCATCGCTGAATAAAGTCCATCTGAGTCTTTTGGTTCAACAAGAAGACCTGTCCTTTCATCTTCAATCTGTTCAGCCAACCCTCCCGTATTTGTAGCTATTAATGGAATTCCATAATCCATCGCGACCAAAACAACTCCTGACTGTGTTGCTTCTATATATGGCAAAACGCAAATCAAATTTTTGCACTGAAACAAACTTTCAATTTCATCATCAGCTATCCACTTATTTAATATGGTTACAGAATTCAAGGATTCATACATCGCCTGATACGCAGAAAAATCTCCATTTCCTGCAATTGTCAAATGAATATTGTTAAATTCCTTTCCCAACCTTGAATAGGCATCATATAAATATTCTAGCCCCTTATATGGAGATATTCTTCCAAAAAACAAAAAATTCGATTTTGTTGTATCATAATTAACGACTATCTTTCTCTTAAAAATTCGTTGATATATATTATGCCTTCCCAAAGGAATGTATATAGTTTGCTTTCCGTATTTTTTTGAAACAAATTCAATAAATTTTCTTGAATGAACAACTATAACATCACACTTATCATATATTCTATCATTGAACCAAACAGCAATTTTTCCAACTTCCCCAAAATGTGGTATAGGATCATGATTCACAATATACTTTGGTATATTTTTAAACAATGAATTTATGAATCCCGTCCAAAAAGTTATCATAGGACAATATATATAATCAATTTTTTCATCAATAAATTTTCGTTTTAATAAATGTCTCCCTATGAACAGGAATCGTAAAGTTGAGAAGAAAAAACTGCATTTACTACTATATGTATTTGTAGTAACTAACTTTTTCAAGGGAAGTTTTTGCCACAAATCTAAATTCTCTGAATATTCAGACACAATGGCAATAACACTCTGCCCATTATCAATGAATCCTCTTGCCGACTCATAAGCATCCAAGCAACCTGCGCCTTTCCGCCCTGTATAGTTTATCAAAATGGTATTAGACACGACATCACCTCTCGATTTCTCTGTCGATAAAATTCAACAACTCTTCTGTTGATGAAGAGAATTTTCTAGCAAATAACGAATCCGGCTTAGACATAATATCTTTTATAAATGCCAAATCATTATTCGACAAATTCAGCGAACCACGATGAATTTGCCTAGCCGTAGTGTCAACTAGCATTTTCCCAATACAATTTTCTGGCTCTATATTCTTCAAAACAGTTTGCAACAATATTTCTTCTGGGTTATGAACATATGTTCCGAATTCATTTATATAGTTAGGATGGCTGCGTAAATATATGAGCAACGAACAAATACTTGGCATGGATAATTGTATCCAAGTTTCAGAGCACCCGAATTTTAAATTAGGAATTTGCTTTCGCGAGAAAAATTTTTTCATTACCCCCCCCCCACGTCATACATATTTGAAGCATTACAGAAAAAATTATTTTCAAAGAGACATTCGTATTCTTAAAACATCTTGGAAGTATATATCTAAAAGGCTTTATTTGTATTTTCAATTTTGTATTGGGAAAAGAAAACCAATAACTTTTTAATGCATTGGAAAGAAGCGATTTACCGTTTTTCCATTCTTCAAAACTGTCACACCATCCAAAAAAAGATTTTGGATAATTTCTGGAAAAATAAGTTTCAATATATTCATTACTTTTCAACGGATAATCACTTCCGCTCATCAATACACAATATGCAGGTTCTTTAGGTCTATACTTCTCATGAAATCGTTTTGCATATTCAAACATTTTTACAGAAGCCTTTACACAGGTTATATCACCCCAAATTGTATCTATACGTTCGCCATTTGGTATAAAAAATACATCTTTCCCCCACAAATTTTTTGTGAAAGATGACATATCGACACTTTTTTGTATATGTATAATGAATGTTGTGTCCTTTGTCCTAAGTCTTTTTACAGTACGGAAAAGTAGCAGTTCTTCATTGTATGCCATAACACAGTAATAAATATGCATCAATATCTCCTATTGCAATTTCTGATTCAAATCTTCGAGAAAATACCATCTAAATGGAACATATTCGTTGCTTTGATTTACAAAGACAGAAACTGCAAGATACATGAAGAAATACACATAGAACGGAATCATAAAAAGAATTCTATAATGAATGGAAAACCGTCTGTTACATTCAGGAATCAGCAGACAATAATAAATCAGAAAATATTGTGATAGACGACCTCCCGTATGCCCACCCAAAACAAATGGAAGAATTACACCTACAGCACAGATATTAACAAGTCCGACACTATTCTTCCTATGAAAAACAAGTGCATATATAAATAAAATCAAGTAAACAAGTCTCTGAAAGCCTCCGCTGGAATCCTTTATCCCTCCTTTCTCAATATAAAACATAAAAAGTGGGAGAATGCTTCCAAGAATTTTTGGAAGCACGATTTTCATTACCATATATATACCAACCATAATGAAAATAATTGTCATTGGCTTTGCATAATATAAATGATAAAAAAGCAAGGCTATCACAGATGATTTATGAAAAAGAGAAGCCACAACACAAACTAAAAAATATTTTAAGAAATTTCTCTGTTTAATAAAAGTAAATCCATAAAAAACAAAAGAAACTGCAATCGCCTGTCTTATAGTGCTTAAATCTATAAGATAAAATAGGCATACATAAATCATAAGGGATTCAAATTTCGAAACACTGTATTTATTTATCAGTATTCCGATATTTGCATAAGTTATAATTGCGTAAACAGAAAACATTATCAAAGGCTGATTCAAATATCCTGCACAACCAATTATTAATTTATCCAACGGCTCAAGGCGACTTATATTTAGCGGATTAAACGTGGGATATATAAAACTTAAGTAACTAGACCAATCATACCCTATATTAAAGCGGAAAGAAGTTACAAAAATTATAAATAATACAGAAATCGTATAACCAGTCTGCTTAGGAACAAAATAATATCCTGAAACAATATTATACCTTCCACAGAGAATAACGATGAATCCGATGAAAAAGAAATAGAAATGCATAAGACTATAAAAAACATCCTTCTTTTATTGCAGTTTTCACAATTTTCCATTGCCTTATATTAGTTCTCATCTTAAAAAGCATTACAGTATTTATATATACAAAATCTATAAAATGCCTAATTTTTGGTATTCTTGAATGCTTGTTTATAAATTTTTCACGATTCCTATAAATAAATTTATAAAAGAAATCAGATTTTTTGCCTATGCAAATACTTTCCTTGTGTTCCATGCAGGCTGATGGTAGGTAAAATACCTTAAGTTTATTTTTTATGGCTCTGTATACAAAATCAGTATCATCCCAATATACAAAATAGGATTCATCCATAAGTCCTATTTTTTCAAAAACAGTTTTATGAATAAGCATAAAACAAGTCGGACTGTATGTGACAATTTTTTTCCGATTAAACGAAGCGTCATCTTTTTTGTCAAATCCCATATGTTTCGATTTATATGTAATTTTGCTGAATTTCCCGCCACCAAACCATACATTTTTATTATCATATATTAAAATTTTGGGGACACCTATAAAACCATTTTCTTTTTCAAGAGCATCATATAAATTTAACATCGTATTCTCATAAAGCACAATATCATTATTAGAAAGCAGGACATAATCACATCCGTCATAGAGCGCATGTATGATTCCCTGATTGTTTCCTTTTGCAACTCCATAGTTTTCTTTGTTTACAATGAACTTCGTTTCAAAGGCGCATCTAGAAGCAAGTCTTTTTGCCTTTTCAAGAGAATTGTCCGGAGAGGAATTGTCGATGACATAAAGTATGAAATTCTTGTATGACTGCCGTTTCATGCTGTCAAAAAAATCATCGAGAACATTCTCGCTGTTATATAAGACAGTAACGACTCCTATTTTCTTTTCATCCATCATTTCTCCTCCATGATTTTCCGTATCCTAGTGCCGTCTCCCCAAATTGCCAGCGAATCATACGGTCTGTCGGGGAAAGCCCCATACTCCAACTTAATATCAAGGTTGTTGTCCTTTATGAATCTCTCGACACGAGATGCGAGCGTCTCTGGCTTTCCACAGCAGGCGTTGATTGTCCCGAATACCGTATCGCTGAGAACGACCGCGGCGACCTGTTCGCAGAATTCGTCAAAGTCAAGGAAATCGAATTGGTTTATTCCCGACGTAAACGGAAAGGTCTTTCTGCCGTCGGCGGCCGCCTGCATTATCTTTGAAAAAATCGAGCAGCCTCTCACGCTATTGTCAACGATATAAAATCCGCGCACCCATTGAAGCTTGGCATTTGTATTTTTTACGAGCAGTTCCGTCATCTGCCGCAACGCGTTCTTTGCGATTCCGTAAAGCGAAAGCGGATTGCACGGCGTATTTTCGTTTACGCTTCCCTCGTGAAAGCCGACCTCGTGCATACTGCCGAGGACGACTAGTTTTTTCACGCCGCCAAGAAGCATTTTATTCAGGAACTCGTAATGCTTCGGCAAATCGAGGATGTGGTTTTCCGAAGCATGCTTGAACCCGTCACGCCATGCAAGATGAACAAGAATATCCGGGTTGCCGAAGTATTCATTCGGATGTTCTACCTCAAAAAGGTTGCCCGCGCGCGAGACGACATTTTTGTAGTCATAGGTAAAACCCGTAAAATCGGAGGCAATTATTTCATTTCCGCTTTCGGCAAGCACACGAATTATGCCATGTCCCATAAAACCGTTGGCACCGGTGACAAGGATTTTCATTCTGCTTTCTCCCATTGATTTGTCTCAAAGTTAAATTTTTTTATGACCCTTGCGGGATTTCCCGCCGCAACCGAAAAAGGCGGAATGTCATGCGTCACGACAGCATTCGCGCCAATCACACATCCGTCGCCCAGCGTTACGCCGGGCAAAATCCGCGCTCCTATTCCAATGAACACGCCGTTGCCTATTTTTGTTTTCTTTATTTCTAGGTCGGTATCATTTATGTGAGTTCCCGGAATATATTGGTGATTACAATCCGCGATGTATACGAATGCAGAAAAAACACAGTCTCCGCCTATCGTAAGCTCATCTGCCGCAATAATATGACAACATTGCTCTATAGTCGTCCTGTTTCCTATTACAAGACGTGGAGCAAGCCGCTGTCCATGATACATAGAAATAGCCTCCATCCTCGCGCCATTCAAAATGCGCACACGCTCGCCAATGAACATATTCTTTTTTCCAAGAATACGCATAGGCTTTATTATCTTTGACCTATACCCGAACGAACCGTACAAAACATTTTCTTGCATGCCTATGATTCTATTCCGTAACCTTACGACAACCGCAGGAATTCCAACGGCAAGGCTATAATCGGGAATGTCTTTTGTCACCACGGCATTAGTTCCGATGCAGCAGTGCTTCCCGATTCTCACCCCCGGCAGAATTCTAGCGCCCATGCCAATTATAGTTTCGTCGCCAATAGAAACAGGATCGTGTTTCAGCGACTGAATTTTAGGCGGAATTGTTATATCTTCATAAGGATGATTTATATCAGTAATCAAGACATCGGGCAAAACCGAAACATTATTTCCAATCGTGATGCTTTCTGCGCAAGTTATATGCACGCGCTGCTGAATATCCACGTTATCACCAATTCGTATGCAAGGGGTAAAAATCTCCTTTCCATACAGATACACGGCTTCTATCCGGGCATCATGCATAATGACCGAATTCGAGCCAATGTGGATGAAGCGTTTGCCGATAATACGCATCGGGCGAACTACTTTTGAGCGTTTGCCAAAAGTACCCCACATGCAGTCGTTTTGCAAGCTGACCCGCAAGCGATGCATTCTTTTAAGAACCTTTTTCAACACCATCTGTATCCCAAAATTATCGCAAAACTCAAAAAGCAATATCTTCATGCTTTCCCGCTAACTTTTTATACATTAAAAATATGGCGGACATTAGCCATTGCGGTAAAAATAACGCAAGCCGCATATAAATACGTGCTAAAAACTTTGCCTCTAAAATCATATCTTTGTTTACCTCTGGAAAAGTGATTCTGAATAACTCAACATCAGGCTTTTCCAAGCAAAACAACATTTGCCGCTTTGCTATAATTTTTCGATTTCTTATAAGTGATTGATTTATTATTTCGGGTCTGGACTCTATAAGCCGGACAGCAAGGATTTCATCATATATGTTTTTGCTTGAAAGCGTGTGCATACATGAGTCCACATTCTGATAATATTTATAAAGAACCGTATCGCACAAACTGATTCTCTTTGCATATGCAAATATGAGATAGTTAAAATACCAATCCTCTGCCAACGATACGCCTTCCGGATAACGTATGTTGTTCTTGAGCAAAAATATACGCAGATATAATTTTGCCCAAGAGCCAAAACAATCGACTTTTGCCTCTTGGGCAATGTCACCGGGTAAAAATTCTTCGCTACAACATTTTCTCACTGCTGAAAATCCAAATTCAACAATCTCCGGCTTATCTTCGTCAATTTTCTTTATAACCGTTTCAAAAAGAATCTCCAAAACTTCGTCATCTCCATCCACAAAGCACACATACTCACCGTGCGCCACATCAAGACCCGCGT
>CAJUBD010000014.1 GCA_910584475.1 uncultured Treponema sp.
GTTGTCGCAGGACGCCATGAGCGCCGCGAGCGCGATGAGCGCGGCGATGGCGTGTATTCTTTTGGATCGCGGGTCGGCCTTCATTCGTTCGCCTCCGGGGGTCTCTCTCACGCCTTCCATTATACACCGTTTGCGCCCTTTTGTAAAGCGGAATTTCGCCCGCAGAGACGCGGCGGCAATTCTTTAACATCGTCTCTTATTGACTTTTTCAAAATTCTATGCTAACATAAGATTCACAGCAAAAATGTTTTTCACTGAAAAAAAATTACAATAAAAGCAAGGCGGCCATCGTGAAATTCTCAAGGATTTTTTTTGCGGCGATTTTTTTTGTAATCGCATCCGCTTTTTTTTCATGCAAGACAGCAAACGACGGCGAAGAAGTCTTGCGAATGAACATTTCTTCCGAGCCTGACAGTTTTTTTCCATGGAAGAGCGCGTCCGCCGACAGCGAGGCTTTGTGGCGGAATATTTTCGAAGGGCTGATGTCGTTTGACAAAAACGGAAAAATCGTTCCGTGCCTTGCCGAAAAAGTCGTGCAAAGCGACGACGGCTTGACTTATACTTTTTCCTTGCGCAAGGGAGTTTTTTTTCACAACGGAAAAGAATTCACTTCAAGCGACGCGGAATTTTCATACAAAAATATGGCAGGGCTAGACGGCTTCAAGCCCACTTCCGCAAAACTCGGCGCGGTAAAATCCGTCCGCTCAAATGGCAAATACGAATTCATCGTGGAAATGAAAGAGGCGAACCCTTCGTTTTTGCTCGCGGCGATTTCTGTGATTTTGCCCGAAGGCTACGACGGGCAGGAAGCGCATCCACTTGGAACAGGTCCTTACGAATTCGTGGAATACGCGCAAAACCAAAAACTAGTCCTCAAGAAAAACGAAAATTATTGGAACAAAGGCGCGGCGGCGAAAATTCCGAATGTGGAAGTTTACATCATCACTGACGAAAGCGCGACTATTTCCGCGTTGCAGTCGGGGCAGCTTGACGTGGCGACGATGGTTTCGCAGGCAAACGCAAAGGCTCTCAAAGGACAATTCGTGAATCACGGTTTTCCGCACAACTTGGTTCAGATTTTGGGAATGAACAACAAGGTGAAGCCTTTCGACGACATCCGCGTGCGCAAGGCGGTGGCGGCGGCGGTGAACAAAAAGGAAATAATCGACGGCGTGTTCGGCGGAAACGCGATTGAACTGTATTCCAATTTTTCGCCCGTGCTTCGCGAATATTACAACGATTCGCTCGAAAACGAAAATCCTTTCGACTTGAAAAAGGCATCGCGGCTTTTGGCTGAAGCCGGATACAAAAACGGCTTCGACATCACCATTACAGTGCCCGCAAACTATCAGTATCATATGGACACAGCGCAAATAATCGCGGCGCAACTTGCGAAAATAAAAATCCGCTGCATCATCAATCCCGTAGAATGGGCGACTTGGCTCGACCAAGTTTATACCAAGTTCAACTACGAAATGACGATAATCGGCTTTTCCGGCAAGATAGATCCGGCGGACATTTTGCGGCGATATTATTCGACATACAACCGAAACTTCACGAGATTTTACGATGACGATTTCGACAAAAATTTCGTGGCCGCCACAAGGGAACTCGACTACGAAAAGCAAGTCGCGTTTTACAAGGAATGCCAAAGGATTCTCGCAGAAGAGTCGCCGGCGGTTTTCATTGCCGATCCCGAGCAATCGTATTTGGCCGAGCCGCGCGTTCGAGGCATCGCGGGCTATCCGCTTTTGTTCCACAATTTTGCCGAATGGTACTTTGAATAGTTGGAAAATGTTGAGCAATATGGAAAGCAAGTGGAATTTCATCTGTTTTATCTGAAGAAATTTTTTGAATTCATCTTGACGCTTTTTTTGGTAACGCTCGTCACTTTTTTCGCGTTCCAGATTTTGCCGGGAAATCCTGCCATGGCAATTTTAGGGCCGGACGCGGATGAAATTCAAATCGCGAATTTGGAAAGCGAACTGGGCTTGGACAAAAGCCCCCTCCTTCGATACGGCGAATGGCTCAAGGAAATTTTTCGCGGCGATTTCGGCACAAGCTACAAATATTCAAAAAGCGTTTCGCGCGTCGTGGCGAGCGCGTTCGGCGCGACTTTTTCGCTCGCGATTTTTTCTTTGGTTTTGAGCGCGCTTTTGGGAATCGCATTCGGAATTTTCATCGCGCTGAAAGAAAAAAATCCGTTCGCGTTTGCCGTGTCGGTTTTAAATCAAATTTGGATTGCGACCCCATCTTTTTGCGCCGCGATTTTTTTGATCATAATTTTTTGCGTGAAACTCCATCTCCTTCCTTCGATGGGATTCGTTCCGTGGAGACAAAATCCGCTCGGCTGCCTACGAACGCTTTTTTTGCCCGCGCTTTCGCTGGCTTTAGGAAGCGGCGCGATTCTTTCGCGTTATTTGAAAAATTCGATTCAAGCGGAACAAAAAAAAGATTATGTCAAAACGCTTCGCGCGAAGGGCTTGAATTTCAGGCAAATAATTTTCGGACACGTTTTGCGCAACGCGCTCTTGCCCGCGCTCACGATGCTCGGACTTTTGATTACCGACATTCTCGGCGGCTCGATTATAATCGAAAATGTTTTTTCCATTCCTGGAATCGGGAGGCTTATTGCCACTTCGATTTCATCGCGCGACTTTCCGCTTTTGCAGACGCTCACGCTTTACCTCGCGTTCATCACCGTGGCATGCAATTTCTTTGTTGACGTCTTGCATTCGCTTGCCGATCCCAGAATTCGCAGGAGGGAAAAATGAAATTGAATTCAAATTTAAAATTGAAAAAATATTTTTCCAACAAAAATTTTTTCTGCGGATTCGTGATGGCTTCGTCAATTTTTCTGCTGATGATTTTGGGATTTTTCGTGATGCCTTACGATCCGAATAAAATCAACGTGAGCCAAAAATTCTTGGGATTTTCTTCCGCGCACATTTTCGGCACGGACTATTTGGGACGCGACGTTTTTAGCCGCCTCATGCACGCAAGCCGAGTTTCGATTTTCGTAGGAAGCGCGGCGACAATTTTTGGACTTGTCGTCGGAACTTTTTTCGGCGCGCTCGGCGGCTATTTCGGCGGAATCGCGGATTCACTCATCACGAAAATCATCGACGTGCAGCTCTCATTTCCAGGAATTCTTTTGGCACTGATGCTGATCGCAGTTTTCGGAAACGGATTGCAAATTACGATTTTGGCTCTCTCCATTATGAGCGTGCCGCGTTTCGCCAGAATCGCGCGCTCGGGATTTTTGAAATATCGAAGCGCGACTTTTGTTTTGGCAAGCAAGGCGCGAGGCGCGAGCGACGCGCGAATCATTTTGCGCCACATTTTGCCGAACATCGCGGGCGACATCACCGTTACCGCGACGCTGAGTTTTTCGCTCGCAGTTTTGAGCGAGTCGGGCTTGAGTTATTTGGGACTTGGCGTTCAGCCTCCGCTCGTTTCTTTTGGAAGAATGTTGAGCGAAGCGCAGCGTTTCATTTTAACAGATGTCACGGGGCTTTTTGTTCCCGCAATCGCGCTCGTGATTTTGGCTTTGGGATTCAACTTGCTAGGCGACGGAATTTCTCAAGTGAACAGAGGCGGCGAATGAGCGAGACTTCAAAAACAAATGCTACAGACAAAACAACGCGCCCCCTCCTCGAAGTGAAAAATCTTTGCGTGGATTTTTCCGACAAAAAAATTCGCGCCGTGGAAAATGTCTGCATGAAAATTTTTCCAGGCGAATTTGTCGCGCTCGTGGGAGAAAGCGGCTGCGGAAAAACTTTGACGGCAAGCGCGATTATGAATGTGCTTCCTCAAAGCGCGAAAATTTCGGAAGGAGAAATTCTTTTTGCGGACGCTGAAAAAAATTCACAAGATGAAAATTCTTTTTCAATAAATATTTTGGAATTGAACGAGAAATCGCGCCGTGAAATTTCAGGAAAAAATATTTCGATGATTTTTCAAGACCCTTCGGCCGCGCTTGATCCGCTTTCTGTTTGCGGAAAACAAATCGAAGAAGCGGCGATTGTCCACAGCGTTCCAAAAAATGTGGCCCGCGAACGCGCGAAAAAAATTATGTCGAAAGTCGGTCTTCGCGACATCGAGCGAATCTACAAAAGCTTTCCGCACGAAATTTCTGGCGGACAAAAACAGCGCGTCTTGATTGCGAGCGCGCTCATCAACTCTCCTGCGCTTTTGATTGCCGACGAGCCTACGAGCGCGCTGGACGCGACAATCCAAAAAGAAATTTTGCAAATGATTTTGAAGTTGAACAAAGAGACGAAAACTTCATTGCTTTTGATCACGCACGATTTTTCCATCGTAAAAAAAATTTGCGCGCGCGTCTACGTGATGTACGCAGGACGAATTGTAGAAAGCGGCTCGACCGAACAAGTTTTGCAAAATCCGCTTCATCCTTATACCGCCGCGCTTTTGCGAGCGATTCCGACCTCGGCAAAAAAGGGCGAAAAACTTTTCACTGTTACCGGTTCCGTACCCTCCCCCGCCGAGCGCAAGGAAAACCAATGCCATTTTTTTGGAAGATGTCCGAACGCGAAGCCAGAATGCGCGAAGCAAAATCCAAAGAGCAAATTTTGGGGCGAACATTTCGTGGAATGTTCCTTGATTAAATAGACGAGTTTGCGAGAAGAACTCATCGAGGCGAATTAAAATATGGACTCAAAAAAAATTTCCGACTTGTACACAAACTGCACTCAATGCCCGCGTCGTTGCGGCGCGAACCGCGTGGCGGGAGGGCGTGGATTTTGCGGCGAAAATGCCGAACTTCGCGCGGCGGTGGCGTGCCTGCATTTCGGAGAAGAGCCGCCGCTTACTGTGTTCGGCGGAAGCGGAGCGATTTTTTTTACTGGCTGCACTTTGCGATGCGCGTTCTGCCAAAACTATCAGATTTCGCAGCGAGGTCTCGGCGGCGCGATTTCAAAAAGCGACTTCACGAAAATATGCCTTGACTTGCAGAATGCCGGCGCGGAAAACATAAATCTCGTCACACCGAGCCATCACATTCCGATTTTGGCGGAATTCATTTGCGAGGCAAAATCCGCCGGATGCGCCCTGCCCTTTTGCTGGAATTCATCCGCGTATGAAAATGTCGAGTCGCTTGAATTGCTGAAAGATTTGGTTGACATTTGGCTGCCGGACTTCAAGACGCTCGACGATGATTTTTCAAGGCAAGTTTTTTTTGCAGAAGATTATCCTGAAGTTGCGAAAAAATCAATTTCTTGGATGATAAAAAATTTCCCGCTGAAAATGGAAAATGTTTCTTCTGAAAAGAGTGGCGAAAAAAAAGAAAAAATTCTTCGCGGCGTAATCGTGCGCCATCTTTTTTTGCCGGGACGATTCGAAGACACGGCGAACACGCTCGCTTGGCTCAAAGAAAATGCCGATGGCAAGGCGATGATTTCGCTGATGTCGCAATACACGCCAGTTCCGTTCAAAGAAAGCGCGCAAGAATCGCTCAGGCGAAAATCCGCGCTGGACGCGTTCGAAAACCGCCTCGTTTCAAAGACGGAAGACGGCGACCTGCGCGATTTGATTGCGGCGTATGACTTTGAAAACCTTTTTTACCAAGAACTCAATTGCGACACCGCTTGGCTTCCCGACTTTTCAAAGCGCGAACCTTTCAAAAGCGCGCTCGCAAAAGTTCTCTGGCATCGCTAGCGATTTTGACCAAGAGTTTTCGAAGCTAGCTTTTTGTGACCCAAACAAAAACTCGTTATCATAGCGACGCACGACACAAGCCATGCGATTTGAGCCTGTCGCAACTACTCCCGCGCACTTGCAATTAATTATTCTTTGACTAATTTTTTGAGTCTTTTGTTTTCCGCTTCAAGTTCGACTATGCGGGCGCGTTCCATTTCCAATTGCGCCAGTGCGATTGCGCGCCCTTCTTCCAATCCTTCTTCGTAGCCCTCTTTCCGTCCGCGCTCGCGCAGTTCACACGCGTGGACGAATTCCTTGCGCCACGGTTCATTGTGGCGTGCCGTCATTACCGCTTCCATGATTTCCTCCGTGAGCAGGGTTTCCGCCCTTCGTGTGGCGAGGAACTTCAAGAACGCACGGACTTCCGAGTCGTCCTTCGCGAGTCCTTCCCACGCCTTTGAATTATAATACACTTTCCGAATTTTGTCATCTATTTTTTCGTTCGCGACAGGACTTTCTTCGCAAATTTGGCGGACGGTATAACGCGGCAATCCGAAACCGAATGGGTCTCTCGTACAAATAAAGACGATGAACGACTCGGGCAGCGCGACGTACTTTCGTCCCTTGTCGAGGCAGTCAAGGTCCATCATAGCCTGGTAATAGCGTGCTCTTTTTGGCAAATCTTTTTCTGCCGCCGTCTGCATTTCGAGGTCAAAGATTCTGCCATCTCCTTTCGCGACGACATCGAGCCGAACTCCGCGCGACTCAATGTCAATCGCCACGGTTTCCTGGTTGTTCGTGTACTCGATTCGCTCCACTTGGATTCCGAGCAAAACTTCAATCACGCGGCGGCAGATATGCTCGTTACTTTCCATAATTTTGCAGAAAAGAAAATCATCCGTGAAGAATAAATCTTCATAGCACTTTGCTTCTCGCATAAAAAGCTCCTTGCAAATAATACTATATAATGGAGTATGAATTTTTTGCATCTTTTTAGAGTAGACGGACGATTTTTTTAGAAAAAGCGGCGAATTTCATTCGCGTAGAACGCAAGCTTTTTGTCATTGTAGCACTTACCGCTTGGCTTCCCGACTTTTCAAAGCGCGAGCCTTTCAAAAGCGCGCTCGCAAAAGTTCTCTGGCATTGCTAGCGATTTTCTCGTCAATTTTTTTTTGCTTTTTTTTACATTTTTTTCAAATATATGTTATAATGAAATTTATGAACAAACCTCTTTTAAAGAATTCCACAGGCGTAGCCGTTCCGCTCGGCGCGCTTTGCACAAAAGAATGTCCCGCCATCGGCGAATTTCCCGCGCTCAAAAAATTTGCGAAAGTCTGCAAAAGCGCGGGTCTCGAAATAATCCAACTGCTTCCCGTAAACGACACGGGAACGCAATCCTCGCCTTATTCCGGGCTTTCGGCGTTCGCGCTTCATCCGATTTACATTTGCATTTCGGCGCTTCCTGAATTTTCCGCACTTTACAAGGGCGACAAAAATTTCAAGGCGGAATATGATTCGTTTTTAAAATCGCATCCAAAATCGAACCGCTACGACTATCAGCACATTTTGGAAAAGAAGATTTCGCTTTTGATGAAAATTTACGAGACTAGCGAAATCGCGAAAAACGCCGCGGCAAATGCAGAACTTTCCGCTTGGATGAAAAAGAATCCTTGGATAAAATCTTATTGCGTCTACAAAAATTTAAAATGGAAATACATGCAGTCCACTTGGAAATCTTGGAAAAAGGAAGACCAACTTCCTACCGCAGAAGAAATTTCCAAGCGATGGAATTCCAAGGCGCAAAAAAAAGAGCATCTTTTTTACGCATGGCTTCAGTTCCGCGCATATGAGCAGTTTTCCGAAGCGGCCGAAGAAGTGCGAAATTGCGGAATCATCCTCAAAGGCGACATGCCGATTTTGATGAACGAGGATTCTTGCGACGCTTGGGCGCTGCCTGAATTTTTCGAGCATTCGCTTCGCGCAGGCTCTCCCGCCGACGGCGAAAATCCCACGGGACAAAACTGGGGATTTCCCACTTACAATTGGAAGAATTTGAAAGCCGCGGATTTTTCTTGGTGGAAGGAGCGTCTTAAGAGCGCGGCACAATATTACGGCGCGTACCGGCTCGACCACATTTTGGGATTTTTTAGAATCTGGGCGATTCCCGCGCACGAATGCACCGCGCTTCTCGGACACAGCGAGCCTTGCGAGACGATAAGCCGCGACGAGCTTTTGGCGGCGGGATTTGACGAAGGAAGAATACGCTGGCTTTGCTCGCCGCACATTCCCACCGGCGACTTGGATTATTTCACTTGGAATCACGACATTTCCACGAAAATCCTCGAAAAAATCGCGACGAAAATTCCAAACGAAGAATTGTGGATTTTCAAAAATTCGCTCAAAGGCGACAAGGACATTTTCGAGGCGAATTTCGAAGGGCTTGTTTCTTTCGAAGCCGAGCAAAACATCAAGCAGAAATTGGCGGAAAAATGGCGAAGCCGTGCGCTCATCCAAATCAAAAAAGACAAATTCGCCGTCGTCTGGACTTATAAAAATTCCGCGCCGTGGCAGACTTTGAGCGACGACGAAAAGCGCAGATTCGATTCGCTCGTAGAAAGCAAAAACGACGCGCAAGAAAAAAAATGGAAAAAGCAAGCCGAAGAAATTTTGGGCGCGCTCACTTCTTCCGTAAAAATGGTTCCGTGCGGCGAAGATTTGGGCGTTTCATTGAAATGTGTCGCTGAAGTGATGGACGAAGAAAAAATCCTGCGATTGAGCGTCGTGCGCTGGGCGAGAGAATGGAGCAAGGGCGGCTCGCCTTTCGTGCCATTCTCGCAATATCCCGCGCTGAGCGTGGCGACTACGAGCGTCCACGACTCAAGCACGATTCGCGAATGGTGGAATTCGGAAAAAGAAAGCGCGGCGGCGTTCTTCCATACGAACGAAAACATTTTCGCAGAAAACGAAATCCACGAAAACAATTTTGCAGAATTTTCTCCCGAAGTCGCGCGCGCGATTTTGCAGGCGGCGGCATCCGCGAAAAGCGTTTGGTGCATCCATCCGCTTCAGGATTTTTTGTATTTGCAAAAAAAATATTGGCTTGAAAATTCCAAGGACGAGCGAATCAACATTCCGGGCGAAGTGAGCGAATTCAACTGGACGTACAGAATGCCGTGCGCCGTGGAAGATTTGTCGAAGGACAAGGAACTGCTTTCGCAAATAAAATCAATTGCAAAAAAGCACGAGCCGTGCTAAAATAAAATTATGAAAATGATTTCTATAAGGCTTGCAAAATATTGGCGGCGACTCAAATGCAATTTATGACAATTAAAATTTTGTCGGTTGAAGTTTATGAAAATCAAAATGAATATATGGGAGAAAAAAAATATGAAATTTTCATACAATGAATTTCACATTTCAAAAGCTGTTCGCGACAAATGCAATTTTTCCGAATCGCTTTACAGTTCGAGCGGAAACGTCATCATCACGAGCGTGCAGAATGTCCGCATTTTTACCGAAAAGCTCAACAAATATTTGGATTCGCTTGGAATGAGCGAAAAGCGAGTTTCGGCGGGACAGATAAACGCAATGGGCTTGATTGACGAAATCCTGCATTATGTCTCGATGCTTTACAGGCGCGACGCACTCAAATCATCTTTTGAAGGCGCGCTTTCCGCGTTGGACGAAAAATTCGGACGCGAAAAAGTCGATGAAATGCTAAAGAATTTTTGCGAGGAATTTCCGCCTACCGCCGTCTATCGTGGCGAAATCAGTCTGGAGGAATATCTTTCGCTTTCCGCCATCGATTCGGGAACTGGATTGGAGCGCACGAACCGCGAGGCGACTTTCGAAGAATTGATGATGCTTCATTTGGCGAACGAAAATCCCGCGTTCAAGCCGTTTTCGATTTTGTTCAACGACTTGCATTTGCGAAAAAATCCGATTTACATGGAGGCATGGGAAGAGACCGAAAAATATTTCAAGACGCAGAAAAAATTCGGTCCGTTCAACAACGACTTCATCACGTTCCTTCGCGAGCCGATGAATTTCAGTCCGAAAAGTTTGCGCGGGCAGCTTCAATACATTTTGAAGCATTGGATGAGTTTGATCGGCGAATGGCTCAAAAAACGTCTGCTCGCCAGTTTGGACACTTTGAGCGAAGAAGAAAAGGCGATGTGGCATCCTACGCTCGGCGGCGACGTAAACATGGAGCCGTACAGTTACGACAACTTGATGAACGAATACGAACGATTTTCGCCCGACCGCGACTGGATGCCGAAGGTCGTGCTTATGGCGAAAACGATTTTGGTTTGGCTCGACCAGCTCACGAAAAAATACGGCTATTCGATTACGCGTCTCGACCAAATTCCAGACGCTGAATTGGACGCTTTGCGCGACGAGGGCTTCACGGGGCTTTGGCTCATCGGACTTTGGGAACGCTCGAACGCTTCGAAAAGAATCAAGCAAATCTGCGGAAATCCCGAAGCCGCGTCCAGCGCGTACAGTTTGATGGACTACACGATCGCCGGAAATTTGGGCGGATGGGATGCCTTGGACAATTTGCGGCGCAGGCTTTGGATGCGGGGCATTCGTCTTGCAAGCGACATGGTTCCGAACCACACGGCGATGGATTCGCGCTGGATCGTGGAACGCCCCGACCTTTTCGTGCAGCGGCGCGACAATCCTTTCCCCCAATATTCTTACAACGGCGAAAACCTTTCTTATGATGGGCGCGTCGGAGTGTACCTTGAAGATCACTACTATTCCAAATCGGACTGCGCCGTGGTTTTCAAGCGCGTTGACAATGCCTCAGGTGACACGCGATACATTTACCACGGAAACGACGGTACTGGAATGCCGTGGAACGACACCGCACAAATCGACTTTTTGAATCCCGAGGCGCGCGAAGCCGTAATGCAGGAAATCTTGCATGTCGCCCGCAACTTTCCAATCATTCGCTTTGACGCGGCGATGGTTCTCGCGAAAAAGCACATTCGTCGTCTTTGGTATCCCGAGCCAGGACACGGAGGCGACATTGCCACGCGCAGCGAGTCCGCGATTTCTTCGGCGGATTTTGAAAATGCGATTCCGAACGAATTTTGGCGCGAAGTCGTGGACCGCGTGGCGCAGGAAGTGCCCGACACGCTTTTGCTCGCCGAAGCGTTTTGGATGATGGAAGGATATTTCGTGCGGACGCTCGGAATGCACCGCGTGTACAATTCGGCGTTTATGAACATGCTCAAAAAAGAAGAAAACCAAAAGTACCGCGACACGGTGAAGAACACGATAAAATTCGATCCTGAAATTTTGAAGCGTTACGTGAATTTCATGAACAATCCCGATGAGGAAACCGCAGTGGCGCAGTTTGGCAAAGGCGACAAATATTTTGGCGTATGCACGCTGATGGTGACGATGCCAGGCTTGCCGATGTTCGGGCACGGACAGCTCGAAGGCTTCGAGGAAAAATATGGAATGGAATACACTCGCGCCTACCGCGATGAAAAGCCCGATGAAGATTTGATGAATCGTCATCGCCACGACATTTTCCCGCTTATGCACAAACGCTATTTGTTCGCGCAAGTGGAAGACTTTTTGTTCTACGATGTCTGGGACAATGGAAGCGTGAACGAAAACATTTTCGCCTACTCAAACCGATGCGGAAACGAATACGCCGTCGTCTTCTACAACAACAAGTACGAACGCGCCTCAGGCTGGATAAAACAGTCGTGTGAATATGCCGTAAAATCCGGTGATGAAAAAGTGATGCGCTCTCGCTCGATTTCCGAAGGCTTAGGATTGACGGCCGAAGACGACAAATTCCTTGTTTTCCGCGAGCATCGTTCAAACCTCTGGTTCGTGCGAAAATGTTCCGACATTTGCAATCAAGGAATGTTCATTTCGCTCAATGGATTTGAATGCCAGATTATGCTCGACATTCATCAAGTGAGCGACACGCTCGACAAAAAATGGAGCACGCTTTGTTCCGTTTTGAACGGGCGCGGATGCTACGACCTTGAAGTGGAATGGGAAGAATATCGTTATCACAAACTTTACATCGCTCTTGAAAAATTTGCGGGCGGAAATTTCTTCACAGAAGCGAACGACGTTTTGGCGAAGCCGAGCGCGGCAGCCATAAAGAAATTCATTGACGGCGTGAAAAAGCCGGGAATAGAATTCTACAAAACTGCCGCGATTTTTGCTGAAGAGGACGCGAAAGTCTTCGGAATAAAACTTGCAAAAAAAACTGCGGAAAAACAGTTCGCCGGATTTGAAAAATCTTTCAAGGAAATCGCAAAAATTGTTTCCGCGAAAAAGCCCGTTTCGTCTCGCCATGCAAAGACTTTGGACAAGGCAAAAAGCAAGGCGGAATTCATCTTCACCGGAAAAATGCTAAAGTTCACGGAAAACGAAATTCTCGTCGCATGCGCGATCGCATTGAACCTTGCTGAAAAATCGTTTTCTGCGCGATGGTCGCTCGACAGAAAATTCTGCGAATATATGAAAAGCGCGGGATTGGAAATTGCCGAGACGCGCGATATTTTGTACAGGGCGTTCGTGCTCACAAAACTTGCTCTGCCGAAGCTCGGCATAAAAAGTCAGAAAAAAGCCGCGCTTGCTTTCGCCAATTTTGCCTGCGATTCAAGCGATGCGGTCGCTCTCAGCCGCGCGAACGAGTTCGACCATATCGTTTGGTTCAACAAAGAGGAATTGGCTCGAACGCTTTTCTTGGCGGCGCAAAACGAATTCATCGAAGGCGCGAATGACGAAAAAGAAATTCTTTCTTTGTACAAAACGCTTTTTGCCGCGCAGGAAAACGCCGAATACAAATGCTTGAATTTCATCGAGACGTTCGCGGAAAAGAAAAAGGTTGGCGCGAAAAAAACTGTTGTAACGAAAACCGCTACAACTAAGAAAGCCGCGACTGCGAAAGAATCTAGCGCAAAATCAGCAACAAAAACCGCTGAAAAGAAAGTTGCGGTGAAATCTTCGGCGGCAGAAAAAAAGACAGGCACAAAAGCAATGGCAAAAAAATCTGCGTCAGTGAAAAAGCTTGAAAAAGCCGCGCCCAAAAAAGAAGCCGCAGAAAAGAAAACTTCTGAAAAGACAAACGTGAAAAAAGCTGCCGTAACTAAGGTCGCCACAACGAAAAAGGCTGCGACTACAAAAAAATCAAGCGCGAAAGATACGGCGGAGAAATCATCGGCGATGAAATCAACTGTGAAAAAATCCGCGACGAAAACATCGACGATCACGACAAACAAGACCTCTCCGGCGAAAAAGACTGCCGCAGAGAAAAAGGTTTCTACGGCAAAAACGGCTACAAGCGCAACAAAAAAACTTGCGGAAAAGAAATCCGCCACAAAAGTGAAAAAAGAAGCCGCGGTAAAAAAGGAGGCACCCGCGAAAAAGACTACGGCGACAAAAAGAACCATTTCTTCGGAAAAAACGCCCGCCGCAAAATCCTCTGCCGGCACGACAAGAAAATCCGTAACAACGAAGAAAACTAAAAAGTAAAAGCAATGCGCAAAAAAATCCGCCTTTTTCAAGGCGGATTTTTTTGCGACTCTGATTAAAACATTCCTTAATTTTTGAATAGCGAAAAAGTTTCAAGTTTTTCGCTATTCAAAAACGCAACTTCGCAATGAAATGAGAAGTCGCAATAGATAAACGAGTTTTGGAACAAAACTCGAGTTAAAATTGTCGGCGACAATTTTAAACCTTCGTTAATTTTTCAATGTTTTTGGAAAATTCAATTTCTGAAAACATTGAAAACGCGATTTCGTAACGAAATGCCTTCGCAACAAGCGCGTAGCGCGAAGTTTCCAGCGGAAAACACATTGTATGCCGAGTTTCTGGCAAGGCACTCGCACCGACAAACTCGAAGTTAAAATTAGCGGCGATATTTTGGCCGCCGATTTTAAACATTCCTTAATTTTGCGACATCGCAGGAAACATCAGTTTCCGAGGACGCTTAATTCGCCCGCGTTAGCAACTTGTTGCGGCGCAGGCAAGTACAAAATAGATTGTCGGGTCAAGTCCGACAATGGCAAACAAGCGAGTTTGCGCGGTTCTCGTCCGTTTTGAGGACGAGAATGCGAGACATGCGAGCAAACGAAAACTCGGCATCAAGTCGCAAGACTTGCGTACCATTTCAGCGACAAGTTTTAGCATCCAGTTTTTTGTTGATGTCTTCGATGAACTTCGCGCCGTCCGCTTCGCTCATCGATGCGAAACTTCTCAAAGCACGAAGCGGCATGCTTTTCACCATTCCCAAAATCATCTCGTCGCTTACGGCCGCCTTGGAACTCTCGCCGCGATCCGCGCCGCCCGACATTCCTTTCAGGACGGCGGAAACAATCGGCTTGACAATTTCCGAAGCCGTCTCGTCTTCCATCAATTCCTCGAGCACAGTGTTCGGCTCAACCTTGAACGGAAGCCTTCGCGTTGAAGTCACGCTGACGCTTTGGCAAAGCCGAATGTCGCGCGAAGAAGCCGCCGCAAGTATTTCGTACTCGCCGCTCGGAACGAACCAGTCGCCAAGCGCGACGCTCCACAATGCGAACGCGCGTTTCGCCAAAGTTATTTTCACGGTCTTGGACTCGCCGGGCTTTAGCGAAACTTTCGTGAACGCCTTCAATTCTTTTTGTGCGCGCACTTCGCGAAAGTGGGTTTTCGGCGCGACATAAACCTGCACGATTTCCTTTCCCGCGTGTCGCCCGACATTCTTCACGTCGAGGCTCACTTCCAAAGTTTCTTCGTCGGTGATTTTTTTCGCGCTCAACTTCAAGTTTGAATATTCGAACTTCGTGTACGAAAGCCCGTGCCCGAAAGGAAAGAGCACCTGCATATTCTTCTTGTCGTAATATCGGTAGCCGACGAAAATTCCCTCGGCGTAATTCACTTCGCTTCCATTGCCCGGAAAATTCAAGTAAGACGGATTGTCCTCGAGCGCGAGCGGAAAAGTTTCCGCGAGCTTTCCGGAAGGATTGGCATCGCCGAAAAGCAAGTTGAACTGCGCAGTTCCAACGCCGCCCCCCGCGAGATAGCTTTCCAAAATCGCCTTGACTTTGTTCGCCCACGGCATTTCCACCGGAGAGCCATTGTGCAAGACCACGGCTACGTTCTTCTGAACCTTCGCGATTTCCTCGATGAGCAAATCCTGATTCTGCGGCATCTTCATGTGTTCGCGGTCATAGCCCTCGGATTCATAGCGGTCAGGAAGCCCTGCAAAAATCACGACGACCTTTGCCTTCCTCGCCGCCTCGACCGCCTCTTCCAAAAGAACCTTGTCCTTCGCCTTGCTCTCGTTGATGTCGTAGCCCGCAAGCCATTTTATGGAAACGCCGGCCTCTTTCGCCGCGTCCAAGAATGAATCGACTTTCCAAGCGTTTATATGCGAAGAGCCGCCGCCTTCATAGCGAGGGGTCTTTGCAAACGCTCCGACGAAAAGAATATCGTCCACTTTCTTTTTGTTCAAAGGCAAAAGAGCGGAATCGTTTTTCAAAAGCACCATCGATTCCTGCGCGATTCTCGCCGCCTCCGCCTGATGAGCCTTTTTGTCGAAATTTCCTTCTTGGCGCGAATCCGTGAATTTGAAAACGATGCGCAAAATGCGCTCGACCGCCTTGTCAAGGAGGCTTTCTGAAAGTTTGCCGCTTTTCACTGCCTGCACAATCTGCTTGTCCGTGTCGCCACCTGACGCTGGCATCTCCAAGTCAAGCCCCGCCTTCAAGCCCTGAACGCGCTCGTTCACCGCGCCCCAGTCCGAAACGACATAGCCCTTGAAGCCCCACTCTTTCCTGAGCAAGTCGGTCAAAAGCCATTTGCTTTCCACGGCGAAAGTGCCGTTAATCTTGTTGTATGAAGCCATAATCGTGTCGGGCTTTCCTTCCTTCACGGTTTCCTCGAAAGCCGGCAAATAGATTTCGCGCAGAGTCCGCTCGTCGATGTTGCTCGAACAAGACATCCTGCGGAATTCCTGATTGTTCGCCGCGAAATGCTTTACGCTCGTGCCGACGTTCTTTGACTGAACGCCATTGACATAAGCCGCGCCCAACTTTCCCGCGAGGAAAGGATCTTCGGAAAGATATTCAAAGTTGCGCCCGCAAAGAGGAGAACGCTTAATGTTGATGGCAGGACCGAGAATGACGGCGACGTCCTCCGCCTGACATTCGTCTCCAAGAATCTCGCCCATATTCTGCATAAGCTCCGTATCGAAAGAACAGGCGGCAAGGCATCCGCTCGGAAAGCACACCGCCTTGATGCTGTCGTTCACGCCAAGATGGTCGCCCGCCATATCCTGCTTTCGCAATCCGCTCGGACCGTCGCTCACCATCACAGACGGAACGCCAAGACGCGACACCGGCTTCGTGTGCCAAAAGTCAAGACCCGAACAAAGTCCCGCTTTTTCTTCAAGCGTCATCTTTCCAACCAACTCTTTGAGATTGCGCTTCATAAAACCAGCCTCCTAAACTGATAGTTTTTGTTTATAGGAAAACGCAAATTTTGTCAAGCGGAAAAGAGGGAAAAACGCAGAATTATTTTGGTGCAACAAAGAGGCGGGGAGAAGAAAATTTATTTTCATAGACGAGATTTTCAGACCAAGCCAAAACAACATACCTCGACGCAGAGCATCGAGATACGTTGTTCTCATAAGGTATCGCTGTCGGGTTTTGCACACTCTATTACAACGAAAGCGTCGGGATATGAAACCCTCCACACGAATCAATTGAACAACAAAAAAATTAACCGCTTCAAATTCTTTTTTTTCTTTCCGTACGAAATTTTAAAGTCGTCAAGCAAATTAAGATATTGAAATAAACTGCTTGCGCATAATTCCCGCTTTCCTTTTTCAATGAAATGTGGTATAATAATTTCTCGTTATGGAATCTGCATTACGCTCATTTGCCAAAACCGTTCCCCTCCTCGCATCCGCGCTGCTCGTTTCCTGCGTCCGCGTTCCAGAAATGTCGCGCGAGGAAATCGAAGCCGCTAGACAAAAAAGCAGCGAGGAATTTTTTACCGCCACAGTTTACAAGCCTTACCGCGGCGAGGAATTCGCGCCAGGTCTTGTCGGCGGCGTTTGGTACGACAGCATTATGGGCGACCCGAAAACATTCAACCAACTTGTGGCGGAGCGCGACGGTCAAAGCGCGGGCCTTATAAATCTTACCACTGATTTTTTGTTTGACTATGAATTCGCCACGCGCGAATGGAAACCGCACGCCGCTTTTTTTCAAATCGAAATCGATGAGGCGCACGACACTCTTACAGTTCATGTCCGTTTGCGCGACGATATGTTTTGGACTTATTTGAATTCTTCACAAAAGATTCCAGTCACTAGCGATGACATAGTTTGGTGGTACAACGAGATTTCTGGTGACGAGCAGTTTCAAAGTTCGGCGTATTCAGGGCAGTTTGTCACGATGCGCGACGGAAGCCAAGCGAGAATCGAAGCGGTGAAAATCGACGAAAAGAATTTCGATTTTATTTTTCCGCGGATTGTCGCAGACCCCCTCCTTGCTTGCAACACGAATTTCGCCCCGAGTTTTATCTACAAGAAAGCCAAAGACGAAAACGGCGCGGAAGGCGTGAAGTCGCTTTTTGGAATCGACATTGATGTGCGGGAAATTCCCTCGATGGGAATGTGGCACATCGAAAGTTATGCCCCCTCCCAAAGGATAGTATTCGCCCGCAACGAAAAATATTGGCAAAAGGATACGAGCGGCACTTCTATTCCTTATCGCGAGAAAATGGTTTTCCAAATCATCGGCGACCAAAACACGGACTACCTTTTGTTCACGCAGGGCAAGCTGGAAACCTATTCGCCGCCGCCTGAAAATTTGGACGACGTGATTCGCGGGCAAGAGAATAATTATACCGTCTTCAATTCCGAGGGAAGCGTCGGTGCGATGATGTGGAGCTTCAACCAAAATCCGCGCAATGCGCGCGAACCGTTTTACGAATGGTTCACGCAAAAAGAATTCCGCCAGGCAATGAGCTGCGTTTTGAATCGCGAGCGAATAATCGCGCAGACTTATCGTGGCCTTGCTTCCGCCAAGTACGATTTTTTTCCGCAGGGAAATCCTTTTTACAATCCGCAAATTGAGCTTCAATACAAATATGATTTGAAGCGCGCGAAAAGTCTGCTTTCGCAAATCGGCTTCGCTGTGGGCGCGGACGGAATTCTTCGCGACAAGAAAAATCGTCCTGTGGAATTTGATTTGACAATCGCTTCAAGCGCGAATTCCACGAGCGACATCGCGCAAATCATTGTGGACGAATGCAAGAAAATCGGAATAAAGGTGAACGTGCGCCAGACTGATTTTCAAAAAATGGTGGAAATGCTCACCGCGACTTTCGACTGGCAGTCAATCATTATCGGGCTTGGCGCGAATCTTTTTCCGTCGCAAGGAGTGAACGTTTGGCCTTCGAACGGAAACTTGCATTTGTGGAATCCGCTTCAAAAAACTCCCGCCACTGAATGGGAGGCACGTATTGACTTTTTGTACAACGAAGGCTCGTACACAATCGACAAGGCGGAGGCGAAAAAAATTTGGGACGAATACCAGTCGCTGATTTTGGAAGAATGTCCGATGATTTACCTTGTTCGCCCTGCGAGCTTTTTCGCGATTCGCAACAAATGGAACTTGACGAATTTCTATTACGACAATCTTGACGGCGCGAAGACGGACAGGGTTTTTATAATGCAGAATTGAAAATGGAGAATTTAAAACACTGCTTGAGGTGAGTCGAAACCGTGCATTGCAATGACAAAAATGACGATGACCAATATAACGACAAGGATGTAAAATGAAATTTTTCAAGAAATTGTTTGCGACTATTTTTCTTCCGTGGAAAGCTTTCCGCGAAAAAATGCCGCTCGCTTCTTTTATAACAGGAAGAATTCTCACGATGCTCGTTTTGCTTTTTCTGTTGGGATTCGCGTTGTTCGGCTTGATGGCGCTCGCTCCCGGCGACATCGTTGACCAAATGATGACTCAGCAAATTATGGCGGGGGCGCAGAGCGAACGGGCGGGAGCGCGAGTTTCCACCAGCGACAACAGTTTCGCCGAAGAGCAGATGGCGGCGTTGCGGGCGGAACTTGGAATTGACAAGCCGTTTTATGTGCAATATGCGAAATGGCTGAAGCGAGTCATCGTCCATCACGATTTAGGCGTGAGTTTGATTTCGCGCGCGCCCGTGGGATTTTTGATTCACTCGCGTCTTTGGAATTCAGTCTTGCTGAATTTGATTTCGCTCGTGCTGATTACTGCTTTGAGTTTCGCGCTTGGCGTTTATTTTTCGAGCAAAGCTGGAACGAGGCTTGACGTGGGCGTGACTTTTTTCGCGCTTTTTTTCAACGCGTTTCCTGGAATGCTGCTTTTGATTTTGCTCCAACTTTTCGCGTCGCTTACGAACTGGTTTCCAGTTACGGCTTATCCCGACTTTCCGTTCAAGGCGGCGAAAGTGAAATTCGTTTTCAGCTATGCGCACCACATTTTCCTTCCGCTGCTAGCGTCGTTCTTGGGAGGCGTGGGCGGAACGATGCGGATGATTCGCGCGACGATGCTTGACCAAATGGGAATGCCGTACATTTTCGCGCTTCGCGCACGAGGCATAAGTGAACGACGCGTTTACTTCAACCACGCATTCCGCAACACGCTCAATCCGTACATCACGGGCAGCGCGAACCTTTTGGCAAGCCTCTTTTCGGGAAGCCTCGTCTTGGAAATTATTTTCGCATATCCCGGAATCGGGCGGCTGATGTACGACGCGGTTTTGCAACAGGATATAAACCTCGTCCTCGCAAACGAAATGTTCCTTTCCGCGCTCGTGCTTGCAGGAATGGTCGTCTCGGACATTTTGCTCGCGCTCGTAGATCCACGCATCCGCTATGGGGCGAATTGAAAATCAATATTATGAAAATAATCGAATTCTATTCTGCGGACGACAAAACATATTGGCTTGAAAAGATAGGAGAAAGCGATTGGCGTGCCGGCAAATATTTATATGAATTGCTGAGGACGGAAAAATTGAAAACCCTTGTCGGCGAAAATGCGAAAGTCCTTTTGCTGACGGAAGAAAAAGAATTGCTTTCATTTTGCACGCTTGCCGAAAAAGACGAGATTCCCACAGACTTGACACCGTGGATTGGCTTCGTGTACACGTTCCCAAATCACAGGGGAAAGCGTTACGCGGGAATGCTGCTCGACTATGCCGAACACCTCGCAAAAAAAGGCGGCGCAAAGAATGTCTATATTTCCACCGACCATATTGGCTTGTATGAGAAATACGGCTATGTGTTTCTTGAAATGGCGAAAACCAAAGATGGCGACGATTCAAGAATCTATAGCAAGCGACTGTAAAATAATATCCGCGCCAGCCTGGCATCACATTGCCGCGCTTTTCTTTGTTTCGGCAAAATCGTATTGGAGAATTCCACCGGCTTTGAGCATAGGCTTTTTTTACGGATTTTTTTATCAATCTGGCTAGGCTATGAAATAACATTGATTTTGCTTTCAAGTCAAGTGAATTTTGGATTGAAATTAGACTGATTTGAAGTCTAAATTCGCTTAATTTAAAGTCAAAATACAGTGTATATTTTAAGTTGAAATACATGCTGGGAGATAAAGTAAAGATGTTCTATTTGCTAGATGAGTTGATTGCAAAATGTTCGTCAAACATTTGTAAAGAGCACTTCATTTAAGAAATGGAGGTTGCCTAATTTTTGTGCAATGATAAGTTGTCTATTTCGATGTGGCATATTGTATCACATGGAAACCGTTTATAACTAAAAAACATTCTTGCCTTTTCATTGCGATGACAGGAAACTAAAATCATTGCTTTTTCCTGCTTTTCGTGATATAATTCTTGAATGCAAAATACGCTGATCGACAACTCGGAAAATCTAAAACTTGTTTCAACCTTGAACGAACTCATTTTAAAACCTGAAATAACTCAGATTATGATTGCCACGGGCTATTGGGATTTGCCAGGTCTTACGCTAGTTTGTGATGCCCTGAAAGAATTTCTCAGTCGCGACGGCGTGAACTTGCGGCTTCTCATCGGAAAAGATCCATACATTTTCGCAAGGCAAACGAGCAATCCAAAATATAAAGGAAAAAAATATCCTGAAGATTTTATCAGAGTTGATTTGAATGAACTTGAAGTAAAGGACGAATATCTAGTCGCCGTGGAATTGTTGCTTGATTTGGGAGATAAAAAAAATTCCGATGGAAGCGTGAAATTTGAAATCCGAAAATTCATCAAAAACGAAAATGATGAAAATCAGTTCTTGCATTCAAAATGCTATGTTTTTATGGGCGAGGAGCAATCTTATGGAATAATCGGAAGTTCTAACTTCACTCAAAAAGGTCTTGAAGGAAACTCCGAATTAAATTATTTGGACACAGTATCGTCAAACATTACGGCGCGTCCGACCTTTGGAAATCGCTCAAAAGGACATCAATTTTGGTTTGAAGAAAAATGGAAATTGGGTAATGATTGGACAAAAGAATTCTTGGAAGAAGTTCTTCGCCCTTCAAAAATAGCGCAGAAAATTCAATCAAAATCTTTGTTTCTTTCTCCTTATGAGGCGTACATAAAAGTCTTGATCGACCAATTCGGCTCGATTATTGAAAGCGACTATGCAATAGACGACTATTTGCCACGCGATGAAAATTTCAAAGTTTTAAAATATCAGACCGAAGCGGTACGACAAGGCTTTTCAATTATGAAAAGGCATGGCGGCTTTATCTTGGCTGATGTTGTAGGACTAGGAAAAACATTCACCGCAATTATGGTCATAAAGCGATATCTGCTGAACGAAGGATTTTCAAAGAGCGTCCTTGTTATAACTCCGCCAGCAATCAAAAAAAGCTGGCAGGATTCCATCAGGCAGTTTGACAAAGGCGCAAAGCAAAAAATCGCCAGCCACATTTTCATTACGACTATAGGATGTCTTGACACCGACGACTCGGGCGAACTTTTTATGATAGACGATTTCGACGGCAACTTCACGCAAAAAAATTACGGTCTTGTCGTAATTGATGAAAGCCACCGCTTTAGAAACAACTCATCGCAAATGTACCAAAAGCTCGACGACCTGATTGCCGAACAAAAACCTTATGTCATGCTGCTTTCCGCGACCCCTCAAAACAACAGACCGAACGACCTCGCAAACCAAATCTATCTTTTCCAGCGCGAGCGGACGAAATCAACTTTGGGCGGGCTTGGCGAATTCGGGAATAACTTGGAATCGTTTTTCGCCGAAAAGGAAAAAATCTACGAAGAATGCATCAGGGATTGGAAAAAAGGCGTTGACGGACAAAGAATTCCAAAGACGCAATCGGAAAAAAAGTGCGACCTTGAAAAGCTCGAGCAAATCACGAATGACCTGCGCGATTATGTTGTGAACCAACTGGTAATACGCCGAACTCGTACCGACATAAAAAAATATTACGCCGATGATATGAAAGGTCAAAATTTGATTTTTCCTGAAATCAAACCGCCGGAAGGGATTCCCTATGAAATGAAGGGCGCGATGGCGAATCTTTTTTTCAGTTCTCTTGAAGTGATTGCGCCAAGCATAGTGAAAACTGAAGTCAATGAAAACGGAATTCAGTCTTTTGACTTCCGCGATGTTGAAAAAGAATGCCTGGGATATTTTCGCTACCGCGCGATTGAATTTTTGAAAAGCGACGAGCATAAAAAAATATACGAGTACGATTCAAAACGCGGGCGAAAAGGAAGCGGCACAGTCAGTGTAAAAGGAATTTCCGAACGGCTTGCGGCGATGATGGAAATGCATTTGGTAAAACGCCTTGAATCGAGCCGAGAGGCGTTTGAAGAGTCATTGAACAATTTTAAAAACAACACGCAGAATATGCTTGACATGATGGAAGCCAATAGAATTTTCATTTGTCCCGACATCAATGTTAACGAAATTCTTTCAAAGGAAAACCGTGAAAAAAAAGGCTTTGAATTTTGCCTTGACGAACTTTGCCAAAAAGCGAGAAAACAAAACGAAAAGCATCAGACAAACCGCAATAGAGAATTTGAGGCGAAGGATTTTTCAGGCGACTACAAGGAAAAATTGAAAAATGATTTGCGCCTTGTCTGTGAATTGATTGAACGCTGGGAAAAGGAAAAATCCGATCCGAAAATCGACACATTTACTCGAAAAATCGACAAGTTTATGGACAAAACGAAAAATCCTGCCCAAAAACTCATTATCTTTACCGAATGTATCGCAACGCAAAACGCTTTGGTGGAAAAATTAAAAGGATGCGCGGACGAATTCAAAATCCTTTCCGTCACCGCACAAAATCGTGACGAATTGCAGACTGTTATCGCCGCAAATTTTGACGCGAACTATGCGGATGAAAAAAAGAACGACTACAATATTCTCATTACGACAGATGTCCTTGCTGAAGGCGTGAACTTGCATCGGGCGAATTCAATTTTGAATTATGACAGCCCATGGAACGCCACGCGCTTAATGCAGCGGCTTGGGCGCATAAACAGAATCGGCTCTGAAAGCGAAAAAATCTACAGCTATAATTTTTATCCTTCCACGACTGGCGATGCGCAAATCAATTTGTACAAGCGCACTCTCATCAAATTGCAGGCGTTCCACAATTTGTTCGGCGAGGACAGCCAGATTTACACGATGGACGAAAAGCTCATCGAACACGAACTTGCAAAATACGAGGTAGAAGAAACTGAAAGCCCGAATATGAAATTCATTATGGAACTTAAAGATTTTTACAAAAGCAATCGGGAAAAATACGAGAAGTTGAAATCGCTTGATAAGTCGGCGTTCGCTTGCGTAAACGTATCCGACGAGGCTGCGGGCGAAAAGAATTTCGACGGATTCACACTTCTTCACAAAAAGGAGGAAAGCGGCGTGTGCGTCGATTCCGTTTTATATATGACCAAAAACGGAAATTCAAGCGTGGCTTCGCAAACGCAATTCGTCCAATCTCTCAAAGACATTTCTCGCCTTCCGCTTGAAAAGGCGACCGCCGAAGAATGCGAAAAAATCGCAAGAAACGCGCTCTCCGCGTTCGATTTGGCGGAGATGAATTCAAGCGTGAAAATAAAGTCAAAATTCAAGGCGGGAAAAAAGGAAAAAGACTTGGCGACAGAAAAAGTCCAAAAATTTTACACGACATTCAGCGAAAAAATCTCAGAGGAAACTTCTTCGAAACTTGATGAAATCGCTGATTCCGTGAGCAATGGGAACAGCGCGTTAATCAGAAAAATAAATTCCGCGCAAATCGAAGGCATTTTTGATGCGGAGGCTGAAAACATTGTCGGCGAATGGCACGCCCTGTGCGGAAAGACGGACAGGAAATTCAGCGCGGAAAATTGCGTGACATTCGTGCTGAAATAATTTTGTGGGGAAAAACATGACAGAAGAATTTAAGAAATTTTTCGAAAGCGACTATGCTGGATTTGAGGCTGTGCGCGAAAAACTCATTTTTCCCGTGTTCGGCGCGAAAGTCAAGGAAGCGAATCTTGACTTGGAAGTTTCAGGGCAAGACAAAGGCATTGTCGCTAGAATGAAAATCTTCGCCACGATTTCGGGCGTGTTCAAAGTGAATTTTGTCGATGTTACAATCAATGACAATGTTGTGATTGAACGCAACAAAGTTACGGTACAGAGGTGCGTTCGAAAAATCATCGAAAACCATTCTTCTGCCTTGATTTTCTTTCACTACAAGGACGAAAAGAAAAAGACTTGGCGCGTAACGTTCGTGAATGTAGGCGAAAGCGCGAAATCTCAAAGCAATCCAAAACGCTACACATACATTTGCGGCGAGGGCGTTCCGTGCAGGACGGCGGCGGAGCGTTTCGCGCTTCTGCAAAGAAAAATCGCGGAGAGCGGCGGGAGAACGCTTGAGGCGCAGTGGATGAAGGATGCCTTTTCCGTTGAAACCGTCACAAAAGAATTCTACCAAAAACTTTATGACTGGTACGAATGGGCGCGAACATGCGTGAAATATCCGCGCGGCGTTGATAGAAAAGTTGAACTTATAGATTACAGGCAAGACGAAAAAGAGATTTCCACGCACATAATCCGTTTGATAACGCGCTTGATTTTCGTTTGGTTCATCAAGCAGAAAGACCTTGTTCCAAAAGAATTGTTTGATGAGGATGACCTTGCAAAAATCCTGAACAATTTTGACGACGAGAAAATCATTTCGCTAAAAGACGGAACATATTACAACGCAATTTTACAAAACCTTTTCTTCGCTACGCTCAACAATCAAATTGAGGAAAGGGCGTTCGCGGAGCAAGGCGAGGACTACTCGCGGCATTTCGGCATAAAGACGCTTTTCCGTGACAGCAAAAAAGGCACTTACTTTTCAATTTCGCACGAAGAATTCAGGGCGTTGTTTTCAAAGATTCCGTATTTGAACGGAGGACTTTTTGAATGCCTTGATCATTTTGATGAAGCCGATGAAAAGCACAACCGCCAAATTTATGTGGACGGATTCAGCGCGGAAGACGGTCGCAAGGCGTTCGTTCCCAACGCGCTTTTTTTCGACGAGGAAAAAGGCATAATTCCGCTTTTGAAAAGATACAATTTCACGGTGGAAGAAAGCACTCCCAGCGACATCCAAGTTGCGCTCGACCCTGAACTTTTGGGAAAAGTTTTTGAAAATTTACTTGGCGCGTATAATCCCGAAACAAGCGAAAGCGCGCGCAAGGACAGCGGAAGTTTTTACACACCTCGCGAAATCGTGGAATATATGGTGAACGAAAGTTTGAAGGCGTATTTGCTTGGAAAAAATGTCGCTTCTGAAGAAGTGGTAAATGTGCTTTTTGGCGAGGGCGAGGAAAATTCTTTTGATGATGAACAAGGAAAGAACATTGCAGATGCGCTAAAAGAAGTGCGCATTCTTGACCCTGCGTGCGGGAGCGGCGCGTTTCCGATGGGAATGTTGAATCGCCTTGTGGAATTGCTTTTGAAAATCAAGCCCGCACAAGACGTTTACCATCTCAAACTCGACTTGATTCAAAACTGCATTTACGGAATAGACATCCAGAGCATTGCCGTGCAGATTTCAAAGTTGCGCTTTTTTATCAGCTTAATTTGCGAGCAGGAAAAAACGGACAATGCCGATGAGAATTACGGAATAAACACCCTGCCCAATTTGGAAACAAAAATCGTGTGCGCGAACAGTTTGATTGGAGTAAACAGAAACAGAGAGAATCACGGACTTTTTCATAATAATGAAATTGACAAGCTTGAAAAAGAATTGCTTGAAATTAGAAACAGGCACATAGTTGCAAAAAGTGTGAAGGAAAAATTCGACTTGCGACAAAAAGACAGGGAAACATCAAAACGACTTGTGGAGCTTTTAAAAAGCGAAAACAAATTTAAGGAAAACAACGACAGCGCGGAGATGCTTGCAAAATGGAATCCCTACGACCAAAACGCGCAAAGCCCGTTCTTTGACGCGGAATGGATGTTCGGGATAAAGACAAGAGAGTCCGATGGCGGAGAGGGCAACGTTGCAAACAAACGGTCAGGATGCAACGCTGCGCCTTGCGGAGGATTTGATATTGTTATTGGAAATCCACCGTATGTTTCTGCGCCAACGCAACTTTTGTCTGAAAAACTTGCGCAACAGCGCAAATCGCTATCAAAGTCCGAAGAATATGAAACGCTTTATCAAAAATGGGATTTGTACATTCCGTTTATGGAGAGAGGACTGAAACTTCTTTCCAAAGGCGGATGCTTTTCCATGATTGTGCCGTATCCGCTTTCGAATCAGCTTTACGGAAAGGTTTTTCGTGAATGGATTTTGAGAAATTATGATGTCGTCGAAATAACGGACTTGAACGGCACAAAAGTTTTTGAGAATGCGACCGTTTCAAATCTAATTTTGTTCGCGGTGAATTCAAAGCCAAAAAGAAATACAAAAATTTCACATATCAATGAAAAAAAGCAAATCCAAACGGATTTCTCTAAAGCATACGAGGATCTTGTGCAGGATGAGAAAACACAAGTCTGGAATTTAACAGAGGAAAAACGGCAAAGCGACAGATACGCTGACATGAATGTGCTGGGAGATTTTTGCTACATAAGCAAGGGCATGGTTTTGAATGCCGATGAAAAAATTGCAAAAGGGGAATTCAAAAAAGAAGACTTGATATACGAGATAAAAGATAAAATTCACTGTCGAAAATATATCGAGGCAAAGGACATTGGTCGCTACAAAATTAAAAAAATTCGTTATCTTGAATATAACACAAAACGAGTGCCGGATAGATTAAGTCGTCCAACTTTCAGAGAATTATATGAACATGATAAATTGATTTTCAATCGTTTGGGAGAACTCCAAGTTGCCATTGATGAAAATCAACATTTTTTGCAAAGTGATTCAAGTTTTGCCTGTGTGCTTTGGCATGATTTGCGTGGCGTTCAAAACAAGAGCATAGAAAACAGCATAAAAAAGTACAGTCGCTTTTCTAGGGAGGAAATGGAGACACTTTCAGAAAAAGTTTCGCTCAAATATCTTTTGGGCGTGATGAACTCAAAATATGCTTCGCGATTGCTAGCAAATCTCCGTGGCGGCGATTATCACATTTATCCAGAACATATTAGAAACATTCCCATCCCCCTTACTACAAAGGAACAGCAGGAAGAAATCGTCACACTAGTTGATAAAATCCTTGCCGCAAAGAAAGCGGATTTGTCGATGGACACGACGAAACTTGAACGGCAGATTGATATGCTGGTATATAAGTTATATGGTTTGACAGACGAGGAGATTGCAGTGATTGAAGAAAAGCAAGAAATATGATAGTTTAGTACATTATTAAGATATATGAAAAAAACATATTGGAGATTCCATTTTGAATTATCTCAAATCTTTGCCGATACAGAAAAATCTTAAATCTTCGTTTTACGAAATTGAACAGTTTAATAAAAATCTGAAAGGAAAACTGTCATTTCTTGATGATAAGGAACATAGGGAAGAAAATGCAAAATTAATGAAAGATGGTGATAAATTCAAAATAAGATTTGTTTCAAATGCTAATTATCAAAGATATGGAGAATATATTTCTTCTGTAAAATTTGCAACCAATGATAATATTTATTTTAGTGATGATGCATTAGTTACAAGTATTTCTTTTACCCCTTGTTTTGAATATGAAGTTTCTATATCTAGTATTTACAAAGGCAACAAATCAAATTACTATAGAATTGCATTGCCACTTACAGAAAATTTAACTTTCCATTGGCTATTTAATTGTTACAACTTTTGTTTTGATGGAACTGGTTGCTGTTCTGAACTAATTAAAACATATGTAGACGGCAAAGAATTTCATATATACAAAATAAAAACTTATTTGTTTATTGACTGTCTGAAAATGATTGATTTCAACTCGTTTTATGACCAAGTTATTTGTATTTTGTGTGCTCTTGGAATTTTGACAGGTTATTTTGTCGAAAATGAATGTTTTGTGTTTTCATCAACAACCAAAGAATTTGAAAAAATCGAATATGTCGAATTTAAATCGTTACGAAAATCAATACTTTCACCTTATAATATATTGCCAACAAATCCATATATGTTTTTCCCTCACGACATTGCGCAACGCAAACGAAATATTATGGCGCATGTTTATTCTGATGTTTTTACTAGACTTGTAAACAAAACATACATTTCTTTGCCTCTAGAGAATACTTTATTTGTTTTTTTGGAGGCCCTTTCATACCCTTTGGATACTCAGCCAATTTGCCTTTCAGTGGTATTAGAGGGGCTTTGCAATTATGTAAAAGACAACAGGGGAAATGACTTTCTGCCAATTCCTGATAAAAATGCTGCAAATAAATTGAGAGAAGAAATGAAATCATTATTGGAAAAATATTCTGCTAACTTTTCTTTTGATGGGAGAGAGATAATTGAGAAAAAAATAGCAGATATTAACAGTCCAACAAACAGAGGCAAATTTGAAAAAGCTATGGAACTACTTGGCTTGAATTTATCTGATTATGAAAAAAAAGTGTTGTTGAACAGAAATGTTTTTTTGCATGGCAGAATAGATTTGAAAGCCGATGAAATAAAAGAAGATGCTCCGTATTATGTAAAACCATTGTTTTCCTCACAAGTATTGATACGACTATTATATAAAATGATTTTGAAAATAATAGGGTATGAAGGTATTATTACAAATATATTAAAATACAATGAGAATATCTTTGAAATGATAAAAGGCGAACCATGGTTAATCAACATATAATGCATAATTTATATTGTCTAACAAATAAAAGTTCATTTAAATCATAAAATATTAATCTTTATACCATTCTTGAAATTAGTTTTTCAATTACATAGTTTCTTTCTCTATGTATTAAATTCCAATAAGGAAAAATAATATCATTTCATCCCCTCAATAATTCTAATTTCTTCTTCATCTAAACCATACAACTGATAGACCAATTCGTCAATTTCTGCTTCAAGTTTGCTTGTATCTGACATACGATCGGCTTTTTTTGCGTCTGTAATTTTATCTACCAATGCAATTATATGTTGTTCTTGAGACTCATTTGCATGTGGAATTGGCAAGTCAATCAATTCGTACATATTGCAATGGTTGTTTGTACTTGTCTTTCTGAACAACCAGTCAGATAGTTTTGAGTTTAAAATCGCCAAAATAAATTTGGCGGAACTTGGATTCGGTAAATATAGGATATTTACCGAATGCAAGAACACAAATTTTGTGTTCTTGCATTCGGCGTAAGCCGCGTGAATTCTACATGCATCTGTTGTTCCAGTAATGTTTTGTGTTACGAGGACTGCTCCAGCATTATAATTCCGCTTAACTAATTCTTGAACTTGTTTGTTGGGTTTCCCAAAAAAAACATCGGTATCAATGCAATATCTATGTACATTTGCGCCCTTTGCAATAAAAATATCTGTTTGAATTTCAGACTTGATTTTCGGCAGATAAATTGTATTGATATTGCCTTGCAAAGAATCAGCAATTATAGTTTTTAACTTTTGATGTGATTTCACTTTTTTTATGATGTCCATCTCACCCTTCATAATCAAAGGTATTTCATAACGAGCAGAAAAATATCTTTTTAGTTCAAGTTGATTCACATTTTCAAAGGTTAGGGAATTGATTGTGCTTATATCATTGTTTATGGAAATCTTGAATTGCGTATCATTATTTGGGCAAGATTTTATGAATATAGAAATACAAGTTCCTTGCAAAACTGATTTAAATACTTGACCGCCATTATTTGGTGCTATTTTGGGAAATTCAATTATTTTTTGTATTTTGGCTTTTGTTAACAACAATTCTCTTGTATAAGCGGAACTCATATCACACATCAATGAACTTTGTACAATAAGCGTAGATACTCCACTTTCTTTAAGTAGATTATAAGAGGCTTCAATAAATAGTTTGTACAGATTTTGCTTTCCGACATCCTTTCCCTCTGAGTACGGATACTGTTCTTTTGAAACAATGCCCTTTTTCACTTGCGCATACGGTGGATTTCCAATAACAATATCAAATCCTCCGCAAGGCGCAGCGTTGCATCCTGACCGTTTGTTTGCAACGTTGCCCTCTCCGCCATCGGACTCTCTTGTCTTTATCCCGAACATCCATTAGTTTTAAAATATCGCCACAAAGTACTCCTGTCAACCTTCAGTTTTCGCGCAATTTCCGATTTCGGTATTTTTTGATTGAGCATTTCAGCGATTTCTTTTTCTCTGCCTGAGAGTTTGTTTTTTATATTCTTGCTTCCCGTGATTCTTCCCAATTTCATCCCTTCCGCCCGCTTCCTTGCCAAAGCCTCCTTTGTGCGCTGGCTTATTAAGTTCCTTTCAATCTCTGCACTCAGTCCGAAAGCGAATGCCAGCACTTTGCTTTGAATATCATCGCCGAGCCGGTAGTTGTCCTTTATCGTCCAGATTTTGCATTCCTTGTTCATGCAAATCGAAAGGATTTCCATAATCATAAAAAGGTTGCGTCCGAGCCGCGACAGTTCCGAACAGATGATGAGGTCGTCTTTTTGCACTTTGTTCAGTAGTTTTCCGAGCTGCCGCTTGTTGTAGTTTTTTGTTCCGGAAATTGTCTCTTCAATCCATCCGTCAATTTTGATTCCGCTTCGATTGCAGAAATTGTTGATTTCGAATCGTTGGTTTTCGATTGTCTGCTTGTCCGTGGACACGCGAATATAGCCGTAAGTCATGCGGAAATTATAGCATTTTATATGCGAGAAAAATGTTTGGCGGGGTCTTGTGCATTTGTGTGATTCCTTATTTTTCAGCAACGAAGAAAGTATCAACTTTCGAGTTGCTGAAAAAGTCGTTTCGTAGTGAAACGAGAAACGACAGTAAATAAACGAGTTTTTGAAGAAAACTCGAGTTAAAGTGAACGGCGACATTTTAGCCGTTCACTTTAAACATTCCTTATTTTGCGACAGCGCAGGAAACATCAGTTTCCGAGAATGTCGCAAAGGCGGTTTCGTAATGCAATGAGAAACCGCAGTAAATAAACGAGTTTTTGAAGAAAACTCGAGTTAAAGTGAACGGCGACATTTTAGCCGTTCACTTTAAACATTTATAAGAATCAGCCGCCAATCAATGCGATTTGTTCCGTGAGCATCGGGATGAGCTGCTTCTTCCTCGAAACCACGTCGTTCAAATAATACACGCCGTCTTCCTGCTTGGGAAAAGTGAAAAGCGATTCGTACTTTTTGTCGCAGGCGAAAAACAAAAGCGAACTTAACTTCGTAATGTCGGTAACAAGAAGCGCGGCGAAAATCATCTTGCCCGCGCGGCGGTTCGCCTCCAATTCGTCGAGGAATTCTTTCTTTCTCGCGAGAATGTCGTGCGGAGAATCCACTTCGATTTGGCTTACCGTGTACGAAACCTTTCCTTCGACATATTCTTTCAAATCCTGCGCGATGATGTCCTGCGCGCTTCTCGAACCGATGACGCTTCCCGCCGCGATGATCTCTTCGCCGAGTTTTTGAATGTCGAGATTCGTGATCGCGCTCAAATATTCGGCGGTCTCTCGGTCGATTTCCGTCGTCGTCGCCGATTTCAAAATCAGCGTGTCCGAAAGAATTCCGCAAAGCAAAATGCCCGCGATTTCCACCGGTACGGGAATTTTGTTCTCGCGGTAAAGTTCGGTTATCAAAGTGGAAGTCGAGCCGACAGGCTTGTTCAAAAACAAAATCGGCTCTTTCGTGCAAAGCGTCCCGATTCTGTGGTGGTCGATCACTTCGCGGATTTTGTAGTGCTCGTAACCGTCAATCACTTGCGTGGCTTCGTTGTGATCCACCAAAATCAATTCCACGTTCGGCTCTTTGAGCAAGTCGCTTTCGGAAATTATTCCGATTACCTTGTTCGCATCGTCCACCACGGGAAGGCAGCGGCACGGCACAAGGCGTAAAAGTCCTTTGACCTTCGAAATGGGATCATAGCGATGCACGGCGGAAATCAAAGAATCCGCCATCGAGCAGACCGGCGTGGAATACGCTATGAGCATTGAAGTGGAAGATGTTCCGTAGGGCGAAATGATGACGCTCACGCCGTTTTTTTCGGCTTTGTCACGAAGCGTTTTTGAAAGCGTTTGCCCGCTCGTCAAAACCAAAAGGCGGATTTTCGCGTCGATGCATTGCTCCTGGATTTCCGGCCGGTTCGAAGCGATTACGACGAGCGGCTCGGTCTTGTGATGCTTAAGCCGTTCTTTGAAAGATTCGGTTTCCGAAGAGCCTATCAAAATCGTCGCCTTGAAAATCTCGTTTTCATTCTCCAAAATTATCGGCTGCGCGTTCAGCGTTTCTCTTATCAAGGCGATGTTCGTCACGACAGGAGACTTTTTTTCGGGATTCATTTGAATCAAAAGGTTTTTGGCAAAAGCGTTGTAATGCAAAAGCGACTTGTACGCTCCGTTTTCGTCCACAATCGGAATCACTTGATCCTGCGTTTTTTCCAAATTTCCCAAAACTTTCCAAAGCGAATCTTTTTCATGCGCGACTTGAAAATTGTTGTCGATGTAGAACGCCACTTTCGGAGAAATTTCTGAAATGTATTCAGGAGGCTTCACGCCGAATTTGTTAAAAACATAGTCGGTTTGCGGCGAAAGATGTCCCGCGCGCGCCGCTACATAATTGTCGTGTCCCAAAAGTTCCTTTAGCTTTTTGTACGCCGCCGCCGCCACCACGGAATCGGTGTCAGGATTTTTGTGCCCGAAAATAAAAACAGTCTTTTCTTTTGCTTCCATAATTTATTTTTCCTATGCAAAAACTATAGCAAAATTTTGGCGCAAAATCAAGTGTAAAAATCAACATATCTCGACGCGGGCATCGAGGTATGTTGTTCTCATAAGGTATCGCAGTCGGACTTTGCACCCTTTATTACGATGCAAGCGTCAGGCTACGAAACCCTCCGCACGAATCAAGCGTCTTAAAAAAAACATTTTTTCTGCGCTTGTTTCTGCTTGGAAATTATTTTAACCTGCGCTCTCGCGCATTGCGAATCAAGGACGCGCTATCTCAAATCTGCTGATATAAAAAACCGTAAAATCCTCGACGCGTCCCAAAAACTGCCTGTCGATTTCGCGCATCACAAGCGGGATGCGCGGCGCCCTTATCCCGCCGAGCGCATAGACATAGTAACTCTCTCCGTATTTGAAGCAGCAAATTCCCGCCACCATCTTCTGCGCACCCACCGCCGTAATGGAATGCCATTTCAATGGAGTCGTATTTCGCTGCTCGAAGAAAAAATCGTCCGCCGCGCTTTTTATGACAAGTTCCGAACCATAATCGGAAAGCATGTCCATCCGCAAATGCGAGGCGATTCGAATTTTCCCATTAGAATCTTCGCGCTCCACCAATTCCGTCAAAGGAAAAAGAGGCGTGGACTTGTCCTTTTTTTCGTCAGTATAAATGATTTCCTTGTAAAGTGAAATGTCGCTGAAAATGTCCACCGCCTGTTCAATCACGGACTCGTTTTTTTCCGCAGGCATCTTGTAGATGATTTCCGCGAGATAATTCGGATTGACTTCCTCAAAATCACCAATCATCTCGTCGACGAAAGGCGAAAGCTCGTTTTTAATCGAACGCCTTTTCATCTTGCCGATGTTGCGGATTACGATTTCGCCGCGTTCGAGGCTTTCGATTTCTTCCGCGCTCCAAGTCGAATCGAAAATGCCTTCATACGACATTTCCTGCGAAAAAGCGATTCCTGCCAAAACAAAACAAAAGAAAAGAAAAAGAAATTTTTTCATAAAAAACTTGCGCGCGCCCACTTTGTTTTATTGAACGCCCTCTCCATTACCTACTACTTATTACCCATTACCATTCATCGCGCCGCAGACGCGACGAAAACTACGCTTCGGTCGGCGCTTCGTTTTCTATATAATAAACGAGGGCATCATAAATTTCCTGCGTGAAATTCTTTCCGATGTCGGTCGAAAGAATTTGGAACGCCTGCTTCCGGCTCAGAGCCTTGCGGTACGGTCTGTCGGTAGTGAGCGCGTCGTATATGTCGGCGCAGGAAATTATCATCGCCTCCTCGGGATATTCGCCCTGCTTTTTCTTGTTGTAACCGCTTCCGTCCAGTGTCTCGTGGTGATAACGCACGAAATCCTTCACATCCTTAAAGTACGGATTGGCGGAAAGAATCTTGTATCCGATTTCCGTGTGGCTTTCGACGACCTTGCGTTCATCCGCATTTAAAGCCGATGGCTTGTTCAAAACATCGTCGGCGATTCCAATTTTTCCGATGTCATGGAGCTGCGCGCCGTAACGAAGCATGTGAATGCGTTCCTCGTCGTAGCCAAGCCTTTGCGCGATGCCCACGGAATACTGCGCCACGCGGTCGGAATGTCCCTCAGTATACAAGTCTTTCGCCTCGAGCGCACTTGAGAGGGATTTTACCATGCTCATATTGCTTTCGGCGATTTTCGCGCGCAAATTGCGGTTGATTATTTCAATGGCGAAAAACGCCGCCGCGATTTCAAGCAGATACTGATGCTCAATGCTGAACGATTCCTTGCTTTTTGAGCCGCGCGAAAGCGTGATTACGCCGAGCTTGTTCCTCTCGTTTCCAAAGGGCACGCTCACGACGGACCCCTTTATAAAAGGCTCCGCCTCCATCATTGAGTAGGTCGGATGGGAATTCCTATCAGGAATAAAAATCGACTGCCAGTTTTTAAAGGCCTGCCCCGAAATGCCTTCTCCGTTTTGCAGTGTCGGCACTTTTTCCCTGTCCACTTTGTGGAACGCAAACGGATACAGCGTCTTTGTAACATCATCGTAATGATAGGCGACCCCGCGTTCGAACGAAATTTGCCCCTTCAAATCGTCAAAGAAGCATGTGTTTACATCCGCGGTCTTTTCGTGCCGCTGCAATATGAACGGATATTTCGCCATCGACAAAAGATTGCGCTGGCTTTTCGCGGCTATCGAGGCGGCGTACAGATTTATTTGCAGGCGCGAGTTGAGCCTCGTCAAAAACTGAATGTCGCCGGCGTTGAGGATTTCGCCTTCAGTGTCGAATCCTTTCGCGCAAATCAAAAGCCAACCCATCATTTCGAAGCCATGCACTATCGGCAAGAAATAGTGTCCTTGGTAAAGAACCCTTATCACCTCGCCAATCATAGGATCCTCAATCTGGTAATTGGTGAACATTTTTTCCACGGGAATGACACCGCTTTCCATTGAAAGGCAGCCGATAAAAACCGAGTCGTCTGAAAAACTGGTGATTCCCTCGCGGTCAATCTCGCGGTATTCGTGGAATTCAGGTGCGTGCATAAAAAGATGCGCCGTACACGATGGAATCTTCTTTTCCACAAGCTCAATCACGGATTTAATCAAGCCGATTGTCGTGGTCCAATTGTTGATGGAGTCCATGCTGAACTCATCGTTCATGTCCGACATATTGAAGTCGGCATTCGGTGAGAAAAATTCATTTTCCAATGCGACCTCTTCGGTCGCCTCTTTTTTCGCTTTAGACATAAAATCCTTTTTTATTCGCGCGACGCCCTGTCGTTTCCGTGCTTGACTCGCCAGTCGCGTGAGGAACGGTTTGAAAAATTTCCTTGCAGAGCAAGCGCATAGCACTTGACCACGGAAATCTAATTCATCACAGACGGACGCGGCATCACGAGCTTTTCAGATCTTCAGGTCAAGCCCGAAGATGACATTTTTATTCACATCCATGGACGAGATTTTCAAGCCGTCTCACTGGACGATTTTTTTTGATTCGCTTCCTTGTATAATTATAACACACTTTTCCCAAAAAGCAAGGAAAATTTCAGAAAAAACAATTTATTTTAAAACCTTGACGAATTGGGAAATCTGGGACTTGCTGAACAAAAGGAGGATTTCCCCCGAAGAAGAAAGCGCAGGAGACGCATTTTCGCTTTCGCTCGGAGAATCTGGAATTGAAATGGCAAAGTACGGAGAGCGCCCCGAAAAGACATAGCCTGCCGTCACGAGAACTTCCGCATGTTCCACTAGCGCTTGGCGCGAAGTGCCCCATTCAATCTTCGCCTGAAAAACGCCGTATTTTTCTTGGGATTTTTTTTCTTTGCGCGAAAGTTTTTTTTCCTCAAAATCAGAAAAATATTTTTGGCAGGCCGAAGAAAGCTCAAAAGCCCCTCCATCCGAAAAGCGCAAGTTGTAGTATCGGCTTCCGTAAAAAAACTGCGCGTTCCGCCCATACACACGGATTTCGCGGATTTTGTTTCCGTCGAAAAACCTCGCTTGCGAAAAACCATTCGCCGACGAAGCGTCCTGCGCCCAAATCACGGCGAAAGAGACAAACGAGAGAGCAAGGAAAACAACGGCTTCCTTAATTTTTAATTTTCCATGATTTTGAGAAACCAAGATTTTTTTGAATTGCAAAGAGACGCGGATAACGAATAATTTTTCCAAAAAAAGCCGAAAGCAAAAAGAAGCGCGCATGTCGCCGTCATCAAAAGAAAACTAAAACTTACCGCTAAAACTGCGCGGCAAGTTTGAAATCCGAATTTGTTCCGAAATTCGGATTTCAAACCCGCGCGACATTTCAGCACGGATTTGATTTTTCTATTTTTCCGCTTCTTTCGGAACATGGACTTTTTTTACCACAAAGCCGCTTCGCAAACACTGCGTGCAAACGTTGATTCTGCGCGCACCGCCGTCGCCAAAGTCCGCCTTGACCTTGTGAAGGTTCGGAAGCCAAACATGCCTCGTATGGTGGTAAGTCTTGCTCACTCTGTTTCCGTGCTGAGAGCCTTTGCCGCAAATGTCGCACCTTCTCATAATATTTTACCTGCCTTTAACTCAATATAAGTTTAAATATTCTATAGAAAACCCCAAATAATGTCAAGAGGTTTGCACGCGTTTTCGTAGCATTTATTTTACGACGATGTTCACGAGTTTGTCAGGGACGCAAATCACTTTCACTTCGGTTTTGCCATCAATGAATTTCTTCGCGCCTTCGTTCTCCCTTGCGAGCGCGACAAGTTCCTCTTCGGAAGCGCCCGCAGCGGCTTCGAATTTGCCGCGCAATTTTCCGTTCACTTGTACGATGATGGTTTTCTTTTCGTCCACTACAAAAGCCGCGTCGAACGAAGGCCAGCTTTCATAAGCCAATGACTTTTCATTTCCCAGCCTCTGCCAAAGTTCTTCGCCCAAATGCGGCGCGTAGCAAGAAAGCATCTTCACGAAATCCGCCCACATTCCTTTTGGAATCGACTCGAGCTTTGAAAGCGAGTTTATGAAAATCATCATCTGCGAAATCGCCGTGTTGAAATTGAGCGAGGCGGTGTCTTCGGTAACCTTTTGCACGGTTTTCGCAAAGACTTTTGCCACCGCGGCGATTTCCGCTTTGTTTTCGGCGGAGAAAATGTCAAGCTCTGACATCGGCTTTTCTGAAACCGCCCAGACTTTTTCAAGGAAGCGGTGGATGCCGACGATGCCCTGCGTGCTCCACGGCTTGCTCATAGTGAGCGGTCCCATGAACATTTCGTACATGCGAACGCTGTCCGCGCCATAACGCTTTATTTCTTCGTCGGGATTCACGACATTTTTCAGCGACTTCGACATTTTCGCGACGACCTGCGAAAGAGGCTCGCCGCTTTCCTTGTCGACATAAACGCCGCCTTTGTCTTCCACCATATCGGCGGGAACGAGCGTCTTGTTTTTGCGCTGATAGGCAAAACTAGTTATCATTCCCTGGTTCACCAAACGCTGGAACGGCTCTTTCGTAGAGACGACTCCGCAGTCGTACAAGACTTTGTGCCAAAAACGCGCGTACAAAAGATGGAGCACGGCATGCTCCGCGCCGCCGACATACAAGTCCACCGGCATCCAATATTTTTCTTTTTCGCGCGAACAAAATTCACTTTCGTTTTTCGGGTCAAGGTAGCGCAAATAGTACCAGCAGCTTCCCGCCCATTGCGGCATCGTGTTCGTCTCGCGTCTCGCCTTTCCGCCGCATTTCGGGCATTTGCAGTTCACCCACGAATCGATTCCCGCGAGCGGACTTTCCCCGGTTCCTGTCGGCTGGTATGTCTTCACGTCGGGCAATTCAAGCGGCAATTCTTCTTCCGGGACAGGAACAGTGCCGCATTTTTCGCAGTGTATGAGCGGAATCGGCTCGCCCCAATATCGCTGGCGGCTGAAAATCCAGTCGCGAAGTTTGTAGCTGACGGCGGCTTTTCCGATGCCTTTTTGGGAAAGCCAATCCACAATACGCGCGATCACATCCTTTGTAGGAACGCCGCTAAAATGCTCCGAATTTATCGCGTAGCCGTCCTTTGCGGGAGTGCATTCCGAAGCGATGTCGAAAATGTCGGGATGAGCGTCTGCCAATTTTTTGTAGACATCGGGATTCTTTGAAGCCTCGCGAATCATAGCCGCGCCCGTTTTCTCATCGCCGTCTCCCAGCCTCGCCACCTCTTCTTTTGAAGCGACTACTTTTAAAATCGGCAGATTGAATTTCTTCGCAAAATCCCAGTCGCGCTCGTCGTGGGCAGGAACCGCCATAATCGCGCCCGTTCCGTGTCCCATCAAAACATAGTCGGAAATCCAAATCGGGATCTTCGCTCCATTCACGGGATCAATGCCGTAGCTTCCTGTGAAAACGCCGGTCTTGTTTTTGTTCAAGTCGGTGCGCTCGAGGTCGGACTTTTTCGCCGCCTGTTCTATATAAGATTCGACTTCTGCCTTTTGCGCGGCGGTCGTCAGTTCTTTTACCATCTCATGTTCGGGAGAAAGAACCATGTATGTCGCGCCAAAAAGCGTGTCGGGACGAGTCGTGTAGACTTTTATGCTTTTCTTTCCAGAAGGCTTTCCGTCCGCATCCGCGATGGCAAAATCCACTTCCGCGCCTTCGGACTTTCCGATCCAGTTGCGCTGCATTATCTTCACGCTTTCAGGCCAGTCGAGCGAATCCAAATCCGTCAAAAGGCGTTCGGCATATTCGGTGATTTTCAAAACCCATTGGCGAATCGTCTTGTGCGTGACTTCCGCGCCGCAACGCTCGCAGCGACCTTCTTTCACTTCCTCGTTCGCCAATCCAGTCTTGCACGAAGGACACCAGTTTATCGGAGTGTTGCTTTCATACGCCAAGCCGCGCTTGTAGAGCTGCAAGAAAATCCATTGCGTCCATTTGTAATAGTCGCTCGTACAAGTGGAAACGCATCTGTCCCAATCGTAACTGAATCCCAAAGCCTTTATCTGCTTCGTGAAATGCTCAATGTTCGCGAAAGTCGTCTCCCGCGGATGCGTCCCGGTCTTTATCGCGTAATTCTCCGCCGGAAGCCCAAACGCGTCGTAGCCCATCGGGTGCAAGACATTGAAGCCGTTCATCCGCAGGTAGCGGCAATAGATGTCCGTGGCAGTGTATCCTTCAGGATGGCCGACATGAAGTCCCGCCGCCGAAGGATACGGAAACATATCCAAAACATACCGCCGCTTTTCTTTCGGAACGGACACGTCTTCAGAAGCCTTGAAAGTTTTGTTTTCTTCCCAATATTTTTGCCACTTTGGCTCGATTGACTCAAACGGATATTTAGACATTTTTTTACCTGAACAAAATAATCAAAACTTGCGAAATAATTACGACCGCAATCAAAGCCATCGGATATGTGGCGGCATAGGCCGAGGCGACATTTTCCGTACCCGCCGTGGAAATCAAAGTTCCAAGCGCGGGAGTGGAAGTCATTCCGCCCGTAATAGAGCCGAGGTTGTTCAAAAGGCTCAACTTTAGAACATATCGCGCGAAGAAATATCCGATGATGAGCGGAAGCGTCGTCATTATGATTCCATAGATGAAGTAAACCGCCTTGAAATATTTTATGAAGCTCGCGCCGCCTGCGACACCCGCGCCGATCAAAAACAACATCAATCCAAGTTCTCGGAATTCCTTCAACGTAACGTCAAGCGGAGTGAGGTCGACAGGACCTACATGCGCGAGATATCCGAACACGAGCGAAACCAAAAGGCAGCCGCCCGTCGTAGTAAGCGCGAACGACCAGTTCGGATGACCGAAAATCATTCCAAACATCTTTCCCCAGTCGATTCCGCCGACGAGGATTCCGACCAAAGCCGCGAGCGCGAAAGGCATGAAGCCGAACGCGTCCATTTCAATCAATTTTCCCTTGTAGGTTTTCTTCGTTCCTGAGTCCGCCGCCACGAGATGGGCGCGCTCTTCGTTCATGTTCGCGCCGATGAGTTTCGGAACAATCTGAACGAAAAGCACTACGCCGATTACGCCGTAAAGATAGGCGATTCCATGTCCGACCGAAACAATCGATTCAAGTTCCGCGTTTGCGACAGTGGCCTTGGCCGCGGAAAAGGCGGGCGTGGAAGTGAGACTTCCTGACAGTAACCCGACAAGCATCGCCGCCGCTTCCTGAGAATCGCTTCCGAATGCCTTTATGTCGAACGCGATGCACGCCGCGCACGAAAGCCCGCCGATCAAAATTATCAGCACACCTAAGAGAATGTATGACTTGAAATTCTTCTTCAAGTTGGAAAAGAAATTCGGGCCGGCGATAAATCCTACCGAAGTCACGAACAGAATCAGCCCAAGATTTTCGATTATTTTCAGCGCGTTTGAAGTGTATCCTTTAGTCTGACCTTCCAAGAAAGAATAGAAAAAACAGCCGAACAAAAGCGCGATGATGAAGACGCCCGCAGTTCCGAGCGAAACGCCTTTCACGGTGATGCGTCCAAGCAAATAGCCCAACGCCGCTATGATGAAAACGCTGAACATCAGGCAGCTGATTCCCTTTACGGAAATGATTCCGGCAAACAAACTCATATAAACCTCTAATAATTTTATTTGGCAGATATTATATCACAAATCGGACAAACAATGCAAGACCTTGCCATAGACCTTGCGCAATTTTGAAAAGTGTGATAAGGTAAGAAGAATGGATTTTCTTATAGATGCAAAAATAGCCAATGGCTCAAAACTTCTCAAAGCAAACGGCGCGGAAAAAGTGTTTTTATTCGGCTCGCGACTAAAGGGAAATTCAAATCGCGATTCCGACTATGACTTCGGAGTAAAAGGTTTGCCGCAAGAAAAATTTTTCAGCAGTTGGGCAAGTTTGGAAAACGCGCTCGATACGAAAGTGGATTTAGTGGACTTCGACGACCAAATCGATTTTTTTTGCCATCTTCAAAAACACGGCGAAATCAAGGAAATAAACTGATGCTAAAAGACGACATGCTTTTTGGAATTGCCAGTCTTGTGGCAAAAAATAAAAACGGATTTATGCACATTCGCGGAAAACTGCGAAAAAAAATAAATTGATTTTTTTTGAGGGAAAATTTTAGGAGGAATGGCAAAAATCCGCGCCGAAATGGCGCGCGTATTTTTGCCGTCGAGTTTGCGTTGCAAACTCGCTCATATACTGCGCGTTCTCACTCTGTTGCGAACGCGCCAAAAAAGACATTTCAAAAAATTGAAATTTTTTGAAATGTCTTTTTGTAGGAGGAATGTATGATTTTTTACGTTGACGCAAATGCGACGCGAAGCGGGAACGGCGAGAAAGATTCGCCGTTCAAAAGAATCAGCGAGGCGACGGATGTCGCGCGCGCGGGCGATGAAGTGATTGTCGCTCCTGGCGTTTACCGAGAATATGTCGATCCGAAGAACGCGGGAACGGCGGAAAACAGAATCGTCTATCGTTCGGAAAAAAAAGGCGGAGCGGTCATCACGGGCGCAGAGCAAATAAAAAATTGGACTCAATACAATGGCGATGTTTATCTTGCGCGTATTCCGAACGGCGTTTTCGGCGAATACAATCCTTACAAGACTTTGGTGAGCGGCGACTGGTTCATCGCGTTTTACGTGGCGCATACGGGCGAAGTTTTCTTGAACGACAAATCGCTTTATGAAGCGACTTCACTTGAAGACGTGCTAAATCCGAAAGTCTACGAAAAATCTTGGGACAAAGGATTTTCCGTCTACAAATGGTACACGGAGCAAGACGAGGCGGCGGACGAGACTTTGATTTACGCGAATTTCCACGGAAAAAATCCCAACGAGGAAAATGTCGAAATTACGGTGCGCGAAAACTGTTTCTATCCTTCAAAGGAAGGTGTCGGATTCATCACGCTTTCGGGCTTCAAAGTTTGCAAGGCGGCGACTCAATGGGCGCCCCCCACGGCGTATCAGGAAGGAATGGTCGGCCCGCACTGGTCGAAAGGCTGGATTATAGAAGACTGCGAAATCTGCCATTCCAAATGTTCAGGGATTTCTCTCGGAAAATACAAGCAACCCAACAACGACAACAAATGGCTCAAGACGAAATTCAAGGACGGAACGCAGACCGAGCGCGACAACATTTGTCAGGCGCAAATCGAAGGCTGGACGAAAGAGAGAATCGGCTCGCACATCGTCCGCCGCTGCGAAATCCACGACTGCGGTCAAACTGGAATCGTCGGGCATTTGGGCGGAGTCTTTTCAATCATCGAGGACAACCATATCCACCACATCAACAACAAGCAGAATCTCGCGGGCGCGGAAATCGGCGGAATAAAGATGCACGCCGCGATTGACGTGATAATCAGGCGAAACCATTTCCACCATTGCACGCGCGGGCTTTGGCTCGACTGGCAGGCGCAGGGAACTCGCGTCACGCAAAACCTTTTCCATGACAACACTGTGCCTCTCAAGGAAATCGGCAAGGAAAACATCGACGGGCTTGGCGAGGACATTTTCATCGAAGTTTCGCATGGGCCGACTCTCGTTGACAACAACATCCTGCTTTCTGACTTCGCGCTCAAACTTCCGACGCAGGGGGTGGCGCTCGTCCACAATTTCATCGCGGGAAGCTTTACCACCGTCGGACGCGGCGTAGACAACGGAACGATCGCGAAGCCGTCTCCTCGTTACACTCCGTATCATGTTCCTCACAGAACGGAAATCATGGGATTCATGACGATTCTGCACGGCGACTGCCGTTTCTACAACAACATCTTCGTTCAGCAAAAAAAGCGTCCGTTCCTCGAGCAGCTTCATGAAGAATTCAAGGACGCGGAATGGATGGACGCGAATGTCACTTGCGGAACGATTCCTTTCGACAAATATCCGACGTATGAAGAATGGCTTTCGCAATTCGAAGGATATTGCGGAATGGGAAGCAAGCCGAGCGACCGCTATTACAACCCCCTCCCAGTCTGGGCGGCGGGCAACGCGTTTTTCAACGGAGCCGTTCCGATGAAAAAAGAAAGCGACGCGTTCGTCGACACGGAGCACAAAATCGAATTCACTCTTTCGGACGACGGCGAAAAAGTTACGTTCAAAACTAACGTCTACGAATTTTTGCCGAAAGGAAAGGCGGCGACGATTTCCACGAAAACTTTGGGCGAAGCGTTCGAGCCGGAACAGAAATTCGAAAATCCCGACGGCTCGCAGATAGTCTTCAACGACGACTATTTCGGAAACGCGCGCGCGGCAAATCCCACGCAAGGTCCGCTCGAGAATTCTTCCGGCAAAGCGGAATTCGTTTTGTGGAAATGATAGACGTGTGAGAAAAGAAACTCGAAACAAAAATCTGCGGCATGATATGCCGCGGATTTTAGCGAGCGTTTTTACCTGCCCTTTAATTTTTTTCCGAGTGAGCGCATAAAGGACGCGCCGCCCTCGAAGAATTTGAAAAGGGCGGGCAGTTTTGCTTTCATCTCGGCGAAAGTGAAAATCAGAGGCGACTGCATTATGCTTACGATGCGCTGGTCCTTTATCAAGTAGACTTTGTTGAATTGAAAGCGAGGTTTTTTTATCATCGCCTTTATGTCGTCAGGAATGTCGCCCGCTTCCTTTATTCTCATCTGTAAATTTCTGTCCGCAAGTTTGTAATAGGGAACATAGTTTTTCCCATCGAATTCACTTGAAAAGTAGTGGATTATTTTTGCCTCTCCCAAAAACTCCAGCCCTCCGCTTGACGGCTGGCAATTCCAAATGCCTGACAGCTCCTTCATTTTCATTCCGATTTTCCAATTCGCTTCGTTCAGGCAGGGCTGGTCGTGGAGGTCGTGTTTTTTGTAGGCGGAATATTTCCAAAGCTCGTTCCAATTTTTAAAAAGCGATTTTTGCGTCTCACCTTTTCTCGCCCAGACAAGACCGCCGTTGAAGTTTCCGTTTAGACATGCCGTTCCATGGAACTTAAGTTTTTTGTCCCGCTTCAAAAAGGCATCCTTGTGGATATGCTCGTCAAGGTGGCAGTGGCAGTCCAGGACTCCGCCCAATTCGCACTTCTCGTTCTGTATGTCGCTCAAATCATCACAGACAATCATATCGCAATCCATATAAAGGAAGTCATCGTCAATATAGTCTGGAATTGAGGTTTTTATGAGGCGCGAACGCTCGACATTCGTGGTTTTTTCATCGAATGGAACGGAAATTATTTTTGTCGCGTAGTTTTTCAATGCGGCGCGTTTTCCCGTCAAGGAGTTGAATGTTTTGTCATCCACGAGAATTGTCAGGTTCTCATTCGGCATGTAAAGGCGGAAAGAATATGCCGCCATCAACGCCTGCTCATAGTAAAAGTCCGAGGCGGTGGAAGTCAGGACAAGGACATAGGTCATTCTTTTAGCATACCATATTTTCTAGAATTTTCCAAGCGCGATTCCGGCACGAAGCGCGAATTTCTTCAATATGGATTGCCTTACCGGGTTGTTTGGAATGAGAATTTTGTTGTCGTGGTAAAGCGAAATTTCTCCTGTGTCGTAAACGCAATTTCTCCGCTCTCCAAGAAGCTCGTGAAAGTCCGTTTCCTTCACATGGTGAAAGCATCTGCCGTCTTTTTTAAGATGCATGGCTTTAAGAAAATTCCATGCTCTCAATTTTTTTCATTTGACGTCGCATATTCAAAAATTGCCTTTGCCGCGCCGCCGATGTTTTGCCAGCATTCTTTTTTCACCTTTTCCCGCTCCTCCGACATCCTTTCGCTTGCCATTGCATTGCGTATGATTTCTCCAATTTTATGAAAATCCTTTTCCTCGAGTTTTATCCCGATCTTCTCCGCGGCACGGAATGTCCACATCCTTTCGTCAAGCCAGTCGGCATCGTAAGGAGAAGTGTCGAAATTTGTTTCGGCATAAATGAGCGGGCGGTCGAATATCAGCGCGTAGTCAAAGATGATGCCCGAAAAGTCAGTGATGAGGATGTCGGCGCGGTTCAAAACCGAAAGGTTGTCGTTGTCGAAGTTCCACTCGATTTCTTTGCCGGCGAATTTTGTTTCAAGCGTTTCCAGCATCTCTTTTTCGGATGCCAGACTTTGAGGGTGCGGGCGCACGATGACTTTTAGACCGGAACCCAAGAGGGATGAAATGAGCACTTCCCCAAAGCGATTTAAAATCGAGCTCATCCCCCAGCTGGGCGCGACTAAAACGGTCGGATTGTCCTTGCTTGGAAGATGCGGAGCAAGGCTCCTCGCGCGCTCAAGGTTCGCGTCGAGATAGGTGGAGCCGACAATCACGCAGTCCTTCCTTTTTATTGTGGGTCGAAGTCCCTCGATTTTCCGAATGAAATCGACTTGGTTTTGTCCTGTGCATAGAACCGCATCATAGTGGTCAAGGCCGAACATCCTGTAGTCGCTCAGGTCGGTAACCGTGTGCGGGATATGGATGTATCTATCGGCAGTCTTACTGCGCCTCCATTGCAGGACATCAAGTCCCGGGGTTGTGGAAATGACCGTTCCCGCGTTCAGCATGTTCATCCGAACCAGTCCCCTGTTGCCTTCCCCGATGAATTCCGCCTTGACGAACTCATATTTTTCCGAAAGCGCGGGGTCATCCGCTGACTGTGTGTAGTACACGAGCGGAATTTTATGCCGCTCAAACTCATCGCAAACTGGCTTGAAAACATTCCAGTAACGCTTGTGGTCTGAGTAAATCAAATATGGAATCTTGTTTTCGGAAATCTTTGCCGTCTTGCCGCCGCTTAAAAGGAAGCGGATTTTTACGACTGCAGCGCGTGTTGCAAAGACAAGAGTGGTTACAATTCCAATTGCGAGAGAGAAGAGCATTGATCCCGTGCCAGGGTCTATGTAAAGGAAATGATTTGTCATTATTTATCAGCCTCCTCAACTTCATGCCAATTATTTTCATCGTAAATATTGTCCGTTACTTTGTAATATTTATAATATTCATATTTCGTGTGGTCTTTGTTTCTGACGCCTGAAATATTTGGAGCATCCATAACAGTAAAACTTTCAAATTTGTTTTCCACTTTTAAAAGGTTGCCGGTGAACGGATTTTTTGCTTTCTCGATTATTCCTTCCGTCGCAAGGTAGGGAGTATCCGCGTTCGTCATAAAGGTCCAATCCGTTTTGAGCTGCCCTCGCGAATTAAAATCTTTCACAAAAAGTGCCGCGCATGCATTTTGAATGTTCAAGTCGATTTTGCATGGCTGTTTGTATAATGGAGACTTCCAATTTTTAGATCCATGATCAGAAACCAATATTATCCTTGTGTTGTCATACAAATCCTGTTCTTTTAGATAGTCAAAAAAATCCGCCCATCTGAGCATTGCCGCAAATCTTGTATGATAAAATTTATTTCTTTTTTTTGCATCTTCCGTAATTTCTACCGCTGGCACATAATCCGGTGTCTGAAGATAAATATCCTCTATATGGCTTAATTCATTGTCAAGCAGAATGTATGAATTCTTTTGCGAAGTGTCGTCAAAAAGCTCATCAAGAAAATCTAATTCTGAATATTGGTCTACAAATCCGCCCCAGCCCATAAATTCATTGTATGCACTCCAATAAGTTTTTGAATAGACAATTCTGCGCAAAAACGGATTTACCATTTTGAATATGCTGAACATAAAAAAATTACGCATGCATTGAGAGCTAATGGATTTGCTTTTTGGAAAATTGTTTCTGTCGCACCAAAGGTCAGAATAAGTTCCCATGCAAGTCACTCTGTTCACAAATGGATAGTTGTCATACATTTTTGTTTTAGGCTCTTCATTGAAATTTTCATAAGGCAAGTCTGAAACAGTAGTTGCCCATCCCGCTTCATTAAAAAGTATCGGCATTGTCAAAATGGCTTCATTTTGCTTTTGTTGCAAAGTTTTTGTGCGGTTTTGATTGCTTATGTACGGCACATAGTCGTAGCCGCCGAAAAGCCCTGGCGTGCCGGTCATAGTGTTTCTTCCGCCCGAGGCGGTGTTCGGATAATAAGTGAAGCCGTCAAAACGGTCAATCAAGTCAGGGCGGTCTTCCAAAATTTCTGGAATCATAGCGGTCACGAGCATGTCCTGCATGATTACAAGAACATTTTTTCCTTCTCGCGACAAATGATATACAGGATTTATTTCATATTTTGTTGAAGGAATTTCCATGTTCACGAATGACTTGTGTATTGAAATGCAATTGTGTGTAGAAAGAAATCCTAGGGAAATAATAAACGCCACATTCAGCAACAATAAAATCTTTACATTTCGTTTCAATATAATTACAAAAATTATTAGTACACCTAGGCATACCAATAGGTTTGTAAAAGTGACTCTTGGAGTTGTAAATTTGTCTTCTATCGCGCCCTGCATGAATATAAGGGTCGAGTCAATTGGACCATAGTCACCCGAAAAAGCGAAACAATTCACCATTGCAATCAGTGCCGCAAATGAGAAGAGCACAGTCATATTCTTTTTTACCGTTTTTGAAAATAAGGCGTAGATGCAAATTGGCCAAAACAAAAAAAAGCCGATTGATTGGAAAAGAGGCGCGCGCAAAAATACGAATGGTGATGTGTAGCCTTCTAAGTAGCAAAAATTTTGCGGCTCTGATTCCATAAGCGTTGAAGGAATCATAAAGCCTGAGAGCATTGCAAGGATTGTTGCGGATAATACAAAAAGCGAAAACCGTGTGCGGCTATCTGTTTCAAGGATTTTGAAATTCTTTGACAAAATGTTTCCCAATGCCTTCGCAAAAAATGGACAAAGTGGTATGAAGAATGCTATCAGTGCCAGTCCAATTCGCAAGCGAATTCGTTTGTCAGAAAGTAGGAATAGGTCGCAGACCAAAAACAAAGCGGCTATGAGACAAGCGATTATGTATAGAACTTTCTTCGGGTTTTTCAGTTTGTAAAAAATATTCTTCAAAAGCGAGAGAATGTTGTTCATCGTCCAGTAGACGACAAGACCTGCCGGCGAGTTGTATAAAATTATCAGGAAAAAGAGCGCGCATCCATAAATCTGGAGTTTTTCGCCTAATCGATGTCCTTTGGAATACACATAGCCTGAAATGCAATTTATGAGCGTCATTGCTATTGGAAGGACATTTATGGAAATTGAGCCGATTTTTATGGCTTGGTCAGGAGCAGCCAAATTTTTTATGAAAAGAAACGGAACGCCATTCAGCGAACCGAGATGTGAAAGAAATGTGTATGCCGCGATAAAAAATGGAACTTGGATTAATACTGTGAATGAAGAACGCAAGGCCATCAAGGGATGGTAGTTATTTTCCCTATAGTATGTGCTTTGCATCATATAGCGTTCATCGCCGGAAAAAGTTTCTCTTATTTTACCCAGTCTATATGCTAATTTGTCTTGTGTTTTACGCTCCTTTTCTGCCCATTTTTCCGCGACAATATAAAGCGGAAGAGTTAGAAGCGTTACAACAAAGCTTAATCCAATTATACAATACCCCCCCCCCGTTATCTCCTTCTATGAAGCGACTAAACAGTGTGTAAAAACATTCAAGAATCAACTTGATTGGATAGATTATCAGTGTATACAAAAATGAAGAAAAAGACATTTTGCTCCCCCATAAAAAGTCAAGAGCGAAATGTCAATTTCGATTTTGACTTTTTAGGCACATTCGCAATGAAATGCTCCGCAACGAGTGCGTAGCACGAAGTTTCGAGCGGAATGTGCAATATATAACAAGTTTGCAACGCAAACTTGGGTTGAGAAAAGCCACGCCATTTGACTGGTTTTTCTCATATCTCCCCTTTTAAAATTTTCCAAGCGCGATTCCTGCACGGAGCGCGAATTTCTTCAATATGGATTGCCTTACCGGGTTGTTTGGAATGAGAATTTTGTTGTCGTGGTAAAGCGAAATTTCTCCTGTGTCGTAAACGCAATTTCTCCGCTCTCCAAGAAGCTCGTGAAAGTCCGTTTCCTTCACATGGTGAAAGCATCTGCCGTCCTTTTTTTCTGGAAGCGAATTGCGAAGGTCAAGCCTTCTTTGCATTTGTTTAGGAGAGCGGTTTTGATAATGCTTTACGATTATGTACTCCGGATAGTGAACGCCGAGCCTATGAGGACATTGCTGGCTTTTGCCGAATTCCCATTGTATCGCATCGCGGTGGCGGAAAAAGCGCGGCTCGCACCAGCACGGATTCTTTATGTATTTTAAATGTCCCTTGTCTTTTTCAAAGTCTCCCGTGAACTCATATTCCTGCAAGTCCTCTTTTGTTATGACATAATCAAGCGACTTTTTGTTCACGATGTGGAATTTTCCTGGCACCTTCGCAAGGAACTCCTTTGGATTGTCAACATAAAATTCATCGCTGTCAAGCGCGAATGCCCACCAGTCGTCTTTTGTGGCGAGAGCTTTGTATTTTTCAAAAACCTCGCCGCGGAAGTCTCGGTTGAAAGTCCGCTTTTCCTGTCTTTCAATTATTATCACATCATCCGCCAATGAGTTGACTATCTCCCATGTGCCGTCCGTTGAGTCGTTGTCAATCACAAATATTTTGTCCGCCCATTCTCGCGCGGAGAGCAGGACGCTTTTTACGATGTCCGCCTCGTTTTTCACGAGCATTATTGCAAATATTTTCATCTATATTTCCGCTCCCGTTTCGCTGAACAAATACTTGACCAAATTCTGCAAATCCTGTCTTTGCATTTGTGAAATTTTCTTGTATTGGACGATGGCGTTGTTACAAAGCGACCTGTAAATTTCTGGCAGCATTGTTTGAATGATGCGGTTTTTAATTTCGCTCACGGAATACGGATTGAAATAAAGCGCTGCAAGTCCGCAGACCTCCGGCATTGAAGCCGTTCCGGAGCAAATTGAAGGCGTTGCATATTTCATTGCCTCCACCGGCGGATAGCCAAATCCTTCGTTGAGGGTCGGGAATACAAAGCAGTACGCGTTTTTATTCAATGCTTCAAGTTCGTCTCTTTCCACAAAACCTGTCATTGCGAATTTTTCCTTATGCTTGATTCTCTTTTTAAAAATTGACTTGTCCGTAACCCCGGTAATTACGACCTTCATGTCAGAAAGCCTGCCGTCGCTAAAAAGAGAGTCAAACGCAAGGATCGCTCGCAGGGCATTTTTCATCCATCGTGCGCCGCTCGTTATAAGAAAATATTTCTTTGGCAACACATTCAGTGTTTTTGAGATTTCAGAAAAATCAGTCGCCTCAAAGATGTTTTTGTCCAAAGAGTCAAAAGAAGGGCTTGCAAAAACCTGTATATCTTCGGACTTCATTTTTGGAAAGTACGAAAGAATCGAAGCCTTCGAGTGCCATGAGACCGTGACGATTCTTTTTTTTCCGTCAAAAAATCGACTGTAGCCGCGGTATTCTCCTTTTGATTTTCTTGCCGTGAAGAACGGAACGTGTAAGTTCAGCCAATATTTTATCTTTGCCTTGAGCGGCATTGCGTATTTAAGGGCAAAAGAATCAAGCGGCATTTCAAGCCCGCGAAGTCCGTGAACGGTCGCGATTGTTTGACAATAATCAAGATTCCAGTGCGTGAATTCGCTCAAAAGCGCGGAATAAAAGCGAGTGATTTTGTATTTTTCAAAGATTTCATACGGCGATTCGTTTTGGATGTCTATCAAATGAACGCCGGCATTTTTCGCCCTTTCCAGCAGAATGGGATTTATAAATTGCCTTGAGGTGTATGCCGCGAAAAGGGACACGCCCTGCGCTTTCATATCATTGATGTTCTCAAGAATCTTGAAAAAAACGACTTCGGCATAGCCTTCGCCGCCTGCGAATTTTATTTTTCCTTTTGGTTGGGTCGCCGTCAGGTCGTATAGGAAGTTCATGCTGCCCTCCCGAATGCGGAAAGGGCATGCACACGGCAATGTGTTCTTTTGTGAATAGGCAGCCTTTTTGAAAAGGCCGTTAGGTTTTGATTTTTTCCAAAGAGGCTATAATGCTGTAGGGGGGGGGTAGTTAAATATTTGGCAAAGGTTTCCAAATCTCTTTTTTGCATTGCGAAAACCTTTTCATATTGCGCTTTTGCTTTTCTTGAAAACTCGCTGTAAATTTCTGCGTTCATAAGTTGAATTATTCTGTTTTTTATTTCGCTTGCACTATATGGGTCAAAGTACAATGCCGCGTCCCCGCAAATTTCTGGAATGGAGGAAGTGCCACTGGCTGTGACAGGCACGCCATATTTCATTGCCTCAAGCGGAGGGTATCCGAATCCTTCATTCAATGAAGGGTAGACAAACGCAAAGGCGTTCTGATTGAAAGATTCCAATTCGTTGCGTTCAACATACTCCGCCAAGACAAATTTTTCCTTGTGGCGAATTTGTCTTTCAAAGATGGACTTCGCATTCACGCCAGTTAGAACAACTTTAAAATCAAATGCCTTTTTATCGTCAAAAAGCGAATCAAACGCAAACACTGCACGCATCGCGTTTTTTATCCAACGGGCGGAACTAGTGATGAGAAAGTACTTTTTTCGCTCAATGTTGTATTTTTTTGCAAGCGATGAAAAGTCAGACGGAACGATATAATTTTGTCGTATGGTGTCAAAACTTGGAGAGGCGAAAACTTTTATGTCCTCTGCTTTCATGTTCGGAAAAAACGAAAGAATTGAAGCCTTTGAATGCCAGGAAACGGTGATGATTTGTTTCTCTCCGTCAAAAAAACGCTTGTAGCCATTGTAAATTTTTTTAGCATAATAAGTCGGCAGGATTTTTAACTTCACGAAGTCCTTTATTTTGTTCTTTAATGATGTTTCGTATTTTAGAGCGACAGGATCGAGCGGCATTTCAAGTCCGCGAAGTCCGTGTACAGTTGCAATTACTTCGCAATGACTGAAATCCCACGAAATGAATTCGTCAAGAAGCGCAGAGTAAAAGCGAGAGATTTTATATTTTTCAAAAATCTCATTCGGACTTTCTTGGCTTATGTCGATGATGCGAGCTCCACTATTTTTCGCCTCATTCAAAAGAGTGGAATTTATATATCGCGTTGAATCATAAGCGGCGAATAGATTTATTTTTTTTGAATCAAATGTCTCAAGAATTTTGAGGAGCACAATCTCAGCATAAGCTCCCCCGCCATGAAACTTGCTGTCCAGAGTTGGTTGTGTTGCCGTCAGGTCGTATAGGAAGTTCATTTATTCTCCAAAGCTAAATGCTCAGCATCTCCCTTATTCTACATTTTGTTTTGGAAAAAATCAAGGGGTTGAGCCAAATAAGGATTGCTTTTGGAAAGGTGTTTTTCCATTGCGCGCTTGAAAGCTGCGTATAGTTTTTTCTCATTATAGGATCTTCAATTGAAATATATTTGTAGTCATGAAAAAAATCTTTTGCAAGCGTCGTCTTTCCTGTCGCGCGCCAATAAAAACAATGACTTTTGGAGAGCCTGCGATTTGCTTGATATATTCAGAAATCTTTCTACTTTTTTTATCCATCAATTTCGATAATATCACAAAGTTCTATAAAAAGCAAGAAATTAGCGTAAAATCGGGAATTACAGTCCTAAAATTAGCGTAAAATTTGGAATTACAGTCTTAATTTTGGCGTAAATTTCGGAATTAAGATCAGTGACCAAAGATAATCATATAAATAAAATTCCGCAACTCATTTCCTTTATGCTCTAGACATTCGCTTCCGTCTTTTATTTTTATATCTTAAAATATATATGAATTGCAAATGAAGTTTTATCGCCAACAACAAAATACTTCGCTTTAATTGTATTAAGTCGTAAAAAGCGTCAGTTAATATAATTTTTAATGAAATTTCTTTTCTTATTAGGGATAATTTCATGTTAATATCCTTATCCCCTTTGATTGCATTATTTACAAAGACAATGATTGCAGTCAATTCTAATTGAATTCGTTTGTATTTGTAGAAAAAAGACATCGCTTGCTTTGTACAAAATTCTTTAAATATAATTTCTGTTTCATCTATTAAAGAAAGTCCGTCCGATATTCTTTTTAAAGGAACTTTCCTCCCTAAACTTCCTTCAACATAGCGATAATAATATAACATCTCTTTTATAAAGCATATCGTATGCATATTTTTATAAAGTTGCAGATTGAAAAGATAATCCTCTCCGTTATTAATATTTTCATTGAATCGTAGTGAGGTGTTGTCTTTTGTAACTTTTATTAAACGTGCCCAAGGACATTGTAATGTTTTAGAAATATTTTGGTTTATACGCATCTGCGGAAAAACTTCAAAGAATTCTTGTTTATTATAAAGAATTCTATCTAGTTCATCCGCAACACAACAAAAATCCTTTATATCTATTGAAGAATTTCCATCAAACACATTGGATGGAACCTGTTGCTTGTAGCCGCATATTACTAAATCAGCGTTTGTTTCCATCGCCACCTTATATAAAGTCGAAAAATAGGTAGAGTCAACCCAATCATCACTGTCAACAAATGTAATGTAGTCACCTTGCGCAATGTCAAGCCCAGCGTTGCGAGCCGATGACACACCTCCATTCTTCTTGTGAATTACTTTTATGCGATTATCCTTTTTTTCATATTCATCACAGATTGAAGGGGATTTGTCTGTGGAGCCGTCATCAACTAAAATGAGCTCGAAATTTAAAAGTGTTTGCTTCAAAATAGAATCAATGCAATACGCAAGATAATTTTCTACATTGTAGACTGGAACAATACAAGAAATAATAGGCATTTACGCATCTCTCCTTGCAAAAGAAGTTACATATTTTATATTGCTACATACTCCCCCTCCTGTATATATTTTCAGTTTCTTGACTGGCCTCTCTTGAAAAAAGAGAGTATAAGTATACGAAATACAAGAGATTAACTGCGCAGAAGGACAACAAAATTTAAGGAACTTCTGCGTGAAAACACAATTTTGAGAGGAAACAAAGCTTAGCCTTTTTGTTTTATGGAAGAGAAAGACTTTTAAAGGCGAGGTGCGATATCGTTTAGATGGTAACGCTAATGGTATAGGTGGGGGGTAATCAGACTTAAGAAATCATTTTCCATTTTGTAAGCGCACTTATCATAGAACCCATATTGTATTTTCTGCATAATTCCAAGGAATGCTAGAATTTTGTGAATTGCAACTTTTATTCGCTTCTTCCCGAAATAACATGACGATAATTTTATCTTTCCAAATTCTTTCTTTTGAAATTCACGCCATACTTTTGTAAATGGCAATGTGCATTCCTTATGCCAGGGCTTTTGATTTGTACAAAAATGAATCAAGACGGGAGCGTCCATTGAAGTTGCAATTTCATTCCATTTTTCTGAAGCGATAAAAGCGTCCTGATACTTTTCAGCGTTAGGGAAGTTTGAAGTGTATTTGTTCATTATGACATGAATGTTAAAAAAACTATGTTGAAAGTTATACCGAGTTGGCAGCTCAAGAATTTTTCCATTTAAAACTGCGTTGATAGCATCTTGGTCATGCTTTAGGCAACGCTGCGGATTTTGTTTTACATAGGAAATTAATGTTTCGGCGATGGAATTTTTTCGCCAATAGTCAAGGTTTATGAGCATAACGCCTGCGTTAAAATATCCATTCTTAGGTGGATATTCCAGCCTGTTGAAAATTCTGATGTCACTGTAAAAAAAATCAGGAATCATTGCACACGGATATTTTGTTAAGTCATAGTCAAACAAGGGGGTCAAATCGTCAAGACAAACTATATCAACATCCATATACAGAACTGTATGGACATCTTTTAACAATTCAGGAAGAAAAAAGCGAAAATAGGTTTCAACACTGACACGATCTCCTTGCCTGATTATGAAGCTTTCTGCGTCAAATGACGGAGTGTAAAATTCAATGCTCAATTTCTTTTCTCTATGATTGGTTCGCAATGCACCTTTGTCATCGTCATTTAAATCAGTGCTCAAAATATGAAAGATAACAGGGGATTTTGAAAATTCAAGAATAGAGGACATCAAAACCTTGCAAGGGTTGACATATTTTTTGTTTATGCAAAATGCTATGTCAATTTTTTCTTCTTTAGATTCCATTTTGGTGACTCCTTATTAATATTTTTATGAGTAAGAATTTGATTTTTTTAGTTTAGTCTTAAGTTTTTCATATGATTTCTGACTTAAAATCTTCTTTACAAACCACTTTATATGCAAGCAAAGAGGGAACTGAAACCACCACGAGAGTGAATGTCGAAAATGTTTACAAAATCTAGAAAAAAATATGTCATTTTTTCGCTCAGAAAATAAATAAACAGGTAATTTTTTTACATCCATTTTTTTTTGAAATATATACACATTTAATAACCTTTCTGCCATATAACCGAATATTCTTCCCTGAACATTATTATAGACTTGATATGGAATTCTTTTTTCGCACTCCTCAAGAATATTGAAAAGCCATTCACAATAATTTTCAAAGTCCTCGATTTTCAATATGAACATATTACAGGGGGAAAAAATGTTGCTACACTTCAATGATATTTCAAAAGCACTCTTGAAAGAAGGATATAATTCCAACACCACTTTTTCCAATACTCTGAAATCCTCACTCATATGATAGATTCCATAGTGTTGCTCAATAGAATACGGATATGATTCTAACTTAGAAATTATTCCACAGTGGTTGTGCAGAATATTAGAAAGTTTTTCCAAATTTATTTTGTAAAATTTAATGTCAGATTCATTTTTACAAATTTGATAGTCAAAGGCAATCTTTTTGTCAAAATCAAAATAGCGCCTATAGTGATTCAATCCCACATATTCCACATTTGGATAGATTTTCCGCAAATTTTTCCACGCCCAATACATTGCGGTTAATTCACAGTAGTTTTTGTTTTTCGCGCTGATGTTATCACAAGGTTTTCCGTTCAGTTGGTCGTCGCGCTGGATTCCCAAATTCACATCGCTTATCACCGCTCCCACTTGAATCGGCAAAAAAATTCCGTTTGGATTCGTGGGCAATTCGCCAATCTTGTGGCAGCATAGGAGAATTTTTATTCTGTCCGCTTCTACTTCGTTTTTCATTTTTTGAATTTCATATCCCAATCATTCATAGCTTTTTCAATAACATCGTCCATGTCGTAGTATTTATACTCAGCAAGTCGTCCACCAAAAATCACATTTTGCTCTTGTGCAGCAAGTTCCGCATATCTTTTATATAATTCTGAATTCCTGTCGTCATTGATTGGATAAAATGGTTCTGCACCATCTTTCCATTCCGATGAAAATTCCTTTGAAATTACAGTTTTGTTTGAACTGAGGGCAATGATATTTTCTGGCTCAAAATGTTTATGCTCTATGATTCGTGTATAAGGTTCATCGTGGCTTGTGTAGTTTACTACTGCATTGCCTTGGAAATTTTGTGTATCTATTGTTTCTGTTTCAAATCGAACGGTGCGGTATTCCAACTTGCCGAATTTATAGTTAAAGAATTCGTCTATCCTCCCCGTAAAAACAATTTTTTCCGCAAGATGTTCAAAATATTCTCTTTCACTAAAAAAGTCGGTGTTTATCCGTACTTCAATATCTTTTAGCAGACCGTCAATCAGTCTGTTATAACCGCCTATTGGAATGCCTTGATATGCATCGTTGAAGTAATTGTTGTCGAATACAAACCTAAACGGGAGACGCTTTATGATGAACGCTGGAAGCTCTGTGCATTTGCGACCCCATTGTTTCTCCGTATATTCTTTCACTAGAGCTTCATAAATATCGCGTCCACCAAGTATTAATGCTTGCTCCTCTAAATTTTTTGGTTCAGTAATTTCAATTTTTTTTCGTTGTTCCTCAATTTTTGCCATCGCTGCTTGGGGAGTTTTTACTCCCCAAAGTTCATAGAATGTATTCATGTTAAAAGGCAAGTTGTACAGTTTCCCATGAAAGTTTGCGACAGGCGAATTTGTATAGCGGTTGAATTCAGAAAATGAATTGACAAAATCCCAAACTCTTTTGTTTGAGGTATGAAAAATATGTGCTCCGTATGTGTGAACATTTATACCCTCTATCCGATCACAGTGTATATTACCACCAGTATGATTTCGCTTGTCAATAACAAGGACTCTCTTTCCTGATGTATGGGCAAGATATGCAAATGTCGCTCCATAGAGTCCAGAACCAACAATCAAATAGTCATAGATTTTCATACAAGTTTTCCTCCTCGTAAAATATCAATCATATACACTCCATTGACATCAAGCTTTTCACGCACATTTTTATATGTTTGGCGGGTGATGTCATCTCGGTTTAAATATATTTTATGGTAAATATCGCTGTCTGCATGATATGCATTTAAAAATTTGATTTTATCAAACGCCTTTTGTGACTTTAAGACGACTTGAATTCCCAATTCACCTAACTTCATAGCGTGTTCTAACTGTGCAAGTGTGATTTCATTGTTCAAAAAATTTGATGCGAATGTGAAATAGGAATCGTTCGCGCGATAACCGATGATTAAATCATAGACTGAATAATCAATTTTATAATTTTTCAAGAGATAGCTTTTCGCTTCTTGCTGAACTGGAGTGAGATAAAAAGTTCTGTTTTCAAGCAGGATAGAAAGCCAATGCAGTATGCTCCAGTCAGGCTTTGTCAAATCCAATAACTTCAGTTTGCTGATTTCAAGTTCGTATTCATTTGCATATCCGTTGGAATTTCTTTGGCAAGCCCATTCTTTTGCCAGTTCCATGTTTTCAGTGCAGTAAAAGCCCTTTCCATAGTCATTGTTTTTTCTGCCTTTGTCGAACGAGGGAAATTTTATGATTTCTGTTGACCCATGGTATAATTTCATTTTTTTTCAAGTCTCCTGTCAATTTCCTCAAGAACATTCGTGATGTCCTCTTCGTGGAATGTTGGATACATATATAGAAAGTCTTTTGCCGTGACTTGTGAAAAAATTTCTTTATAAGTTACATTTCGCGACCACTGGTACAGACTTGCGACAAAACCTGTCCAATAGTTTTCTGACGGCGAAAAACCGATGTCAACGAGTTCCTGATTTTCAAGTCCTGCGACAAGCCATGAAAGTTCGATGCCTGACATACCGGAGATAAAATGAGGGTCTCCCATTTCTATTAAATCTATGTATTTGAATGAAAGCCATTTTTTTACGAATGTTTCAAGAGAAAATCCCAATCCCAAAACGCCGTATTCGAACGCCCACGCAATGTTTTCCTGGGCGTCCTTGAGATAGAGTTCGCTGTAGGCGGGAGTGGTAGGCTGGTTGTTCATTTTTTTATTTTCCTATGCTTCCATGCATTTGTTTTGCTTGAAATCAATTTTACGGCGTTCATCGCAAGTTTGTTTTTCATCAAAACAAGAATAAGAATATATATAGTCGCTCCTGACAAAATTCCTACCCAAAGGATGGTATTTCTGTTTGTCAAGAAATATTTTATCAATAATACTGTTGCCGACATAATTATTGTCGCTGTGACATATTGGATAAAATCTTTTAGTATAAACTTAAGAGAAATCATTTTTCTCACAAGAATAAGTTCAGTCAATGTAACCATGCTTTCAGCACAAAGAGTTGAAATTCCAGCACCAAAAGCACCATGCCGTGGTATCAAAAATAAATTCATTGTGAAATTTACTGCCGCGCCAATTCCAACAGCAAGAACAGTATATTTTTCTTTTTTTATGCTTACAAAAAATTGACTTCCTATAATAGAACTTAGACCAATTATAAGTATTATAGGGTTCATAATTCTCATTGTGCTGCAAGCAGGCATATATAACTCGCCACAAAAAAGGAATATGATTTGTGGTGTTAGCAATGTTAGCCCAGCCATCGAGGGAATTGAAATCATAAGAACAAAGGAGATTGTTTTATAAAAAAGTTTCATAAATTCATCTTTGTCTTTTAGAATAAGGGATGAAAATCGAGGCAAAACAACTGCACAAGCGGCAGTGACTACGCTCAATACGAGTTTATTAAGTTTTGTTGCTGCCGAATAGTAGCCCACTTGTGTTTCGGTTGACAAAAAGCCAAGCATAGATGTATCAAATACAGTGTAAATATTTACAATCAATGCCATTGCAAAAAATGTAAAAACTGATTTTAAATGTTTGCGAAAGTTTAATTGTTCATGAACTTCAAAGGATATGAATTTCCGTTTGTAAATAAAATTACAAATGCTTGAACCACCGCTGGCTATTGTAGACAGAAACGCATACTGTAATACATCTTCTTTTGTTTTTACCATAACAAATAAAAGAATCAATGATATTATTTGAAAAATAATGGATCGAATTGTTATATAAGAGAATTCTTCCATCGCCGTGAAAAGCCAATTCATTGAAAACACCTCAAACACGATAGAAAGTCCACAAATCAATAAAAGGGCTGTCATAGATTTAAAGCGAGGGATCGTTAAAATTGTTATGACAAAAAGCGTTAATGCAGCCAATGTTGACAATATGTTTATCAAGAAGATTTCCTTGCAGAACTTATTAAGCTTTTGTTGGTCATCACGGAGTTGAGCCGCTTCTCGAATCGCATATGCTACAATTCCTAGACCTGCTATGAGCATAAAATAGTGAACAATTGATTGTGCAAACCTAACTTTTCCAATTCCATCAGGCATAAGAATTCGTGATGTGTATGGAAATGTAATAAGAGGATAAAGCAGGTTCATTATGGAGCGAATCACATTGAGAATTGCATTTTTCTTAAGAGATTTTTGCTTTGTCATAAATTATATTTCAGCCCTAATTGAATTGTGCTGTTGAATCTATGTTCAGAACTTTTGTCGCTATTTGCTTTGTTTAATGGATTTTTTTCTATTGTAAAAACATATCCTCCTGTCAAAGAAAAACTGTTTGTTATAAAATAAATAGATTCAAGACCTATGCTAATATTGCAACGAATATTTGCTTCTGCTAAAAAATTAGAGTTCTTCAAGCCTTCTGCGTTTTCTGGCTTCTTTGAATCTATATACATTGTGTAATCAAGATCTGGATTGCATCTTTGAAAAAACAATGTGGCTTTTCCTTTGGGATGATAGAACTCAAAACCCAAATATTGACTATTTCCACCTGTGCCAATTCCTGCTCCAAGCCATTGTCCCTTATTTGTGTATCCTTGCGTTATTATATGATGGGCATAGAAGGTTGAATACCAGTTTATCAACCTATCATAGTCGGCGGAGCATTCAAGAAATGTCAATTCTAATAATATTTTCAATCCATAGTTCTTTTTGAAATCAAAGGCTTTTTGTGCTCCAAATGTCCAACCCTGCGTGTGGAATGGATAGCGCATAATATAGTCCATGTTTGGTGAAAAATCATTTCTCGCCCATTCAAGATATATCTCCAATCCAGCTATCGGAAGTTGATAGTCGAATGTCAGCGAGAACCTTTGGTCGGTTTCATCCCCACCACCACGCATATTAGGAACATAGATTCTGAAAAGTGAGTAGGCGTCTATATCATTCCATTTTGCTAAAAGGGTTCTATTAAATCCAATTGTAAGTCCCTTGAAAATCCACGGCAATGACCATGCGACCGCAATTCCTGAAATTAAATTGTCATCATTGCTGGAATCGTTGTCAAAGTATTTTGATTCTGATAGCTTTCCCCACCAACAACGCAGTTCCAAGTCGCCAAGATACCAGTTTACTTTTGGAATGACAATGCGCTGCCGTCTCATTCCTATGTCGAATTTTGGATAGCTTGCCGCATTGTTAGAGTGTATTATTGGGTTCAATTGCGCAGGACCAAGCCAAATCGACTGCGTTCCAAATCCTACGGTAAATGTGTGCCACGAATAGCGTATTTCCGTGTCGCCCCAGTCAAATGTAAAAAACGGTTTGTCGCCGAACCGTTGCGGCGCATCTATCGAGGCGACTCCATAGTAGCCATATACCGAAGCCTTGTCAATGTATTTTGTTGGGTTTCCGTCCTTGTCAACGGCGGCGTAATTTGGCTTGATATATGCAAATTCCATATTCTGACTAAAACTCACCTGCGGCTTCAGTGTCATCTCCAGCCCATAGCCCTCAAGCCGCGCGCCGCCAGTGAGGGAGGTGTTGTAGCCCTTGCCCTGCCAAAGCGCGCCGTCATTCTGTCCGTAGGGGGCGGCCGTGTTGAAGGAGTTGAACCATTCAGGTCCGTAAGCCTTCAAGAAAATTCCGCGCTTTATGCCTTTCAGATACCAGTTCGTTTTTTCCGACTCTGTGTTCAAAAGCGTGAATGTCCTGCCGAGGTTGTTGCCCTGCCATACGTGTTGGATTTGCTCGCCGTCCTCATCCTGCTTGATGCGCCACACGGAATCGCTCAACGTGCGATAATTCAAGGAAGGTCGTTCGACGATTCCCTGTAAAGCCAAAAAGTCGTAGTATTCCTCTTCAATCGACTTCAACGCCTCCTGTGAAAAAACGCAGGCGGCGGAAATCGCGAAAAACAATGCGGCAACAATTTTTTTCATAAGCGAAGTCTAGCATAAATTTGTTTTTTTGGCAATAGAAAGTTTTTTTTGAATTCCTTTTTTACCTCTTGACCAAAACAAAAGAATTTGAGATAATGTATAGATTGACGGGACTTCCGCAAAAAGGAGGTGAAAATTATGGCGACAATCAGTGTCGAAGATTCAGAGAGCCTCGAAAAGGCAATTAAGCGTTTCAAGCGCATGGTGGAAAGAGAAGGCATCATCCGCGAATGGAAAAAGCGCGAGTATTATGAAAAGCCTTCCACGATTCTCAATCGCAAGAACAAAGCCTTGGCGCGGAAATTGATGAAAAAAACACGCAAGGGCGGTCACACAACTCAAGCCTACTAATTTCAAACATCAAGAAACGCCCGCATAAGCGGGCGTTTGAATATTGCGCAAGTACGCTTCGTTTCCTTGCTACCGAGTTTTCGCTTGTTTGTCATTGTCGGGCTTGACCCGACAATCTATTTTGTTAAGGAAGGCGCAAAAAGAATTTAATTTTTAGTTTCGCATTATTTTGGAAGATTTGACGGCTTCACATTTTTGTATTTTTGCGCTATAATTTATTTATGATTCGTCTTGCGGCTTTTTTGGGAAATTATGGCTCTCAATATGAAAGGACTCGGCACAATACGGCTTGGCAATTCGTGCGAAGTCTGCCTTTCTACAATCAATTGAATTGGCAGCAAAAATTCAAGGGCGAATATGCCGTTTTGGACTTTTCCGATTTTGCGGAAATCGCAAAGAACAATTTTCCTGCTATTTTGAATTCTGAAGGTGAATTGGTTTTGCCGAAAAATCCGCCTGAAAAAATTTATTTTTTAAAGCCGCTTACTTTGATGAATTTGTCGGGCGAATCAATTGGCGCGCTCGCTTCGTTTTTCAAAATCCAACCCAAAGAAATTTTGGTTTTGCACGATGAATTGGAATTGCCGCTTGGCACGTTCAGCCTGAAATGGTCGGGCGGGCTTGCGGGGCACAACGGATTGCGCTCGACCAAAGCCGCGCTTGGTACGGCGGACTTTTGGAGGCTTCGGTTCGGCATCACGAAACCCGCAGGGCGCGACATCGCAGATTATGTCTTGAGCAATTTTACAAGCGACGAAGCCATAACGATGAATCTGGTTTTTGAAAAGGCGGCAGAACTTTTTGCCAGGATAATTTTGGCGAACGATGCCGAACGGCTTTTGCAAAAATTTGCCAAAGTAAAAATTGATTTATGATTGCAAAGTAAGGTTGAAAATCTACGATGGAATGTTACGCAAGCCTTGCGACTTGCCGCCGAGACTTGCGCTTTATTTTTCGCGAAAAACAAAGCGTCGCCAATTTCAACTTTGAGTTTGTCAACGCAAAATTGTCATTTAACGCGATTTTTCATTTCATTGCAAAATCGTGTTTTCAACAATGAAAAAACTTGCCCCTTCCTTCATTGTTGAAAAATAAGGAATAAGTATGCAAAAAACATTTGACAAAAATTCAGTTTTGGAAAGGCGGGGAAAAAACGTAAATCCCGCCGACGAAGAAAGCTCGAAAGCAGCCGCGTCATTTTGCCGGCTTTTTGAATTGATTCGTATTCTGCGTGCGCCCGACGGATGTCCGTGGGATCGTGAGCAAACGCCGATGAGCATGCGGCGAGATTTGGTGGAAGAAGTTTTCGAGGCGGTGGACGCAATTGGCGAAAAAAGCGCCACGCACGCGAAGGAGGAATTGGGCGATGTTCTTTTGAACTCCATTATGATTTCCTATATGTATTCGCAGGGAGGGGAATTTTACGTTGACGAAATGTTCGATGAACTTGTCGAAAAATTGATTCGCCGCCATCCGCATGTTTTCGAGCAGAGTGAAGGAAAAGTCTGTGCCGAAAATGTCGCGAAAACGAGCGGCGAAGTTTTGACGCAATGGGATAGGATAAAGGAAAATGTCGAAGGCCGCGCGCGCGATTCGATTTTGGACGAAGTGCCGCAAGGCTTCCCCCCGCTTTTGCGCGCGATTAAAATGCAAAAGAAAGCCGCGAAAAAAGGGTTTGATTGGACGAGCCTTGCGCCGACGCGCGAAAAAATTTTGGAAGAACTTTCCGAAGTGGACGATGCGATTCGTGCGAAGGAAAATTCGCTTGATGAAAATTCGGATGCGGCGCGAATTCATTTGGAAGAAGAATTCGGCGACTTGTTTTTTGCCGTGGTGAACTACGCGCGAAAATGTGGCGTTGATCCCGAACTCGCGATGAATACCGCGAACGAAAAATTTTACAGGCGATTTTCTTATGTCGAAAAAAAATGCGCCGAGCAAAATATTTCAATGGAACAAAAAAATCTCGAAAAGATGGACGCGTTTTGGAACGAGGCGAAGTCGCGCGAAAAATGAAAACAGATTTTTTGTTTTCATTTTTTCGTTCTCCGAAATTTTGCGACGTGAAAAACTTGTGGCGATTTCCATTGGTGCAGTCGCTGGAAGCATTTTGGTAGGTCGCCGCGCCTACGGCTTCGCTTCCGCTAGGGCTAGCCGTGCGCAACACAGTTGCTTCGAGACTCGCTAAAAACTCACCTTGTGAGTTTTTCCGGCTTTGCCGTCGCTCCCTATCTGCGCCGTTTCGCTGCCGTAAGGGGCTTTAAAAAACAGCTTTCACTTCCGCTTTCGCGCACTTTACTTTCTGAAAAAAATTCATTATAATAAATTTAGAATTATTTTAAAATAAAATATGGAGAAAGTATGAACGAAGTCGCTAAATTGGCGCGACTTTGTTCAACAAAAGTTTGCGTTGCAAACTTATTATATGATTGTGCGCGTCGCAACAACTTGCTTAACGCGCACATTGAAAAGTCAGAATCGAAATTAAAATTTCGCTCTTGACTTTTTATAGGAGAAATATGATTTTCAATGACGAGGATTGCGAAAAGAAATCCGAAAAAAAGGAAGATTCTTTTGCCGAGAAATTTTTGAAGACGCGGCAGATTTTGCTTTCGGGCGAAATAAACAAGGAGTTGGCGCAAGCCGTGAACAAGCAACTTTTGCTGCTTGAAGCCGACGGCGAAAAGCCGATTTATGTTTTCATCGACTCGCCTGGCGGCGACGTGAGCGCGGGATTCGCGATTTTCGATATGATTCGCTTCGTAAACGCGCCGGTCTATTTGATTGGAAACGGACTCATCGCGAGCGCGGCGGCCTTGATTTTGCTTGCCGTTCCCGCCGAACGCCGTCTCGCGCTTCCGCACAGTTCGTATTTGATTCACCAGCCGCTCGCCGAAATGCGCGGCGTGGCGACCGACTTGCAGATTCAGGCGGTGGAAATGGGAAAGACGCGCGCGCTTTTGAACAAGATAATTTCCGAACAGACCGGAAAAAGCGTCGAGCAAGTGCAAAAGGACACGGAGCGCGACCATTGGCTTTCCGCCGAAGAGGCGAAGGAATACGGCCTTGTGAGCGCGGTGATTTCCTCGCGAAAAGATTTGCAAAAAGATTGAAAATGTGATACTATTGAAAATATGTTTTTTGAACTGAATGACGTTTTGAAAAATGCCATTGTCAACGCGCTTGAAAATCAGGAGAGAAAATTTTTCGTCGACGCGCAGAATGTCAATTTGGTGGAAGACGACGGCTCGTTCAGTTTCGATGAGGAGCGTTTCTACGAACTTCCAGAGTGGGATTCTGCGAGCGGTTTTTCGCTGATGGAAGAATTCGTAAGCGACTTGCATTCGCCGCTTGCGCGAAACGATTTGCAGGCGGCGTTGCGTTCTGGAAAGGGGGTGTTCAGGGGATTCAAGGATGTTTTGAAATCGTACCCGATGGTGGAACGTCGCTGGCATTTTTTTAAAAATCGGCGGCTTTTGATTTATGTCCAGGAGTGGTACAATTCGCTCCGCGAAGCATGGGGCTTGGAAAAATTGGATTGCCAAACCGAAGAACTTTCCGATTTGGTCGGAGAAGATTTTATTTTTCGGGAATACAATTCCGCGCAAGACAGAATTTCGATTTTGCATTGCATTGATTCGTCCGCCAAGGAATTTGAAGAAGAGCGGTCGGCTGAATTTGCCGCCGCCGTGAATTTTTTTTGGCGCGAACAGTTTGAAAAAAGCGCGAGGGGAAGCGGCTTCGTCTGCCGTTCGCTCGACGATGAATTTGTCGGTTGCGCCGTTTTTTCGCCGTGTCCGGAAAATTCGACGAAGGCTGTCTTTTTGACGGGATTGTTTGTAGAAAAAGAATACAGGGGTTTGGGAATTGCGAGTGAGCTTTTTGAAATGGCTCTTTCCTCACTCAAAAAAAAAGGAGTGCGGTGGATTTTTGTGGCGAACACTTTTGTGCCGGATTCAATTCAAGGAATGTTGAGCCGTTCGGGTTTTAAGGAAATCGGCTCGGCATACGCGGCGGATTTGTTCGCGGATTTTTAATTTTTATTTTATTGGGGGAAAAATGTACAGAAGAAACAATGAAATCAATTATGAGCAGGTGGCGAATTTTTTGAAGGCGTCTGTTCAGCAAGTGAAGACGCAGGAAGACGTGGATGTCTTGAAGCAGCTAAAAAAGGTTTTCAAGAAAAACATTCCGTGGAATTTGCGCGGATATGTTTCGGCTTATCTTTTGAAGGTGGCGACTGGAAACGCCCGCCGTCCGTTTGTTCCGCGCCGTGACTTTGAGCGCGACGGATTCCGCCGCGAGCGCAATGATTTTTCTCGTCCACGAAATGACGAGCGTCGAGATTATTCGCGCCCGGAAAATGCCGAGGGCGAAGAACGACGAACGCCGCACGCAAGGGTGGAAATCGATCCGAGCGTCGCCGCCACGATTTTTATCGGCATTGGACGAAACCGCCGTGTTTTTCCGCGCGACTTGCTCGGCATTTTGATAAATGCGGCGGGCATTGACCGCGACCGCATCGGCGACATCCGCGTGCTCGCCAATTATTCTTTCGTGCAGCTTTTTGCGGAGGATGCGGACAAGGCTATAAGCGCACTCAATGGCTACGAATATCGAGGTCGTCCGCTTTCCGTGAGCTATTCTCGTCAGCGCGACGACGATTCCGCTTCTGAAAGTTATTCATCGAATTCTTATTCGCAGGACGAGGTAACTTCGGATGAAAGCGAACAGAATTTTTCTGCTGAAAACGAAGACGAAAAAGCGTATGCCGCCGCCGAAAAAGCGTCCACTAGCGAAGGCTTTTCTTCGCCTTTGGTATAGGAAATGGCGATGGAAATTGCATCGTTACAAACTGGCCCGCTTGAGGTGAACACTTACATTGTCCCGCTTGCGGGTCAGGCAGTTTTGATTGTCGATCCTGCCGCGTGCGTTTTTTCCGGAGACGAAAAATCGATCGTAAATTATCTTGACGAGCGCGATTTACTTCCTGTGGGCGTTTTGCTCACGCACGGACATTTCGACCATGTTTGCGGACTGAAGGAATTGCGAAAATCTTTCGCGCAAATTCCGATTGCTATTCACAAAGGCGATGCCGAGTGTCTCGGACCTAATTCAGCGCGGGCGCATGAAGCGAATTTGGGCGACTTGGGTTTTGATGAAAATGATTTGCTTGAGAGTTTGACGGATTTGCCGAACGCGGAATTTTTTCTGGAAGAAGGCGACACGCTCGATAAATTTTTCAGCGCTGAATACATTATCGCGGCGTTTACTGGCGATAGGCCTCCCGATGTGGAAGCGGCCTTGAACGCGCTTTCGCATTGGAAAGTTCTTCACACGCCAGGGCATTCGCAAGGCTCGATTTGTTTTTACAATTCCAATGACGGGTTGCTTCTTTCTGGCGACACGATTTTTTACCAAGCTTACGGCAGGACGGATTTGCGTGGCGGAAGCGAAGCGCAGATTAAAAAAAGCCTCGTGCGTATTTTTGAAGAGTTGCCGAATGAGACGCAAGTTTTTCCGGGGCACGGAATCTTTGGATTTGCGCTAAAAGAGTGATTTTGAAGAATCACGGGAAATGAATATGAATATTTTTCACGCGCTGGTTTTGGGAGTGGTGCAGGGCATCGCCGAATTTTTGCCGATTTCATCGAGCGGTCATCTTGCCGTTTTGCAGCACATTTTCGGTTTGCAAGAAGTGCCGCCGCTTTTCGACGTGATTTTGCACATCCCGTCGCTTTTGGCGGTGATAATTTTTTTCCGAAAAAAGATTGCGGCTCTTTTTGCGATTTTGTTCAGATGGATTTTTAGAAAGCCCGCTCCTGAGCGATATGAAAATTCATCATCGAAAACTCTGACGGAAGCGTCAGCGTTTGATTTGCTCGCTGGCTCGGAAAAATTGGGGAGACGCACGATTTTGGCTGTAATCGCGACTACCGCCGTAACTGGAGCAATCGGGATTTTTACATCGAAACTTCTTCCCGAATTTCCAATAAAGGCGGTTTGCGTCGGCTTCCTTTTTACGGCCGCGCTTTTGATTGCCTCGGGAATTTTTTCAAAGCGAAAAATTTCTGCGGAAAAAAATTCGGAGATTGAGAAAAGATCCGCGCAAGGCATTTCAATTTTTCAAGCGCTCGTAATCGGAGCGTCGCAAGGCATTGGAACTTTGCCAGGAATTTCGCGAAGCGGCTCGACGATTTCGGGCGCGCTCTTTTGCGGCGTTCCTGGCGCTCAGGCGGCGGAATATTCTTTTATTGTTTCGATTCCCGCGATTTTTGCGGCGTTCGTCCTTGAACTTCGTGACGTTTCAAAAATGTCGGCGGTCGGAGTGTTGCCGCTCGTAATTTCTTGTGTGGCGTGTTTCGTGGCCGCTTACGCAAGCCTTTCGTGGCTTATGAAAATAATCAAAAAAGGTCGCCTCGAATGGTTCGCGTGCTATTTGATTCCTCTTGGAATTTTGGGCCTTATCTTCTTTTAGGAAAAATTCGAGATGAAAATTTAAATTTGGGTGCGCGAACAGTTTGTCGAGCGAGCGGAGAATTCTGTCATAAAAAAACATTTCTTAAATTTCAACAGTGAGCGAATCATCGGATTCGGGAACTGTTGAAAACGCGATTTCGCAACGCAAAAATTTGCTAACGCGGGCAAGCGCAATTTCGCAACGAAATGAGAAAACACATTGGATGTCGAGTTTTGGAACAAAACTTGAAATTAGCGGCAACATTTTTGACGCTAATTTTAAACATTCCTTAATCTAGCAAGAAATCCACAGGCTAAGCCTGTGGAGCGGTAGGTGGTTACACCAAAAAGAAACCTAGTGTTACAATAAGGTAGCGGTTACAACGCAAGCCAAAAAGTAATAGGAGGTTTCGTATGGAAGAAAGTGTATCACACACCAGATGGGTATGTCAAGGGGAAGAGCGCGCTGGCCACGGAAATCAATTTTGCCTAAAATGCGAAGTAAAACACAAGGATTCATCAGGCACTGAAACATAATGCCGTTCAGGGCGGCTTTTGATTTTGACTCTCTCTTGTTTGTTCGGATGATGTTCAGGGCGAGCTTATGGAGCATATTCAGATTCTGAACAGATACAATAAAAGTGCAGTAGAAAAATCCCCCAAAATAAGGGAAAATATAGAGGGGTAAGAGAATGCAAAGTTATAGCAAGGAATTCAGGGATGAGGCGATTTCGCTATCAGATGAAATAGGGGTCAAGAAGACCGCGATGCAGCTGGGGATGAACTACGCAACCTTAATGGACTGGAGGAAAAAGAGAAAGCGGATGGCCGAGAGGCGAAGGAGCGACGGGGCGGCGAAAACAGTCGAGGAGCGGGAGGTGTCGAAGCTAAAAAAGGCGAACGCTATACTGAAGGATGCGCTCGGTTTTTTCGTGCTAGACCGAAAGAGGCAGGGAAGTCGAGCATCTTTGCGTACATCTTTCACAAGAAGACGCACGGACACAGCAAGCGTCCTGTGAAAGGCTACTGCGGGGCTCTTCCGGTCAGCGAGAGTGGGTACTACAAGTGTGTCAGGAACAGGGGGAGGAAGACGGTGGTCCATGCGCTTCTTGAGGAAATCCACAGGATTCTTGACGAGCACTGGGACAACCGCAACTACGGGGTGGGGCGCATGAGGCTCGCTCTGGAGCGGAGGGGGATAAAGAAATCTTACTCGACCGTGAAGCGAGCCATGCAGCTGGGAAACCTGCTCCATGAGAGCCGCCGAAGGCACGGCGGGCTGACAAGGGCGGACAGGAGGGCGCAAAGACCAGGAAACATCATCAGGCGAGACTTCACTGCGGACAGACCCGACCGGAAGTGCCTCACGGACATAACGGAGGTGCAGTGCTCGGACGCGAGGCTCTACATCGCGCCAATCATGGACTGCTGCGGCGGAGTAGTCCTCTGCGCAATGGACACGAACCTGAGGAAGCAGCTGTGCATAAGGGCGGTCAGGGAGGCATGGATGAACAGAACGCCAGAGAGCGGAGGCGTCTGCCACAGCGACGAGGGAAGCCAGTACACAAGCGAGACCTACAAGAAGACGCTTGGACGACTCCACATAGTTCAAAGCATGAGCGACGTGGGGAAGTGCTACGACAACTGCCGCATGGAGAGCTTTTTTGCGACTCTAAAGAAGGAGAAGCTCTACCAGATGGACACGACAAATATGACGGCGGAGGAGGTAAAAAGGGCGGTCTGACGCTACATCTTCGCCTACTACAACACGGTAGGGTCAGCACTGTGAACGGAGGTCTCCCTCCAACTCAATACAGGCTGGCAAAGGTAGTTCGCCTAAAAGCTGCTTGATTTTGGGGGTGTTTTGGTCTGCACTTTTCTTGACTATTTCAATCGCTATGGTCGGCGTCTTGCTCCTCCTCGCCTTTTGATTTGACTCCTCCGCCTCGATTTTTGACACCAGATGCGGAACCTGCGATGAACCCCATTTTTTCATGCACAGATTCAATGACTCGGGCTTCACCATTCCCAGCAGGGGCAGCAGCCACCAGTAGCAGGGAATCCTCTTTATTCCGAACTCCTCAGTCAGGAACCTCCTCACATGCTCCGTCGTCGCCCACCCGTGTATCTTGTTCACGCTCTTCAGGTCGCGCAGGCTTCCCAGTATTGGACGATGTCCTTTATGCTGCAAAAATACCCGTCGTATTCCCTCTCGCTCTCAAGCGCTTCCAGTGCCTTTTCTAGTTCTTCCCACCTCATGGGTGAATTTTACCATATCTTTTGTTCTTTAAACAATCTCTTTTGAAAATTGATTCCCGCGAATTTCAATTTTTTAGAATGCCTGTTCATTTCACCCCGCAAATTATAATGCTATTATTCGCTTTTGTCGAGGGCGCAAAGTGTCTGCCTTATTTTTCCATACGAAAAGAAGGAACTGCTTCTTTTGTAAACATCACAAGAAATCAGCGTGTTGACTTCGGAATATGAAAACGCGCCAATCAATTCCAAACATTAAAAGTTTACACTAAAAATGTGTCGCAAACCAAAGAGTTTGCATCGCGAATCTTTGGTTTGCTTACGAATTTTTCGCCTTGTTTTTATTTGCGAAAAACTTGCGCGACAATTTTAACTTCGAGTTTTGTTCCAAAACTTGTTTATTCAGTCGCAAGCCTTTGGCTTGCTAACGATTTTTCATTTCGTTGCAAAATCGCGTTTTTTAATAATGAAAAAGTTGAAACTTTTTTGCTATTCAAAAATAAAGGAAGTTTTTTTCAACAACCTTTTATCTTTTTTCCGATGGCAGGGATAGTCGCCGTAACTTTCCGCCATTCCCACAACCTTTCCAACAAGGCGTGCATTTTTCTCACGACCGACAAGACGCGCGATTTGCCCGTAAGTCGCAACGCGTCCCTCCGGAATTTCTTCAACGATGGAAAGGATTTCGTAAATCAAGTCCTCGTTCAGGATTCTCTTCATTTTATTTCTCTTCCGCAGAATTGAGTTTCAGCGACTCCAACAACCTTGCCATCCGTCTCACGCCTTCTCAAATTTGCGCTTTTGCCGTCCGTCCCGCCAGCCTCACCCTCACGGCGCGGTGCTGTGCCTCGGCACAAAATACGCATCCTTATAGCCGCCCTCGAGCCTCAAAAAGCAAATCTTCTTGTCAATGCCGCCCGCATAGCCCGCAAGCGAATTGTTCGTTCCCACAACGCGGTGGCACGGCACGATGAGATTTATGTTGTTATTTCCAACCGCCGTTCCCACCGCCTGCGCCGACATTGTTTTTAGTCCTCGATTCTCGGCGACCCTCCGCGCAATTTCCTTGTAAGTGGTCGTCTCTCCGTAAGGAATTTCGCGCAGAATATTCCACACCTCGACTTGAAACGGCGTTCCTATCATGTGAATCGGCGGCTCGAAGCCGGGTCTTTCGCCTTGAAAATAGATGTCGAGCCAACGCTTCAATTCCTTGATAACCGGCGTCTCCCTCGGTTCGTTCTCCTTGTCAAGGCAGTAGGCATAGTACTTTTCCCCCTCGAACCACACGCCCACCACACCGATTTCGTCAGCCGCAAGCAGTATCCCGCCAACGGGTGAATTGTACAGGGAAGTGCAGTGCATTTGTTTTTCTCCTTTATTTACCATTTCAATTTTATGTTGAATTATATCACATTTTTTTGCAGATATTCTATGGAATAGCAAAACCGAGATTGCAAATTCGATTGTGGATCAGTTCGCGAGACGCAGGCGAATCAAGCGTCCTTGAAAACGGAGATGCCAGAACGTTGAAGATTTATAATATAGCAAAAAGTAATCGCGGAGACGGACATCTTCCTCATTTTTAACAACGAGCGAATCTTCGGATTCGATCGTTGTTAAAATGCAGTTTCGCAACGAAGTGAGAATATGCGATACAATAGTCGAGTTTTTCGGTAGCGTGTTCCGCACCGACAAGACTTGAAGTTAAAATTTGTCCGCAAATGCATTTGATTTTTTTTCGTAATCATTGTATAATATTTTTATGGGTGGAAAAAAAAGTTTTAAATTGCGCTACGATGCGGCAATCACATTGACATTTTGTATCGTCTCATTTTTGGTTTTGATTTGTGATCAAGTCGTTTTAAAAAATTTGAATCTAGTTCAAAAAATTTTTTCTCTTCCCGGAACGCTTTCAAAAAGCGTAAGCGTGGACATGACGGAAGCAAGTCAAATCATTCAAACGGAAGGCGTTTTCGACTTTAAAAATCCAGTTCACTATGCGCGCCTTCTCTTGTATATTTTTGGCAGCAAAGATGTCTTGCATTTTTTGCTTTCGTTCGCGTTCATTTTGCCGCTCGGCACGCAAATGGAAGAACGTTATGGCGGTGCGGCCCTCTGTGTAATGATTTTAATTACAACACTTGTAACGGGCGTTTTGAACGCATGCATGATTCCTGCCACGATTTGCGGAGCGGGCGCGATTGTTTTTATGCTGATTTTTCTTAGCGCGATCACGTCGATTTCCAAAAACGAACTTCCAGTTTCCGCGCTTATGGTTTTCGCCCTTTACATAGGATGCGAATTTTATTTTAATGGCGCAATCAACAACGCGAAACTTGTAACGATATTCGCGCGCCTTGCAGGCGGACTTTGCGGAAGCATGTTCGGATTTCTGACGGCTCCAAAAACACGTCGAGCGTCCCCCACAAAAAGCGCGAGCAATTCAAGCGCGAGCGTTTCGGAAAATTACGGAGAAACAAATGCCGTCGCGCGCAAATCTTTTATGGAGCGCCTAAAGCAGGAACGCCAAAAAAAGAAATTCGACGACGAGACGACGGTAATTGGTTCTGTGGAAATTTAGCCGAAAATTGGGCGCACTTTCATGACAGTTTCGATTGTGGCAAGCGCACGCAAAGTTTCTTCGCTCACGCGCCCGTCCACGTCTATGATATTGTAGGAGATGTTGCCGCGATTTTGGTTTGTCATTCCGGCGATGTTCAGCTTCGCGTCTCCCAAGACCGTCGTGAATTTCGCGATGATCCCAGAAGTGTTTTCATGCGAAATGCAAATGCGAGTGCCGCCTTTCGGCACGGGATTTTCTGTGGTGCATTTCGGAAAGTTCACGGAATTGGCGATGTTTCCTTTTTCCAAAAATTCGCGCAATTCTGCCACCGCCATCTTCGCGCAATTGTCTTCGGCTTCGGGAGTGGACGCGCCCAAGTGCGGAAAGCAAATCACGTTTTCCTTTCCGATGAATTCCTCGCAGGCAAAATCCGTGACAAGGCATTTGACTTTTCCAGAATCGAGCGCGCGCAAAATGTCTCCGTTGTTCACGAGTCCGCCGCGCGCGATATTCACGATTACAACGCCGTCTTTCATATTCTTCAAAGTCTTTTCGTTTATCAGGCCTTTCGTGTCTTCGGTCTGCGGAACGTGAATCGTGATGTAGTCGGACTTGGACAAAAGCACGTCGAGCGTTTCCGCATGCTTGACATGATTGTCGAGCCGCCACGCCGCCGCGATGGACATAAAAGGATCGTATCCGATGACTTCCATTCCAAGCTGGACGGCGGCGTTTGCCACGAGCGCGCCGATTGCGCCCAAGCCGATTACGCCTAGTTTTTTTCCTTTGAGTTCAGGACCTGTGAATTGCCCTTTTCCTTTTTCGGCAAGTTCGGGAATCTGCTCGCCCTGCCCCGCCAAAGTTTTCACCCATTCGCTCGCGCGGAAAACCGGACGGCTCGAAATGAAAAGCGAAAGAAGCACGAGTTCCTTCACTGCGTTCGCGTTCGCGCCAGGCGTGTTGAAAACGACGATTCCTTTTTTCGTGAGTTCGTCAATCGGAATGTTGTTCACGCCCGCGCCCGCGCGAGCTACGGCTTTTACCGTACCCGAAAGTTCCATCTTGTGCATGTCCGCCGACCGCACCAAAATCGCGTCGGGATTGTTCAAGCTGGAAGCCGTCTCGTAATCGTCGCGCGGAAAATCTTCCAATCCGACCGCGCTGATTTTGTTCAAAGTTTGAATCTTGTACATTTTGTTCACTTCCTTAAAAAAAAAATTTTAAAGCAAGTTTTAACTTGCGAAAAGTTTCTATTTAATTTTTTTCATTCACTTATCATCATATCATCCGCAACTTCATCCATATTCGAGAAAAAATAGATTGCTGTGATGTAGTTGTAGATATTATTGTCATGCAAATCTGACCTTGCATACAACGCTACAAGCGCAATATCATCTTTCATTTTCGCGCCGTAATATGCCGGCCAAGCCGCGTAAAGCACCCGCGCACCGTTGCGAAGCCCTTTAAGCCAATTTTTCTTTTGTGCCAAGTCTTTCTTTTTTCCGTAACTTCATCCCTAATTTCGCACCGCCCGAACTCCGCCTCAATTTTGTGAACACGCTCATAGAATGCCGCCTGCAATTCCGCGCCATCGTCCCGCGTAACGACTTCCTGAATCGCCGAAACACAATACAGTCCGAACTTTTCGTCAACACCCACGCAATAGTCCGAAAAAGCATCGTCTCTTTCTTCGGGCAAAATCACATAACCGCTGCCTTCAACCTGTTCAGGTGGAACACCGCCGCACACTTCCTGTATTTCTTCCAGCGTCATTCCCATCTTCAAGCCGAATGGAAAAGCGAACGCCGAAAGCGTCAGCGAAGCCAACATAAAAATCAAAAACAACTTTTTCATTTTGAAGTTCCTTTCACACAAAGGTGACAGCAAGTCAAAATTCCCCTTTGTAGCCCAGTTTGCGCAACTTTTCTTTCGTCTCGCCGGAAATGTTCCTTGTTTCTTGAAATGTAAATTCGGCATCTTTAAAATCGATTTTCTTTAAAGCATTTGAAACTTCAATTTTTTTAAGCGAATCGCAATTCCAAAACGCATACTCGCCGACTTGCTTTAAGGATGCACCGAACGAAACACTTTGCAGCGACCAACATTTAAAAAACGCCGCATCGCCGATTTCTTCCAAAGAATCTGGAAGATTTGCGTTTTGCAAGGATTTGCAATTATAAAACGCGCCATTTTGTATGACCTTGAGCGACGCGCCAAAAGTCACGGTTTCCAAAGCCTCGCAGTTCCAAAATGTGAGCTGCCCGATTTCTTCTATGAAATCCGAAAGCGAAACGCTTTTCAAATAATAACAATTATAAAACGCCGAGTCGCCTAGATAGCGCAAAGATTTCGGAAGCACGACACTTTCCAATGCAACGCAATCCCTAAACGCAAAACGGTCGATATATGTCACGGACTCTGGAATCACGACGCTTTTTAAAAAATTGCAATCTCCAAACGCGTGAAGTCCGATTTCCACGACGGGCTTTCCTTTAATCGTCGCTGGAATCACAACATCCGCCGCCCCGCCAATATAACTTTCAATGATGACGCCCGTTTCATCGCCAGACGCATTATGGGCGAAAACAACTTGAAAATCATCCGCGCTCGTTTTCGCAAAAAGCGTGGCGGCGAGCAGGACGACGGCGAAAAATAAAATGCGCTTTTTCATCAATTCTCCGCCGCGAATTTTTCCATAAACGCAATCAAAGCCTTCACGCCTTCAATCGGCATCGCGTTGTAAATGCTCGCGCGCATCCCGCCGACGAGCCTGTGCCCCGCAAGGTTCACAAGGCCGGCCTCCGCCGCCTGCGCCACGAATTTTTTGTTGATTTCGTTTTCCTTTGCGACGCTCGCATCGTCCTTCGCTCCCGCAGAATATTTCGTGAGAAACGGAACGTTCATAAGCGAACGGCTTCCCACTTCCGCCGTGGCGTGATAAAAATCACTCGCGTCCAAATAGTCGTAGAGCAACGCGGCCTTTTCCGCATTGCGCTTTTGCATGCCCGCCGCGCCTCCGTTGCGCTCGATCCAGTCCAGGACTTTTCCCAAAACATAAATCGTGTAGCAAGGAGGCGTGTTGTACATCGAAGCCGCGTCCGCATGAGTTTTGTAAGAAAGCATCGTCGGCGTGCCAGGAAGAGTTTTTTCCGAAATCAAATCTTCGCGGATAATGACAAGCGTCACTCCGGCAGGAGCCAAGTTTTTTTGCGCGCCCGCGAACAAAAGTCCGAATTTTGAAACGTCGAGTTCTTCGCTCAAAACGCAAGATGAAATGTCGGCGACGAGCGGAATGTTGCCGGTTTCGGGAATGTATTCAAAATGCGTTCCCATAATCGTATTGTTGAAGCAAATGTACGCGTAGTCGTAGTCGCCCGAAATTTTTTCCACGCGCGGAATGTACGAATAATTTCTGTCCTCGCTCGAAGCGATTATGTCCACTTGCACGCCAAGCCTTTTCGCCTCCGCCGCGGCCTTTTTCGCCCAAACGCCTGTCTGAATGTAAGCCGCCTTCCCGGAACGAATCGCCAAATTTTGCGCCACCATCGCGAATTGAGTCGAGCCGCCGCCCTGCAAAAAAAGCACCTTGTAATTTTCAGGAACTCTCATCAACTTGCGCACTTGAGATTCTGCGTGCTCGATAATCGGCGTGAAAACTTTTGAACGGTGGCTCATTTCCATCACGCTTTGTCCGCTTCCGCCGAAGTCCAGCATTTCCACGGCACATTCTTTCAGCACTTCTTCAGGAAGGCAGGAAGGTCCCGCGCTGAAATTAAAAACTCTAGACATAAAATTCTCCTATATAAAACAAAACGCTCTCCCGCAGTCGCGCGAGTTTTTGTGTTTTTTTTTGCGCTAGCAAAAAAATGCGAGCGCGGCGAGCAAACAAAAACTCGTAAGCAAGGCTTTGCCTTGCTTGGCAACAATGGAAAAACTCATTCTCCCTGCTCTGCGCTTGATGCAATCCTCGCGCAGATATTGTCCAACGCCAAAATCGGCGAGACATTTTCCACGAAAACATTTTCACTTTCCGCAATAGTCTCGTTCGTAAAATTGACGATTCCGCGAACGCCGCTTTTTATGAGCCGCTCGGCCATCGCCCGAGCGTATTCATTCTCAATCGCCAAAATCGCGAATTCAATTCCAAGCTCAGGAACGACGCTTTCCATTTTCGTCGCGGGGAAGAGAGGAAAATCCGCGCTCAAAACTTCGGCGCGGTTTACGCGAAAATCGAAGCCCGCCACAATTTTATAACGCGTTCCGTCAAAAATGCCGCACCGCATCATCGCCTCGCCGAGCCTTCCCAAACCCGCAATGCAACAACGCCTTTCCGACCGCGAAAGTCCGAGCGTATCGCGAATCACGCCGAGCAACTTTTTCGTTTCGTAGCCGTTGGAAAAACCGCCGCCAAATCCCAAGCGCGAAAAATCCTTCCTCACGACATCGCTTGAAAAGCCCGTCGCTTCCTGAATCTTTTTGGAAGTGATTCGATCGCCTTCAAAGCGCGACAAAAAATTCGCCAAAAAAACCAAACGCCGCTTTGTCGGACCGGACATATTTTCCATCAAAATCCCCGAAATTCTCACGCTGTGAAAACATTCACAGAAAATGCCACCTTGTTTTGCAAAATACAATTTTTGTGAAACAATTCACAAAGGAATGGTTTAATTTTAGCATTTTAATAAAAGAAAGTCAAGGAAATTTGTGAATTTTTAGAAAATTTACTTGAAAAATACGTGAAATTCACAGAAAACACAGATTTAATGTGAATAAATTCACATTAAAAGATTTAGAATATCGAAAAAGCGATATTATTTTACCGTGAAAAAATTCACAAGAGGCAAAATCAAAAATCACACTCAAAAGATGCGAAGTCCTTCTTGTGAAATACTTCACGAAAACATTTTTTCCCTTAATTTTTAAACATAGCAGGAATCTGCTTCCACTACAGATTGTCGGGTTAAACCCGCGATGCTTCGCCTTGCCTAACGATAATTAACAAAGAAAACTCGCTTATTCACTGCCATTTCGCAACGAAGTGAGAAATGGCAAAAACGGACGAAATACATTTATATCTGCGTCTAATAAAATTGCTAGCGGGCCACCACAGGCACAATTCGCTGGCTGCTTTTTTCGAGCGGCCGCAAAACTTCTTCTGAAAAAGCGTTTTCCAAATTGGCGCGATAGCTCGCGATGCGACCCACATAGCGCAATGTGGAAGAAGGCGTCTTGTTGTTGCGAACGCGCGAAAGTCCGGCGTTGTACATGGCAAGCGCAAGCGTCTCGTCGCCCGCCACATTCATGCAAAAACGCAAATGTTGCAAGCCATATTTCGCGCTGGTTTCGGGCGAGAAAAAATCATCGTCTCCCAAGCGCGGAAAACTGCGGTCGTTCAACTGGAAAAGCCCTCTGTCAATCGAACCGTTCGCGTTGACATTGCGCGCATAAGAATTGTAGCGGCTTTCGGTATAGCAAAGCGCGAACGCGAGCGAAATCGGAACGTCCTCGCGGTTGGCAGCCTCCAAAATCGCCATAGTGACATCGCGCCGTCCTGTAATCCGCAGATAAAACCATTCCACGGCGGCGCGCGTCGAAGGATTCCTGTAAAGTTCCAACCCCTTGTCCACGGTAGAATCTTTCGCGCTCCAATCCTCGATCCTTATGGTGTCGAACGAGTCCTTTTCTACCCAAGAAACGTTTTCGGCGTACGCCACATCCTCTTCTACAAAAATATTTTCCTCCGCCTGAGGCTCTTCAATCAGAACCATATCGATCACTTCCGCAACTTCACTGCGAGGAGAAAAAAACATGACAGAAAGCGCCGCCGCTATGAACAGCGCACAAACCACAATCGCGACGAAAAAAGTTTTGAAAAAGTCCGAATGTTCTTTTACGTTTGTCATCATACTTAAAATGATGACGAATTTTTCAAAAAAAGGCAAGCACTTTTTTGAAAAATTTGCAAAAAATCAGCGTTTTTTTAAAGTTTTTTGCAAATATCAGCCATTTTTCGCAGATGTCGCAAATATTGCCTTGGTTCAAAAATAATGCGGTTTTCTAGCATATCATTCGTTTTATATGAATATTTCGCAAACAATTACATTTATCGATATTTTTCGCAAGAATTGTTCGTCATTTATAAAAAACGTAATTCGGATGCTTTTCCGCCAATTCCCTGGCAAAATTTTCTTCCAATTCTGCCGCGCGTTCCAAATCGGAAAATACGCGCGGAATCTCGAATCCCGAGACATTCGCGCAGTCTTTGATTCGACGCGCGCAATGCTTGAACGCGGCCGTCATTTCCAAAGCGTCGTCTGTCGAAGAAAGCGACTTTTCCGCCGTCGGCGCAATCACAAAACGCGCGCTGTCCGCCGCCTTTATCTTTTCGCGCAAAGACGCAAGGAAAGCCTCGTTGTATTTTTCCGTGCCGAACGAAATGTCCGAAAGCGCGACGGAAAGCCGATAATTTTTGCCGCTTTCGATTTCGCCGGAAAATTGCGCGTCTGCGCCGTCCACGCATCTTGCCGCAATTTCGACAAATTTCTCATCTCTCAAAGATTTGACTTCCACAATTCTTTTTCCTTGACAAATTCATTTAAAACACCAATAGCCTTTACCAAACCGTTTTTTCTCAAAAACTTTCGGCAAAGGCGTTTTTCAGCGGAAAATAATTTCCCCTACTCCGTGAGAATCCTTATCACTTCGTCCTTGTCCTGCGTCTCAAGAATTTGCTGGCGTTTGTCCGCGCTCTTGAACAAAAGGCTCACTTCGGCTAAAAACTGCAAGTGAGGGCCAGTTTTGTTTACAGGAGAAAGCGTCATGATGAAAATGCGGCACGGATCCTGATCCAGCGAATCGAAGTCCACAGGATTGTCGGAAATGCCGATGCATGCCACAAGGTCAGAAACAGTGTCTGTCTTGCCATGCGGAATCGCTATGCCGTGTTTCATGCCGGTTGACATCTTGCGCTCACGTTCAAGCACGCATTCCCGGGCGGCCGCCTTGTCCGTAACTTTTCCGGCGGTTACGAGAATTTCAAGCATCTCGTCGATAATCTCTTCCTTTGTAGTTCCCTTCAAATGAAGGCTCACCGTATCAGGTGTCAGTACAGTCTTTAAGTCCATATCAATAGTGTAATTTCACTTCGCCGAAAAGTCAAGTTAAAAATGCGCGTTTTTTGATTTTTTTTTAGCGAGTCTTGAAAAAAATGGCAAATAAAATTTTACGCAAATTTACCCTTTCATCTGTCATACGAAGACTTGATGTCCAATTGCGCGCGGTATTTTGCGACGGTGCGCCGCGCGAGTTTTATGCCGCGCTCCAAAAGAATGTCGGCGATTCTTTGGTCGCTCAAAGATTTTTCGGAGGCATGTTCTTGAAGTATTTTTTTGATTTCGAATTTTACGCTTTCTTTTGAAATGGATTCAGACGGAGAATTCGCACTTTGCGAAAGCGGGCTTTCCTGCGATTTCGCGGGAAAGGAAAGCGCGTTCGTAAAAAAATATTTTACAGGAAAGATTCCCCATTCGCACTGAATGAATTTTGAAAGAGCCATCCGCGAAACAGTGCTTTCGTGAACGCCAATCGCCTGCGCCACATCCTGCTGGCGAAGCGGCAAAAGATGTCCAGGTCCGCGCTTGAAAAAATCCAGCTGGCTTTGCACGATTGCCATGGCGGCGTTTGCGAGAGTAGTCGTGCGAAATTCGAGACTCTCCAAAAAAATGTTCGCCGCGTTCACTGCCTCTTTCGCGAAAACAGAATTTTTTTGCGCTGAAATGAAATCTGGAGAAATTCTCACGCGCGGAATCAATTTTTCTGAAATCTTGATTTTAAAAGAAAAATTTTTTTCTGCGGGAATTTCATGTTTTTTAAAATCAACTTCTTCAATAAAAGTGGGAATTTTTTCTACGAAGATGTCGGGCGAAATGTAATTCGCATTGTCACAAGAAAAATTTCTCGCGGGAAAAGGATCGAGCGTTTTTATGAAATCAATCGCATACTGCGCGTCGGACAGCGAAAGATTCTTTGCAAAGGAAAAGTCCTTGCCTCCTAAAAGCGATTTTTGCGACTTGGCAAAATCCTGAATTTTTTTCAAGACTTTTTGCGCTTGCGGCGGATCTAAAAATTCCAAATGGCCGTCGAGCAAAAAAAAGGCGGCTTCGTTCGCGCCGCCCTTTTGCCTCGCCTGAAGCAAAAGGCTTTCCCGCGCGTTCGCCACGCAGATTCCGCTCGGCTCGAAATTCCTCACGACGGAAAGGCATTTTTCCAAAAGTTCTGAAGTTTCGCCGCGAGATGAGTCTAGCAAAGTTTCCGGCGCGAGAATGAAAAAGCCGCGCCCGTCGAGGTTGCCGATTATTTTTTTGCAAAGCGCACTTTCCTCGCCCGAAACATCGGCGACAGAAAGCTGCTCCATCAGGTGCTCGTACAAAGTGCGCCGCTCGTCGGGACGGCTTTCCAAAACTTCTTGGAAAGCGCGGGACTTTTCTTCGCCCGCCGCGCCCGCGTTTCCAGCGCGCACATAATCGGATGCGAGCGAATTTTTTACGCGAAAATCTTTCACGCCGCTCTCAAAGTCATCGGCGACAATTTCAAGCGCGGGATTTTTGTCCGCCTGCGCGTAGATTTCCTCGCGCAAATCCCCCGCGCCCATCGCAAGCAAATTGAGCGACTGAATTTGCCGCTGCCCCATGCGCTGGCTTTGCGTCTGAGAAATACGCTGTCGCTGCGACAAAACTTGCATGACAATATTATAGCATTGGAAAGCGAAATTTTCAAGGAAAGAATTTTCGTTTTATGTTCTTTGCATCAAAGCCGCATTGATTTTTTTTCTTCCCAAAATCCACGGAAACCATTTGCTTATGACGAAACTTGGAATCGCGCACAGGAAAAAGCTCGTGGTGGCGAAAAGAATTGCCAAAGGAAAATGGAGGGGATTTTCTTCGGTCGCTTTCAGGCTGATTCGGAAAACATATTTTACAAGGGCGAACGCCAAAGATGTCGCGACTGAATGGCAGGCAAGAATGGAAAGCGATTCTTTTCCCATGAACGAAAAAAATTTGGGAAGCGGCGAAACCAAAACAGAAAACTCATAGATGAAAACGATGCCGCAAAACGCGCCGAGCAGGAAAAGAAAAATGTCGTTTCCAAAATTCACGCCGTCCATATCAATCCTGCCGTTGAGATACGTGACAACGATGCTTGAAAAGAAACTCAAAAGTACGATGAAAATTCTTTTTGCCTTTTGACTTTCGCGCGGCGGATTTACAAAAATTCTTTCTTTCATGCAAACGCCCGCGAAAAAAATCGGATAGCTCAATGTCAACGTCTGCAAGGAAAACGGCACAAATTGTATCGCCCGCTTGATTGTGTATTCGCCGAAGACAGTTTCCTCGAAATGCGGGATGCCATGCTTTCTGCCCAAAAACGCGAGCAAAAGCGAAAATGCGCAAAGCAAAAAATGAGCGATTTTTGTATTTTTTTCCCGCGCGGAATTTTCAACGATTGCGAAAACCGCCTTGCACCAAAAAAGCCCCGCGCAAAACCAAAGCGGCACATTCGCCATAGATGAAATTTTCGTGTCATAGCCATCAGCAATCAAAAGCCCGAGCAATCCTTTTGAAACCACGCCAAACCGATTCGGATAAATTTCAGGATGGCGCAAAACGCTCACCACAAGCCACCACAAAAATGTCAATACATAAAAAAACGCATACGGAAGCAAAAGTTGCCGCGCCGCCTTTTTTATAGAGCCAGCGAAATTCATTTCCTTGTGCGTCAGCCCGGCAAGGAAAAAGAAAAGCGGCATGTGAAAAGAATAAATCCAATTTTTGACGGAATAGCCAAAAACCGTTCCAAATGAAATGTGTCCTAAAATCACAAGAAAAATTCCTATGCAACGAGCCGTGTCCAGCCATCGCACCCGCCCTTTGTTTTCAGCGCAAATTGTATTCATCAAATTCTCCAACCTGCCTATAAAAAAGCAATATTAAAAGTTGTATTTTGGACAATTATATGCTTTAAATGCGATAAAAGCAAGAGCATTTCTTGTATTTTTTATAAAAAGAAATTTTTGACATTGTGTAACTGATTTGACAAGAAATTTATAATTTGAAAGATGAATGTAAAGGAAATCTTCGGGACAAATTTGCGTCGCTTTCGCAAAAAGCACAGATTCACACAAGAAAAGCTCGCGGAACTTGTCGGAATCACGCCGCAACATTTGGGCGTAATCGAGCGCGGAGACGCTTTCGTTTCGGCGGAACTTCTCGAAAAATTTTCGCAAACTTTGGACGCTCCGCTTTCGACATTCTTTTATTCGGAAAAAGAAAATTCAGGCGGCGACTCTTTTTTGCAAAAAGTTGATTTCGTCATAGAAAAGGAACTTTCCGCCCTCGCCGCGCGAATAAAGAGCGAGATACGAAATTAGAAATTAAAAGTCGCGTTTTTTTTTCTATTGCAATTCGCGCGAGAAAAGATTATAATAGAAACAACTTTTGAAAATCGAAGAATGTCAAAAGTTGCGCGAAAATGTTGCGCTGATTTTTGACTCGAGTTTTAGAGTTTTATCCAAAACTCATTCATCGCAGGAGAAACTATGTGTGGAATTGTCGGATATGTCGGAAACGAACTTGCCACGCCGATTTTGATTGACTCGCTCAAAAAATTGGAATATCGCGGCTACGATTCGGCTGGAATTGCCGTGCTCGACGGAGAGAACATCATCGTGCGCAAAGCGAAGGGCGCGCTCAAAGTTTTGCAGGAGAAAATCGCGGACGAAACAATCAAAGGCTCGATTGGAATCGGACACACAAGGTGGGCGACTCACGGCGAGCCGAGCGATTTGAACGCACATCCTCAGACGAATGTTTCGGGAACAATCGCCGTCGTCCACAACGGAATCATCGAAAACTATTTGCAGCTAAAGCAATGGCTTCAAAGCCAGGGCGACGTTTTTAAAAGCCAGACCGACACCGAAGTGGTGGCGCATCTCATCAATTTTTTCTACACGCAAAGCGGCGACATTTTTTCAGCAGTGATGAGCGCGCTCGAAAAAGTCGAAGGCTCTTATGGACTTGTCGTCTTGTGCAAGGATTTTCCTGACAGAATCATCGCCGCGCGAAAGGAAAGCCCTCTCGTCGTGGGCTTGGGCAAGGGCGAAAATTTCATAGCGAGCGATGTTCCAGCACTGCTTTCGCACACGCGAGAAGTTTACTTTTTGGAGGAAAAGGAAATCGCCGTAGTCTATGCCGACCATGTTGACCTTTTTTCCACCGAAGGCGAACGCCACATCCGCGATCCTTATCATGTAGAATGGGACGCTTCTTCGGCAGAAAAGGAAGGCTACGCGCATTTTATGCTCAAGGAAATTCACGAGCAGCCAAAGGCTCTTTTGGACACGATGCGACCTCGTCTCGTAAAGAATGGCGAAAATCCCTGCGACATAAATTTTGAAGAGCTTCAGGAAAAAATCAATTGGAAGAACGCGGGGAGAATCGTAATCACCGCGTGCGGCACGGCTTCTTACGCGGGGCAAGTAGCGAAATACGCTTTTGAAAAGTTCGCGCGTCTTTCCACCGAAGTTGACATTGCGTCCGAATATCGCTACCGCAATCCGATTATGAATTCGAACGACATTTTCATCGTCATAAGCCAGTCGGGAGAAACCGCCGACACGCTCGCGGCTTTGCGCCTGGCGAAAAAGTCCGGCGCGAAAATCATCGCCATCACGAACTGCGTAGGCTCTTCGGTTTCGCGCGAAGCGGACTATGTAATCTACACTTGGGCGGGCGCGGAAATTTCCGTGGCTTCCACAAAAGCGTACACGGCGCAATTGGTTTGCCTTTATTTGCTCGCTCTCAAGGCCGGCGCGGAGCGGGAGACGATTTCTCAAAGCGAATATGAAAACGCGCTTTTGGAATTTGAACGCGTGCCGAAGAAAATCGAGGAAATTCTCAAAAACGAAAGTGTCGTGCAAAAGCTCGCCTCGCAGAATTTCAACAAGGCGAGCGTGTTCTACATCGGGCGCAGGTTTGACAGCGCGTCATGCCTTGAAGCCGCTCTCAAATTAAAAGAAGTGAGCTACATGCACAGCGAGGCGTTCGCCGCTGGCGAACTGAAGCACGGGCCAATCGCGCTCATCGACAAAAGTTCGCTCGTAGTCGCCATCGCGTCCGACGCTGAGCTTTACGAAAAAATCCGCTCGAACATCGAGCAAGTAAAATCGCGCGGTGCGCAGACGCTCGTGATTACGCAAGATGATTCAGGATATTTTTCCGACACGGCAGACGACATCATCGCCATTCCGAAAATCAGCGCGGCTTTCGCGCCGCTTCTCACGGTGATTCCGGCGCAACTTTTCGCGTACTATTGCGCGGTGCTTCGCGGAAACGATCCTGACAAGCCGCGCAACCTGGCGAAGTCGGTTACGGTGGAATAAGCCGCACGGCTTGCGCAAACTCGGATATTAAAACAAAATTTTGCAAAAGTGATTTAGCAAAATTCTGCGCAGGTGATTGAGCCTGTCGAAATCACCGTGAGTTGTAATCGCAAACATTACATCAAATTCAATTTTTTTTTTGGAGAAACAATGTCGTACACAAAAAGCGAAGTATTGCAATATGTTTCAGAAAACGGCGTGAAATTCATA
>CAJUBD010000015.1 GCA_910584475.1 uncultured Treponema sp.
TGAAGACAAACACGCCGCCGCCACTGCCATTTGCCTCGTTGCCGCTGATTTCGCCATTGTTCATCGTGAACTTGCCGCTGGTGTAGACATACACGCCGCCGCCATTGTTGGTAGCCTCATTGCCGCTGATTTCGCCGCCGTTCATAGCAACAGTACCGAAAGAGAAATAGATGCCACCGCCATATTTCGCGGTGTTGCCCTTTATTTCGCAGTTCGTGATGGCGCATGTCCCTCTTTGTGCGTAGATTCCGCCGCCGTTTGCAGTGGCGTTACCGCCGGTGATGACGAGGCTTTCGAGCGCGAGCGTGAGGGGCGTGCCGCTGGTTACGTTCGGCTTCGCGTAGATGACGCGCGACTTTTGGTTCGCGTTGAGCGTCGCCTTTCCGGTGGACGAGAGCGCCATTATCGTGAGGTTTAAATTCTTGTCCAGCGCGGAGAAGTCCGCCATGCCGTTCGTGTTGCTTCCGTCGTATGTCAGCGTGCCGTCCACGAGAATCGTGTACGCGCTCGAGCGGTCGTTCCGCGCGATTATCGTGTCGACTGCCTTCTGGATCGTAGCGAAGGGCCGCATGAGGCTTCCCGGGTTGTCGTCGCTCGCCGCGGCGGTGTCTTTGAAGTCCGCGGAGCCGTCGTACCAGCCGCCCGCGCCGCGCACGTACACCGTGGTCGACAGCATCGCCTGCGTGACTTCGCGCGCTTCGCCCTTTGTCAGACCGCTCCACGTGTCGGTCACCATCCCGGGGAAGACGTTTATGTGTTCAGAGAAGACATGGACGACCCCGCCGCCCTTTTTCACCGTGAATGTGAGCGCGTACGCGCCGCCCATGATTCCGCCAGCGTCTTTTTGCGTGACTGTGTATGTCCGCTCCGCGTCGGGCGAGTCGTCGGTGAAGGCGAAGTTCGCCGTGTCGTCGATTTCAAGCGCGCAATCTGGGGGCACTTTCACCTTCAGGCTCGCCGTGCCCTTCGCGGACGCGTCCTTGTTCGGGAGCAGCGCGACCTCCGCGGTGATCTTGTTGTCCTGTATCTCCACGTCCCCTTTCTTTCCGCACAGGAGCGCGCCCTCCCTCGAGAAGTCCGCCCGCTCCGTGCCGTCCGCGAACGCGAAGACCTCGAGCGTGAGGCCGCTCTGCTCGGAGGGCGTCTGGAACGCGAACGCCACGCTCGCTACGTCCGCGCTTACGATGCCGGACGAGAAGTCGCCCTGGCTCGACGCGTCATGGTAGAGCAGCGCGCCGTAGGCAAGCGCGGGAACGGACGGCAGCGCGTGCCGCGCCGAGCCTGCCAGCCGCGCCACGGCCGTCAGCGTTCCGCCTCCGCCTGTACCCCCCCCCGTGTCCTTGCGGGGGATGGTCTCGAGTATGTTGTCGCAGGACGCCATGAGCGCCGCGAGCGCGATGAGCGCGGCGATGGCGTGTCTCCTTTTGGATCGCGGGTCGGCCTTCATTCGTTCGCCTCCGGGGGTCTCTCTTCCGCTTTCCATTATACACCGTTTGCGCCAATTTGTAAAGCGGAATTTCGCCCGCAGAGACGCGGCGGCAATTCTTTGCCTTGGGCAAGGTTGCGTGATTCAATTCGGGGTCTTGCTTTTATTAAAAATATCTGCTATAATCATTCAGAGGCTCGAAATATGAGATCCTTTTCATCGTTGTAAATTTTGGAAAATCTTTATGTTGGAAGAAAAAGGGTTCGCCAAAGGCGCGAAGCGAAAATTTCTGTTTCTTTATCTCACTACCGGCGCGGGCCACATTTCCACGGCGCGCGTTTTGAAGGAACAAATTTTAAAGCAAAATCCCGACGCTGAAATCGTGATGGTGAACGGCTTCGACAGAAAAAATTTCTTTGGAAAGGCGATGTTCGAGCACGGGTATTTCGTCGCCACGAACGCCTTGCACGGCGCGTTCCCGCTCATTTACGACCTTTCAGCTCATCGTCCTTTGCTCACTTTTTTTGTCGCGCTTTTGCGAAGCCACACGACGCGCTATTTGGAAAAAGTCATCGAACGCGAAAATCCTACCGACATAGTTTCGTTTCATTTCGCGCTTTCCACTTTCGCCAAGTCCGCGATTTTGCGAAGCGGAAAAAAGATAAATTTCACCGTGATGGTAACCGATCCTTTCACCACGCCAAGCGCGTGGTTTTGGGACAGGCGGCTCGACTACTTCGTGTATTCCGAAGAGGCGAAGAGTTTTGCAATCGCGCAGAAAATTCCTGAAAAGCAAATCACCGTAGTGCCGTTCGTGCTGAACGAAAAATACACTGTTCCGTTCGGCAAGGACGACATCGCCGCGCTCCGAAAAAAGCACGGCTTTGAACGGGAAAAAAAAGTTGTTTTGCTTGTCGGGGGAGGGGATGGGTTTCCCAGCGCGGTGGAGATAATCAACAAGTGCGCGTTGCGTCACGCGGATTTCGCGATTGCGATTGTCTGCGGAAAAGACTTGGCGAAAAGGACCTACCTTGAAGGATTTTCAAAGATTTATCCGAAGCTGGATTTGCATGTTTTCGGCTTCGTGAATTTTCTCGACGAGCTGATAAAGCTTTCCGATTGCGTCGTGATGAAGGCGGGCCCTGCCACGCTGCTCGAAGTGCTTTCATGCAAAAAGCCCGTCATAATCTCGCGATACATTCACAATCAGGAATTGGGCAACATGCATTTTGCCGTTCGCAACAAGGTGGGGTATTTCATCCAAAAGCCCGGCGCGATTTACGACAAGATTGAAGAAATCTTGGACGATGAGAATTTCGACGAGCGAATGGCGGAGAACTTCGCCAATCTGAAAATCGACACGGACTCAAGCAAGATTGCGAAACTGCTTTTGGAAAAATGATTTGGCGCGGGAAGAGAAATCAGACGCAGATAAAAATATTCGTATCATATCCAAAAATTATATGCATACCATAGTCCGCGAAATCGCCGCCTGAAAAAAAGTCCCGTAGTTTCGGGAAAAATCTCCTTTGCTTTCTGATAAAAAGTCCTGTAGTTTAAAGCAAAAAGTCCTGTACTTTTAAACAAAAAGTCCTGTAGTTTTCATGTAAAAGTAAAGGGGTTTTTCTTTAAAAGTCCTTTGCTTTTCACCTAAAAACAAAGGACTTTTAAAATAGCGGGCTTTTTTCTGCAATGCTTGCACATCGGAATTTAATTCATGTTTCCCGCGAATTTCAACAGAATTTGAAAAAAAATCGGAATTTTCATTTGACAAATAAAAAAGACGGCCTTATAATATAATATGTCGGGGCAAAGGAATCTGTCAGATTCTTCCGACGCAAAAAAATGGAGTCCTTTTTCCGAAGGACTTTCGGCGCTCATTGACATTCGTTTTTTTTGACGAGTTAGGGAAGGGTAAGGAATCAAAAGGACTCAAAGTGAGGCAGTATGAACTATACTGTTAAAGCGCATTTAAATCCGCAGGATTTAAGCGCGTCTGCAAAGTACTACGCGTCGCCGTCTTACGGCAGGACGCTTAGTTTGGACGACTTGACGGCGGAAATATCGCACGCCACGTCTATCACTCCCGCCGACGTGAAAGCGGTGGTACAAGAATTGTTCGAAGTGTTTTCGCGGTATCTTGTGAGAGGCGAAAAAATCAAGATCGACGGAATCGGGATATTCCGCGTGATTTTCACCAGCAAGGGGCGCGTTTTGGAAGAAGACGTTTCCGCCGCTGACATCGACAGGACCACGATTCGCGTGGCTTTTGTCGCGGACTCCGCCCTCAAAAAGCGGATTAAAATCGAAATCGCCTTTGACAAGGTAAGGTCATCAAACGGAACGACGAAGGAGGATAAAGAATCCGTCGAAGAAAAAGAAGAGATGGCGTAAAAGCCATTTAGCGAAATAACATTTTTATTATAAAAAAGATTTCAAATAATACTTTAGTAATATAATATCTTGATAATTCTGTTGATTTAGTTAAATAATATCGATTTATATCTATATAATATGCTGTATTTTTTATATAAGTTAATTATATTTTTTGATATTTTACATTATGTACATGTTGAGCCGAGGAATTTTCCGAAAGGTGGTTTTAAGGCGAAAGATAGTGATTCGTGAGGAGGGTCTCGTGCCCTGCCGCGATAATTTGTTAGAACAACCTGCCTTGATGCCCTGCGTCGAGGTAGGTTGTTTAGCTGTCATTGTCGGGCTTGACCCGGCAGTCTGTTTTGTGCTTGTCCGCCCGCGCGGACGAATCGGGCATCCTCGAAAACTGATGTTTTCTGCGGTGCTCGATTATGATGGGCGTCGATTATCCTTTGTTCCTTCCCGAAACAAGTCGCGCCCGGCGTTCCGCTTTAAGAACGCTGGGCTTTTTTTTCGTGTTCTTGCTGGCGATGAATGCAATACGAATTTCTTGCAGAGACTCGCTCATTTGTTATTGTCGGGCTTGACCCGACAATCTGTTTCGTGTTTGTCCGCCCGCGTTCCAAATTCTCGATTCTGCATTTTCAATTCTCAATTTCCTTTCCCAAGCGGAAGTTTTTCACCGCGTGCCCGTCGTAGGCTTTTTGCAAAACAGGCTCGATTCGCATCGCGTCGAAAATCTTTTTCGCTTCGTCCACGCTCGCCCGCAAGACAGGATGTTTCGGACTGAACAAGACGCAGCAGTCTTCGTAAGGCAAAATCGAAGTTTTGTAAGTGCCGATTCGCTCGGCTTCGAGCGTGATTTCCTCTTTGTCCATCGCGCACAGCGGGCGCAAAAGCGGAAAGGCCGCCATCGATTCCGTGACGCTCATGTTTTCGATTGTCTGGCTCGCCACTTGCCCGAGGCTTTCCCCCGTTACGATGCATTGCGCGCCGATGCGCCCTGCGACGAGATTCGCCACGCGCATCATGCACATTCGCAAAAGCAGCGTGGAAAAATTTTCGGGCGAAGTCTGCCTGATTTTCATCTGCGCTTCGGTAAAGGAGACTATGTGCAGGTGAACACTGATTCCGAATCGCGAAATTATCGCCGCCAAATCTTCGACCTTTTTTTGCGCCTCGTCCGAAGTGTAGGGATACGAATGAAAATAAACGCAGTCGATTTTCATTCCGCGCGTCATCATCCGGAAAGCGGCCACAGGGCTGTCGATGCCGCCCGAAAGCAAAGCCAAGCCTTTTCCGCTCACGCCGACCGGAAGTCCGCGCACGGCTTTTTTTGAATTTGAAATTTTCAAAATTGAATCGCAGGCGTTTTTCGAGGCGGCGGTATAGACGAAAACATTTTCTCGCACTTCGATGAAAATTGTAATATCAGGCGAATGCACGTCCACGGCAAGAATTTTCTTGTCGAAGACTTCCGCCGCCGCTTCCTTGCTGATTTCGTAGGAGGTGAGCGGGAAATTTTTGTCGGCGCGGCGAGTGTCGCATTTGAAAGTTTTCGCGCCGCTTTTCGCCGCCTCTTCGCAAAGCGCGAAGACCGTTTTTTTTATCGCCTCGATGTTTTTTTCGCAAGTTTCGCATTTCGCGAATCCCGTGATTCCAATCAGATGTTCGAGGCAAAATTCTATTTTCGGCGCGAGCGCGTCGTCGCCCGAAAAATACATCCTTCCCGCGCGGAGCTCGATTTTCACTTTGTCGCTTTCGTCAAAATAGCATCGCGCGTTTTTTAAAAGCCGCCTCTCGAAAAATTTTATGTTCGTTCCTTTTAGCGTTAGCTCGCCTAGTTTCGCAAGATAAGTTACCATAAAAAAATTATACAAAAAAAATCGCGCTTTGAAAAGCGGGCTTGAAAGAAATTGCGCCGCTTGCCTTGAATATTCGGCAACGAAAATTTCGCCGGAAATTTTTCGTGCGGCTCCCACAGTTCTTTCAAGTTCTACGGCGTGAGTCGCAAATCGTTTTCAATTTCCGAGGACGCTTCATTGGGTAGTGTTCCGCCTTGTCTACTTAGTGTACAAAGACTTTATTTCCTTCGCGTAGAGCTTTTCGATTTGATGCCGCATGACTGTCTGCTTGGCGTTTATTTCCCTGCCGATTTTAAAGCTTTCGGGAAGAAGCGCGAAGCGCGCCACGCGCTCGCATGTGCGAAAGCCGTTCTTGTCGTCCACGAGGCTGTCGATTTCCTCGCGAATCAAATTGTGGAATTCGCTCGTCTCCAAAAGCGTGTCGTAGGAATCGTAATAAATTCGGTTTTCCCCCGCGAACTGCAAGGCGGCATCCTTTTGCGGAACGATGAGCGCGGCGATGTATTTTTTGTCCTGTCCGACCACCACGGCGGACTCCACGAATTTGGAACGGCAAATCGCGTTCTCCACCACCTGCGGCTCAATGTTCTCGCCGTCCAAAAGGACAATCGTGTCCTTGGCGCGTCCTGTAATCGCAATTTCATTCCAAAAAGAAAGCATCGCTATGTCGCCCGTGTTTATCCAGCCGTCCTTGTCCAAGACTTTTTGCGTGACATCTGGGCGGCGGTAATAGCCTTTCATCACTTGGCGGCCGCGCGCGAAAAGAAGCCCGCGTTTTCCAGGACCGAGCGGCGTGCCGCTCAAAGGGATTCCGTCTTTTTGCGCCACGATTTTCACTTCCGCGCTGGGAAAAACTTTTCCGACGCAGCCCGAGCGGTTTCGCACGGGGCTTCCCATCGCAAGGAAAGGCGCGGTCTCGGTCATTCCGTAGCAGTCCAAAAGCTTCACGCCGAGCGTCCTGAAGAACAAGTCCGCCTCGCGCTGAAGAGCGCCGCCGCCGCAAAGCAGCGCCTGGATTTTTCCGCCGAGCCGCTTCTTTATTTTTCGGAAAACGATTAGATGGCAAAGCCAATAAAACGGCGAAAGAAGTGCGAAAGGAACAATGCTGTAGATTTTGTCGATGACGCTTGTCTTGAGCGAAAAGTGGCACACAAGCGAAAAGAAGCGGTCGTGCGCCCAAGTCCATGCCGCGCCGATTTTCATCGAAAAATTGAAAAGCAGAAATAGGAATTTGTTTTTCTTTTTTTGGGCGCGGTAAAAGCTTTGCACGAACGCATCCCAAAGGCGCGGAACGCCCGCAATCCACTGAGGATGAATCGCGTCTATGTCTTCCTGCATGATTGAGATGGCGGGCTTGGAATACGCGATTCCGCTTTTCAACGTGATGGCGAAATAAGTGAGCGCGCGCTCCATGATGTGCCAGACTGGAAGGACGGAAAGCCACATGTCGCCCTCGTGCGCCGTCGCCAAAACATCGTGCGCCACTTCGCACTGCGCGATGAAATTGTCGTGCGTGAGCATTACGCCCTTCGGAGTGCCGGTCGTGCCGCTCGTGAAAATCACCGTCGCCACGTCGCCGCCTTCGGTCTTCTCCATTTCGTCTTCCACGGTCTTCCGCATTTTTTCGGTGGAACGGCGGGCCATGTCCTCCAAGTCGATGAATTTGTGGACGCGGATTCCGAGCAACGCCGCGCGCTCCATGGTCAAATCCGTGGGCGTGTCGAACAAAATCGCGTCCTGCAAGTCGGGCACTTCCTCGACCTTTTCGAGCACTTTGTCAAGCTGCCGTTCGTTTTCAAAAAAGCAGATCCTGCAGTTCGTGAAATTCAAGATGAAGCGGATTTCGCTTCCCATCGAATCGCATCCGCGCGGAACGTCTGCCGCTCCGAGGGAAAGCAACGCGAGGTCCGTCAAAAGCCATTCGCGGCGATTGTCGCTGATGAGTCCCACAAGGTCGCCGCGAGCCACGCCCAAATCGCGAAGCACGCAAGCCATATCCAAAACGCGGCGGTACACAAGTCCGTATCTTTGCGCGTCGTAAGTTCCAAGTTCATTCTTGTATGACTGCAAAACGACATCGCCGCATTCCTCGGCACGGCGTTTAAAAAGAAGTGGCAAGTTTTTTGGCAGGACTTCCCTTTTTTCGCGGAGACGTAAAATTTTTTTTACCTTGTCAATTTTTCCCATAATGCAATTTGGAAATATTATAACTTATGTCGCAGGAAATTTCAATAGCGAAATCGCGTCTCGCGGATGGCTTACGATTGAGAAATCTCTGATTTAAGTATATCGACATCATCAAGCCTCTTTACGTTTTCCATGACGCAGAGCATCGGGGCATGTTGTTCTCATATTACGATGCAAGCGTCGGGGCATGACCCCCTCCGCATGAATCAAGAATCGTTATCCAGCTTTCATCAAAGTCAATACTTTTCAACACGTCGTCTTTCTTCAAAGTGGGCGGTCGTTTTATGCGGAATTTTACCGCTTCTTCTGGAACTTCGGTGTGAATCGTAAATTGCGAGCCGTGCGGTTGCCAAGTAAAGCAGACCTTTTCTTTATGGTTCAATCCAATCAAATTGCCATTGTCGTTTACAGTCCAATGATAATCCGTCGTCCTGTAACGCTGGGTTTCTTCCTCAAACAAGCGATAGGAAAGCAAGTCATAACTTCTTACGAGTACGGCCGTTCTCACTCGGCTGTAATGATCCGTCGCGATATTTATGCGCTCGTTCCAAATATTAAGGACGGCTTCGCCCGTTTTCTGCACATCTTTGTGCGGGTCGGTTATGCCGTAAGAATAGTCGGGGGAACATCTGCCGCTAATCAAACGCACATTCGTGTTTGAAAACGGGTCGTTCGCCTTTACTGTCTTCATAGACCAACAATTTTTTTCCAACACGACGTCGGCGATGCCGACAGGGGAATCAAGGTGATTTCCGCCTATCGCATCGGCGAACGCGTCGCCCCAATCATTGCCGGATATGTCTCTTCTGCCAATGTAAATCAAATAAACAAAGTAGCCGCCTATTTTATTTATCAAATCTTTAGGAAACACGTTCAAAGGGTACAATGTCTGCGTTGTCAAACGCCTTGAATCTCTTAATCTCGGTCTTTTCTCCATAGTCATTTTCCTCCACTTCGTCAAAAGAGTTCAACGCTTCTATCATTTTTGCCGCAACCGCCTTTACTACGGGCACGGCGACGGAATTTCCAGTCTGCTTTTTTATCTTTCCATACGGAACTACAATCTTGTAACTGTCGGGAAAACCTTGAATTCTCAGCAATTCGCGTTCTGTCGGTCGGCGTTCGTCATTTATAAGGATATAATTCGCAGAAGCCCCTGCCCGCAAGGCGGAAGAATACGGATGCGGAGTGACCGCCCCCGCCATATTCTCGTGCGAAATATACGGACGCGGAAATTTCTTGTCTTTCAGTCGTTCCTGCCTCGAAATTCTAATCGCATCCCGCACATAATATTTTCGATCGACATTTGTTTCTAAAATATCAATCAATGTTTTCCTTTCGGACAATGCCACAGGCTCAGGAAATTCAAATTTAACATTGTCCAAAAACCCGACGATAATAATGCGCTCCCTTTTTTGCGGCACTCCGTAATCAAGAGCATTGAGAACCTTCGCATACACATGATAGCCCAGCGCTTCCAAATGGGCGGTTATCACTCTGAAAGTTTTTCCGCCGTCATGCGCCGTCAAGTTTTTGACATTTTCAAGCATGAAGGCCTTGGGCATTTTTTCTTTGAGAATTCTTTCAATGTCGAAAAACAAAGTCCCGCAGGTTTCATTGGCGAAGCCCTCTTTCTTTCCGATGATTGAAAACGCTTGGCAAGGAAATCCGCCCAACAAAATATCAAAGTTCGGAATGCGGCTCGCTTCGATTTTGGTTATATCTCCAGCGGGATGTTCGCCAAAGTTTGCCTCATAAGTCTTGCAGGCGTCCTCGTCAAATTCACTTGAAAACACGCATTTTCCGCCCATGCATTCAAATCCCAATCTTATGCCGCCTATCCCCGCGAACAAATCGATAAATGTAAAGTTGTTCCAATTCATTGTGTCAATATCTTTAAATAATATTCCGAAATGGCAATTCGTGTCAATAAAAATTTCGCATAAAGGCACGCCAGTTTTAAATCATTCAAAATGGTACTTTCTAATAGACTGAAAATTTTCAAACCACATCCGTTGTGAAATGTTTTCCATCGCAGGAAATTTCAATAGCGAAATCGCGTCTCGCGAAATCACCGTCATCGAAAAAATACGCCGCTTACGAAAATTTCCGTTCCTATGAAAATCAAAATCACGCCGCCCAAAATGCCCGCTTTGCCAGAGAGTTTCGTTCCGACAGTTTTTCCGATTTCCAGACCTTCCATGCAAATGAAAAAAGTCACTGCCGCGATAATGAAGGAGGCGCAAATCGCCGCGAACAAGTCGTATTCGGCAATCGTAAATCCGACGGAAAGCGCGTCAATCGAAGTCGCGATTCCCTGGACAAGGAGAACGCAAAACGAAAGTCGAGGAGCGGGATTTTCTTCTTCAGATTTTTTTTTCGAGACAGACTCGAAAATCATTTTTCCGCCAATGTAAAGCAAAAGGAAAAACGCGATCCACGGAATAAAAAATTGAAACTTTGAAAAGCACTCGACAATCGTATGGACGCAAATCCATCCGGCCATGGGCATAAAGAATTGGAAGAACGCGTACACTCCCGCTATCGCGCACATTCGGGGAGCGCGCATTTTATTTTCGTCAAGACCGTTTGCAAGCGAAACGGAAAACGCGTCCATCGCCAATCCAATGCCGAGAAAGACGCTGTTTGCGAAAAACATGAAATCCATAGAATAAATATAGCACAATGCGATTATTTTTCAAGTCTACTTTTAAAAGCGCGGTTTTCACCGCAACTCGAGTTTGCTTTGCAAGCTCGTCCATTTAGGGAACTGTTTCCGCCAAAACATTGTACGGATTGTAGGCGGACGAAGCCCTTTCTCTAATACAATTTCACATAAGTCTTTCCAAATCCGCCGTCGTTTGCGTTCGCGAACTGGAATTCGCCTACGGCGGGGCAGTGCGAGAGGTAGTCCTGCACTGCTTGTTGGAGCGCGCCTGTTCCCTTTCCGTGAATCACGCTGAATGACGGAAGCCCATGGATTATGCAAAGGTCGATTTGCTTTTCGAGGATTTTCATCGCCTCGTCGCGCCTCATCCCCAAAAGGCGCAGTTCAAAAAACGGCTTGTTTTCCGGGAAGAAATCCAATTGCGGAGAATTGTCTTTTTTTTCAAGCAGCTCGTATACGATTGACGGAGCGTTTTGCGAATGCGCGTCTGCAGCATGCCCTAACTGGGTATGGGTATCATGCGAGAGGCGCAGCTTCTTTTGTTCCACCTCCATTTTTATCGCGCCGAATTGTACGCTCCAAACGCCTTCTTTTTCTTTGTGCAAAAGCACGCCTTCCGTGCCTCCGGATTTCAAGTGAACTTTCGCGCCTTCCACGAATTGCTCTTGGATTTTTTTCGCGGAAGCGTCGCGGTCGGGCAGGGTGGGGGTGGCTGAAAGCAACGCGTCGGCATTTTTCTTGCGAGGCCTTTTCGTCTTGTTGCTCTTGTGCGAATTTACTTTTTCCTGCAGTATTTCTTCGTCGCGCAAAAGGTTCTCTTCTTCCGCTTCGAGCTGCCCGCCGTGGATTTTTTCCGCCTGTTCTAGTTCGTTCAGAAAAGAGCGCACGCCCAAAGTCTTTTCGCGCGTGATTTCCCCTTCCCGCAATTCGCGCACGAGGTTTTCGAGGCGGCGGCGGGTGTCGCGCAAAAATCTGCTCTCTTCTTTGCTCTGCGCGACTTTCAGTTCGTGCTCGCGCCGGCGCAGGCGCATCTGCGTTTCCTGATTCTTTAATTCCCGCTCCGCGATTTCCTCCCCCTTTGACTTTTGCTCTGCAAGAAGCGCGTCGAGTTCTAAATGCTTTTCGGAAAGCCCTTTTATGAGAGATGAAATGTCTGCCTCTTGGGTTTGTATGTAGGCGCGCGCGCCTTCCACTACTTTTTTGAACGAAGGATTTTTTTTCGCTTCGGCTGACGCGATTTCAAGCGCGTGGCTTTCCCCGGGAATTCCCATCGCGATTTTGTACGAAGGCTTCATCGAAACTGTGTCGAATTCTACGCTCGCGTTTTCGCACGAGGGATTCGTCCATCCGTAATTTTTGAGTGCGCCTTGATGGGTCGTGACGAGGATGAAACTTTTCCGCTCGAGAAGCTCGTCGAGCACCGCCATTGCGATGGCGGCGCCTTCTTGCGGGTCTGTTCCGCTTCCAAGCTCGTCAAGCAGGACGAGGCTTTTTTCCGTGGCGTTTTCCACCGCCGTGGCGATGTTCCTGACATGCGCGCTGAAAGTGGAAAGCGAATCGTCGAGCGACTGCTCGTCGCCGATGTCCGCGAAAACCGCGTCGAAAAAAGGAAGCCGCGTTTCTTCGCCCGCCGGAATCGGAAAGCCGCTTTGGTTCAAAAGGGAGAGCAAGGCGAAAGTTTTTATCGCGACGGTTTTTCCGCCTGTGTTCGGTCCTGTGATTATTATCACTTTCTTTTCGCTCATGAATTTTATGTCGATTGGAATCGTGGCTTCCCGCCCGAGATTTTGAGTCAAGAGCGGATGCCGCGCCGACTGCAAAAAAACGTTTTGACCTTCGCGAAGTTCGTGCGCGTAATTGCAGCCGTTTTCTTCTCCCCATCTTGCCGCGGCATAAGTCGCGTCAAGCCTTGTCATAATCTCAAGCGCGGAAATGAAGTCCTCGCAGAATGCGGAAAGTTTTCCCGAAAGTTCTATGAGAATTTGGCGCACGGCTCGCTCGTATTCGAATTCTTTTTGGAGCAATTCGTTGTTCAGCCTCACGACTTCTTCAGGCTCTATGAAGACCGTCCGCCCCGTGTTCGAGACTTCGTGAATGATTCCGCGCACTTTCGAGCGTTCGGAACTTTTTACGGCGAGCACTTCGCGTTCTGCGCGGACGACTGGAATGTTCGATTCGAGACATTGCGAGAAGCTTGAATCCGCCGTGATTTTTTTGAACGCGTTTTCAATTTCTCGGTGCAGTCCAGAGATGGCGTTTTTTATTTCGCGGAGTTCTGCCAAATCCTTTAGCGCGCCGTTCTTGTCGATGATTTTGAAAATCTCGATTTCGGCTTGTTCGAGATTCGGAAGCGTTTCGGCGAGACTCGGCAAGTCGCTCAATTTGAGTTCAAATTTCGCTTCGAGAATTTCTTGGCGGACAAGTCGCGCGCTCATGCAAAAAAGCCCGATTGCGAAAATCTGCTCGACGGGAAGAAACGCGCCTTGAGTTTTTATGATTGGAAAAAGAGGCTTCACGGCGGGCCAAGATTTCAGCGAAACGCTTTTTTGCGATGCGAGACAGACTTTCCATTCGCGGCTCAATTTTTTGAGCGGAACAAATTCTTCGGCGGAAGAAAAAGGCTCGCGCGAAAGGATTTCATCGCGCCCTTCGTCGCTAGCGCAGAATTGTGCGATTTGATTTCGCACCTTGTAATAGTCCAAAATCTCTAGAGTCTTCAAGTCCATTTTTTTAGTCTTTCCAATTTCCCGTGCGGATTTCTTCGGTGATTCGGCGGAAACTTTCGTATCGGTCGCCGAGAATCGCGCCGCTTTCCACGGCTTGTAAAATTTCGCAGCCCGGTTCGCAAGTGTGCGTGCACGACGCTCCGAATTTGCATTTTCCCAAAAGCGGACGGAATTCGCGGAAATAAAACGCCACGTTATCCTGAGGAATTTCGCCAAGCATAAATCGGCGTATTCCCGGAGTGTCGATGATGTCGGCGCGGACGCCTTTTATTCCCCCCGTGAACGCTTCGTTAAGCGTGAGGTGCACGAGAGTGCCCTTCGTGGTAGTGTGCGCACCGCGCCCGTATTTTTTTGAAAGGCTTCCGGTCTTCAGGACGACGGAGTTGTCGAGGCGGTTTACGAGGCTCGACTTTCCCACGCCCGAATGTCCTACGAGCACGCTTCGCTTTCCTTGCAAGGTTTCCGCCAAGTCCATAAGTCCTTCGCCTGTTTTCGCGGAAACGCGTTTTACCGCGTAGCCCAATTCTTCCCACTTTTCAAGCCGCGCATTGAATTCATCGCTTTCTTCGGGAGGAATGCCTTGCGCCAAGTCGAATTTGTTCACGACGATTATAACGTCAAGGTTTTGCGCCTCGCCTTGAATAAGTTCCCTGTCCAAAAATCGCGGACGGAACGGAGGCTCGGAGGGCGTGGTGACCAAAATCAAAAAATCCAGATTCGCTGCGAGAAGCTGCGGCTTTTGCCCTTTTACATTCCATCGCGAAAAGGAATTCTTCCTTTCGCACAGCGCGAGTATCTGCCCTTTTTTTTCTGAAAGCGAGTCCTCCTCCACTTGAACGCGGTCGCCCGGCGCGAGCGGATTGTAGAACTGCCTTTCGGTTTTGATTTTCTTGCCTTTGAGCGAGCATGCGCGGATTTTCCCATCGTCGCATTCTACGGAAAAGACGTTGTTTGTGCCTTCGATAATCGTTCCGAACATCTAAATTGAGTATAGAAGATTTCGCGACAATTTGCAAGGGCATATACCAAGCACCGCTCAATGAGGATCGCAAGCAAAGTTGTCGTCGTAGTAGGCTTTTCCTCCACAGTAGGCTTTTCCTCCACTTGCGCAAAGTCGGCTTTTTTGCTAGAATGGCTCATCGAAAATTCGCGAGGAAAAAATGAGTTTGTACGAAGATTTGAAATGGCGCACTTTGATAAAGGATGTGGCGGGCGATGAAGCCGAGTTGAAAAGGATTCTTGACGGCGAGCCTTTTTCTTTTTATTGGGGGACCGATCCCACCGCCGACAGCCTGCATTTGGGGCACTACACTTCGCTTTGCATGGCGAAGCGTCTCGCCAAGGCGGGGCATCATCCGATTTTGCTTTGCGGCGGCGCGACAGGAAGAATCGGAGATCCGCGTCCGAGCGCGGAGCGCGAAATCATCGACACGAAAGTTCTCGAGGAAAACATAAAGAAAATCCGTGCGCAGGTGGACTCGCTTTTGGAAGGAAAGGCGGAGCTTGTGGACAACTACGACTGGACGAAGGATTTCACTTTCATCGAATTCCTGCGCGACATCGGAAAATATGTCAACGTGAACTATATGCTCGACAAGGACATCATCCGCCGAAGGCTTGACACGGGAATAACATTCGCCGAATTTTCGTACATGCTGATGCAGGGCTACGACTTCGTTCACCTTTTCCGCGAGAAAAATTGTATCATGCAAGTGGCGGGAAGCGACCAATGGGGAAACATCACCACTGGCGTCGACCTCATAAGGAAGATGCTCGGAAAGACCGCGTACGCCTTCACGATGCCGCTCATCGTGGATTCGACGGGAAAGAAATTCGGCAAGAGCGAGGGCAACGCGCTTTGGCTCGACAAGGAAAAGACTTCGCCGTACCAAATCTATCAGTACCTGTACAATTCGGGCGACGAAAAGGTCTTTGAATACCTGAAAGTGCTCACTTTCCTGCCGCGCGAAAAAATCGAGGAAATCGAAGCGCAGCACAAGGCATCTCCCGAAAAGCGCGTGGCGCAGAAGGCTTTGGCTTATGAAGTGGTCAAGGACATACACGGCAGGGAAGAGGCGGAGAAAGCAGTCTCGGGCGCGCTCGCGGCGTTCGGCGGCGAGGGAAGCAAGGAGAACATGCCCACGGTGGAAATTTCCCGCGCGGAACTCGACGCTGGAAAAGGCGCGATAGACTTGTTTTTCGAGGCGGGCTTGGGCGCGACGAAAAGCGACATACGCCGCCTGATTTTGCAGAACGGTGCCGCCGTGAACGGCAAGACTTTTTCCGACGTGAAGCGCGTCCTTTCGGCAAGCGACTTGGACAAGGACGGCGAGCTTGTCTTGCGCGCGGGCAAAAAGAAATTCGTGCGAATCGTGTTCAAGTGACGCTCCGTCTTTTGACGGCGGGCATGGGCTTCGCCGTCGATTCTAAAGGCATTTGCAAAAAATATTCGGAGGCTCTTGAAAAAACGCTTGACACCATAGAATTCATATACTATAATTATGATATGGCATTTTTAGCGTCATCCGCGCAGAAACATTTTCTCAGACAAAACGAAGTCGCATTCTTTCCGCGGACTAAAGCATCTAAAAAGGAAACCTTGAACACCCCCCCCCTACATCTCGCGTAGGAAATCGGGCGGAAAACTCCAAAAAGACAAATCACTTTCTCGCAAACTCGCTTTCGCCGCGCACGGCGGATTTTTTTCGTCAGCATTCCGCTGTCATCAGCCCAGTTGGGCGAGTTTTTGCAAGAAAACTCGTGGTTGCGAAGCAACCTAGCATTCCGCTCGCAAACCGCATTCGTATGAATACCAAAACAAATTCTTTCAAATGATGGAGAAAACAATGACAAAAGAAGAAATTCTTAAAACTCAAGAAGAGATTGACAAAGAAATCATTTCTGTTTGCGGCAACGAGGCTGGACTGGACGGCATCGCTGACGTTGAGACATTCCTGAAGTGTGGCAAGTACAAAATTCTGTGGATTTTGAAAGAAGCCGGCAAGCCCGACAACTTTGACGACAAGGCGTATAACTACAGGGAGCGTTTTCGGTATGCTGCCGATTACTCAAAATGGAAGTTAACATGGGGAAAAATTGCCCTTGTCTCTTATGGAATCAACAAATCTTGCGAAGAAGGAAAAGTGCTGCCACTTTCTGAGATTCCGAAGATGTCGTTGGATTGCAATGCGCCCTTCATAACAGGTACAAATATTTATCCGCTTGACGAAATCGCCATCATAAACGTGAAAAAGACATTCACGGAACAAAAAACTTCAAATCAAGGTGAAATCATTGCGGAGTACAACAAGCCGGAAATAAAGGATTTGCTGATGAGACAGGTAAAATATATCAATCCTGAAATTGTCATCATTGCAAACAGGGTGCAGAAACTGGCAGAAGATTTGGCGGGCATGCCGCTTGCTGATTTCACCGATGTCGATGGAATGGCGCGCTATGCACTTTCCAAAGAGCGACGACTTGTGATTTATGCATATCACCCTGCAAGCAGGTTTTCAAAAAAGGCGTACTACGATTCCATTCTGACTGCGGTGAAAAACACTATTTTGTAAAGGGCGAAAAAAGACTTGCGCCGTTTGTCCGTCGGACGCGCGGCGCGGCTTTTTATATATTTCAAGGAGATTTTTATGGAATATTATTATTGTGTGTACTGCGGTGCAAAGTACTCGTCACTTCAAAGTTTGACGAGAGGCACTTGTAGCAGAAATCAGAACGGAAAATACCATGAATATTTCGCAGGCGGCGAAAAGCCGAAGTATTTCTGCAAATTCTGCGGTGCAAGTTACTCGTCACTTCAAAGCTTGACGAGAGGCACTTGTAACAGAAACCCGGACGGGAGATACCATTCGCCTTACGCAGGCGATGAAAAGAAGCAGTATTTATGTGAATTCTGTGGTTCGAAGTACTCGTCACTTCAAAGTTTGACGAGAGGTACTTGTAACAGAAACCCGGACGGAAGATACCATTCGCCCGCGCTCTAGCGCGTCCCGCCTTTAAAGCAGTTTTTTCCGCCTTTAAAGGCGGAAAAAACTTGCCTAAAGCATTAAAAAAATACTTGCGGTATAAAAAAACTTGCTTAAAGGCGGAAGTTCTGCCTTTAAAAAAATTTCTTCCTTAAATAAGGAATTTTAAAACTGGAAACGCAAAACATGGAGGAATCATGGCGGAAGAGAACAAGAACGTGCCTCTCGTGAGCACGGAAGCCGCGGAAAACGATTCGAGCGCGCAGAGCCTCATCACGGCGATAGCGTCGAAGAACTATTTCGACAAGAGCGGGGCAAGGTGCTTTCCGAGCAGCTCGTCCGCGACACGGCGGATCTCGTGAACTACGAGGCGTTCCAGAGGGGCGTGAGCGAAAAGGTTTCGGCGGAAACGGTGGGGCAGATTCTGCGCTGCGCCGGAAACCGCCTCAACTTCTATCTGCGCGACGGCTACCGCGTATGCTTCGCGAATGTGGGGGAATTCGCACTCGGCTCTGACGGAGTGCTTACGGACAGGAGCAAAAAGCCCACGCTGAAGGTGAACTACAGCGCGAACAAGGACATATTGGCGAACCTCGCCACCGCACCCATAAACGTGAAGTTCCTTGACACTCCGCCCGCCACAATCGCGGAACTCTACGACAGCACGCGGCAGGTGGCGGACTTGAAGATAGTGGAGCAGGGAAGCTTCATCGTAAAGGGGCAGGGGCTTTCCATCGTGAGCGAATACGCGATGACGGAAAAGGAGTATGTGACCTCGCTGAAAAGAGGCGACGATCGGGCGGCGGCGAGGCTCTCCGAGGCGATGAAGACGGCTAGGAACGACGACGCGTTCGCGGCATGCGCCCTCTACGACGAGGCGACGAAAACCTACGAGACGGACGAGGGCAAGTGGATAAAGCTTAAATCCCCGTACTATCCCAACACTCCGCAGACCGTGGGAATGACGCTTCCGTACGATGTGAAAAGCGCGAAGTCAAACGTGGAGGCGGGAAAGAAGTACATGCTTGTCATACGCACCCACTTCAACGGAAACGGCAACGTGAAGTCCGTGCAGGAGGTGGTCTCGTCCGAGCCTTTCGAGGTGATAGCGCGCGCGTGAGCTGGAAAGCAAATGGCGGGAGTGGCGGTGGCTTGCGGCGGGCGGACGGGAGCCGCAGTCCGCGATGCCGGCGCGAGCGAATAAACGAAACATCAGGAGAAAACTATGAAATTAAAGGATTTTACGATAAAACTTCGGCATTATGTTGACGGGAACGCAGACACTTTTTTCGAGTATTTCATCTTGTTCGTGGTTTTTGCAAACTCGGTTTCGCTCGGCTTTCAGACTTCCGTCTCGATAAACGCGAAGTACGGCGCGTTACTTTCCGCGTTCGACCAAGCTTGTCTTTGGATTTTCATCATAGAGTTACTGATTAAATTCGTCGCATACAATCGCGACTTCTTCAAATTTCCGTGGAATGTTTTCGACCTCGCGATTGTCGCCGTTTCCATCTTGGCTTCGATGCCGTGCTTTTCCGTTTTCCGCGTCCTGCGAATTTCGCGTTCCATAAAAATCGTCCGTGCCATCAAAGCGGTGAAAACCGTTCGCGTGATGAAAATTGTCGCGGGACTTGACCAGCTCCAAAAAATAATTTTTGCTATTGTGAAATCAATTCCTGGAATCCTTTGGACGCTTTCCCTTCTCTTGATTTTCTATTATGTCTACGCGATTGTCGGAACGAACATTTTCGGCGAGCAGTTTCCCGAAGAATTCGGAAGTCTCGGTCGCTCGCTCTACACGCTTTTCCGGCTTATGATTTTCGACAGTTTCGGAAGCACGACTTATCCGATTATACAAGCGCAAAATTGGGCGTGGATTTACTTCCTCTCGTTCTCGCTGATTTCGGCATTCGTGATTATGAATGTGATTGTCGGAATTGTCGTCGATTCGATTGAAGAAAGCCACCGCAGACTTTTTGAGGAGGGCAAGGAAAAGGAAAGGCAGGAGGAAATCACGCTTGAAAAGATTTCCGCGCAAATCGCGCATCTGCAAAGTCAACTGGACGAAATGAAAAAGAATCCGTAACGGTTTTTCAGCCAGAAACCGCGCCACAAGCCGAACACGCCGCAATTACAGGTTGCTTCGCAACCGCGAGCTTGTCTTGCGCGCGGGCAAAAAGAAATTCGTCCGAATCGTGTTCAAGTGACGCTCCGTCTTTTGACGGCGGGCGCGTGGCGCGAAGTTTCAGTCAAAAAACGCGCCGCAAGCAGAAGCGGCGCAATTACAGGTTGCTTCGCAACCGCGAGTTTTCTTGCGAAAACTCGCCCGCATTATCTTTTACCCATTACTTATTACCTAACAACTATTTCAACCCTCGCTTGAATTGCTCCACGCGGGCTTTCGCCGTCGTGTCAAGTCCGCTGCGCTCTCCGCGAAGCAAAAAGTGGTACGCCACGCCCGCGATCATCGCGCCGTTGTCGCCGCAAAGTTTGAGCGGAGGAAAGACGCACTTTATGTCCGGCCGTCGCATGAGCATTTCGCGAAGGCGAGAGTTCGCCGCCACGCCGCCGCCCGCCACGACAGTCTTTATTTTCGTGTCGTCGCACGCCTTGAAGAGCCGCGAGACGATTGTGCGGCAGGCGGTTTCTTGGAACGCCGCGCAAAGGTTTTCGTTCGTCGCCTCGAAGTCTCGATTCCAAAACAAATCACGCTGGTGAATTACCGCCGTCTTCAAACCGCTGAACGAAACGTCGTACCTGTGTTCCTTTTCGTCAAGGGAGGGGACAGGAAAATCGAAAGCGCGCGCGTCGCCATTTTTCGCAAGCGAGTCAATCACCACGCCGCCTGGGTATCCAAGCCCGTAAAATTTCGCCACCTTGTCGAACGCCTCGCCGATGGAATCGTCCACGGTCGTTCCCAAAATTTCGATGTCGTCGAAAGCGTTCACCTTGCAGATAATCGTGTGTCCGCCAGAAACGAGCAGTCCCAAAAACGGATATTGCGCCGCGGAATTTTGCGATGCGCCTTTTTCCGAAAGCTGCGACGCGTACAAATGTCCGAGCATGTGGTTCACCGCGATGAAAGGCTTTTGCAAACTCCAAGCGAAAGTCTTTCCGAACGTCAATCCGACCAAAAGCGCGCCCATCAAGCCGGGACGGTTCGTCGCCGCCACCGCGTCGATTTCGCTTGCGTCCAAATCCGCTTCGCGCAACGCCTGGCGCACCACCGGCAAAATCCATTCGGCGTGCTTGCGGCTTGCGATTTCGGGAACTACGCCCTTGTAGATTTCGTGGAAAGGAATTTGCGTCGCCACGACATTGCTCAATATTGTTTTTCCGTCTTCCACCACTGCGGCGGCAGTTTCGTCGCACGAAGTTTCTATTCCCAAAATTTTCATTTTCGTTCCGCTCCTGAATTCGAGACCGTAGAAAATCTATACCCCTTCTTTTTCAATTCCGGATAAACTTCTGCCAAAACGTCAGGAAGAATTTCCGCCGACCAAACGTGCCCTATCATTATGACGAAGCCCTGCCGATTCGCGATTTCGATTCCGCGCTTCAATTCATGCAAAATGTTCTCGCGCGTTTTTTCGTTGTCCAAAAAAATGTCGCGCTGAAAATACGAAAGTCCCATTTCCATAGAAACGCTCGGCACTTTCGTGGCGGGCGAAGTGCGCGAGTCCAAAAAATAAATTCCCTTTTGATGGACGGTCTCAAGCACGAATCCGACTTTCACTTCATCCTCGGTGATGAGCGAGCCTTCGTGATTGTTGATTCCCGCAATCGGCGCGATTTCGGCGATGTTCCGCGAAAGCGTGGCGGCAATTTCACCGCCCGACATTTCGGGAAGAATCGCGCCTTCCCCCGGATTCACGCCGAGATTCATGGCCTGCATCGGCTGATGCAAAATCACTTCGTTGCCGCTTTGCCGGACAAGCGCGGCGCATTCTTTTGAATGGGCGAGGCGCGGCAAGACCGCCACCGTCACGGGAAAAGGAAGAGCGATGCATTTTTTTAGCTGAGCCACATTCTGCCCGCCGTCATCAAAGACGATGCAAAGCACGGCATTTTTAGAGGCGGGCGGAAATCCAAAATCTTGCATCGAGGCGGGCGGATTTCGCGCGGCATTTTTTTCGCTTGAAATTGTTTCGGATTTTCTTTCGGGCGGCAGAGAATTTTTCGCGATTTCTTTTTTGACTTCGCTTGAATTTTCTTGCGCAGATTTTTTTATCGAAGAATTTTCTTTCGCGAGATTTTCTTTTTTCAACGAAGAATTTTCCGCGCTCGCATTTTTTGACGAAGCTTCAAAATCGCTCTTGGACTTTGATTGCGGCGTTTCGATTATTTCGATTTTCTCCTGCTGGATTCTTTTTTCCACAAGTACGGGGCGTTCCGCTTCCTGCCGACGCGCCGAAAAAAGCGCGCTCACCGCCAAGAGCAAAACGCAAAACGCGCATACGCACGTGGAAGCGATGGCGACTTTTTTTGAGTCAAGCGCGACACGAGTTCTTTTGGCGGCGCGGCGTTTTTGCGGAGACTTCTTTTTCACAGTTCTTTTTGGCGCAGACATTTTGGAACAAAATTATATCAAAAAAAAAGTCAAATGTCTATAAGCACTTTTCCCACGATTTGCAATCTTTTTAATTGCGAAACGCGTGCTTTGCAAAGTTCAATTTCACTTGCGCTTTTCATTTTCTTCGCAATGTGCTACAATGCTTTTAATGAGATTGATATTCATCCGACACGGCGACCCCGACTACGAAAAAGACTCTCTCACCGAGCAGGGCTGGAAAGAGGCGCGACTTTTGGCGAAGCGCGTTTCAAGATGGAACGTTACTGATTTTTATGTTTCGCCTTTGGGACGGGCGCAGGACACCGCCTCGCTCAGTTTGAAAAAAATGCGGCGAGCCGCCGAGACCCACGAATGGCTCAAAGAATTTTATGTGCCCGTAAAAGACCCTGCGGACGGACACAAGCGCATTCCGTGGGACTTGCTTCCCGAATATTTTTATTCGGAAGAAAAATTCTTGGACAGGAAAAAATGGCTCGACACGGATTTGATGAAAAGCGGAGAAGTGGAAAAAAATTACCGCGAAGTTTGCGATGGAATTGATTCTGTTTTGCGCCGATATGATTTCGAGCGCGAAGGGCTTTTTTACAAGACAAGCGGAAAGATTCCAAATCCGAATTTTGACGAAGCGACGTACATAAAAAACTACCACCTCTTTTCAAACAAAAAAGAATACGACGACCGCACGGCAGTTTTCTTTTGCCACCTCGGCGTGATGTTCGCGATGATAAGCCATTTGGTGAACTGCTCGCCGCTCGTCCTTTGGCAGGGATTCTATGTCGCGCCCACTTCAGTCACGGTTTTGAACAGCGAGGAGCGCGTGGCGGGAAAGGCGGTTTTCCGCGTGGAGCGTCTCGGTGATACGGCGCACTTGCACGACGGTCGACAGCGCATTTCTTCGAGCGGATATTACGCGCCGATTTTGCAGGAAGCGGGAAAAGCGAAAATATGATTTTTCAAAAAAGGACGTGCATTTATTTGTTCCTCGCGGCGACGCTTTCATGCGCGGCGTTCGGCTGCAAAAGCGCGGATTTCGCCCTGGAAAAGGAGCGCGATTTTTCCTCTGTGTGCCTTGAATGGAAGGCGACTTCCGAAAGGCAAAATGTCTTTACCGCAGAATATTCTCAAGAAAAACTTTTGATTCACTGCGTGAGAATAAAGCTGGACTCGCCTGAAATAAAAATCAAGATGCTTCCGGAAAACGCGGAGGACAAAAGCATTTTCGTAAAAGAATTCGCGCGGAAGAACAATCTCGAAGTGGCGTTCAACACGACTCCTTTTTCGGCGAAAGGCATTTTCAGAAATCGCGGGCAAGTTCCGTTGGGCATTTGCATAAACGACGGCAAAGAAATTTCGCCTCCGCTTTCACGCTATTGCGCGCTCGCTTTCTATAAAAGTGAAAACGCGGACGGCTTTCGCGCGAAAATTTTCGCCTCGCAAGCGGACGCGGAATTGAAAAAGGCCTCTTTCGCGGCAGGCGGATATTGGCAAATTTTGCAGGACGGAAAAACAATTCTGTTCAAGAAAATCCAGGACACGAGGGCATTCTGCGCGTTGGACGCGGACGGTACGACGCTTTTTCTCTTTGCGGTCGAAGGCGAAGCGAAGTCAAAAAGCTCAGGTCTCTCCTATATGGAATGCGCCGAATTCATAAAGGCCATCGGCCTTGAAAACGCGATGCAATTCGACGGCGGCTCTTCGACGCAAGTCATAGTCGGAGGAAATTCAATCCTGACGTACAAGAACAAAGTGAAGATTCCCGCCATGCTCGGGTTTTCATTTTAAATTTCCTTGGCTTGATTTGCGCGGCGCTTTTAGCATATCTTCTTGAAAAAAAATGTTGACGACTTTAGGATTATCGTATATAATTAAATATCATGGCAATAGTGACAACCCAACAATTGGCGGATTATTACAATCATTACCGCGAAAACGAAATTACGTTTACAAAGGAGACGATGCAGCTTCTGAGCATAAATCCAAGAGAAATATATGTGAAATGCAATGGAAACCAATGGCCATGCATAATAAATTCCACTTCTTTTCAATTGTGCCGAATCATAGTCGGCGTAAAAGGCGGCGCCTATGCGATGCTTTCGAACAAAGATGTCGGCAGCGTGAGCGTTCGCTTTTGCTTTATAAATTCCGACAGGCAGCCGGTGGCATTTTTCGTGAACGGACATGTCCAGGAAATAAAGCCTTATATGAATTCCGCGGAGCTGGCCGTAGTGACGATCGCGTTTACGCAACGTCCGCCGGACGACTTGATTGAAAAGTTAGGAACTGTTTTTGACGCGAATGAAAACGCCATACACCGCAAAGAAGAGCGCATCGTGTTGAATCCCGACACAAAGAGAAAGCTGGGACTCGAAAAGGAAGAGACCGTGATACAAGTGCAGGGCGTGCCGCGCCATTGCGTTTTGAGAGACCTTTCGTTTTCCGGCGCGAAGGTAATCATGATGGGAATCCAAAAATTCATTATGAACCAGCCTGTCATCCTGCAAGTGAATTTCCAAGACCCCGAAGAGACGCTCCAAATAAAAGGCGTGATCATCGGCACAGGAGAGATACAAGGAAGAAAGGATATCCTCGTGGCATCCATAAAATTCGACAAAACGACCGTTCCGATTCAATACAAGATAAGGATAAACAATTACATCGTAACCATCAGGAAAAACATTCTGACGAATGGGCAAAATTCGGACGCGCAAAAAGTGACGCAAGCGGCTTTGCCGATTTAGGCGGTGTGAAATGAATCCTGCGAGCGCATTAGATTCCATCTACTACATCACGGTGGGAGACGAATTTGAATTTTCTTCCAAGGCGATGCACATTGACAAGACGATTCCCCTGCCCGTGCAAAGAAAGCGGGACGACTCTCCCGGCAATTTCAAAATGTCAGAACTTTCGGCGGAGCAAATCCTTTCGGGCATTTTGACCGTATTGGCTTACGACAAGCAAAACGAGCATTTGGACTACTATCGAAGCGTATTGCGACAAGCGCGGCCGAACATAAAGAGGGAACTTTCCGAAGCGGCGATTCTCAAAACTAAAAACGGCGACTTCGAGCTGGCGGAGGAAATTTTCATGGCGTTAAAAGGCCTTGATCCTTGCGACGTGGCGATAACGCTGAATACCGCCCTTTTTTTCGACCAGCGCGCGGACAACTACCGCCGCAATTTTTTGAACGATGACGCGGATGCTTATGACGCGCTCGCATTGGAATGCTATGAAGACGCGATGCAAGCCGAGCCGCCCGCGGTCGACGCTTATTTCAACGCCGGATTCTTTCATCTGAAGCAGCGCGATTTTTCTGCCGCGCGCGAATGCTTCGAGTCGTATCTTGCTCTCACTTGCGACGCGAAAGAAGAGAGCGAAAACGATGCGTATAAGAAAGAGCGCGCGCAAGAAATTCTCGACAACATAAAAAGGCAAAATATGGACGACGAGCGTTTCAAAAGCGCGTACCAGTTCATTTCCTCGGGGCAAGAAGAAAAAGGGCTTGACGAAATCCGAATTTTCTTGCAGCACAATCCGAACGTTTGGAACGCATGGTTTATGCTTGGCTGGGGCTTGCGCAGACTTGAACGCTACGACGAGGCGAGGCAGGCGTTTGAAAAGGCTCTGGAATTCGGAGGAGGGGAGAACAGCGAGACTTATAACGAAATCGCGCTGTGCCTGATGGCGAAAGAGGATTTTTCGGGTGCGAAGGAAAACCTTTTGCGCGCGCTTTCCCTTGACCCTGAAAGCACGAAAATCATATCGAATTTGGGCTATGTCGCGCTGCGGCAAGGCGACACGGACGAAGCGCGAAAATATTTTGCGAGCGCGCTTGAATTCGACCCTAACGACAAAATCGCCGCCGCGGAACTTGCGAAGCTTGAGGAGAGCAATTAGGCTTGATTCTTTTGATGAATCGTCAATCCTAAAAATCCAATTCGAGAAAGTCGCCTTCGCTGATTCCCGCGCGGGCGAAATAGCCTTGCGGGACTTCTAGCGCGTATCGCACGAAGCCTGTGCTAGTGATGCTGTTCAAATCGTAGGGTCTCATGTCGAAAATGTCCTTTATCTGACCCTTGTAGTCGATGTATGCAATCGAAAGCGGATGAGGCGTGTTTTTCATCCAAAACGAAAGCGCGCTGTCGCTCTCGTACACGAAAAGCATTCCCGTTCCGTCGGGAATTTTCTTTCGGAACATAAATCCCGCCGCGCGAGTTTCATCCGTAGAAGCGATTTCAGCAAGAATCGAGACGGACGCGCCGTCCGAAGTTTTTATCGTAAGATTTTTTCGCGGAAGATTTTTGTTTTCTTTTATCGGGGCGTTTTTGGCGCACGAAAAATTCGCGAGGCAAAATAACGCCGCCGAGACAAATATCATTTTCTGAAAAAAAGCGGTTTTCAAAATTTCTTCCTTGCTTTTGGCAAAAAAATCGGCGCGAATCGCGTCTTGAAAAATTACAGGCTGTCCAAAAAACGCTCTCGCGTAATTTCAAATCCGTTTTTTTGCACGAGAGACTGCTGTACCAGTTTTTCCGAAATCTCGTTGTCGATATATTTTATGGAAAGCGGCCGCTCGAGGCTCATCGTGACATCGCCGTTTTTCCAAACGCTCCGTTCGGGCGAGAAATCGTCCGGCTCGCCGTATTTTTTCACGAGCGTCGTGTAGAGGCTGTAGTGGTCGATTCGCTCCGGATTGAAATTGATTATGATCGAATAAAGGTTTTCCTCATAAAACTGAAACCAGCATCGCGTCAAAAATCCATGATGCTGCATATTGTAAGAATCAGTCTCTATGAGAACGCGAGCGTCGCCCGGCAAAAGCGAAACGTCGCGGTCGCCCGCATAGCCGAAATCGCTGTTCGACTTGAGCGCGCTCTTCGCGTCGTCGAGGCTCATTCCGAGTTCCACGCCGCCAAAGCCTCTGGGCAAATTTTCACCGAAAGACGCGAAATTCACTGCGCAAAAAGCGAAGAGAAAAAATGCAATTTTTTTCATAGGAGACTCCTGCCTTTTTTATCGGCAAAAAACGCCGGGGAAGTTATAGCGACAGCAGAAATTGCCACGAAAACGCCGCGACAAACCTCGTCGCGCCATTAAAAAAACGCGCTAAAACAGCGCGCCGTTTTTAACTTCCGACCTTCGAGCGATAGAAAGCCGCGCTCTTTACTATGTCTTCCGGCCTGTGTACGACAATCTTTGAATTGACTAGTTTCGGGCGCACGAGGTTCGTAAAACCGTCTATGGCTTGAGGCTGCAACGGTCCTGGAATGCCGCACATATTGACCAAATCCTGCAAGGAAATGTTCGTCTGATAGTTCAAAGAAATTTCCAAAGGAATTTTTAGCTTTTCCAATTGAAGCGCGAGCATGTCGACCATCTTGTGGGACAAATCGTCAATCTGTGAATTCGTGAGCTGCCTGTGCAACGCCCAAAGACGCTCCGCGAGCGTAGTCGTAAGTCGCGCGATCATCTGCGGCTGAGTCGAAACCATTTGGTCGAAGTTCTTTCGGTTCACGACCATAAGCGTGCAGTCCTCATGCGCTATCGCGCTGGCTGTCCGTGGCTTGTTTTCAAGCAAGGCGAGCTCGCCAAACATATCCCCCTTTTTCAATATGGCGAGAATCACTTCGTTGCCCTCGACCACCTTGCTGATGGAAACCTCGCCTGACTGGATTATGAACATATCCGCTCCCGACTGGTTTTCGGAAAAGACCATCGTTCCCTTGGGATATTTTCTGACAGCATCGGCGGTAGGCTCGAAATAAAGCGCGCGAGTATTTGGCTTCAATTCCGCGAAACGCTGCCTTGCGGTATCCACGTTGACGCCGTTCGGACAAGTTTTCAAATACTGATAATATGCATATATGGCTATGTCGCGTTTGCCCTCGTCATAGTAGTATGACGCTACATTGAACAGTTCTTCGGGAGATTCCGAAGCCACTTGGTGCAAAGTAAGCTTGGTGAGTATGCCGTTCATCACGCGCATCTTGTTGGCGAACGTGCGGATTATTTTCATGGCGACGGGCGTATTGTTCGCAATCAATTCAGGATATTGATCGCGGCGCACGGCGATGGCGGTCACATCCGTGATGGCGATGCAGCTCTCTATCTGAAGGTGGCTCGACATGCACGGAATGACGCCCAAAAAGTCGCCGGGACCGAAAATCTGAGCCTCGTATCCAGGAATCGAGATGTCGTTGCTGCACTGGACCTGACCGTTTTGAATTATATAGAAACGGTCATTGTTCGCCTTGCCTTCGACGAAGAGATACGCATTTTTCTTAAAATTTACAAACGAAAGTTGAAGCATTAAATTCTCCAGACTAATATCATATATACTTTATCACAGTTTAGTTTTTTAATCAATAACATTCGGAGGAAATTTATTTAAAACGAAAATTCCTTTATCAGTTCAGACGAAAATGCCGATTATAAAGTGATGGAAAACAACGAAAGGACGAACTTTGACAATTTGGTTTCGCAGATGTCGAGCGAGGAGCGCAAAGAATTGCTTGCGAAGATGCGCCCGTTTGAAGCCGACCCTGAAATAAATTCTTTGCAGAGCGTAAAAAATCCGTCGATGCTCGCCGAAGACGTAAAGATTGACGAGGGATTGAGAAGAGAATCGCTTCTTTATCGCATAATCTTATGGCTTCGCGCGATTTTTTCTTCGACGACCGTCGAGCAGCTTTACAACGACGACAAGATCATGACGCTTTATAGAAAAATAAATCAGGAATATCCAGGGCTTTTGGACTACAAGGGAAAGCTTTTGCTCGGCATTTTCTACGAAAAACTCGTAGATTTAAAAAGGGCGGCGGATTTTTTTAGGCCGTACCTTGACGAAATCTACAAGAACATCGGCGCTTTTTATGTCTACCTCGGCTCCTTTCTCGCGCCAAAAGTCACCGAGGATATGAACAACGACGTGGACCCCAACAATTTGGGACTTGAGCGCGAAGTTACAATCGAACTGCGCACTTCGCTCCTGCGGAAAATGGACGACATAATAAAAGGGATTCCTTCAGACCAGCGCGTCGCCCTCTACAACTGCGCTTCGAGCGTCGAGTGGCTCTACCAGTTTTCCAGGCTTCCATTTGAGAGGTTCATCTCTTCGTTTTCCAGCGGCATCACAGATTCGCAAGTGGCACGCTTTGAAACGGTTTCTTCGGAGTTGAATTCATTCGCGAAAATTTTATGCAATGGAAAAACGGTTCCGTCCGAAGCGTTGGAATCAATTTACCTTTATTCCGCGAAGAGAATAGTTACAATGGACAGCGTCGCCACTGACGATGAGTCCCGCGCGAAAGAATTTATGGACAAGGCGAGTTCCTGCATGACGATAATCCACATGTTCGTCACGACCGTTCCTTTGCGCTATGTGAACAAAATAATTTATGGCAACATTCAATGGACATGCGAGCAATTCGCCGGCGCAGAAGACTGGTTTTTAAAATACAAGGAGCATTGGAAAAAACTTTTCGACGACCAGTGGGATCAGTGGCTAAAGGCCAAGCGCAAAAGCGAAATGAATTCTCAGCTCAAGGCGAATTTTGGAATCGACGAGATTCCACTTTTCCCGCATCGTCCATGGGCAGACATGTGGGGCGGCATAGCATTTCATTTTGAGAACACGGCTGGATTTTTATATTGGTTCACCGCAAACAAAATGCACTCTTCTTCCGAACCGCTGAAAACGCTTTTGCTCGAAGGGCAATTCGTCAACGACGAGAACCGCCAAGAATTCGCCGACACTTTGAATACTTTAGATTATGTTTCCACTTCTATGTATAACATGGCGCAGAACATTTCGCCGAGCGGACAAACTGGAATGGTTTTTGAAAAATTGTCCGCCGATCGCATGCGCACGATTCCGGCTCAGCAAAGAATTGATTCGCTGATGCTAGAGCACGAAACGAACATCCAAAAAATAAAAGACGATTTCTGCAAGTGCGCCCGCTCGATACGCAATATTCTGGGCGGCGTTTTTTCGGAGATAAAAGACACGCGCTATGACGGAATACAAAACTTGGCGTCGATTCAAGGAAACAACAACGCGAATTTCCGCGCGAAGTTGATGGAAAGCAAGAGCGTTTTTGACTCCGCCCTTGAAATCTTAAAGGAACTCGAGCGAATAGACTCTCCGCCGAAAAAACAATGATTGTCATAGACATCTTGGAAGCCGCCGCAAAAAATAATTACGAGTACGCCATCTTGCCTTTCTATAAAAATGGAAAGCCGTTTTTGGAGAATTCTGCGTGCGATAAATCATACCCAATACCCCTATGGGGTATGTCGCTCTTGGCGGCTGGCTCGATGCGCTTTCGCTGGAACGAGGAGAACCCGAACCGCGACGCCTTTTTGCAAAGATTGGCGGAGCGTTTTCAAACTGCAACTGCGCTAAAATCGGACTCGAAGAAAATCGTGTCTTTGGAGCTTTCTCATTCGAAAACCGTCTATGACTTGAAAAGCGGCGATGAAACTCGGGGCAGGCAGGGCGACGGAATGATAACGCAAAATGAAAATCTGATTCCTGTGGTTACCGTAGCCGACTGCGTTCCGATTTACTTTTTTGACACGGAAAGGTGCGCGTTTGGTATAGTGCATTCAGGCTGGAAAGGAACCGGAATCATTGCGGACGCGATTTCGCTCGCCAAAAAAAATTATGGAGCGGAGCCGAAAAATGTTTTAGTCGCAATCGGAGCGCATATAAAGGAATGCTGCTACGCCGTGGACGAAGTGCGCGCGAAATTTTTCGCCGACGAATTTGGCGAACGTTGCGTGAAAAAAATCGAAGGCGCGGACGGCGCAAAATTCATGCTTTCGCTTGAGCGCGCGAACCTCGCCGTCTTGGAAAAAATCGGAGTTCTTGAAGAAAACATCGTCGTCGCAAAAAACTGCACTTGTTGTGAAAGCGCGTTCGGCTCGTTCAGAAAGCAAGCCGCTCCACTCGACATCGCAGACAAAAGCCGCGCTTTTACCGTTCAAGCCGCTTTCCTCATTTTTAGCCGCTGTATTTAAACATTCGTCTATTTTTAACAGTGAAGAGGAGTGCGCCGGAAATTTTGCAGGTTCTCTTGTTGGTGAAAAATACGGAAGCGTGGCGAAGCAATGGCAATTTTCTCGCAAAAAAGAACGAGTTCAACTGTTTTGGAACGTGACTCGGGAAAAGTCAAAGCCATGGAGACGGGCGTTCTGTATGAAGTCTTTTTCTTCCTGTGTCACGCGGATTTGGAATTCAAGAGGGCGGGCGAATTTTCGTTTTCTGCCCGCACCTTGTCGAGTTCCGCCGTGATTAAATTTCTTCTCGTAGAATTCAAGTCCCGATTTTTTCAGGTATTCCTTTTCAGAAATTATTTTATCATCGGCAAGAATTTCCTGCTCCTCTTTTTTCGAGACGAAGCCCTCCGCGTCCTTTACAAAAACATATTTCATAAGTCACACTCCGAAAACCTTTGTTTCGCCAATCTCATAATTTCTTTCGGGGTCTTTTGCGTTTTTTTCACGAAAACGACAGCGACCACGATTATTTTTCCCTGCTGATATTTGAAAAGCGAACGGATTTCGTTCGTCTTTATTTCAAACACCTTGCCTTTCAATGGTCTTACCAAAACGAATTCTATTCCTTGATTTTCAATCTTTTTATAGTCCTCAAGGAGCCGTTCCTTTTGGCGTGCATCAAGTTCTGAAATCTCTTTTTCCACCGCGTCCAATTTTCTAACCTTGAAAGTCATAGCGTAGTATAAAACGCTTTTTTGATTTTGTCAACATTTTCAACGAAAAGTTTCTCCAAAGAAACATCTGCTCGACTTGATAACATCTGCTCCGTGCTTGACAAAACTTTCGTTTTGCGATATAATACGACTAAAGAAAAGTGCGCTTCGCGCGCTCAGGAAAAATCTGTCATTGTCGGGCTTCGATCCGACAATCTATAATGGGAGAAAAAAAATGAAAAACGCGTTTACATTTTGCGCGAAGGCGGTTTTGGCGGCGCTCGCGCTCGCAGGATGCTCCGTCGGAGGTATGGGGGGGGGTATAACTAGAGCGTAAATTCCGCGTCCTATTCCGTAAACGACATTTCCTACACAGGCGACGCCAAAGCGGGCGATTCGCTGGCTCTTTCAAAAATAAAAATCACCTTGACTTGCGTTGACGCGAGCAATTCCAGTCAAACTTATTCCTACACTCCGCAAGAAGCATATGACCATCTAAAGCAAAAAAACGCGTCCTTTTCCCTTTCAATCTGGGCGAACGGCGAGCAAGTCATTTCCTTTGGCAGCGGCGATGAAGATTTTCCCGAAACTGACAATCCATTCACATTTGACGCGGGAACGGTCGAAATCTCCATAAGCGGAGCAATCGGCGGAAACGAAGTGAATTCGTCCTCTTGGATTTTCGTCGGAGAAGGGACAAAACTATATTGTCAGGGCATAAGCGACATCGCCTACGCGGGCGGCGCGAAAGTCGACGACGCCCTTGACCTCTCAAATGTGGAGATAGCCCTTGAAATGTATTTTTGGGACGAACAGGGGGAATGCCAAGAAACCACAAAAAAATGCAGTCCAAGCGAGGCGCACGCATTCCTGAAAAGCCAGGGCATTTCCTTTTCCCTTGCAATCGCGGCGGGCGGCGATGAAGTCGTTTCCTTTGGCGATGCGGACGGGAAGTTTCCCGCGCATTCGCCGTACACATTCAAAGAGGCGGGAGCGGTCGAAATTTCCATACGCGGAAAAATCGACATGTATGAAGTGTCAAAATCTTTTTCCATACAAGTCGAGGCGAAGAGCCGCGCGGAAAATTACGAGGCATTGCTGAAAACGATTCTCGGCGAAGATAAATACAATGAAATCAAGGCGAGCCTCGAGTCAAACCTTGGCGGGAATGGGCTTTCGCGACATCTAGCGCTTACGGCGGATCTCATAAAGGAAGTGGGCGGCAAATGGGACGCCATCATGACGAGCGACGAGTACGACGAGACCGTCAGGGAATACGCGGCGGGCTTCGTGGCGCAGTGCTTGGGCATAATAACCGTCACGAAAATAATCGACGACCCATGGTGGCATCCTGATGAATTTCGTTGCAAAATAACATTCGGCGAAAAGACTTCCTTGAAGGTCGGCGCGGAAATCTTCGACCTTGGCGAAATTGAAATCGCGAACAATGGAAAGATAGATTTCAACGACGCAACATTTATCGGTAGTAATGTAACTATTCAAGATATAAATGCTGCAAGGAATTCCTCTTTACCAACATTATCAAATATCACAGTAAAAGACGAAAACACAACTGGAAAAGATATATATAATTTATATAACGATTATACAAATAATCTTGATAAAGTTAAATTAAGTGGAAACTTAGATATGGTTGAATTTGATGGAAGAAAGATATCTGGAAATAAAGATTATACTTTGTTTAATGATAAAGATGAAGCAAAAGAATCTAATGATCCAAGTATAATATCTCTTAATGTTGATGCTCTTTCTCAAATGACTGAACAGTTGAAGATTTTTATGGTTTCTAATATGATAGTATCAGGAGAGGCAAATGCGGAAAGAACAGTTAATTGGGAACTTGTTAATATAGTATTTGATGGTGATGTAAGTAAAATTACACATAATAATACGAGACATATGTATGGTATTGTATATTTTAAAGATATGCCTTATAATAGTAAAAATGCATTTTATGAATATAGACACTATATATATGGAATGTTAAAATTAAAAAAATTAACAGATAATTTTTATGTTTCTATTCCTAATAGAAAAATGGCAGTTATAGATGTTCGTGGTATTGACATAGATTCTATGAATGACTATAATAACACATATAATAAAGGAGTGAATCAAGATGGAAGTCTTGGTTCTATTTATTTTGATGAATATTATAGAAATGTTGAGCATATTATTGAAAAGTTTCAAGCAAAGAATGGTTATGTTGATAATGTATATTATGGACAAAAAAGAGCGTTTGGAATTAGAACTACTAATTATGATTATTATAATCCTTCTTCTAAAACACCTAGAGCTTTAAAGGAATTTGAATATTTGGGAAATACCTATATTGATAATGATTATAGAGGTGTTATGTATTTTGAAAAAGCTGCATATGATTCATATAATGGAGATTTCTCTGAATATGGAGATGAGGAGGCAAAAGCTAAAAACGCCCTTGAAAGAGATAAAGACCAAAAAGAACTTGCCAAGAATGGCAGCGTAAGAATCCTTTGCTTTGTCTAGCATACAGGCCGCCTTCGGGCGGCTTTCGTAAAAAAAGGCGGCGAAACTGCATGTTCGCCGCTTTTTTTGTGCCGCCCGCACTTGCCCCTTGCGACCAATTTCTTGCGAAACATGCGCTTGACAATGTACATAAAATGTCGTACACTTAATTAGGATTACGAGATGACATTCGAATGGGACGAGCGCAAGAACGAGATAAACAAGAAGAAGCATCACGGCATTTCATTTGAAGTGGGTTCGTATGTGTTCTTGGATGAAAAGCGCATAGAAAAATATGATGCCGAACATTCCACGATTGACGAAGCGCGCTATCAAGTTATCGGAAAGGTTGAGGAAATTCTGTTCGTCGTCTACACGGAAAAAGGCGAGGACAGGATAAGGATTGTTTCCGCGCGACCTGCGGAACGGGAGGAAATCGATGAATACTATGAAAACTATGACGCTCGATGAACTTCGCCGCCGTCCACTGACGGAAGCCGAAAAGCAGGCGATTCACGATGCCGCCGAAAAAGTGCATGACGGCGAAACGGAGGACGACCCGGATTGCCCCATACTGACCGAAGAGCAGCTCAGGCAATTCCGTCCGTGGTATGAAGTGCACCCCGACTGGTACAAGCCGAAGAAGTCGGATGTGCACATCAAGATTGACACCGACGTCTTGCAATGGTTCAAGAGGCAGGGGAAGGGCTACCAGACGAAAATAAACGCCGTCTTGCGTGAGTACGCGTTTGCCCGGTGAGTGGGAGTTGACTTCACGCCGTCGCGACTTTCGGCTCTTCCGCGCCAAGGAACGCTTTCAAAGCGTCTTGGAACACCTTTGAGCAGTTCACTTTCTTTTCGTCGGCAAGTGCGGCAAGCCAGGCAGGAAGCGAAAGCGTCTTTTTCACGAAAGCCGTCTTTACCGCCGCGCGGACGGACGGCATGAAGACTTCGATTACGGCGGGAACGCGATTTTTTCCAAGTGCGATTTCATTCAATGGGCGTGGCTTCGGAATTTTTTCCCCATCCTGCTCCATGGCGAACAAGTGAAGTCCAAGTGCCTCCCTCGCGCTTTTCAATGCTCCGTCCGTGTCGCCCGCGTCCGCGCAGGAAAAACAACCCTGCAAATCGGGAAAGCTGATGTTGATGCCGTCTTTTGCATATTCAAGGATTGCGATGAATGCGTATTCGTTTTTCATTTCTTCTCCTTTGGGTCAATCCCCTCCTGTTTGAAAATGCTTTTCACCGTTCCGATTGGAACGCTGCGCTTTGGATGTGGCACGGTAACTCGCCCTTGTTTCGTCGGATGCTTGAAGTGATGATGGCTTCCGACGCAGGCGACCTCGAACCAGCCGTCAGCCTCAATCATCTTTATGACTTCCTTTGATGAATATTCCAAACGCCTCTCCTTGTATTTTATGATACATAATTTATTATGTATTGTCAAGTATGTTTTTATAAAAAAAAATTCATTTCCAAATCTCCCTTTTTCAAAAAATTCTCTTTCCCAAATTCAATCTTGCCCAAGGCGAGAAAATATGCTACAATGTTTCTATGAATTACGGCTATTTTCGAGCGGCGGCGGCGAGCCTTGAGCTTAAAGTCTGCGACACTGTTTTCAATTCCGAAAAAATATTGACGGCGGCGCACGAGGCGGCGGCGAAGGGCGCGGATCTTCTTGTGCTGCCTGAGCTTTGCGTCACGGGCTACACTTGCGGCGATCTTTTTTTTCAGGAGACGCTTTTGCAAAACGCGCTTTCATCACTCGCGTTCATCGCCAAGGAAACTGCTTCGATTCAGACGATAGTCGCCGTGGGGCTTCCCATAAAGAAGGGCGGCTCGCTTTACAACGCGGCGGCGATTTTGCACAAGGGCGAAATCCTCGCGCTCGTTCCCAAAACATACATTCCGAATTACGGCGAATTCTACGAGGCGCGTCATTTCGCTTCATCGAGGAATTTGCGAGGCGCGAATTTGGGCGAGACGATTTTCATTTCCAAGAAATTTCCCGAAGTTCCTTTTGGAACTGATATTCTCGTTTGCGCGGAAAATTTTCCCGAGGCGAAAATTGCGTTCGAAATATGCGAAGACCTTTGGGCGGCCACGCCGCCTTCCACAAGCCACGCTTTGTCCGGTGCGACAATCATAGCGAACCTTTCTGCAAGTAACGAGACAATCGGCAAGGCGGAATACAGGCGGCTTTTGGTTAAAGGCGCGTCGGCGCGGAATTTCTGCGCGTACATCTACGCGGACAGCGGACGCGACGAATCCACGCAGGACATGGTTTTCGCGGGACACAATTTGATTGCGGAGAACGGAAAAATTCTTGCCGAAAACGCGCCGTTTGAAGGGCGGATGATTTTCGCCGACATCGACGTTTCGCTTTTGGGAGCGGAGCGAATCAGGACGACAACTTTTTCCCAATGTGAAAACAATTTAAAGCCGTGCAAAGAAATTTTCGTAAGGCTCAAAGAAAAGAGGTTTGAGGAAGAAGCGTATTTTTTCCGCACGGTGGAAAAGCGTCCTTTCGTTCCGCAGGAAAAAGACGCGCTCGACGAGAGATGCCTTGAAGTGATTACAATCCAAGCGGAGTCGCTCGCAAAACGCCTCAGGCATATCGGAGCGAAAAGCGCGGTGCTCGGACTTTCAGGCGGGCTTGACTCGACGCTCGCGCTTTTGGTTGTATGCCGCGCGTTCGACTTGTGCTCGCTTGACCGCCGGGGGATCATCGCCGTGACAATGCCGGGCTTCGGCACGACGGACCGCACATACCTCAACGCGTGCTCGCTCGCAAGGGAAACCGGCGCGACGCTCCGCGAAATTCCGATTTCAGATTCTGTGCGTCAGCACTTCAAGGACATCGGGCAAGACGAAAACATTCACGACGCGACTTATGAAAATGCGCAGGCAAGGGAGCGCACCCAAATCCTGATGGACTTGGCGAACAAGGAAGGCGCGATTGTAATCGGCACGGGCGACCTTTCCGAGCTCGCGCTCGGCTGGTGCACTTACAATGGCGACCACATGTCGATGTACGGCGTAAACTCCTCGATTCCCAAAACTTTAGTCCGTCACATCGTAGAGCGCGAGGCCGAAGCCTTCGCGCAGGAAAAAAATTCCGCGCAAGCGCAAAACAAAAAATTGGGCGAAATCCTGTTCGACATTTTGAACACACCCGTAAGTCCCGAACTTCTTCCGCCCGAACAAGGCGGCATCTCGCAAAAGACCGAGGAAATCGTCGGTCCTTATGAGTTGCACGATTTCTTTTTGTACAATGTCTTGCGCTTCGGTTTTTCCCCAAGCAAAATTTATTTCCTCGCGAAAAAGGCGTTCGCCGCGAGCGGATATTCTGCGGCTACGATAAAAAAGTGGATGAAGGTTTTCTACAAGAGATTTTTCTCGCAGCAGTTCAAACGTTCGTGCATGCCGGACGGCGCGAAAGTGGGAACGGTGAACCTTTCGCCTAGAGGAGACTGGCGGATGCCGAGCGACGCGAGCGCGGCCGCATGGCTTTGTGAAATCGACTCGCTCGAATAAAGACTTGAATAAAAATTATGCTGAGTTATCTTCACGAATTCCATGCAGGAAATCACGCCGACATTCTAAAGCACATCGCGCTCATCCAGATTCTGCGCCATTTGAACGCGAAGGAATCCCCTTACACTTTTTTCGACACCCACGCGGGAAGCGCACTTTATTCGCTTGAATGCGCGTCGTCAAAAAAAACTCGCGAGGCGGAAAAAGGAATCTTGGCATTGCGCGATTTTTTTGAAGGAGAGGGCGGCGCGAATTTTGCGCAAGACAAAATTCCTGAATGCGTGAAATTCTATTTCGAGCAAATTTCTCCATACTTGAAAATCTCATGCTATCCCGGCTCGCCTTTGCTTGAGCGCAATTTGATGCGGCGCGATTCGCGTCTTTTTCTTTGCGAACTTCATCCTCGGGAAATAGAAAGGCTTCGCGAAAATATTTTTGAAAAAAATTCTCTTGAAGAAATTTCAATTGAGAAAAACGAAAAAAATCTAGCTGAAAGAAAATCGTCCGAAAAATTTTTAATCGAAAAAAATTATCTCGCGCAAAACTCAAGCGAAAGAAACGCGAACTTGCAGAACGCGCGGAGCGAAAAAAAATTCTGCGCCACGAAAATTATCCATGCGGACGGATTGAAAAACCTTTTCTCTTCCGCTCCTCCACAAATCAAGCGTGGCGCGGTTTTGATTGACCCGCCTTATGAAGATTTGAGCGAATTCGACGCTGTTTCAAAGACCGTGCGCGCCGTCCATAAAAAATGGAGCGCGGGAACAATCGCGATTTGGTATCCGATTTTGGAAGGCAAAAAAGCGCAAATAGAAAAAATGCTTTTCCAAATTGAGGACGCTGCAAAAAATCAGAACGCCCACACGGAAATTCTTCGCGCGGAATTCTTTCTCGGGAACAGACCTTCTCAAAACGCGGCGAACCTTTTGGGAAGCGGAATTCTCGTCCTGAACGCGCCGTGGAAACTCGACTCGCAACTGCGCGAGGCTTTGGAATTTCTCTGCGGCGCGATTTATGAGGACGCGAGTTTTGCAATCTGGAATGCGTAATTGTCGCAACGCTCTCGCTGTTTGCAAAGCAATCGGCGAGAACTGTTCAATATTCATTCTTAACTGTCAGCTGAATTTTATCTCTTCTCCTTGCGCGCTCGCCGTAATCGTGCTGCCGTCGGAAAACGCTCCGCGCAAAATTTCTTTCGCAAGCGGATTTTCCACGTAAGTCTGAATCGCGCGTTTTACGGGGCGCGCGCCAAACGCCGGGTCATAACCTTTTTCGCAAAGGAAATCCAACGCGCTTTGCTCGAATTGCAATTTTATGCGATGCGATTCAAGCCGTTTTGCCACGCGCTCCAATTGGTATCTAACGATTCCCGCGATGCATGACTTGTCGAGCCGAGTGAACATCACGATTTCGTCAATTCGGTTCAAGAATTCAGGCTTGAACGAGGCTTTCAAGATTTCATTCAGCTTTTCTTTTATCGCGCCAAGCTTTTCGTCGGTGTCGGCTTCCAAAATCAGCTCGCTTGCCAAGTTGCTTGTCATTATGATAATCGTATTCTTGAAGTCGACTATTCGGCCTTGTCCGTCTGTCAATCGTCCGTCGTCGAGCACTTGCAAAAGCACGTTGAAAACATCGGGATGCGCCTTTTCGATTTCGTCGAAAAGAACGACGCTGTATGGTCTGCGCCGGACCGCTTCCGTGAGCTGTCCGCCCTCATCGTATCCAACATATCCCGGAGGCGCTCCGATGAGTCGTGTCACAGAAAACTTTTCCATGTATTCGCTCATGTCGATTCGGGTAAGAGCGCGCTCATCGTTGAACAAAAAGTCCGCCAAAGTTTTCGCGAGTTCCGTCTTTCCGACTCCCGTAGGTCCGATGAAAAGGAAACTTCCAAGCGGCTTGTTCGGATCGGAAAGCCCCGAACGGTTTCTGCGAATGGCGTCGCTCACCACTTGCACCGCTTCATCCTGTCCGATTACGCGCTTGTGAAGTTCGCTTTCGAGCGCGAGATATTTTTCCTTTTCGCTGCCCATCATTTTCGCGACGGGAATTCCTGTCCAAGAAGAGACTACGCGGGCGATGTCTTCCTCGGTAACAGTCTCGCGCAAAAGACGCGCGCTTTCCGTTTGACTCTCCTCTTTCGAATCGGCGGACTTCAATTTCTTTTCGAGTTCGGGAATTATCGAATATTTCAATTCCGCCGCGCGCTCGAGCTTTCCTTCCGCCGTGCATTTTTCAAGCTCGAATTTCGCGCTTTCCAATTTTTCCTTTGCATCGCGCGAAGAGTCAATCGCGGCCTTTTCGTTCTGCCACTGCAGTTTCATCGCGTCACGTCTTTGTCCCAATTCGGAAAGTTCGCCGTTCAACTTTTCAAGACGCTCCTTGCTTGCTTCGTCGCTTTCCTTTGCGAGCGACTGCTTTTCGATTTGCAGCTGCAAGATTTTCCGCTCGATTCTGTCAAGTTCGGTGGGCTCGCTTTCGATTTCCATCTTGAGACGGCTTGCGGCTTCGTCAACCAAGTCGATGGCTTTGTCCGGCAGAAAGCGGTTCGTGATGTAGCGGTCGGAAAGAGTTGCCGCCGAAACCAAAGCCTCGTCTTCAATGCGCACGCCGTGATGGATTTCATATTTTTCGCGAAGCCCTCGCAAAATTGCAATCGTGTCCTCAAGGTTCGGCTCGGCGCACAGCACTTGCTGGAAACGACGCTCCAAAGCGGCATCCTTTTCGATGTACTTTCGATATTCGTCAAGCGTAGTCGCGCCAATCGCGCGAAGTTCGCCACGAGCGAGGGCGGGCTTTAGAAGGTTTGCCGCGCTTGTAGAGCCTTCTCCGCTTCCTGCCCCCACGATAGTGTGAAGCTCGTCGATGAACAAAATTATTTTTCCGTCGGACTTCTTCACTTCATCAATTACACCCTTTAGACGCTCCTCAAATTCGCCCTTGTATTTCGCGCCCGCTACGAGCGCGCCCATGTCAAGCGAAAGAAGCCGCTTGTTTTTAAGGCTTTCCGGAACATCGCCTTTCGCAATTCGCAAGGCAAGCCCTTCCACGACGGCAGTCTTTCCGACGCCAGGCTCTCCAATCAAAACGGGATTGTTTTTCGTGCGGCGGCTCAAAACCTGCATCACTCGCCGTATTTCCTCGTCGCGTCCTATTACAGGGTCGATTTTGTCCTGCCGCGCGAGGCTCGTCAAATCCGCGCAATATTTTTCGAGGGAACGCATGGAACTTTCGGGGTCTTGGGAATCAATTTTGGAGTTGCCGCGAATCGACTTCAATGCCTGCAAAATCGCGTCTTTCGTGATTCCGCTTTCCTTTAATAAGTCCGAAACTTCATCTCCGTTTTGCGTCATCGCCAAAAGGAAATGCTCGGTGGAAACGTACTCGTCCTTAAGGCGCGACATTTCTTTTTCGGCGTTCGCCAAAGTGCGCTGCGCCATGTTTGAAAGCGAAAGGTTCACATTGCCGCTGACGCGCGGAAATTTTTCCAAAAGAAGCCTTGCCCTCGAAGAAAGCGCGGACGCGCTCATTCCGATTCTCTCGACTAGCGGCGGAATGATTCCGTCCTTTTGTTCGAGCAACGCCACGAGTATGTGCTCGTTGGCGATTTCCGCATGGTCGTATTGCCTTGCGAGCGAAGAAGCCTCCTGCAATGCGTCGAACGCCTTTATAGTCATTTTGTCCTGATCCATTTTTTTACCTCCTGATAAAAGGCAAGAGCGAAAGTCGCAATCCTTCCGGCTTGCTAACAATTTCGTGAATGCCTTTTTACGCACATTCGCAATGAGAATGTGCAGTACATAACAAGTTTTGCAGGTTGCAACGCGACAAGCAAAACTTGAGTTGAAGGAAGGCGCGCCATTTGTGCGACTTCTTTCATGCCTCCTGATTTCGGGGAAGGAAACCTTTCAGAAATGCGGCTTCCTCACTTTTCAAGATAACAAAATTGGAGAGGAAAGGCAATTTTTTGATGAGAAAAAGTTAAGGAAGCATTACGAGACTGGAAGTTTGATCCGAATCTGTAGCAGAAGCAGGTTTCCGAGGAGAATGGACAATTTTTTTCGAGAGACTATTTGTAGATTTCCCGCCGATGCCCTATGTCAAGCGCCAGTATCAAAAGCTCGCGGTCGTTTATGTCGCAAATAACTCTGTAGTCGCCCACGCGGTAACGCCACAAGCCCACAAGGTTCGATGTCAGAGCCTTGCCCCTGCTCCGCGGATCGTCAAGCTTTCCAATATCACGCATATACTTCATTATGCGCTCTTTGGTTTGTCCGTCCAATTTTTTTAATTCTTTTTGCGCTTTGGTTGAATAATCAACTGTCAAGGTCAACTCCCAATTTCTTCGCAAGCTCCTCTTGGGAAATTGACTTTCTTCCGCTGGCGATGTATTCCGCCCACGCCGCCTCGCCCGCGCGTGCGTCCGCAAAATCCTCTTCCATTTCATCGAGGTAGTTTTGCAAAGCGCTGTTTATAATCCTGGTTTTGGGTATGTCGGTCTTTTTGTGATATTCGTCAAGCCGTGCTAAAATAGGCGCATCGATGCGCAATGTCATTCGCCTTGTGTTTTCTCTTGTTGTCGCAATCGCCATAACAGATTCCTCCTTTATAACAAAAATATAACATTGTGCGCCTTTTTATGTCAAGCGGCTTATTGATGCAAAACTTGCGAGAAAACTCATTTTTTTGTACCTAAGAAATTCTTGCAATCGCGAAAACTTAAAATGTCAGCCGTTCAAAATTTCTATCTGGCATGACTTCATCGCCAAAAGCGCGCGCTCGTGGCTTTCTGGCGTAACTCCGGCGCAGCATTTCGCGTCCACGAAAATCGGCACTTCCGGAAGAAAAGCCTTCGCCAAGAGCGCGTTGGAAATGACGCAGATGTCAGTGCAAAGCCCTGCGAAAGTCACGCTTTCGATTTTGCTCTCGCGATTCATCGCCGCCAACTTTTCGCCGAGCGCGACGCTTCCGAACGTCGGCTTGTCGATTGGCTCGCCATCCAGCAGTTCTTCTATTTCCTTTTTAATCTGATGTCCGAATGTGCCCTCGATGCAATGCTCCACGGGCAGGGCGCGGCCTTCCTGCGTTTCAAGATAATTTTCTTTGTGCGTGTCGCGGGTGGCAAGGACAATTCCGTCGAATCCTTTTATCTTTTCAATGACATTCGCGACGATGCTTCGCGCCTCTTTTGTGCCAAGCGCGCCGTCGATAAAATCATTTTGCATGTCAACGACTACAAGAACTTTCATTAAAATTAAACTCCAAAGGAAGTTCGCTAGAAACTTCGCCTAGCGGCTCGTTGCTAGAACAACTTCCGAGAATGTTTTGTTCGTCCGCGCGAGCAGGCAAGTTTTATAAGCGAGTTCGCGACGCAAGCTCGAATTAAAAATTGCCACGCAATCTTAGCGACGATTTTTAGTGTTTTTAATCTCAAAACATTCAGTTTGAATTATATCATATAATAATTGTTTTTTCAAGGCACGGAAAAAATCCGTCACGGAATTTCGACGCGTTCAATCACCACAGAATTCCGCCTCGCCAAAATTCTCAATTCCAAATTCTCCATTTTCCCACATTGACCTTTTTCGTTTTTTCTGATAGGATATTCAAATGAGCAACTATAAAACATTTGTTATCGGCTTCCCTAGAATCGGGGCGAAACGAGAATTGAAATTCGCGGAAGAAAAATATTTCGCAAAAGAAATTTCTTGCAAAGAATTGGAATCGTGCGCGAAGGCGCTTCGAGAATACGGCTGGCAAAAACAGCGTGCCGCAAATATTGATTTCATTCCGTCCAACGACTTTTCGTATTATGACGCGATGCTTGACACGGCGGTGATGCTCGACGCAATTCCCTCCCGCTACAAGTCGCTTGATTTGAGCGCGCTCGACACTTACTTCGCCATGGCGCACGGATATCAAGGCGAAAAGGGCGACGTGAAGGCCCTTCCGATGAAGAAATGGTTCAACACGAACTACCATTATATTGTCCCGGAACTTGAGGCGGACGCGAAACTTTCTTTGAACACAGAAAAAATTCTCGCGGAGTTTTCACAGGCGAAGTCCTCAGGCATAGAAACTGTCCCGAGCGTAATAGGCCCTTATACTTTTTTGCATTTCGCCACTTATGCGAAAGGAAAATGCCGCGACGACTATGCCGACGACATTTGCGCCGCATACAAAAAACTTTTGGAAGAATGCGGCACGGCGGGCGCGAAATGGATTTCCATTTGCGAGCCGGCGTTGGTGTTCGACACGGATTCTTCTTCCGTGAAATTTTTTGAGTCGCTTTATGAAAAAATTCTTGACGGCAAAAAAGTCAAGGTAATCTTGCAGACTTATTTCGGCGACATTCGCGACAGTTATGATGCCGTGACTTCGCTTGCGTTCGACGGCTTCGGACTTGATTTCGTGGAAGGAAAGGAAACCCTTTCGCTCGTAAAAAAGTCTTTTCCGAAAAACGCGCTTTTGTTCGCAGGAATCATGACAGGAAAAAACATTTGGCGGGCCGACTACGCGAAGATCGCTTCGATTTTGGCGGAAATTGAGAAGAATGTTCCGCGCGAAAATATCGTGGCTGGATTTTCTTGCTCGCTTTTGCATGTTCCGTATACTACGCGCAACGAGGAAAAACTTTCCGCTGAAATTCTCAAGCACTTTTCTTTCGCGGAAGAAAAACTCGTTGAACTTGAAGATGTGGCTTCGGGAAAAACCAATTCGGAATTGTTCGGCGGAAATCGTGTTTCTCCAGACGCCGATGTTCAAAGCGCGGTGAAGAATTTGAAGGACGCGGATTTTGTGAGAAAGCCCGACTTCGCGGAGCGCGAAAAAATCCAGAAGAAGGAATTCAATTTGCCGCCGTTTCCCACGACTACAATCGGCTCGTTTCCGCAGACAAGGGAAGTGCGAAAGAACCGCGCGGACTTCAAAAAAGGCTTGATAACAAAAGAACAATATATTGAATTCAACCGCGAAAAAATATCCGAATGCATCCGTTTGCAGGAAGAGCTCGACATCGACGTTTTGGTTCACGGAGAATTCGAGCGCAACGACATGGTGGAATATTTCGGAAACAATCTCGAAGGATTCTTGTTCACGCAGAACGCATGGGTTCAGTCCTATGGAACGCGATGCGTAAAGCCGCCTGTCATTTGGGGCGACGTCAGCCGAAAAAAGCCTATAACGGTGGAATGGTCGGCATACGCGCAGAGCCTTTCAAAGCGTCCAGTAAAAGGAATGCTCACGGGACCTGTCACAATTTTGAACTGGTCGTTCCCGCGCGAGGACATTCCGATAAAAGAGCAGACATTGCAAATCGCGCTTGCAATTCGCGAAGAAGTCTTGGACTTGGAGAAGAACGGAATCAAGATAATCCAGATCGACGAAGCCGCATTGCGCGAAAAGCTGCCGCTGCGAAAAAGCGACTGGCATTCGCAATATTTGGATTGGGCGATTCCGGCGTTCCGTCTCGTGCATTCAGGCGTTAGGGCTGAAACTCAAATCCACACGCACATGTGCTACAGCGAGTTCAACGACATCATCCGTGACATCGACGAAATGGATGCGGATGTGATCACATTCGAAGCGAGCAGAAGCGACTTGAAAATTTTGGACGCGCTCAAGGAAGCCGCTTTCCGCACTGAAGTCGGACCTGGCGTTTACGACATTCATTCGCCGCGAATTCCTTCCAAAGAGGAAATCGTTTGTGCGCTTGAAAAGATGGTGCAAAAAGTGAGCGTGGAAAAACTTTGGGTGAACCCTGACTGCGGTCTCAAGACACGCGGAGAAAGCGAAACCGTCGCGAGTCTTGAGAACCTTGTCGCCGCCGCGAAGGAAATGCGAAAAAAATATTAGTCAAATGAAACATTCGGAATGCTGCCTTTTCCAGAACAAGGTTTCTAGTTTTGCCGTAGCGAGGGCGCGATTGGGAAGTAGGCTGTGCCGGAAACTTTTCGGCATTCAGCGCGAGGCCCTGGACTTGGTGGCCATTCCCAAGGGCGAAGTCTACAAGGATTTTCATGTGCTTACCTTGGTGCGGCGTAGCGAAGTCGACTCCATGTTCGACGAAAAAGGCAGGCCTTTCAAGGCGCGTGAAATCGATCCGAAGAATTCTCTTGTCATCGGCACTATCCGAATGGGATTCGGACATTGGCGAATTGCCATCGCGCTTGCGAGCGCGGCTCACAGCATGGGAATCCGCGCGTATCTTTTGGACTTGATGTCGTTTTCTGGAACTCCGATTGAAAAGTCCATAAAATTTCTTGAAGGCGCTTACAACTCGTTTTCACGGTTTTCGCAAAAGTCGAAGGCTTTCAACGCCTTGATTTGGGAGCCGATTACAAGCGGAATGAACGCGCACCTTGACGCGGCAATCCAAAATCGCGAAGTGTCGAAGCTTTTCAAGGCTGCGTTCGAAAAAATCCCGAAGGAAATTCCGATGGTGGCGGCGCATCCTTGGGTGGGCTGGAGCGCGGTTTTGTGCGGAATGAAAAAAGTCGTCTCGATGATTCCAGACAATTTGCCGCTCGCTTTTTGGCTTGTGGAGGGAAGCGTCCATACTGTTCAGTCGCCCAGCGCGTACATGGGATACCGCACGCTTCTCCACATGGAAAAGGGCGCGCCGATTTCTAACTGTCTTCCGCGTGAAAAAATCGTGCAGACAGGGCATTATGTTGACTATGAAATTCTTGCCTCGATAAAGTCGGATTGCAAGATGCGGCTCGAACGCGAAAAAAATCATGAGGCGCGCCGTTTTCTTTTGACGATGGGCGGGGCAGGAGCGCAGGCGGCGAAATTCGGCGAAATCGCTTCTTACTGCAAGACATACATCGAGCAGGAAAAAGTCTGCCTTCTGATAAACATGGGAGACCACGAAGGACGATGGAACGACCTCAAGCGCGCTCTCGAAAAAAAATCGATTCCGTATCAAATGCACACGGATTGGAAAAAAACTCGCGCGTTCATAGAAGACTCCAAAAAGTCCAAATTGACTGGCGTTCACATTTTCTTGCATTCGGATTTTTACGCGGCGGTCTATTGCACTAATCTTCTGCTGCATATCAGCGATGTGATGATAACGAAGCCCAGCGAACTTTCGTTCTATCCGATTCCGAAACTTTTCATTCAGCGAGTGGGGCGGCATGAGGCGTGGGGCGCAATCCGCGCATCCGAAATCGGTGGCGGCACAAAGGAAGCCGACAATCCCCAAATCCTAAACCGCATTTTAAAGACGCTCGTTGAAGAAGACGACCTTCTGAAGCTTTACATAAAAAACATTTTGGACAACGACAAAATAAAAATTTACGACGGCGCAATCAATGTTGTAAAAATCGCGATGAAGTGATATAATGACAAGTAATGGGTAAAAAGTAATATTGGAAGAATTTATTCCATATTGAGTATTACTTATTCTCACGTTGCACAAGCAACGATGTGAAATAAATTTCCTATATGAAAACGGCGGGCTTGTCCCGACGTATTACCAATTACTCATTACCTAATTTTGAAGGAGTTATGATAAAAACGCCGCTGAAATAGCGCGGCATTTTTATCATGACAAGTTTGCGTTGCAAACTTGCTTATATACTGTGCGCGTCGCAACAAGTTGCTAAACACGCACGCTAAAAAGTCAATCGCGAAATTGTTAGCAAGCCGAAAGGATTGCGACTTTCGCTCTTGACTTTTTATGGGAGTTTTATATGGATTTTGTCGAACAGTTAAAGGAAAAGGCCAAAGCGGCCGGAAAGAAAATCGTTCTGTGCGAAGGCGAGGACAAGCGCGTCGTGGAAGCGGCGGCGGAAATCGTGCGCGAGGGAATCGCGAAAATCATCCTCATCGGAAACGCGGATGAGTGCAAGCGTGTCGCGCCCGAAACCGACATAAGCGGAATCGAGCTTGTCGACCCTGCGACCAGCTCGAACATCGACAAGTACGCGGAAATCTTGTTCAAGGCGCGCGAAGGAAAGGTAAACAAGAAAACCGGCGCGCCCGAATATGCCACGGTGGAAGACGCGAAAGCCTATTTGCTCAAAGACCGCACGATGTTTGGCGCACTTATTCTAAAGGCGGGCGATGCCGACGGCTTCGTTTCTGGCGCATGCCATTCCACGGCGAACACGCTCCGCCCTGGTCTTCAAGTCATAAAGACGGCGGCGGGAATCAAGACTGTCTCTTCAAGTTTCATTATGGTCGCGCCCCAAGGCGGCAACAAGTATATTCCAGAAGGCGTCGCGCTTTTGGCGGACTGCGCGATAAACATCGAGCCTTCCGCCGAGGAGCTTTCGGACATCGCGCTCGCCACTGCCGACACCGCGAAAAAAATCGCGGGAATCGAGCCGCGCGTCGCGCTTCTTTCGTTCAGTACCAAGGGAAGCGGAAACGACGACAAATTTTTCAAGAGCGTTCCGAAGGTGCAGGAAGCCGTGAAAATCGCAAAGGAAAAAGCGCCAAGTCTTGCGCTTGACGGCGAGTTCCAGTTTGACGCGGCGGTCGCCCCGGAAGTGGGCGCGCTCAAAGCCCCGGGAAGCGATGTGGCGGGGCACGCGAATGTCTTCGTTTTTCCCAACATCAACGCGGGCAATATCGGCTACAAAATCGCGCAGAGAATGGGCGGCTGGATGGCCATCGGTCCTGTGTGTCAGGGATTTGCCAAGCCTCTCAACGACTTGAGCCGAGGCTGCAACGTCAGCGACATCGTGGCGACCGTAGCGGTTACCGCTTTGCAGGCATAGTTCAAGGCAAAAAAAATCCGCCCTAAAAAGGCGGATCTTTAGACGATGTTGGAGTTGGACCAACGACCCCTTCCGTGTGAAGGAAGTGCTCTACCACTGAGCTAATCGTCCACGAGAATGTAGATATTATATCATAAAAATTATTTTTGCGCAAGGGGAAATCGCGGTAAATCTAAAAAATATTTTTGCAAATTTGGCAGTTGCTTTTCCCTGCGTCCCTTGTTCACAAAAAATCCGTTTTGTGCTATAATTTTTCCGGATGGAAATTTTTTCTTGGGAAGATGCAGTTCGACTTTCTCGCATAACGCGCGAAACTTCGCGATTCGAATCAAATTCCGCCTTAAAACTGCAAACGGAAAATTCAAAACAAACTTCAAACCATTCACTATTAACTATTGACTCTTCATTGTCAAGTGCTTCGGCGGTCGCAATCGGCGGCTTCGATGGAATGCACATCGGGCACGAGGTTCTTTTTCAGGCAGTGTTGGAATACAAGAATTCTCATCCAGAAACGCGCGCTGGCATCGTGACATTTTCGCGCTCTCCTGGCGTCCTGAAGAATTCGCGCTATGAGGGCGACGTTTCCACCGAGCGTCTCAAACTGAAATTTTTTGAAAAAAAAGGCTTTGATTTCTGCATAATGATTGACTTTTCTTTGCATTTCAGTAAAATAAAAGGAAGGGATTTTCTCGACATCGTGAGAAAATTTTGCGCCATGCAATTTTTGGCGGCGGGCACTGATTTCCGCCTGGGCCATAACTCTGACACCGGCGTTGCCGAACTGTCGTGTTACGCGGCTTCTTGCGGTTTGGAGCTAAAGGTTTTGGACGACGTTGTGTTCAAAGGAAAGCGCGTCAGTTCGAGCCTTATCCGCGGCGCGGTTCGCGAGGGCGACTTTGATTTTGCCTCGTCGCTTTTGGGCCGGCCGTATTGTCTTGACGGATTGCCACTTGATTTCAAGGTCGGCGGCTCGTCGGATGCCACACTGTCAATGATTGCAAGCAGGAATACGACGCAAGTTTTGCCGGAAAGCGGGTGTTTTCGGGTGCGCGTCGCGTTCGCTGGTGGGGACGGCTATTCGCAAAATGTTGATGCCGTGCTGCACGTGGAATCTTCATTCCTTCGCCTGGAATTTCCACCCGAGCAAAATTTGTCGCGCGTCGAAAGAATCGAATTCATCGTCTGATGAATGAATAGAAATTGATAGAGGCTGCCTAAAAAATTGATTGTACTTGGATTTTTTAGGATAGACTTTTTTAGGAGAAAAATTATGGCACTTTCAAAAGAATTGTCGCATTCAATCGTGGCAAAATTCGGAGCGAATGAAAACGACACGGGCAATGTACGCGTTCAGGTCGCGCTTTTGACGGAACGAATCAAGCAGCTCACGGCGCATGTCGCCAACTATCCGCAGGATTCGAATTCAAAACGCAGCATGATGAAGCTTGTCGGTCAGCGCAAGAGATTCCTTAAGTATTTTCAGCGCACGGACTTGGAAGGCTACCGCGCCCTCATCAAAGAACTCGGACTTCGCAAGTAGAATTCTGGCCGCGAAATCGCGGCCAAATTTGTTTGCAAATTTCAATTGAATTTATTTCAAGGAACGTGAAAAGAATATGGCAGTAGAAAGAGTGACTTACAAAATCGGCGACGAGGAACTTGTCCTCGAAACCGGCAGGATGGGAAAGCAGGCCAACGGATGCGTCTACGCGCAGTTCGCGGGCACTTCCGTAATCGCCACGGTTTGCGCTTCGAGCACTGTGGTGGAGGGAATGGACTATGTTCCAGTTACGGTGGAATACAACGAAAAATTTTACGCGGCGGGGAAAATTCCCGGAGGATTCGTAAAGCGCGAAGGTCGACCGAAGGACAAGGAAATTTTGGTTTCGCGCCTGATTGACCGCCCGATGCGTCCGCTTTTCGAGATGTCGTTTGGACGGGAAATCCAAATCGTTCCGACTTGCGTGAGCGCGGACGGAATCCACACGCCAGACATTTTGGCGGTAATCGCTTCAAGCGCGGCGGTGACGATTTCGGACATTCCTTTCCATGGGCCTGTGGCCGCTTGCCGCGTGGGCTACATCGACGGAAAATACGTCATCAATCCGACTTTCCAAGAACAGGAAAAGGCGCAGCTTGAAATCGTCGTGGCGGGAACGAAGGACGGCTTTACGATGGTTGAGGGCGGCGCGAACGAGGCCACCGAAGAAGTGATGCTCGGCGCGTTGAACGAGGCGCAGAAATTCATCACGGACATGTGCTTGCTTCAGGAGGAATTGCAGAAAAAGGCGGGCAAGGAAAAACTGCCGCTCGCGCCGCTCGACGTGACGCTTGAAAATGCCGAGGCGATCGAGGCGGAAGCCACGCCGCTTTTGAAGGAGGCTTGTTTCCGCGACGGAAAGCAAAATCGCGGCAAGGCGATTCGCGAGGCCATCGCGAAGATAAAGGAAAATCATGCCGAACAATTGGCGGACGAAATTCAGGCGAAACTTTTCTCAGGCCTTATGGACGACATTCAGTACAAACTTTTGCGAAAAAGCATTTTGGATGAAGGCGTGAGAATTGACGGAAGAAAGTGCGACGAGATTCGCCCCATCAATTGCGAAGTGAATGTCCTGCCTCAGCCGCACGGAAGTGCGCTTTTTACTCGCGGTGAAACTCAGTCGCTCGCGGTGACGACGCTCGGCACTTTGATGGACGAGCAGGAATACGATGACATCGACGGCGAGCGAAGCGAGCATTTTATTTTGCATTACAATTTTCCGCCTTATTCTGTCGGCGAAACCGGCCGTCTCACCACTGGCCGCCGCGAAATCGGGCACGGCAATTTGGCGCGACGCTCGCTTGAGCCGATGGTTCCAAGCCGCGAAGAATTCCCGTACACAATCCGCGTTGTTTCGGAAATACTTGAGTCGAACGGCTCTTCTTCGCAGGCTTCCACTTGCGGCGGCACGCTTTCGATGTTGGCGGCGGGCGTTCCGATGAAAAAAATGGTCGCGGGAATTGCGATGGGATTGATTACCGAGGGCGAACATTACGAGCGATACAAGATTCTTTCTGACATTCTCGGCGAGGAAGACCATCTCGGCGACATGGATTTCAAAGTGGCTGGAACTCGCGACGGAATCACCGGATTCCAGATGGACATCAAGATTCCCGGCGTCACGACTGAAATCATGCAAAAAGCTTTGGAGCAGGCGCGCGTGGGACGGCTGCACATTCTCGGCATCATGGAACAATGCATTTCAAAGCCGCAGGCGATTTCCGCTTTCGCGCCGAAAATCCTTTCGATGAAAATTCCGATTGACAGAATCGGGGCGTTGATTGGTCCTGGCGGAAAGAACGTCAAGGCTTTGTGCGCCGAATACGGCGTTACGATCAATACGGACGACGACGGAACCGTTACGATTTACGGAAAGACAGGACAGTCCGCTGAAGCCGCGAAAAAGGCCGTCAAGGGCATCACCGAAGATCCCGAGCCTGGCACGATTTATCAGGGCACGGTAAAAAGCATCAAAGACTTCGGCGCCTTCATCGAAATTCTTCCGGGAAAAGAAGGGCTTTGCCACATTTCCAAACTTTCGCATGGTCGCGTGGAAAAAGTGACCGACGTAATCAAGGAAGGACAAGTGATTCCCGTAAAACTTTTGGAAGTGGATCAGCGCGGAAGATTGCAGCTTTCATACATCGATGCGCTCGACGAACAAAAAAAGTGAATAGGTAATAGGGTATAAGTAGTCGGTAATAGTCGCAGCTCGAAGAGTTGCGACTTGCGACAGAATGGTTGTGCGCGAGTTTTTGTGCTTTTTGTGAGCGAAGCGAACGAAAATGCGGGCGTTGCGAGCAAACCAAAAATCGTTAAGCAACCGTAGGTTGCGACATGGATTTGAAAAAGGAAAATTGGAAGATGCTCTACGAGCGGGCGGTCGCCGTGGTGAATCCGCGAAAGATAAGCGAAACTGTCACTTGCGGAGAAGTGGGCGCGGCGATTCAAACTTTGGGCGGCAATGTCTACACGGGCGTTTGTGTCGATACGGCAAGCACGCTCGGAATATGCGCGGAGCGAAACGCGATTTTCAACATGCTCACGAATGGCGAAAGTGAAATCGCGAAAATCGTCTGCATTTTGGACGGCAAATGTGGCGCTCCGTGCGGCGCGTGTCGCGAACTTTTGGCGCAGATTTGCGGAAAGCGTGCGTCTCAAGTTGAAATCCTGATGGACGCTGAAACGATGCGCGTCGCGACTTTGAAAGAACTTTGCCCCGAATGGTGGCTGGAAATCAGTTAACAATGAATAATTAGTAGTGCGAGTTTTCGCGAATGAAAGTGGAATTAGACGCAGATTCTCACGGCGCACGAGCGACGAAGTGAAATAAAATTCCGCTATGAAAACGGCGACAGCCGTATAAACGCGGATATAAATGGAGATGTTGTGGAAAAAATCGAGATTTTTGTAAAGGCGGAAAACGGCGTCGCGCTTCCTGAATACAAGACTTTGGGCGCGGCGGGTGCGGATGTTTGCGCGCGTTTGGAAAGCCCTGTCGTGATGAAGCCGCTTTCGCGCGCGGTGATTCCGACCGGGCTTTTTTTCGCGATTCCGCAAGGCTTTGAAATCCAAGTGCGGCCGCGAAGCGGGCTTGCGGCGAAAAGCGGCGTTACGGTTTTGAACACGCCCGGCACGATTGACAGTGACTATCGCGGCGAACTCAAAGTTATTCTCATCAATTTAGGCGAGACGGATTTCATCGTGAAAGACGGCGACAGAATCGCGCAGATTGTAGCCGCTCCGATTACGCAGGCGATTTTTTCGCGGACGGAAAATCTCGATGAAACCGAGCGCGGAGAAGGCGGCTTCGGCTCTACGGGAATTTAATACAGTGGATGGTGCGCGAGTTTTCGTGGTTCTTTAGAACAAAAAGTAATGGGTAATAAGTAGGTAATAAGTAGGTAATAAGTAGTAAGTAATAGTGCGAGTTTGCGCTTTGCGCAAACTCGTTAGCGTAGCGGCGCACGGTCGCAAGACATGCGATGTAAGTCGTAGGCTTGCAGTTTCTTTATTTGTAAAAAATGTTTTCAAAAAAAATATTTGACTTAAAAGAAAAAATTCTCGGAACTAAAATTTTCCAAAAGATGAATTGTGCACTTGACTTGCTTTTGAAAAAAGGCAAAAGAATTTTCATTCATGTCAAATTCAAAAAGCGCGCGAACCACGACAGGACGCTTGTGCGCTATATTGTGCGTGAGCTGCTCGTTTATTTTTTCGCAATGTTCTTGGTTTTCTTTTTGATTTTTTTCGTGAACCAGATTCTGCTTTTTATGAAGCAGCTTTTGGGAAAGCGCATTCCGATTTCCGACGCGATGAAACTCATGCTTTATTCGCTGCCCTTTGTAATCGCGCAGTCCGCGCCTTTCGCGACGCTCACTGGATTTTTGATGTGTCTCGGGCGAATGGTGAGCGACAACGAAATCCTGATTTTCCGCGCCTCGGGATTTTCGCTTGGAAGGCTTTTGTTGCGACCGATTTTAATTTTGGGAATCGTGATTTCCCTTTTTTCTTTTTTCGTGAACGACTACCTTTTGCCGCTCGGCACTTCCGCCACGCGCACCCAGCTTCGAAAGACAATCGCCTCGAACCCGACGATGGAAATCGAAGCTAACAGCATAAAGCGAATGAACGATACGACCGTCGTAATCGGCGGCGTTCAGGATAAAGTCATAAGCGACCTCGTGCTTTTTGACCGTGACTCCGACGGAAGGCAGCGCGTGATCGTCGCGGGAAAGACTTTGGCGGACAGCGGCGCGATGGAGGGGGTGAGCATGCGGTTCGACATGAGCGACGCTTGCATCACGGTTTTCGACAGAAGGGAGAAAAGCGATTTCGACGTGATGACTTCCAAATTGATGTCGCTGAATCTTTTTGAAAGCACGGTCTTCAATTTCGAGCGGCGCATTTCGCCCTCGGAAATGACGAGCCACGATCTCGGAAAAAAAATCCGCGATATGAAAAAGAATTCCGAAGGCAGTGCGCAGGAACTCAACATGAATGTGCTTGAATACAACAAGAAATTTTCGCTTCCTTTCGGCTCGTTTTTTTTCGCGTTTTTGGCGATGCCGCTCGCGCTGCTTTTCGGAAAGGTGAACGGACAGACAATCGGGCTTGTAGTGGGCATTTTCATTTCGTTCGTATATTGGGCGATGATGACCGTGGGAATCCAACTTGGCATGCGAAACGGGATGAATGGATTCTTCTTGATGTGGCTTCCGAACGCGACGGTTGGAATCGCGTCTATAATTTTTTATATGCTCGCGCGGCGAAAATAATTTGGCAATAAAATGAAACTCGTGCTTTATATTTACAGGATGTTCTTTCCGCTTTTCCTCGCGGCGATGGTGACGTTCGCGTTCATCTTGGAAATGGTGGATTTGATGATGAACATCTGGCGTTACATCTACAATTCCGTTCCGATGAACGTAGTCGGCACGATAATGCTGAATTTTTTGCCGAAGACTTTTACTTGGGCGATGCCGCTTGCGGTTTTGTTCGCCTCGTGCTTTATGCTTTCCACGCTTTATTCTAACAACGAGCTTACCGCGCTTTTCGCTTCGGGCGTTTCCCTCATACAATTCACCGCGCCGCTTCTGGCGCTTTCCGCGATTTTTTCCGTCGCGCTTTTTTTCTTTCAGGACAAAGTGGTGGTGAAGTCGAGCTTGAAATATGAGCAGGTGAAGTCCGCCGCGCTCAATCAGGAAAAGGACTTGGACAACGACAACATCGTCATAATAAGCGAAGGCGGGACGAAAATCTACAAGGCCGATTATTTCGACAACGACTTGCAGCGTTTGCGGAATCTGTGCGTGGTACTTCGCGGCGAGGACAAGGAATTGCGTTCGATTATAAGCGCGAACTACGCTTCCTGGAACGAAGGCCATTGGAGCACGCAGAATGGTTGGGAATATCGTTATGAAAATGGCGAGATGAAGGGCTTGCCGCTCGGACGCGAAGTCGAATTGACATTGGTAGAGCCGCCCGAGACTTTCAGGAACAACACGGTTTCCGTGGAGTCGGCTACGATTGAAGAAAGCCGCGCGTACATCGAGCACTTGCAAAAAACCGGCTTGCCTTTTTCCGAGGCCTTGAGCCAGTATTACAACAAGTTTTCATTCCCGATCGTAGTGTTCATCGTGGCGTTCCTTTCGGTGGGAATTTCCGGCAAAGGCAGACGCAACGTTTTCGTCATAAGCCTCACTCTTTCTCTCGCGGCGGCGGTCTTGTTCTATGTGACGCAGATGGTCACGATGCTGATGGCGAAGTTCGGAATTCTTCCGCCCCTTTTCGGCGCGTGGCTTCCCGTGGTGCTTTTTATTTTTTTAAGCGTGGTGTTGCTGAAATATTCGCACACTTGAATTGCGATTTTTACAAAAAGGCTCTCCGCTATGCAACAACTCAATTCAATTCTCTGCTGACAAAATTCCGAAAATGTGCTACAATTCCTTGATGACGAAAGACATTTTTCAAATCCTGCACAAAGACGGACGCGCGCGCACGGGGCTTCTCACGCTTCCTCACGGAACTGTGCGCACTCCGGTTTTCATGCCCGTGGGGACTAACGGCGCGGTAAAGGCGATTTCCAAGGACGACCTTGAAGAAATCGGATTCGAGATAATTTTGGCGAACACATACCATTTGTACTTGCGTCCGGGAAGCGCGCTTGTGCGAGAGGGGGGAGGACTTCACGGCTTTTCCGGATGGAAGAAGAATTTCCTCACCGATTCGGGCGGCTTCCAAGTCTTCTCGCTTTCGAAAATACGGAAAGTCTTGGACGACGGCGTTCGCTTCCAAAGCACGGTGGACGGCTCGTACCATTTGTTTACGCCCGAAAGCGTCGTCCGCACGCAGGCGGATTTTTCAAGCGACATCCAAATGCAGTTGGATGTGTGCACGCCGTGGAATGCGGAGCGAAGCGAAGCCGAACGCGCCCTGCGTATAACGAGCCGCTGGCTTGAACGAGCAAAGTCGGAATGGGAAAAGGTGAGGGGCGAGGAGAATTACTCAGGCGTCCTGTTTCCGATTGTGCAGGGAAATTTTTTCGAGGACTTGCGCGAGGAAAGCGCGCGCTTCGTCTCGGCACTCGACCTTCCGGGAATAGCGATCGGCGGACTTTCCGTGGGCGAGCCTTCGGAAGTTTTCGCGCACTTTTTGCGACACACCGTCTCCTTCCTTCCAGAAGAAAAGGTCAAGTATGTGATGGGAATCGGCACACCCGAATACATCTTCGAGGCGGTGGCGGACGGAGTGGACATGTTCGACTGCGTTCTCCCCACGCGCAACGCGCGTAACGGCTCGTACTTCACGCGCGACGGAATGCTTTCTATAAAGCAGGAACGCTTCACGCGCGACTTTTCGCCTATTGACGAGCAATGCCAATGCAAGGTCTGCCGCAACTACAGTCGCGCATATCTGCGACACCTTTTCAAAAGCAACGAAATTCTTTCTTCGATGCTCGCGAGTTACCACAACCTTTATTTCTTGAACGACTTGCTCGTGCAAATCCGTGCCTCAATCGAAGGAAATCGCTTCGCGGAATTCAGAAAAGTTTTTATAGCGCGATTTTCCAAAGGCGTATAATGAAAGTGTGGTGCGCGTCGAATGAGGGAAACGCGTCTATTGTCGTTCCCTTTGAAACTTCGCGCTCGTTACGAGCCGTTTTATTGCGAAATGGCGTTTTTACCGACGAATAGAATTGAAAATTTGCTTCTATGAAAAAAACGATTTCTTTTGACGTGAAAAAAAATTCTCGGCTCGACGATTTTCTTATAGAAATTTTGCCGTCCGTACTCGGACATTTAAATTCCGCGGCTGAAATATCGCCGCCGAATTTAATCCGAGTTTCTTGCGGAAACTCGCCTATTGAAATTGTCCGCCTACGCGGACGAATTGAGCATCCTCGAAAGCCCGATCTTCATGGACCGCTTAATCCTAAGGATGAATTCTTCGCTTCGGAAAACGAAAAATTTTTGAGCAATTCTAAAATCCGCCGCCTGATTTTCAGCGGAAATGTTTTAGTCGAAAATAATGTCGTGAAAAATCCCGCTTTCATTTTGAGAAATTCTTCGCGCGTGAAAATTTTATTTGACAGCGAAAGAATTTTTTTTGAAAAGCAAAATGGCGACATCGATTTTTCGCTTTGCGAAAAGGACGTGGTTTTCGAGGACGACTTTTTGCTTGCCGTGAACAAGCCGTCAGGGCTACCGAGCGAAAAAACTTTTTTGGAAAGTCGCGCCTCGCTTTTAGACGCGGCGCGAAAGTATCTTTGCGAAAGAAATCCTGATCTTGAAAATTATTGCTCGCTCGTGCACAGGCTCGACAAAGGCACTTCCGGCGTGATTTTGTTTTCCAAGAAAAAATACGTGAACGCCGCACTGCACGAAATGTTTGGAAGCGGGGAGGGGCGGGTGGCGAAGAAAATCTATCTTGCGATTTGCACGAAAAATACTGCGGGAAGCGCGAGCGCGTTTTTGCGCGGCGCGAAAAATATTGAGAATGAAATCGATTTTGGAAAAGAAGAATTTTCCGTGCGCAATTTTTTAGGCCGCGTCTCAAAAAAATCTCAAGCAGCAAAATTCGGCGAAGTGCCACAATCTTGCGGCGGAAAATTCGCGAGGACCGACTTTCGCATCTTGGAAAAGAGCGCGGGAAAAATTCTCGTTCAGGCGAGGCTTTTCACTGGACGCACTCACCAAATCCGCGCACATCTTTCGCAATGCGGCATGCCTGTTTTAGGCGACACGCTTTACGGCGGAGAAAGCGCGAGCCGAATTTTTTTGCACGCGCGAAGTTTGGAATTGCCTCATCCTGTCACCGGCGAAATCTTGAAATTGCTTTCTCCAGTTCCCGAAGAATTTAAAAAATATTTTACCAACTTCGCTGAATATAGGTAGTGCGCGGGCGCAGTTCGATTTCCACGCGGCGGTTTTCCGAGCGTCCCTCTGGCGTTTCGTTGTTTCCAATCGGAACTGTTTCGCCGTAGCCGTGATAGGTGAAAAGTTTTTCGTCGATTCCTTGTTGCGCTAAAAGTTTCATCACGGTTTGCGTCCTGTCCACCGAAAGCATCATTTGGTTTTCGTGCTGACCGATGTCGGCGGTGTGCCCTCCCACGAAAATCGTGAACGCGTTTTCCGAAAGCGCTTTTTTCAAAAGCTCGGCAAGTTCCGCGATGCGCGGAAGTTCGTCGGGCAAAAGTTCAGGCGAGTCGGGAATGAAATTGAGTTTGTAGGTGAAGCGAATCACGTTTCCTGTGTCTTCGATTTTGTCAGGTCCTGGATGCTTTAGCGGATAGAGTCTCATGTCGCGCAACGCGGTATAATAAGGCTCGTCCTTTATCGGGGCGGCGACATCGTGTTCAAGTACGTCGCGGTCGAGCAGGATGACGATCTTTCCTTTTTTCAAAAGTTCGGAATTTTGTGGAACGGAAAAAATTCGAAGAGCGTCGTCCTCGCTTATGATTAAGTCTGTTCTGTTTCTGCCGTATACTTTAAGAGCCGCGATGTGCAGCGGGTCGCTTCCGATTCTGTCTTTGTAGCGGCTCTCGTCGTCGCTCCAGTCGTAGGCGCATTCACCGATTTCTTTTTCCAATGCGCTTTCCATCATGTTTCGCTCGTAGACAATTTCCATTTTTTCGTTCCAAACTTTTGGGAAAAAACATGGATTCACCCGCTCTTCGATGAATTCGCCGTGGACAGGAAGGCGTCCGCGCGCGTCGATTATTATTCCTGTATACGCACGGGAAGAAATCGTGTCGATGGATTTTCTGCGCGAATAAGGCTCGTTGTGCCGCACGAAAAGGCTTCCGATTTCAGGCAGATCCATACTGTGCTTGGTCTTAAAAAGAAAGCTTTCGTTGTCAAAATAGCCGAGCGTCTTTTCTCCCGAATCCACGATTTGGATTATGTCCTTTAGCCTGATGTCGTGTTCCAAAATGTAGTCGCCGAGCGAATGGCTTGAGTCCACGCGGAGCGTCAAAAGCGGGTCTTTAATCAGGTTCGGAATGCGCGAATTTATTATCGTGATTGCGGAATTTTTGCCGCTTGGCATCGGAATGCTCGCCTTTTCCATGTCGAGCGAAATCGTGGACGTGAATTTTTTTTCCTTCCAGTTCACGGAGCTAGCGGAAGAAAGCGGCGCGTCGGTGTCGTAAGTTTTTTTGCCTTGCGCAGTCGCATCGAAAATCATCGCGAAGAAAAAAATCGCGAGGACGCTTTTTTTCAAAAAATCCTTTTTCATCTTATTCAGTATCGGCATTTTCCCTTTCCGACATAAGCGCGCAAATCGCATCGCGCGCGGAGTTTTCCATTCCTGCGGGCAGACGGATTTCGTAAGTTTCGTTTGGCGGCGTGACTCCTTTTAAAAGCGCGGGATTCAGGTAAAACAAGATTTTCTCGTCAAGCCGCATTTCCATCGCGAGACGTTTCAAATAAATTTGCGAGGAAACTTCCACATAGTCAAAATCATCGAGCGGCGAATAAGTTTCAGCGTCGAAAGAAAATTTTGGCAAATCCGCCTCGTAGAATTCTTCGTTCGCCGCGATGTCGGCGATGGCGAGCAGACGCGGAACGTAATTTATGGCGTGGTCGGGAATGAGTTTTTTTTCAGAGAGCGCCCAGAAATTCTTTTCGCTTGATTTTTCGAGCGCGCGTCCTACTGCGCCCGCCCCGCAGTTGTAGGCGGCTATAGCCAAAAGCCAGTCGCCGAAAGTATCGTAGTTCGCCTTGAGTTTTTTCAGCGCGGCATCGGTGCTTTTCCAAGGGTCTAGCCGCTCGTCAAGCCATTCGTTTTTCCGAAGATATCCTTCGATGCTGTTTTCCAAAAATTGCCAAAGTCCCACGGAGCGACCGTCTTTCGGCGCGGCGTTCGCCTTGTAGCTCGATTCGATTACGGGAATGAATTCCAGCGCGAGCGGCATATTTTCTTCGAGAAGCCTGCGGCGCACATAATGCCTGTATCGCTCGCCGTTTTTGAGAATCACGAAAAGTTCCGCGCCGCGCTCAAGCGAAAGGTAACTTTCCCTGAAGCGTTCCACTTCGGGGCGAAGCACGTCCGGCAGGTCGGGAGGAAAATATTTTGGCGCAGCGAAATTGGGTTTAAGAAAAAGCACGGTGGCGGCGAGAAAAAATATTTTGGTCTTCCAGCGAATCGCCATTTCGCGTACGCCTTTCGCTAGAGCATTTCGCCAATGTAAATTCCCGCCCATTCCCATCTTCCATGGATTTTCGGGTCGGCAGGAAAATTCACTTTTCTGAAATAAAAATACCAAGTCGGAACGCCTGTCGTCCAGCCAGTCGTCCGCAAGTAGGCTTCGTTTATCGTAGGACCTGAGATCAAATTGTCCGAAAATCTGATTCTGTTTCCGTGCATGAAATTCTGCATTGAGAATTCGACTTGTCCTGTCGGCGCGTTCTCATCTTGTCGCCATGAAACCGCGAAGAAATTCACTTTGGAACGATAGCTGTCTAGTCTGCGGGGCTGGTAGCGCGTGATGGCTTCTTTCGTCGCCGAAGAAAGTTCGTTCAGCGTCGCGAATGTCCAGTTTTTGGGGGAATTGTTGAAGTCGATTAAATATCGCGCGTAATTGTATATGTCGTGCAAGTCCGCGATTTGGATTGAACTCGCATCGCTCTGTTCCAAAAACATATTGTAGGTTTTGAGCGCTCGCGCCCATTCTCCTGTCTGCTCATATTCGCGGGCGAGGCGGACATACATTTCGGTGATGCTGACATTTTCGGGAAATTGGCTTATCAGCGTGTTGAAATAATTTATGCGATTTTCGTGGTTCGTCGAAATTTGGATTAGTCGCTCAAGGCACATATAGTGAATCGACTGTCCTTTTACCGTCAAGTCAGGATAATTGCGGATGATCCGCTCGAAATAGTATTCCGCCACTTCTTCCTGGTTCATCTGAATGTAAGCGTAGGCGCACATCAAAAGCCAGTATGAATTGTGCTCGTCGCCGCCGTTTGCCTCGACATAATTCGTAAGGTACAAGACCACATCGTAGAAATCTCCGTCGGAAAGCATTTTCTTCGCGATTTTGTTTGTAATCGCGAAGCGGCTTTCCGCGGAAATGCCCGGCTGCGAAAGCAAGGCCTCGAGTTCCCTCCGCGTTTCGCCGTCGTCCGCGCGGGAATGTTTCTTGCCCGCGCATGAAGCCAGAGTCGCCACGCAAATTGCTACGCAAATCATCGATAAAAAGAGATATTTTTTTATTTCCATCGTTTTTACAATATATTACGATTTGAATATTGTCAAGATTGTCGAAAATATGGTATTATAAAATTTATGGCAAAATCCAACAAAAAAATGAATTTCTTTCTCGCTTTGGGAATAGCGTGCTTCATTCTGGGCATCGTTTTGTTTTTCATTCCTCCTGCCGACCAGCGCGAAACTTCCCACCTTTTCTTCAATTCGTCCATCCTTTTGATAACGGCGGCGTCGGTATACATTTCGCTGCTTTTGAAAAGCTATGTCGCGTTTTATGTTTCGCTGAATTGTTGCGTCGATTCCCTGATAATGCTGATTATGGAAATCCGCGCCGTGCCCTCTCCGCTGAAACGCTATTGGCCGCTTGCCGTCATCATTTCAGGAGTGTCGCTGCTCGCGTTTGGAGCGCTTCGTTACAAACGGTTTCGCACGGCTTATGTTTTTCCGGCCGCGACATTGACAATCTTGGGAGGCTTTTTCCTCCTTTTTACTTTGAAAATAATCAAAGTTCCGCTTCGTGTTTTCGCCAGCTTGTTTTTGCCGTTTTTTTTGGTTTTGGGCGGAATGTCTTTGATCGTGCTTTATTTTGTGAGGCAAAATGCGAAAGACAAATTTCCTGTCATAAAAGATGTGGAAAAGGATGAATACGACGACGAGGACTACGAGTAAATGAAAAAAAAGGCATTGAGCCTTTTTGCAGTTTGTTTTCTCATCGCGCTTGCGCAAACGCGAAATTCCTTCGCGCAGGATACATTTGTCCCGATTGAAAATTATGATGGTAAAACTTCTCTGCTCGCGAAAGCGACGAACACGAAGGAAAAAAAATCCAAAAGCAAAAAGTCGAAAGAAGAGGAAGTCGCCGTTCAGGAAGACGCGCCCATAACGAAAATCGTCGTGGACGGCGAAAAAAAAGGCGGCTATTTTTCCGGGATTTCGGAGGAAATGGTGTCGCTCGCGGAAGACGGCTCGCCTGAAGCCTTGAGAGAACTTTTTTCGAAAATAAGAAAGTCTTCCGTAGAATATGAAGAGAACGAGCGCGTGCTGATTTTCATCGCGTCTGAGATAATGAAAGTCGTTTGGGCGAGCCAAAATTTCCAGGGCGAAACTCCGCAAGTGCCTTCACGGAACGCGTATGTCGGTGCAATCGAATCGGCACGGAACGGCATCTATGACACGAGCACGGGAAATTCGGATTTCCTTTTGTGCGTGCTTCCGTCGCTCGTCTTGTGCTCGTCGAGTCTCCGTTCCGACTATTACGCTCGGTCGGAAAGCGACTTGAAAGCGGCGCTTTCCTTGCGGCATGAGAGCACGCTCGCGAACTATCTTTTGGGCTTGCTTTATATGAAGTCCGGAAGAAGTCAGGACGCGCTTTCCTGTCTGAGGCTCGCGGCGGAAAAGAGCAACGCCTTTGAAATAAATTTCAGCCTTACGTCTGCCTTGAACGACCTTGGACGGTATGACGAAAGCCAAGCCATTACGGACAGGCTCATTGTGGCAGAGCCGTCGAATTTGCGGCTCTTGAAATTGCTCGCGCAGATTTCCTACAACCGCGCCGACTATTCTTCCGCCGAACGCTACGCGATGCTTGTCCTCACGCAAAATCCGTCGGATTTGGAGACCGTTCTTTTCCGCGCGAAAGTTTTCGTGCGGACGGGCGAATATCTCAAGGCCGCTTCCCTTTTGGACGTTTACGCGAAATCAAACCTCAACAACAAAGAATATTTTCTGCTTCGCGCTCGCGTCCAAAAAGAATGGAACAAAAATATTTCCGCCGCGATTTCCACGATAGAAAAAGCCCTTTCCCTTTATCCTGACGATTCGGAAATCCTGCTGTACGCGGCCGAACTTGCCGGAGACAGCGGAAGGAATGTCGGTGGCAGAAGCGGCGCGGAACTCTCCCGTCAGGTTTTGGACGCAGACTCCGAAAATCCGCTCGCGCTTTCTTTTTTGATAAAGAATTTCATCGACTCTGAAAAATGGAGCGACGCGTACAATTCAAGCAAGTCGCTTATGGCGAAAGATTCTTCCAACGAGGCAATCAGCGCGCATGTCAAGATTTGCCTTGCCTTGGGCTATTACGACGAGGCGTGGAACAACGCGTCCGCGCTTTATGAAAAATATCCTTCGGACGAACTGGCGATTCAAACTTATGTGGATGCGATGGTGCGGACGGGGCGCACATCTTTGGCATCCCGCTTCATAAACACCGCGCTCGCCAGCGCGTCAAATTCGATGAAAAGCTTTTTGTACTATCAGCGAAGTTTTTTGGCGAACGGAGAAAGCGCGCAGCTTTCAGACTTGCGATCGGCGGTGATGGCGAACCCGCGCAATTCCGACGCGCTTTTTAGAATGTATGAGATTTATTTTGAAAAGCAAGACTACAGGAAAGCCCAATATTACTTGCGTCAAGTAATCGCCTTGAATCCGAACAACGCAAATTATATGCGGCTGAATTCGGACTTGGACAGGCTGATAAAGTAATTTCCTTATGCAAAAACAAGCATTGGAAAATTGACTTTTAAATTTGACGCGGATGAACACGGATATTTTTAAGGTGTTTGATTCACCTTGCGTTACGGTTTGTCCGTGCGCTCTATAGACGGCTTGTCATTGTCGGGCGAGTTTTCGCAATCGAAAACTCGGTAAGTAACTCGCAGAGTTACGACCTTGACCCGCCTGTTGCGCGAGCGACGGCTCAAATAAATTTCTTTGCAGAGCAATAGGGGTAAAACAAATTTTTTTTGTTTTACCCCTATTGACAAAATTGCGCAAAATTTGGTAAAATAACTTTTATACAAAAATGCAAATCTTTGCGAGGTAAATTATGTACGTTCTTTTTGAATATAAGGGTAGACAGTACAAGGCTGAAAAAGGCGCGCTTCTTCAGTTCGACAAATTGGAAGAAGAGAAGGGCGCGAAGATCGCCATCGACAAGGTTCTGCTTGTGAGCGACGGCGAGAAAGTCAGCGTGGGAACGCCCTATGTCAGCGGTGCGAAAGTCAATGTTACGGTGGAAGATTCTTTCCGTGATAAGAAAGTTCTCGTCTTCAAATACAAGAGCAAGAAGGACTATCACCGTCTGCACGGACACCGCCAGCACTACACGAACGTTCGCGTGGACGAAATCATCACCGCATAATGACGAAAATCCTTCTCGTAAAAAAAGAAGGCGAATTGCGTTGTTCGGCGAGCGGACACGCGGGCTTTGCGGAAAAAGGCTCTGACATCGCTTGCGCGGCGGTCACGGTTCTGTTGCGTACGGCTATGCAGGCTCTTTGCGGCGATTCGCAAATCGAGTTTGCGAGTGCCGTTCCCGCGCGTTCGGAATCGAGCTTGGAAAAAGTTCGGCGCGGAGAGCTTGAGTTTTCGGCGCGAGCTAAGGAAGGCTTGGCTTTGGAAGAAAAATCCTCTGTCAAGACAAAAATCGAATTTTTGGCGGAATATCTTTCGCTCGGCTTTGAAAGCCTTCGCAAGGAATTTCCGCGCAATGTGGAATACATGGAGGTTGAAAGTCTGCGCTGAAATATCGCGCGGAGTTTTGACACGGGTTTGCGTCGCAAGCTCGTTTATATATATAGGAGAAGTAAAATGGGAAGAAGTAAGGGCGGAAGCGGCGCGAAAAACGGTCGCGACTCAAATCCGAAACACTTGGGAGTCAAGAAATTCGGCGGTGAATTTGTCACTGCCGGCTCAATCATCGTAAAGCAGCGCGGCACTAAATTTCATCCGGGCAAAAACACGAAACGCGCGGGAGATGACAGCATTTTCGCGGTTGCGGACGGAAACGTTCTTTTCCACGAGCGCAAAAACAGAAAGTACATTTCTGTGGTGGAAGCGTAGGCGCGTTTCTCAGAGTCTTGATGCCCGGCAAATTTTGTCGGGCGTTTTTTTTGAAGCGGAAATGATTCAGTTTGCGGACGAAGCGTTAATCGAAGTTTCCTCGGGCAAAGGCGGCAACGGCTGCATTTCGTTCAGGCGTGAAAAATACATTCCTCTCGGCGGTCCTTCTGGCGGCGACGGCGGCAAGGGCGGGGATGTGGTGTTCGCGGTGAAGCGGAACATGCGCACGCTGTTCAAACTGCGTCGTAATCCCATTTCACGCGCGAAAAACGGTTCTGACGGAATGAGTTGGAACAAGCACGGCAAAAACGGCGAGGATTTGGTGGTCTTCGTGCCGCCGGGAACTGCTATTCGCGATGCGGAAAGCGGAGAACTCATTTTTGAATTCACGACACAAGCGGAAGACGAAAGATTCGTTTTTTTAAAAGGCGGCAACGGCGGCTGGGGCAACATACATTTCAAGACCTCGACGAACCAAGCGCCGAGAATCGCGAACAGAGGCGCGCCCGGCGAAACGAGAAGACTTCGGTTGGAACTGAGCATTATGGCGGATGTCGGCCTTGTGGGATTTCCGAACGCCGGAAAGTCGTCGCTTTTGACGGCTTTCACGAACGCGCGCCCGAAAATCGCGCCTTATCCTTTTACTACGAAAATTCCGAATCTCGGAGTGCTTCGCGTGGACGACGAGCGCGACATAATCATCGCGGACATTCCCGGCATCATTGAGGGCGCGAGCGAAGGCGTGGGGCTTGGCACAAAATTCCTCAAGCACATTTCACGCACGCAATGCCTGCTTTTTATGGTCGACGCTTCGGATGAAAATTATCTTTCGGCTTACGACACGCTGGTGAACGAAGTTTCAGCGTACTCTGAGGAGCTCGCGAAAAAGCCGCGCCTAGTCCTTTGCAACAAAATCGACATCGAAGGCGCGAAAGAGCGCGCCGATGAAATCGCGAAGAAAATCCGCGCGGGCGACGACAAAATCCAAGTTATTCCGGTTTCTGTTCAAGAAAACTACGGAATGAAAAGCGCGAAAAACGCAATCATTGCTCTGGCGGCCAGCTCAGAAAATCTTCACGAGGAAAAGGTAAATTCGTTTTTGGCTGAGCGCGAATCAATCGATGATGAAGCGGATGTCCAATATCCGGGGAGCGAAAGTTGAAGATAGCGATTTATGGCGGAAGTTTCAATCCGATTCACATCGGGCATTTGTCTTTGGCGGATGATGTGGCTACTACCTTGAATTATGACAAAATACTTTTCGTGCCGACTTTTATCCCGCCGCACAAGCAGTTTTTGGCTTCTGTGTCTCCTACGAGCCGAATGGCGATGTTGGAGGCGGCGATCGCGGACAACGATAGATTTGAAATAGAACCGTGCGAGGTTCAGCGCGGAGGAATTTCGTACACAATCGACACGGTGAAATTCCTGATGAAAAAATACGAAGGAAAGCTGGAAGGAAAACTCGGCTTGATTTTGGGGCAGGAAATCGCGGCGGAATTCGGAAAGTGGAAAAGTCCCGACGAAGTGGTCGAGCTTTGCGACATAATAATTGGGAGGCGAAAAAGCCTTAACGACCGCCGCGCCGTCGCGTTGAACAAGCCGCGCGGAGATTATGTCGGCGGAGTCGACGCCAGCGGAAATTTTATGGACATAGACAAGTCGTTCAAATGGCCGCATGTCCTGTTTAACAATTTCATCGTTCCCGTCTCTTCAAGCGAAGTCCGCGCCCGCATCGCAGGCGGATTCGGCTGGAGATATTTGGTGCCGCCGGCAGTTTATGAATACATTGTATCGAACAGGCTCTATGGATACAAACAATAAAAGCAATTTGACGGAAATTACCGAAAGCGTAAGGAAGTATGCGCTGGCAGCTGTGAGCGAAAGCCGCTACAAGCACAGCGTCCGCGTCGCAGAAACTTGCGTAATGCTTTGCCGCCGCTATGGGCTTGACGAAAGTCTCGGCTACTTTGTCGGAATCGCGCACGACATCTGCAAAAGCATGGATGGCGACGTTCTTTTGAAGATCGCCTCGCGCGACGGATGCGAAATCGGCGCGCTTGAAACGGAAAGGCCTTCGCTTTTGCACGGACGCGCCGCCGCCGTAAAATTGCGCGAGGATTGGGGTGTTTCGGACGAAAGCGTGCTTGAGGCCGTGGCGAACCACACGTTCGGAAAAGCCGGAATGTGCGACTTGGCGAAAGTCCTTTATGTCGCCGACAAAATCGAGCCGGGGCGCGAGAATGTCACGGAAGAATATATGAGGCGGCTTTTTAAAATGGATTTGGACGGAATGATGCGGACCGTCATAAAGGAAAGCATGGACTATCTCAAGGGCAAAGGAAAGGGCGTAAGCCCGCAGACTAAGGCTCTTTACAAAAGTCTGAAAGGGAAGCGATAAAATATAGATGCGCATAAAACGTGAACATAAAGGTATGATTTTTCTCGTCTTGATTGCGATCATAATAGTCGCTATGATTTTGTCGGTCTATCTATATATGCGGGCCGATTCCATTCATGACAGGCTGAAAGTCGATCCGGTCATAAAATCCCTTATTTTGGTGGAAGATCAGGGAGACTTGCTTTTCGCCGAAGTGTTTCTGTGCTATCCTGAATCCGGTCGAGGGGCTTTGGTCGCGATTCCCGAAAATACCGGCGGAATATACAATTCGCTTGGTCGCATAGACCGAATCGATTCAGTCTACAAGGAAAAAGGACTTGACGCGTTCAAAAGGGAAGTCGAAAAGCTCATCGACATGGAAATCAATTTTACGATGAGAATTTCTCTCGACAATTTCCAAAGAATATCCGACCTTTTGGGAGGGCTTAGGGTGTTCATCCCTTCTCCGATTGACGAGCGCGGAGATGACGGACAGATTTGGCTTTTGCCGAGCGGCTCGGTGCGGCTTTTGGGCGGAAAAGTGCGCGTGTATATGACTTACCGCATGGAAGACGAAGATGATTCTGCCGTGCGCGAGCGGCGGCAGGTGATGGTCGTCGCGCTGCTTTCCGCGCTCAAAGAAAACAAGTCGGTTATTTTGAACAAGAACAATTTCGATGAATTTTCATCGTGCTTTTCCACGAATTTGAGCAAAAAATATTTTGTGGAATTTTTCGACATAATCACTACGATTGACTACGAGCGGATCACGCAGCTTGAAGTTACGGGGCTGAACCAAAATGTCGACGGAAAAGTCCTGCTTTATCCGTTCAGGAACGGCGACTTCATAAAGGAAGTCGTTCGCCGCGCCGCTACATCGATAATTTCCTCGACTGACATGTCGAACGACCGCACTTATTCGATAGAAATCCAAAACGGCACTTTAGTGCGCGGGCTTGCGCACAATACGCAGATTTTGTTGCAAGGCGCGGGATTTGACGTGATAAATGCCACGAACGCGCCTAGGGATGACTACGAGGAGACTGAAATAATCGACTTGATTGGAAACCGCGACGCCGCAAAGTCGATCGGAGACTTCATCCGCTGCACCAAAATCACTGAAATGTCCGTGGCGCAAGACGGCGAGGAAGTCGACGTCCCGAATTACGACTTCATACTGATTTTGGGAAGCGACTTCGACGGCCGATGGGTGCACGGCCAAAACTAGAAAATCATTCGCTCGCTTCAGTCGATTTCGAGAATTTTTCCCGCGTGCCAAAGTTTTTCCAAATCGTAGAATGCGCGCGCTTCCTTCGACATAAGGTGCACGACAATCGCGCCCATGTCAATCAAATTCCAGTCGTCGCCCGAGGGCATTTTTTTGTTCGATTGGCGCGTTTCAAGTCCGTTCTTTTTGGCGAATTCATTTACCTGTTTGAAGATCCCCTGCCATTGTGCGCTTGAGTTTACGGTCGCAATCACAAAATAGTCCGTCCAGCTGTTCAGCTCTGAAATGTTTATGAGCACGGTGTCCGCGCCCTTTCCATCACGCACGATGTGCGCGATTTCCTTCGCGTATACTTCTATATTTTCCATATGTTTATTCCTCCATGCCTTCCGTGTCAATGTGAATTTCAAAGTCCGCGAAACTTTCAGCCATTTCGTCATCCTCAAAGTCGGTGAATTTGTCGTCCGCCAAGTCTGCCTCGTCGGTAAAAATTTTCGGATAGCCCATGATTTCATATTAAGGGAAAAAAGGCTTTTGGTCAAGTCCCGCATTTGACTCAAAACAATTTGACGCAGATGAAAAAGATTACGCGCAAGTATAAAAACTTTACGCGTTCAATCCTGGAATATCCGTGTCAAATCGCGTCCAATTATCTGCATTTTATCCGCACTTGGTTTGCGTTCGGTTTTTCGCATTTCCATTTGATAATTTTTCTCAAACCACTTGACAAAAAATAAAATGTCGTTATAATTGATAAAGATATGTCGGATGGAATTTCTGTTGCTGCGCCGGCCAAAATCAATTTGGGTTTGCGCGTCCTTGGAAAAAGGCGCGACGGTTTCCACGGCATTCAAAGCATTTTTCAGACTGTCGGTTTGCGCGATGAACTTTTCGTAAAGCCACTTTCTGAAAAAAACGTCTGTCGCATTCATTGCGAGCAGATGACGCTTCCAAAGAAAAACACTTTGAGCGCGGCATATGAGGCTTGCGCGGAAATTTTTGGCGGGGATGTTCCCGGCGTGGAAGTGACGCTTGAAAAACGCATTCCGTCCGGCGGCGGTTTGGGCGGAGGTTCTTCGGACGCGGCGGCTTTGATTTTCGCGCTGAAAAAACTTGGCGTGAAGGTTTCAAAAGATGCGGCGCATGAGGTCGCGTTGAAAGTCGGAAGCGACGTGTTTTTTTTCTTGGAATGCGAAGCGCGCGAGAATTTCGCGGCTTTGGTTCAGGGCAGGGGAGAGCTTGTAGAGCCGATTTCCTCCAGGGCGGATTTGCATTGGATTTTTGTTTTTCCGGGAGTTTTCTCTTCGACGCCTCGGGCCTATGCTCGAATCGATGAGGCGCGCGCCTGTGAAAAACTTGCGATAGATTTTGAGGCTTGCGATTTAGAAAATATTTATAGGAGGCCTATCAAAGACTGGAATTTTACGAATGATTTTACTTCTGTAGTGGCCGAAGAGTATCAGGAAATAAGGCGGGCGTTGGAGGACGTGAGGTCAACTGGCGCTTCGTTTTATGATATGTCAGGCTCGGGCTCCACGGTTTTTGGCGTGTACGAGGATGCGTCGCATCTTGAGGCGGCAAACCAGTGGTTGTCTGACAAATGGGAAACAGTATCTTTGTAAGGGGAAGCTTATGCAAATTACAGAGTTGCGCATACGCAAGGTTACGGGCGAGGGCAAACTCCGCGCCTATGTGACAATTACATTCGATAACTGCTTTGTTGTACATAATGTAAAAATTATCGAAGGGAAAGACGGTTTGTTTGTGGCGATGCCTAGCAAAAAGACTGCGAACGGCGAGTACAAAGATGTCGCGCATCCGATCAGCCCTGAATTCCGCGCTGAAATTCAAAACAAGATTTTGGATGAATACAACGCGGGACATGTAATGGAAGCGTCTCCTTCTGCGGAATAGACGCTTTTGTCGGGGGCTGGCTTTCAGTCTCCGCAATTTGAATTGTAATTCTTTGGGACATCGGCAAGTGGTAAGCCAACGGCTTTTGGTGCCGTCATTCCCCAGGTTCGAATCCTGGTGTCCCAGTTTTGCCGCTTTCTTTGAAGGCGGCGGACAATGTAGTTTAAATTCATTCTACGAATCTTTTTTAGAGGAGCCTAAAATGGAACAGCTTGTGATTAACGCAAAGACCCGCACGACGACGGGAAAGGCGGAGGCGAAAAGGATGCGCAAACAGGGGATTTTGCCCGCTGTTTTGTACAATTCTGAAGGAAAGTCTACTATGGTTCAGGTGGACGAGGTGGAATTCAACAAAGTGTGGCGCAGCATCACTTCTTCTACGCTCGTCACGTTGAATTTGGATGGCACGAACCATGACGTGTTCATCAAGGACACCGAATACAATATCCGCAACGACAAGGTTTTGCACGCGGATTTCTACGAGCCGGCTGCGGACAAGGCGGTAGTGTTCAGGTTGCCGGTGCATTGCGTGGGAACTCCGGCGGGCGTTCTCAAAGGCGGCTTTCTTTTGAAGCGCCTTCCGCAAGTTACGGTAAAGGCCGTCGCGAAGAAAATTCCCGCGCGTGTCGAAGCGGACATTTCCGCTGTCAATATCGGCGAAAGTTTTTGCGTAAAAGACTTGAAATTGGGCGACGGGGTTGCGATTGTCGAAAGCCCTGACTCAAAGCTTGCGAGCGTCGTTCCTTCAAGATAGTCAAAGCCGAAATTGCCATGCTTTTTCCGAATGTCATTTTTTGGAGAATGCATGGCATAAATTTGTCTGATGAATTTCGACGTAGCGGCGTTTGAAAAATCCGTTTGCAATTCTTTTGAAAGTCTTCTCGCGCGATGTTCCCGAAATGTCGGCGATGTCAAGCGCATTGGCATCGCGGTTTCAGGCGGCGCGGATTCTCTTTGTCTTTTGTGCGCGCTCGCGGGCGGCTTTGAAAATTCCTGCGACATTTCCGAAAAACTCGTCTGCATAACGGTGGATCATTCGATTCGTCCAAACGAAGAAGGCGCGACTGACGCGGATTTCGTAAAAAAGATTTGCGAGAAAATCGGCGTTCGCTGCATCGTGAAAAAAATTCCTGGAGGCGAGGTTTTTAAGGTGGCATCTCGCCGCGCGCGCGGAATCGAAGAAGCGGCGCGGACGCTGCGTTACGAGGCTCTTGAGGAAGCGGCGGCGGAAATCGGCGCGGAATTTGTGTGCCTTGCGCACAACAAGAATGACGCTCTGGAAACGCTTTTGATGCGCTTCTTGCAAGGCTCGGCGGCGGCAGGAATCTCTCAAATTCGCGGAAAATATTTGCGCCCGCTTTTGCAAATCGAACGCGAAGAAATAGAAGGATATTTGCGAGAAAAAAAAATCGCTTGGAGAACGGATTCGACGAACTCCGACGAAAAATATTTGCGAAACAAAATTCGTTTGAAATTGATTCCGTTCCTAAAGGAAAATTTTGCAGGCTTTGAAAATGCCGTTTTGAAGGGCGGCGAAAAAATCGCGTTGCAAAACGCCGCCGTCAAGGAAATGGCCTTGAGATGCGAGGACGATTTTTTTCCTGCGAAAATTTCGCAAAAGGAAATTTCTTTTGCCTCCGAAAATTTTTCAAGCCTTCCAATCGCAATTCGACAGGAATTGATTTATGATGCGTTCGTGCGCTTCGGCGTGGACGACCGCGTGCCTTATGGATTTGTTCGCGCTTTGAGCCTTTGGCCTGAAATTGATTTCAAAAAAATTTCATTTTCCGATATTTCTGCGCGGACGGCGGGCGGAAAACTTTTTTTGAAAATTTGTGAAAAACAGGCGACTGAATCGGGATTTTTTGCTATAATAAATGAAGATGGCGTTTTCGATTTTGACGGATTTTCGCTTGAAGCGCGGTGCGAAAAAAACGATTTGGCGGAAGTTTTAGTTCGCGGAGAAAAATCTGTTCGCTTGGAAATCCCGCTTCCGTTCGTGGTGCGAAGCCGCGAGATCGGAGATGCTGTTTTGAATGCGGAGGGATTGGAAAAATCCGTGTCGGACATTTTTTCGGATTGGAAACTTCCTGAATGCGAACGCGGGAAAATTCCGATTTTGGAATGCGGATTTCCTTTGAAAATCTCTGCGGTTTTGGGCTGTGTTTTGGGATATGAAAATTGGATTGTCGCGCAAAATTCGCTCGCGGATTTTTAGGAGATATGATAAAAGCACCGCAAAAAAATGGTGCGGCACTTCGTCGTGAATGTGCGTAAAAGCCAGTCGCGAAACTGACGTTTCGCTCTTGGCTTTTTATTTAGGGGGTTAAGAAAAAAGTTGCCTAGAATGTCGCCAACTTTTTTCTTGTCGAGTTTCTTTCAGAAACTCGCTTTTTATATTGCGCGCTTGCGCGCACGCTAAAAAGCCAGTCGCGAAACTGATGTTTCGCTCCCGGCTTTTTATTTAGGAGGCTTCTGATGAAATTTCGATTCTTCTTGTTTTTGACGATTTTCGTTTTTTCACTGAATTTGTTTGCCCAAAACGATTCGGGAGCCGCCCAGAATTTCAACGCGCAGAACGCGAACCGTCAGACGGCTTTGCGATATCTCAAGCTTGCAAAAGGTTACGCGCTTTCCGCGGATTGGGAAAAATGCGCCGCTTTTGCGAAGGCGGGAAACGAATACGATAAGGGAGTCGCGGACTTGTGGTATTTGATGGCTCTCGGAGAATACAACGGCGGCGCGAACAGGAAAGAAGTTTTGCCTTTGCTAGAAGAGTCGCTTTCGGGCGCGGAATGGGTGGACTACAACAAAAGCGGCGCGAGGATTTTTTTTGCCGACTTGCTTTGCGCCACGGGAAGGGCGGAGGCGGCGCTTGAGATTTTGGACGAAGATCCTTTCATTTATTCTGCGGACGCGGAATATGTCCGTGCGAAATCTTACTATACGATTGGAGACGCGGATAATGTCGAGCGTGCGCGGGAAAAAATAAACGTGAGCCGGCGCGTTTATCCGAGCGATGCGCGTTTCGCTCATTTGTTTTTCGCCTACGAATACAAGATTATGTACATGAAAAATCCTTCGGCGGCTCTTTTCGACTATATGCCGCTTTCGGGCGAAGCGCGGAAGATTGCCGACTATTTTATTGCGAAAGTTCCGGAATATGATTCCGAGGATGTGGAACTTGAAATTTATGCCGCTATTTTTGCCGAGGGCGAGCAAAAGACGAGACTCCTTCGTGCGTTCGACGCGCGCGGATTCAAAAGTCCGCTTTTCGCGGCGGCCGCAGCGGAAGACGGAATAATTTCCGAGGATGCCGCGCTTGAATATTTTTTGGACTTTATGGAAAAAAGCGGCTCGGAGCAGGAAGCGTTTCAAGATGTTTCGCTTTTCGAACTAGAGCATTTCGCTTCGGTTTTGAAGAATCCTGACGTGAAAAAAAATCTCGCCGCATATTTGAACGCATATACCGGAACGCTTTTTTGCGACACGAACAATTCTTTAGAGCCGAATCTCGCCGTGCGCTACAGCCGAGGACGACCGCAGGAAATCAAATTCGACGCTGACAATGACGGCGGCGCGGATTGGATTTGCGAATGCGATTTCGGAGTTCCGAAGTCCGCGCGATTTTTGGACAAAAAGATCAGCGTGTACTATGGAACTTATCCAAGTCCTGTGCGCGTGGTTTTCGAGGAAGTGCCGGGCGAGCAAGGCGCGACCGTTTTCAATTTGGCAGACGAAACTGTGGACGCGCAAATATTTGAGATTCGTGTCGACGAGGTCATTTCCTTCGCGGAGGTTTCGGATGAATTTTTCATCGTGGATGAAAAGACTTTGTGGAGCGGCGAGCGCATTTTCGATGTGGATGGTCTCATAACTTCTGTAAACAGCATCGAGCGACCGAGCAAGGAGCGCGACGGCGCGACGATTCAGTTTTCAATGCTGGATGGAGTTTACTATGCCGCGGACTATTTGCTTGACGGAAAATTGTATGCGCACGCGCAGTTCGCTTCTCCTTTGGTGCGAAACGTTGACCGCGACGGCGACGGCATTTTCGAGACGACGGAAATATACGCGCCGCTCGAAAAGGGGATGGTGATTTCGAAAGAAGATCTGGATGCCGCCACGCAGAACATTTGGGGAAGCCCTGTTCCGAATCCTTCGATTTTTCTGTGGATGATTCAGATAGACAGAAACGGCGACACGCGTCCTGATTTTTCCGAAGAGTATTTTTCGCGGGGCGGACGCATTTCCACTTGGGATTTGGACTACGACGGCGAATGGGACAGCCGCCACACGGTTTTTCCGAAAGGAGAAAACAATTTCGACGAGCGAAGCGAAATCTTTGTGACGAATTCAAGCGGCGAGAGAAATCTCGTTTCCGTGCATTTTTCCGACGGCGAGCCTCGCGGAATTTTGTTTGACGGAAAAATGGTTTCTGTTACGAAAGGCGCGGAAGATTGTTTTTATTGGATAGGCGAGGCGGGAACGCAAAGCCAGGAGCGCAACATAAAAGGACGAATGGCACATTCGCGGATGGGCGTAGTGGAACAGTTCGAGGATGACGGAAGTTTCGTTCAGGCGATTGTCGTGGACAAAGATGTTTTCGCGCGAATTGTTAATTTAGATTTTGAAAATTGAATTAAATTGAAAAAGTTTAATTTAATTTAAATTGAATGTTTAAAATTCGCGTCAAAATGTTGCCGCTAATTTTAACTCGAGTTTGCGTTGCAAAGTCGTTTATTATTATTGAAAAATGGACTTAAAAGAGAATAAATAATCGTAAAAATGATGAAATTGGCTTTAGGAAAAGTAATTCTCCTCTCGCTTTTTTTGGCAGGCTTGGCGGCATGCTCTTCCTCAGGCAAATTGCCCGAAGCGCCCATGGCTGAACTTGACTACACGGACAAAGATGTTCACGATGCCGAAGTCAAGCGCATTTATGAAATGCTCGAAAAAAATCCCGTGCAGGCTTTGTGGCGCGCGAAAGTTTTGGGTGATGAAAATTTGAGCCGCGAGTGCGCGGAATACGTGCGCGACGTATGCGCGGCGCATGTCGAGCAAGACGACAGGCTCGAAGCGTATACGATGTACAATTCTCTTGCCACGTCCGGCTACGGCGATTTGGCAAAAGGTATTATGGACGCGCAGAAAATGAGAGCGTTTTATTTTGAAGACGTTCCGGGAATCGCCACCAAGGTACAGCCGAGACTCGAGCGAATTTCCGACTACATTCAGGGAACCGTTACCGTTTGGGTGGACTTGGGAATCAAGGTTAAGCGCGGAATGGGATACGCCGACCGAGTGATTGGCTCGGGCTTTTTCATCGACCCGCGCGGCTATATAATCACGAACCATCACGTGATAGAAGAAATTGTCAGCCCGAAAAATTCAGGCTATGGAAAAGTTTTCATAAAAATGGCTCAAGATTCTGACCAGCGCATTCCAGCTCGCGTCATAGGCTACGACAGCGTTCATGACCTCGCGCTTTTGAAAACTGAAGCTGAAGTGCCGTACACGTTCAATTTGGGAAGTTCTAGCGAACTGCATGTCGGCGACAAAATCTATGCGATTGGCTCGCCTTTGGGCTTGGAGCGGACGCTGACAAGCGGAGTGGTTTCCGCGACCGACAGAAAGCTTTTTTCCACTGGAAGCGTGATTCAAATCGACGCGGCGATAAACTCAGGGAATTCAGGCGGACCTTTCATCGACGAGGGCGGGCGCGTGCAGGGAATCGTATTCGCGGGAATATTGCAATACAGCGGACTGAACTTCGCGATTCCTGTGGAATATCTCAAGCAGGATTTGCCGATTTTGTTCCACGGCGGAAAAAGACGTTTTCCGTGGATTGGAGCGTATGGAAAGACCGCGCGCGCGGGTTACGCTTCTTATGGGCTTGAAGTGCAGTATTTTATGCCGGGAAGTCCGATGGCTCGCGTGGGAATGCGAGCTGGTGACGTGATCACTTCGCTCGACGGAAAGAAGGTGTCCACGCTCGAGGAAATGCAGGACATTTTGCGCGACCATGTTCCCGACACGATAATTGGATGCGAATATCTTCGCGACGGCGAGAAGAAAAATTGTCTCCTCTATCTTTCACAGCGGCCCGAAAATCCGGGCTACGCGATTTATCAGGGCGACACGATCCAGCGTTCTTTCGTTCCGCTCTTCGGAATGGAGATGACGCCTTCTTCCAGCACGAACAGCCGCACGTTTACGATTACTCGTGTCATTCCCGGAAGCGTGGCCGACGAGAGCGGGTTTTCTGAAAACGATCCTGTCACAATCGGGCGGATTCAGTTCGACGATGAAAAGACTATGATGCTCGTGCCGCTTACGACAAAAAATCGGCGCAAGGGATATTTGGACATGAGCGTGGCTCTTCAAACATATTTGGACAGTCCGTATTATTTTTAAAAACGACATGGAAGTTTTGGAGAAAATTATGGAAATGAAATACAAGCGCAACTTTTGCATCGTAGCGCACATAGACCACGGAAAGTCCACCCTTGCGGACCGCCTGATTCAAAAGGCGAAGATAATCGATGACCGCCAGATGAAAAACCAGATTCTCGACAACATGGACATCGAGCGCGAGCGCGGCATTACGATAAAAAGCCAGGCCGTGACGATTCCGTACCGCGCGAAAGACGGACATGACTATGAGCTGAATTTCGTCGACACTCCGGGGCACGTGGATTTTTCCTACGAAGTGAGCCGCGCGATCGCTTCGTGCGAGGGCGCGCTCCTTTTGATCGACGCTTCGCAGGGCGTGGAAAGCCAGACCGTCAGCAACATGTATATGGCTTTGGAGCACGACCTTTCGATTGTTCCCGTGATAAACAAAATCGACTTGCCGAGCGCGGACATTGAAGGCGTGAAAAAGCAGATTGACCATGACCTCGGGCTTTTGCCGGAAGAGGCGCAGCTCGTTTCCGCCAAGACTGGCGAGGGAATAGACGGGCTTTTTGAGGCCGTCGTGAATCTTTTTCCCCCACCTAAAGGAGACGCTGACGCTCCGCTTCAGGCCTTGATTTTCGACTGCCATTACGATGCGTATCGCGGTGTCGTCGTCCACATCCGCGTGATGCAAGGGCGGATAAAGTCGGGCGACACGCTTCGAATGATGAGCAGCGGCGCGGAATACAAGGTGGAAAACGTCGGCGTTTTCAAGATAAAGTACGAGGATACAGGAACGCTCGAGGCGGGCGATGTCGGCTATGTCATAGCAGGGATAAAGACCGTAAGCGACGTGCGCGTGGGCGACACGATAACGCTTTCGGAAAATCCCGCGCCCGAAGCCTTGCCTGGTTTCAAGGAAGTGAAGCCAGTCGTCTTTTCGTCTATTTATCCGCTTGACTCGAACGACTACGAGGAGCTCAAGGACGCGATGGAAAAGTTAAAGCTAAACGACGCGAGCCTTGTTTACGAAAAGGACAATTCAATCGCTCTTGGCAACGGATTCCGCTCGGGATTTTTGGGCTTGCTCCATCTTGAGATTGTGGAGGAGAGATTAGAGCGCGATTTCGACCAGTCCGTGATTTTCACGTCTCCGAGCGTGCGCTACAAAATCTTGCTTTCAAACGGCGAGGAAATTTTCATCGACAATCCCACCGAATACCCCGAGGGCAGGATAAAAAGCGCGGAAGAGCCGTACATCAAGGCTTCGATAATCACGCCTGGCGAATACATCGGGCAGATCATGGCACTTTGCAACGAAAAGCGCGGCGTTCAGACGAACATGCAGTACCTCGACGAAAAGCGCGCCGAACTCACTTATGAGATGCCGCTTGCCGAAGTGCTGTTCGACTTTTACGACCGCCTTAAAAGTTACAGCCGAGGCTACGCTTCGTTCGACTATGAGGTAGTCGGCTACAAGCCAACGGATTTGGCGCGGCTCGACATTCTCATAAACGGAAAGGCGGTGGACGCTTTAAGCCAGCTTGTCTTCAAGCAGAACGCCGTGACGCAGGCGCGGAAAGTGTGCCACAGGCTCAAAGGCGAAATCGCTCGGCAGCAATTCAAAGTCGCGATTCAAGGCGCGATCGGAAGCCAAATAATAGCGCGTGAAACCGTGAATCCCGTCCGCAAGGACGTGCTCGCGAAATGCTACGGCGGCGACATCACGCGAAAGCGAAAGCTTCTTGAAAAGCAGAAAGAAGGAAAGAAGCGGATGAAAATGATCGGCGACGTGGAACTTCCGCAGTCGGCGTTCTTGGCGGTGCTGAAAGCGGGCGAAGACGAAGAGTAATTGATTAGGTAATAAGTAATATGCGGGTTTTCGCTCCGCGAAAACTCGTAAGCAACAAATATGCCCATCGCAAAGCAAAGTTCAGATTTGCCCACCTTGTCTATGGCGGTTTGTGTCTAAAGCAAGAGGCGTAGAAACGATGCGAATGGAAAGGAACACAATGAAAAGAGGCGAGGGTTGGCAATTCTGGTAATTGTTATACAGATGGGCATAAAGTGACACCAGCAGAGCGTGCTGCCAAATTAGGAGCTCATTTACATTTATCTGTTTACAAAGCAACTGA
>CAJUBD010000016.1 GCA_910584475.1 uncultured Treponema sp.
TTATTCCTTTTACACTTATTTTTATTGCTCTTCTTTTTATAATGCGGTTGCCCTGTCGAATGCGATTTCTCCTCTTGACAAAAAATTATTTAAATTATATAATATATTACCCCGTTAAAATCAATGACCGCTCATCATTGGTTGCGGCGCAATTTGGATGCGAAAATTGTTCCGCGCAAAATTTATTATAAGGGTTTTTATTATGATGAAAACTGTTTTTGTAAACGAAAAAGACCAGCAACGCAAATGGTACATCATTGATGCCGCTGGAAAACCGGTTGGACGCGTGGCCGCGAAAGCAGCCGCTGTCATCCGTGGAAAGCACAAGGTCGCCTACACGCCGAATCAGGAAATGGGCGATTTCGTAATCGTAATCAACGCGGAAAAAGCCGTGATGACTGGCACGAAGCGTAGCGAAAAACTTTATCATTATCACACGGGCTTCGTAGGCGGACTCAAGACTTTCACTTATGAAAAAATGTTGGAACGCCATCCCGAAGAACCGATGCGCCGCGCGATTGCGGGAATGCTTCCTTCCGGAAGGCTTGGTCGTCGCTTGGAAAAGAATTTCAGGATTTACGCTGGCGCCGAGCATCCGCATGCTCCGCAGAATCCAACGCCGCTTGAAGTGTAAAGGTAATAATTTAAGGGGAAGCAAGGCAAAACGCCGCACAGATGACGCGTCATTTTGCTTTCAAAGTTTGCGTAGCAAACTTTTATATTTGACCGCGTTTCTCATTTCATTGCGAAACGCGCTAAAAACTTTTTCGATTGTTGAAACAATCTTCAAAAGTTTTTATTTGGAGAATTTATGGCTGCAAAAAATATCGCTATAGGAACAGGTCGCAGAAAGACTGCCGTCGCGCGCGTTTTCTTGCGCGAGGGTTCGGGAAAAATCGTAGTGAACGGAAAGGACGTAAAGGACTATTTCGCCACCGCCGAACAGATTCGCGCGGTTCACCAGCCGCTTTTGGTAACGTCGAACGACAACAAATTTGACATTTTCATCAATGTGAGTGGCGGCGGACTCAACGGACAGGCGGGCGCATGCTTGCACGGCATTTCGCGCGCTTTGCTCCAAGTGGATCAGGATTGCCGCACGGCCCTCAAGTCAAACGGCTATCTCACTCGCGACAGTCGCATGGTCGAACGAAAGAAGTACGGTCAGAAGGGCGCGCGCAGAAGATTCCAATTCAGCAAACGATAGTCGTTTTCATGCGTTTTCAAAAAGCTCTGGTTTTTGCCAGGGCTTTTTTTATGCGCTGATTCGTACAGAGTGTTCATGTCCCGATGCTCTGCGTCGAGACATGTTGATTTGGAGGGAAAATGCGGATTTTGAAAATAGAAAACATCGGAAGCGACTGTTACAAAATCACGACGGAAAGCGCGGAATTTTTTCTTCGTGCCCAATATTTGCGCTTTGTGCGCGAGGAAGAACTTTGCGAGGACGCGGATTTTTTGGAAAGTCGTGAAGATGATTTGCTTTTTGCAGGATTCGCGTTCGCGGCGGAAAAAAAAGCCGTGTCTTATCTTGAGCGTTGCGAGCAATGTCGTGCGGGCTTGCAGAAAAAACTTCTCCAAAAGAATTTTGAAAAAACTGCCGTGAACGCCGCGCTTGATTATTTGGAGCGACGCAATTTTTTGAGCGACGAGCGTTTCGCGCGGGCGTGGCTCAATTCCCACAGAATCGCAAAGCCGCAGGGACGCGCGCGGCTTTCTGCGGAACTTTCTTCGCGCGGAATCGGGCGGGCGACATCGGAAAATGCCTTGCGCGAATTTTTTGAGGAAAATAGCGAGGAAGAACTTTGTCTGCGAGCATTGAAAAAGCGCGCCCGCGAAAAAAAGTCGGGCGAAAAACTTGTAGCGGCATTGCGGCGAGACGGGTTTTCATATAAGACGATTCGCACAGTGATGGCGGAATTTGAAGAATATGTTTTGAATTCTTCGACTGAGGAATCCGCAAGCAGAGAAGCGCAGTGAGAGGGGTAACGAAGCGCATGCCCTGCGCGAGTTTTTGCGAAAAATGATTTGTCATTTTCGGGCTTGACCCGGAAATCTGTTTGCGGCGATAGACCTCCGTGTCAAACACGGAGATGGCACAATTGCGCATAGAGGTGACGGCAACGCATGAAGAAGACAACAGCGTCGCACGAGCATCCGACGACGGCAACGCATAGAGGTGTCAGGCAGGGATTCGACGGACCCTATCTCCGCCCATATTTTTTTTCATTTTGTAAAAACTTGCTGCCGTTTTTTTAAATTCAATTTTTGTATAAATACGCCGGATATTCTATGTCGGGCGCAAGAGTTTCTAGCGCGGCTTTTGTTACAGGGTCGAACAATGCGGATGGATTTTTTATGCCTGAAATTATTCTGAAAAATCTGTTGAAAAACGGTGGCTCGTATTCGTATTTGTAGTCGTAAAATTTTATGTCATTTTCTTCTTCGGTGAGTCCATTCTCAAGCGCGATTTTGTCAGCCATCCTTTCTTGCGCGTCTACGAGAGTTCCTATCGAATCAATCAAGCCATTACTTTGCGCCTGCTTCGCGGTATATATTCGCCCGTCTGCAAGTTCGCGAATTTGAGAAATGGACTTTTGCCGCGCGGAAGCGACTATGTTCGTAAATTGATCGTATGCATCATCCGCTATAGACTGCATAATTTTCTGCTGCTCTTCTGTGAGCGGCGAATTGAAGTTTAGCATATTCTTGTTTTTGCCGGCCGTAAAAGTCGTAGTCTTGATTCCGATTTTTTGTAGAAATTCTGTCGCGTCAAGAGAAGAACCTGCGATGACGCCAATGCTGCCGGTAAGCGTGTTTCGGTTCGCCCAAATCGTGTCGGCTGCGCACGCGATGTAATAACCGCCCGAAGCCGCCATGGATTCAAAATACGCCCAAACTTCTTTTCCCGAATTCCTGTAATCTTTTAGAGCAAGGTATGCTTCATCGGCTTCGTAGACCGTGCCGCCGGGCGAATCCACCACCAACAAAATTCCCGCATTGTACGGATCTTCTTTCAAATCCTCGATTGCGGACAAAAGCCATTCTTGATTGTAAGTTTCGTTCGCTTTTTGGATTACGCCGTTGACATAAAGAGTCGCGACATACATTCCCTTTGAACGGGAAAAATTTCCAATCGGAAAATTGATGTTTATGCCTTCTGGAAATGAAAAAGAATCTTGCGCCGGAGTTTTCGCAGGATTTGTTTTTTTAGAAAAAAGACCGCCGAATAAAATCGCATAGGCGAGGGCAAGAATTGCGAGCGCGATTGCTACAACAAGGAAGATCTTTCCGCCATTTTTTTTGCCTTTCTTGCCTTTCCCGCTTTTTTCAAAATTTTCATCGTCCAAAAAGTCTTCATCCATAGTTTTTCTCCGTCTTATTTCCAATGATTTTGTAAATACCAACTTTCGAAACCATTGAAAAACGCGATTTTGCAACGAAGCGAAAAATCGCAGTCATATAAACGAGCTTGTTTCGACAAACTCAAGGTTAAAATTCTAGCGCGGGTTTTTCGCAAAAAAACAAGGCGAAGAAACCGATGGCAAGTCATAAGACTTGCGTGCTATTTTAGCCGCTGATTTTAAGCGTCTGCTTTATTTTTTCGCTTCCTTTTTCCACGGATTTAGTCTCATGTAAGTTTCGCCGCGCTCGCTGCCCACGGAAACGATTCCAACCGGCGTGTTCGTAAACTCTTCGATAAATTCTATGTAAGCCTTGGCATTCTTGGGCATCTTGGAATACGAGCCGCATTCCTTGAGATTTTTCTTCCAGCCCGCGAACTTTTGCAGGACAGGCTTCGCCGCGTTGAGCGCGGGAATGCTCGTGGGAAATTCCGTGACAATCTTTCCATCGATTTCGTAGGCGACACACGCTTCGATTTCGTCCATCGTGTCGTAAATGTCCAAATGCGTGAGCACGAGCGAATCTATCGAATTGACATGGCACGCATAGCGAAGCGCAACCAAATCCAAATACCCGCAGCGGCGCGGCCGACCAGTCGTAACGCCGAATTCGTTTCCAGTTTTGCGCACAAAATCGCAAAGTTCGCCCTCGCTTTCCGAATTGAATTCGCTTGGCATAGGCCCGTTTCCCACGCGAGTTTCATAAGCCTTGAACACGCCGAAAATCCTGTCAATCGCGCGAGGTCCTATTCCAGAGCCAGTTGACGCGCCAGCGGAACAAGACGCTCCGCTTGAAACATAAGGATAAGTGCCGCTGTCGATGTCGAGCATCGCGCCTTGCGCCCCTTCGAACAAAACATTGTCTTTGCGGCATTCCCACATTTTCTCCGCGATGTTCACGCGCATCGAAAGAAGCCGCTCCATATATGGTTTAAGGAATTTTTTGTCTGCAGCGTCAAGGTCGTCCATCTTTTCCTGCCAATCCAAATCGGCAAGGCGTATTCCATCGCGTTCGGATTTCTGCGAATATGTCGTTCCGATTCCGCGCCCTGTCGTACCAATTGGTCGCTTGCGGGCGGCATCGCGCTTTTTGTCCATTTCGCGATAACCGGGCAAAACGATGTGCGCCCTGTCGGAAATGAAAACGCGCCCCTCCCATTCTATTCCGTTGTCCTTAAGCATTTTCAGTTCGTCGAAAAGCGCCTCGGGATCGATGACCATTCCGGAACCGAGGAAAACAGTTTTTTCAGGGTAAAGGATTCCTGAAGGCACTTGGTGCAGTGCGTACTTTTTTTTGCCGACGACAATAGTGTGACCGGCATTCGCGCCGCCCGCGAAACGCACGACATGTTTTGCCTTTTCCGCCAAAAAATCCACAATCTTGCCTTTGCCTTCGTCGCCCCATTGAGCGCCCATCACGACAACATTCATCAAAAGGCCTCCAAACGAAAATATTGGACGTGTTCGGAAATTTCAGTTTTCCAAACGCATTTATTATAACATAAAACGCGCGTTTGTGCAAGGATATTTGAGATGACTTGTCGTTATAAAAATAAAAAGTCATTGACATTAGTATAAAAAAATGCTATGTTAAGAAAACTGATATTTTCAAGGAAATAAAAAATGTCTTTTTTTTCAATTCTTTACACAATTATAATATATCCGATTCAACTGCTGCTTGAATGCTGCTATATGATTTTTAGCGCAATTTTAGACGGCATTCACGGAAGCGAAGGAATCGCCGTGATTCTTTTGAGTTTCGTAGTCACCCTTCTCACCATTCCTTTATACATTGTTGCGGAAAGTTGGGCGGAAAAAGAACGACTGACACAGGAAAAAATGGCTGTGCGGCTTGCAAAAATAAAAAAGGCGTTCAAGGGCGATGAGCGCTATATGATGCAAAGTGAATACTACAGACAAAACAATTACCATCCGCTTATGGCGCTGCGCTCTAGCTTCAGCATATTGATTCAAGTGCCCTTTTTTCTTGCAGCCTATAATTTCTTGTCGCACTTGGAGTCTTTAAAAGGTGTTTCATTCCTATTCATAAAGGATTTTGGTTCTCCTGATGCGACTTTAAAAATCGGGTCGCTTGCAATAAATATTTTGCCCATTTTAATGACGCTCATTAACTGCATCTCTGGGTTTGTATATTCAAAGGGGCATCCTCTGCGTGAAAAATTGCAAATTTATGGTCTTGCCTTGATTTTTCTTGTCATTCTGTATAACTCGCCGTCTGGACTGGTAGTCTATTGGACTATGAACAACATTCTTTCCCTTGTGAAAAATATCTTCTATAAATTAAAGAATCCTAAAAAAGTCCTGTATATAGTGTGCTGCATTGTCGCCGCGATTTTTATTATAAGCGTCTTTACCGTTTTATCAAAAACAAAAACCATCTATAGACTTGCGGTTATTCTTTTTGCCTTGCTATTGATACTGATTCCGTTTATCATTAAAGCATTCAATTTCTTAATCACTGATAGATTTTTGTTCCTCGAAGAAAACAGCACTTTGCGCCTTGCACTATTTTTGCTTTCCGCAATAGGCATCGCCATACTTGCGGGACTTGTAATCCCCTCGACTTTAATGCAGTCAGAGCCGGAGCAATTTTCATACATCGATGGCTACACAACGCCATTCGTTTTTTTGCGCGCGCCATTCATTCAATCGCTTGGGCTGTTTTTATTTTGGCCCGTATGCTTTTACGCCCTTTTTTCCGTAAAAACAAAGAAGACCATGGCAATTCTATTCTCATTCCTCCTGATTTTGGCAGTCGTAAACTGCTTTGTTTTCTCCGGAAATTACGGTCCCATCGAGCCGACGCTCCTTTTTATGGAGTCGCAGTATTTCACAAACGCACGGCTCACTTTCATAAGCATGGCGGCGGCGATTGTCCTGCTCATGGCGTTTGTTCTGACCCTGCATTTTAAGGCCGGGCTTCTTGCCGCGGTATCCACCATATTTATTATGGCGTTTGGAATTCTTTCCATAAAAAACTGCGTTTCAATAGGCAGAGCATTTAAAAATATGACACCTCCTGTAACCCTTGAAAGAGCGGAGCCAATCTACCATCTTTCGCGGAACGGCAAGAATGTGATTGTCGTTATGCAGGATCGACTCATATCCGCAAAAATTCCAGAAATTTTGGAGGAGCGACCTGATTTAAGGGAACGGCTTGATGGATTCATCTATTATCCAAACACGACATCTTTTGGAACTCTCACAATGTTCGGAACCCCAGGGCTCTTTGGCGGCTACGACTACACGCCATGGCAAATAAACCATACGCCTGAAAAAACGCTGCAACAAAAACATAATGAAGCCTTGCTCACAATGCCCTTGATTTTTTTGGGAGAAAATCAAAACGAAAATGCAATTAACGGGGGGGGTATAACGTAACCGTCTCCGACTTACCTTACGAAAACTACCTTGAGCAACCAGTCTCACAAATATATGAGGACTATCCGAAAATAAACAGGCTTTCAGTACAAGGTTCTGTTTCAGATATTTGGTATAAGCGAAATAATTATGAAAGAACGAACTATGTAAGCAAATGCGCATTGAGAAATTTCCTCCTCTTCAGCATATTCAAAATGGCAACCCCTGCCGTTAGACGAATCATTTACCAGGACGGATATTGGAGTTCTGACACAGCAAACAAAGATGAAACTTCCTTTATAAACAACTACTCCCAGTTGGACTTGCTTGATGAACTGTTTGATGGCGAAAGCGAAAAGAACAGTTTTATTATGATTGTCAACGAAATGACTCATGAACCTGCTCTCCTCCAACTGCCAGACTACACCCCGTCAAAAAACATTGACAACAGCATTTTCAAAAATGTAGACAGAAACAATATTCAGGACACCGACTATCATATTAACGCTTGCGCATTGCTTCGGTGGGCTGAATTCTTTGATTATTTGCGGGAACAAAATCTTTATGACAACACAAGAATAATCATAGTTTCAGATCATGGAAGCCATGGAAAAAGTAAAATATACAAGGAAAGTGGAAAACTCCCCTTTAGGATTCAAAGAATGAGCGCCTCCCTGCTTGTAAAGGACTTCAATGCGCACGGGGCAATAAAAACGGACATGTCCTTTATGACAAATGCCGACACCCCCTATCTTGCAACGAAAGGTTTGATTGAGAATGCGAGAAATCCGTTTACTGGAAGTCCTGTGAAAATGGACGATGAAGATGATAAATTGGAAAAAACAATTGTAATGGTTGCACCCGCCGTATCCACACGGGTGAGGCACGAAACTGAATGGAAGGTCGATGGATACTACAAGGTAAATGGCTCCATTTTTGATGAGAACAACTGGACAAAAATCGACAGCGTAGAGACGACAAGATGAAATCAATAGTGAGATTTACAGGATGCAATAAAAATTTCATCGTCCGACATTTTTATGGAGGTAAAAATTGACACAAACCTTGCTTTATATTGACCCTGGCACAGGAAGCATGCTTTTTTCACTGGCAATCGGAGTGGCAACGACGCTTGTTTTTGCAGTACGTGCGCTGGCAGTAAAACTGAGATTTGTTTTGAGTGGGGGAAAGGCGCAAAAAATCTCATCTAATAAAATCCCATATGTCATATTCAGCGACCACAAGCGTTACTGGAATGTTTTCAAGCCGGTTTGCGATGAGTTTGAGCGGCATAAAATTCCGCTCGTGTACTACACACAGTCAGCGGATGACCCCGCGCTTTCGGAAAAATATGAGTTCGTCAAGGCGGAATTCATCGGGGAAGGCAACAGGGGACTGGTTCGGATGAACATGCTGAACGCGGGAACGGTCATTTCCACAACCCCGGGACTTGATGTCCTGCAATGGAGGCGCAGTAAGACTGCCGATAGATACATCCATATCCCGCACACGGTTACCGACCTGAGCGACTACAGGATGTTCGGCCTTGACCACTATGATGCGGTTCTATGCACAGGACAAAACCAAGTCGATTTCATTCGGAAAATCGAGGGACTTCGACCCACAATAAAAAGGAAGGACTGCGTGATTGTCGGCTCCACCTATCTCGACGCGAACCTTGAGCGCGCGAGGAGCCTTGCTCCGCATCTTCCAAGCAAGGACAATCCGACCGTTTTAGTCGCGCCCAGCTGGGGGATGAGCTCGATTTTAAATCGCTTTGGGGAAGTGCTCATTTCATCCCTCTTGGGTTCCGGTCTAAAAGTCATCGTGCGCCCGCACCCTCAAAGTCTGGCATCCGAAAAAGAGATGCTGGAAACGCTTGAAACAAAATTCGCCGGCAAAGAAATCGAGTGGAACTTCGACAACGACAACCTTTCGGTTTTGAACCGCGCCGACATCCTCATCACTGACTTTTCGGGCATCATCTTTGACTACGCGCTGATATTCGACCGCCCGCTCATTTATGCCGAAACAAATTTCGACACTTCTCCTTACGATGCCGACTGGCTTGACGAAAGGATGTGGACATTCCGTGCCGCGGAGAAGATCGGGATAAAACTCGAGGAAAAGGATTTTCATAAAATTGGAGAAATCATACGCAATGCAATGGCAAGCGAAAGGATGTCGGAGGAGCGGGAAAAGGTGAAAAAAGAATGCTGGCAAAACATCGGCGGCGCGGCAAAGGCAATTTTTGAATATGCGACGTCAGCGATATAAATTCCAAAAAACCGACATGAAAACTTGCTACTAAAAAATTTTCTCACGACTTAAAAAAAATCACGCATAAAAAAGTCCGCCTCCAAAACGAAAGCGGACTTTGAAGTCAAAAAGGCGCAAGGTTTGCAACCGAGATTACAAACCTTGCGCCGCCAAGTCATGTGCGATTTCCCGTGCTTTTCGCGCAGCGTAAGGTGCTCGCACCTACAAATTCGAGCGGTGCGAGTAAACGGAAACTCCGCGAGTTTTGCCAAAGGCAAAACTCGTTATGCAAGCCTACAGGCTTGCATGGCATGTGCGCGCAATCACGTCGTCCTGCTGTTCCTTCGTCAAATTGATGAAGCGAACCGCATAGCCTGAAACGCGCACTGTAAAGTTGGCGTACTCGGGCTTGTCGGGATGCGCCTGGCAATCTTTTAGCTTTTCAACGCCGAACACATTCACGTTCAAGTGGTGTGCGCCATTCTCGAAGTAGCCGTCCATCACGTTGACCAAGTTCGAGACGCGCTCGTTTTCATCGTGACCAAGTGCGCCAGGATTGATCGTCTGCGTGTTGGAAATTCCGTCAAGCGCATATTCGTAAGGAACTTTGGCAACCGAGTTGAGCGATTTGACCAAGCCCTTCGTTTCCGCGCCGTAAGACGGATTCGCGCCCGGGCTGAATGGCTCGTGAGCCTTGCGTCCGTCGGGCAATGCGCCAGTCGCCTTTCCATAAACGACATTCGACGTAATCGTAAGAATCGAAGTGGAATGCTCGGCGTTGCGATATGTCGGATGCTTTTTGATTTTCGCCATAAAGTCTTTCAAGAGCCATTTTGCGATGTCGTCCGCGCGGTCGTCGTCCTGGCCATAGCGAGGGAAGTCTCCTTGGATTTCGAAATCCTTTGCCAAACCCTGCTCGTCGCGAATGACTTTGACTTTCGCATATTTGATTGCGGAAAGCGAGTCAACGACATGGCTGAATCCCGCGATTCCCGTCGCGAACGAACGGCGAACGTCCGTGTCGATGAGCGCCATTTCAGCGGCTTCGTAATAATACTTGTCGTGCATATAATGAATTGCATTGAGACAATTGACATAAAGACCGGCAAGCCATTCAAGCATGACATCGTATTTTTTCATCACTTCATCATAATCCAAATATTCCGAAGTGATCATCGGCAATTCAGGACCGACTTGCACGTAAGGCGTAAGTCCCGCGCCTTCGTCCTTGCCGCCGTTGATGGCGTACAAAAGCGCCTTCGCCAAATTCGCGCGCGCTCCGAAGAACTGCATTTCCTTTCCGGTTTCCGTCGCCGAAACGCAGCAGCAGATTGAGTAGTCGTCGCCCCAAATCGGCCGCATAACGTCATCGTTTTCGTACTGAATTGAAGACGTGTCGATGGAAATTTTCGCGGCATATCGGCGGAAATTTTCCGGCAGACGCTTTGAATAGCAAACCGTGATATTCGGCTCGGGGCTTGGTCCCATATTTTCCAAAGTGTGCAAGAAGCGGAAATCGTTTTTCGTGACCAAACTGCGTCCATCCACGCCGAGACCCGCCACTTCGAGCGTAGCCCAAATCGGGTCGCCAGAGAAAAGCTGGTTGTAAGATTCGATTCGAGCGAAGCGCACCATTCGGAATTTCATTACGATGTGGTCTACAAGTTCCTGCGCCTCTTCCTCTGTCAAAGTGCCGTTCTTGATGTCGCGTTCAATGTAGATGTCAAGGAAAGTTGAAATGCGTCCGACTGACATCGCCGCGCCGTTTTGCGTTTTGATCGCCGCCAAGTAGCCGAAGTAGAGCCACTGGAACGCTTCGCGGGCGTTGCGGGCGGGCTTTGAAATGTCATAGCCGTAAATCGCGGCCATCGCCTTGATTCCTTTGAGAGCCTTGATTTGTTCGGCAATTTCCTCGCGCTGGCGGATGATTTCCTCGGACATAGTTCCGTCGCCGCAGTTCGCCAAATCCTTTTGCTTTGATTCCATAATGAAATCAATTCCGTAGAGCGCGACACGGCGATAGTCGCCGACGATTCGTCCGCGTCCATAAGTGTCCGGCAAACCAGTGAGAATGTGCGCACTGCGCGCCTTGCGGATTTCGGGCGTGTACACATCAAAAACCGCGTCATTGTGAGTCTTGTGATATTCAGTGAAAATCTTGTGCAATTCTTCGTTGGGCTTGTAGCCGTACATCGCGCAGGACTGCTCCGCCATTTTGATTCCGCCATAAGGCATAAAAGCGCGTTTCAAAGGCTTGTCTGTCTGGAGACCGACGACTTTTTCCAAATCCTTGCCTTCGGGGCAAATATAGCCCGCCGGATGCGAAGTGAGTCCAGTAACGACATCCGTATCCAGCTCCAAAACGCCCGAACGTTTTACAGTGACTGTGGTAACCTCACCAGTTTTCTTGTTCTTTTTGGTTTCGGTCACTTCCACAACCTTGTTGTGTTCGGCCTTTTGCAATTTCTGCAATTCATCGAACAGTTTTTCGGTAGCCTTTGTAGGGCCTGCCAAAAATGCCGCATCACCCTCGTAAGGCGTGTAGTTCATCTGAATGAATTCGCGGACGTTGATTTCGTCCTGCCAAAGACGACCAGCCTTAAAGCCAGTCCACTCTTCTCTTAGAGCCATAAATACCTCCATAAAAAGTCGTTTCGCAATGAAATGAAAAACGACATCAAAAACTCGCGTTAGAATCAGCGCATTTTTGCGACAATTCTAAACATACATTTATTTTGGGTTACGAACAATCGGCATTCCAAATATATGGAAACATTCCGTTTGTTCCTTACTTAAAGTATAAACCCATTTTGGTTTTAAATCAATAGATTTTTGAAAAAAAATTGCATAAAATTAAATTGTATTCAACTAAATCTAGACATTAAAAATAGTCGTCAAAAATATTGCCGACTATTTTAATACGAGTTTCTTTCAGAAACTCGCTATTTAAGGAAGCAATTCTTTTACGAGCGCGTCCATTTTTTCTTCGTCGCAAGATTTCATTTCGCCTTTTATGGAAACGACATTCTCGCAGAATTCAAGGTTCTTGCAATTTCCAAACTGCGCGCACATCGCTTTCGCAGCTTGCGGCGCCCAAGAGCCGTTTTCGATGAAGCCGATTTTTCGGTTTTGGAAATTCCGTTCCGTCAAAGCATCGATGAAATTTTTCATCGCAGGAAAAACTCCGCAATTGTAAGTGGGGGCTGCCAAAACCAATTTTCCGTAGCGGAACGCGTCTTCGATAACTTCAAAAACATCGTCGCGCGCGACATCCGAAACGGCGACTTTCGGGCAGCCGGCCGCCCGCAGCTTTTCGGCGAATTTTTCCACGGCGGCTTTTGTGTGCCCATAAATTGAAGCATAAGCCACGGTCACGCCTTCGCTTTCGGCTTCGTATTTCGACCAAGTTTCATAAAGCGAAATATATTCACAAAGATTTTCGCGCAAAACCGGACCGTGCAAAGGACAGATTTTGTTTATTTCAAGCGCGGAAACTTTTTTCAAAGCCGCCTGAACATTCGCGCCAAATTTCCCGACAATTCCAAAATAATAACGCCGAGCCTCGCACGCCCAATCATCGAGCGGATTTCCTTCGTCAATCGCGCCGAATTTTCCAAAAGCGTCGGCGGAAAAAAGAATTTTTTCATTCGGCTCATAACTGAAAATCACTTCCGGCCAATGCACATTTGGCGCGGCGATGAAATTCAATTTGTGCTTTCCCAAATCAAGCGAATCGCCTTCTTTCACAACAATTCGACGTTCGGCAAAATCCGTTTCAAAAAAATTCTTCATAATTCTAAAAGCCATTTGCGAAGCGACGATTTTCGCATTCGGATATTTTTTCGCAAAATTCAAAATGTTCGCGCTGTGGTCGCTTTCCATGTGATGGACGACAAGAAAATCCACGCTCGCACCGCCCGCCGCCGCTTCGATTTTTTCAAGCCATTCATCGCCAAAATCTTTGTCCACGCTGTCAAGCACGGCGATTTTTTCGTCGCGAATCAAATAAGAATTGTAGGACATTCCATCGGGAACCGGAAACTGCCCTTCAAACAAATCGATTTTTTTGTCATTCACTCCGCAATAAATAATGTCATCGGAAATTTTCATAACGCCTCCTCGCGCGATTTTTTATAAATTTGCAAATTTTTTACACTTACATTATAGAGTAAAGCGGATTTTTGGACAAGGTGAAAAATTGGAAAAAAGCGGAAGTTCTCTATGCCATCTTCAAAATCGCTTTCAGATCCCTTCATAATTGGCATTGCTACATATAGTGACATAAGATATTTATTTCTAATGGATACTTCATGATTCTGCGAGGTCAATTCAAAAAACTCCGTATTTTCATCGTAGCAAAGGTTCGGCGCACAATACATTTTGATAGGCGGTTTCTACTGCAAGGCTTCTGAAGATGCCGATTTTTTTCTTTCGACATCTCCGCCCTGATGAACTCAAGGAACGTTTAAATTAAGCGGCTAAAATATCGCCGCTTAATTTAATACGAGTTTTATGCGGAAATTTGTTTGCAATAACGGCGAAGAAATCTTAAACGCAGACGACTGCCATTATTGTCCAAAAGGTTGCGGACATTCTCTGCAAAGCCTGCCGGGCGGCTTCATTGATTTTTTTGCCGTCGTGCCAGAATTGTAATTTTTTGTTGCGCCAAATGAATTTTTTCGCTACAATAATTTCATGTCTTTAAATTGCAATGAAATAAATTTGATTTTAAACGAACTAGATTTGTCGGGCGCATTTATTCAGGACATCATCCAGCCGGGCTTCGACACGATTGCGTTTTACACTTACAAAAGCGGCGCGGCGAAAACTGTCATGGTTTGCACTGCGAATGGCGTGTGCCGCATAAACGAAACTCGACGAAAAATTCCGAAAAACAAAAAGCCCTTGCGATTTATGGAATTTTTAAAATCGAAAATCAAAGGCGCGAAAATTCTTTCGTGCGAGCAAATCAATTTTGACAGAATCATAAAAATGGATTTGGCGCATTCCGACGAAAAATACACGATGTACATTCGTTTGTGGAGCGCGAACTCAAATGTGATTTTGTGTGACGAAAACGAAAATATTTTGGACACGATGTTTCGCCGTCCGCAGAAAAACGAAATTTCAGGCGGAAAATTTTCTTTGCCCGAACAAAAAAAAGATTTGCAAATCGATTTGATTTTGGAAAAATTTCCGATTCGGAATTTTTCAGAATTGGAAAAATATTTTACCGAAAAAAATCTCGACCTCGCACAAATTTCTTTCAATCAAAAAATCGACATTTGGTACGCCGAGCATGCGACAAGCCTTTCACGCGAAGCACTTTTGGAAAAGGCGAAAAAATGGTACGAAGCGCATCATTCTCGTCAAAGCGCCGCTCTCGAACGTTTGGAAAAAAAGCGCGCGGATTTTTCCAATGCGGCGCAAAAAAAACATTTGGGTGATTTGATTTTGACGAACGCGCATTTGCTCGGCAATTTGAATTCGCAAGATTTTTTGGAATGCGAAGATTATGAAAACGGCGGAATCGCGCGTATAAAAATTGATCCGAAAAAATCTGCGCAGGAAAACGCCGCGGATTATTACGCGCTTTACAAAAAGGAATTGAGCGGAACTGAATCGCTTCAAACTGAAATCGAACTTGCGAAGAAAAAAATCGCGTCGCTTGAAAAAACATATCAAGAAATTTTGGCAGAAAAAAATCCGATGCGAATCGAACAGCTTTTGCGCCAAGACACTACGCCAAAGCAAAGGCAAAAAAAATCTCATCCCGGACTTGACTACACTGTGAACGGCTGGTATATTTTGGTGGGGCGCGATGCCAATGAAAACGACGAGCTTTTGCGCCATCATGTTCGCGGAAACGATATGTGGCTTCATACGCGTGATACCCCAGGGGGGTATGTGTTTATAAAATATCGTGCGGGAAAAACCATTCCGCTCGACATTTTATTGGATGCTGGAAACCTTGCTATTCATTTTTCCAAAGCGCGCGCGGCGGGCAAGGCGGATTTATATTACACCGAAGTGAAATATTTGCGGCGCGCTAAAAATGGTCCAAAAGGTTTGGTGATTCCGACGCACGAAAAAAATCTCAATGTCGTTTTGGACAAAAATCGACTTGCGCACTTGGAAGCGATTCGGCAGGAAAATGCCTAGTCATAAATTTCGCTTGCAAAAAATTCAAAACGCACGGTTACGACAGGCTCAAGTCGCAATGCTCCGCATTTCTTACCAAGTCTTACTTCGTAAAACTCGCAGAATTGCGCAAATCGAGAAGAACTTTTGATTGATTTTTTTTTGAAAATCTTTATAATTAAAACGATGAAAATCAACGAAATCTTAAAATCAAAAAAGCTCACTTTTTCGTTTGAAGTTTTTCCGCCGAAGCAGCAGGGCAATTTTGATTCTGTCGCGCAAACTGCACGTTCGCTCGCCGAACTTTCGCCCGACTGGATTAGCGTCACTTGTGGCGCGGGCGGCACGACCCAAAGCAATACTATCGAGATTTCAAAATTGATTCAAAAGCAAAATGTCAGCGCGCTCACTCACCTCACTTGCATCAACGCGACAAAAGAAAGCCTGGAAGCGACATTGCAAAAAATGCAGGAAGCTGGCGTGGAAAATATTTTGGCATTGCGCGGCGACATTCCAAATGGCATGACTTTCGAGCAGGCGACGCAAGGCGGCTACAAGCATGCTTCCGATCTTGTTCCTCTCCTTAAGCAAAAAGGATTTTGCGTCGGCGGCGCGTGCTATCCAGAAGGGCATATTGAATCCGCCAACAGAATTGACGACATCGAGCGGCTCAAGTTCAAAGCGGAAGCGGGCGTAGATTTTTTGACCACGCAAATGTTTTTTGACAATGACATGCTCTACAGTTTTTTGTATCGCCTCGAATCTTCGGGAATTCATCTGCCGGTTTTTGCGGGAATAATGCCGATTACGAGCGTCGCGCAAATTCCGAAAATGATTCGGCTTTCCAACGCTTACATTCCAAAAAAACTTTTGGCAATTTGCGACAGATTCGGCTCTTCGCCCGAAGCGTTGCGGCAGGCCGGAATCGCCTATGCCACCGATCAAATCATTGATCTGATTTCAAACGGAATTCGCGGAATTCACATTTATACGATGAACAAAAGCGAAACTGCGAAATCAATCGTGGCAAATTTGAATGACATCATAAAGGCGAGCAACCAATGAAAAAATTTAATAAAGCAAAGGCGGCGCAAAAATTTGAAATAAGACCGATAAGAAATTTCTCTCCGCTTCCCACTTGGATTGCAGGACTTACAAATCCGAAAATTCTTCCGCATACAGTCGCATACATTCATACAGTGACGGCGGATTTTTTCGGGCTTCAGTTTTTGCGAAAATTCAAACTTGTGCGCATTCCTATTTTGAACGTGGAAACGCCGCTTGACAAAAAAATTCCGTTTGCCCCGCAGCATTTGAATGATTATTTGGGATTCGTGAATTTTTGGATCAGGCCGCTGGCGATGCTGATAAAAATTCTCAGGTCGAAAAATGCCGCGCCCTATTTGGCGGAATTTTTTTCGCTGCTGAAAAAGTCTTACAAAAGCGCAGCGCAAATCTACAGATTCTGCATGACTACGACGAGGCGTCCGCTTTACAAAAAGCGAACTTATTTTGTAATCCTGCGCGCGCTCGATCCGCACTATATGTGCGTTCCGTCCTTACACATTGCAATCGTTAGTTTGTGCTACGCTTTTTTCCGCGACGTTTTGCAAAAGGAAAATTTTTCTGCCGAGCAGCGCGAATTGTGGACGCGCGAAATTTACGAAGGCGCGATTAAAATCGCCGAAACAGTTTTGTATGTAAAGCAGCACAGCGTAAACTGCATTCCCGCCGCGCTTTATATGATGACGAGGATTGTGCCGAAGATTTTTTCCGAAAGCGATGCGCAAAAATTTTTGAGCGATATGTTCGTCACCCGCCGCGACATTCCGCAAGACGCACGCGAAGAAATCGTGAACTATATGAAAAACCTTTTCACGCGTTTTTACGAAGAAGGAAAAAATTCCGACGAATGGAATGCGCCGATAAAAAATTGGATGAAAGAATATGCCGAAAATTCAGTTTTATAAATCCTGTCTGCAAAGCAATAAAAATTGCTGCTGAAATGTCGCGGCAATTTTTAACTCGAGTTTTGCTGGCGCAAACTCGTTTATTTAATTATCGGACAATAAAAATCACTAAAATTTTCTTTAGACTTCTCCGATAATTGAAATATGGGAAATTCCAATGATTTTTCACCGAAGGTAATTGAAGCAGTTACGGCGAAAGCGCAATGGTACGATGAAATCGTCATGCCGAAAATTCTCGAGGCATACCGCTTGCTTCATACTTGCACAAAAAACCTCTATGATTTGATGATAAAAAAATCCGTCATCAAGGAAGATCCTTATAGGCTCGACAAAGAATTTTCAGGACTGCAACAAATAAACAACGATCAATTTGCGGAGCCTGAGAGAAGCACGATAATCGGACTGCGCCTTTCAGACTATGAAACTATGCTAGATTGGCTTTGCACTTACTATAAATTCTCGGTCGACAGTCTTACCATTTCCAACATAAAAAAATTCATCGACTTCAACAATTCCTTTCAATGGGCAAATCTTTCAGAAAACAGTCCGCAACCGAACACGCGCGGACTCGCAGGCATAGTCTCTGAAATGCGCAACAGCATGGACGCGCTTACGATAAGCACGCTCGGCGACATTCTCTCAAAATGCAAAAGATGCACGGCGGACTTGACGGCACTGTTCAAGGACTTGGCGGATTTTGAAAAAGAATATTACAAATATAAAATCAGAAAAGATGTTTTCATGCATCCGAAATTTGACGAAGACAAAGCGTTCAATTCTCCAAACGAAGAAATGGCGCAAATCAAACGCACTTTTCCGGCGGTTTTCGGAAAAGAACCTTTTTACACGCAGCTCGTCGAAGAAATCATAAAAGAAGATCAGGACGCGGAAAAAGAAAAACTGCGTGCCGCGCTTTTAAAAAAACTTGAAGTGCAACAAGAGCAACAGGCAAAGAAAAAAACAAGGACCGTTGACACGAGGGAAATCCTTATGACTGCCGTTCAATCTTTGTGCTCGTTTGCCACTCCGCTGGAAACGATTTACTCAAAATTGAATGAAAACAATAAATTGATAAAGGAAGCCTCAAACAAAGGTCTTGCAAAATTATTCGCGGCATTAAGAAAAGCATTCAACATTGAGGAGAAGCCGATTGTTTATGAAGTATTGATAATCGAAATGGGAACGAACGCACAAAAGAAAAGAAAAGTCGACTTTTATCCTTTCTGCGCTGACATCAAAAAGCGCGTGAACTTTTATAACGCTTTTGCGACGAAAGGCAGTCCCGGCTATAAAAAATTTCTTGGAGCGGAACCGACAAAGGCTTTGGAATTTTTGAATAAACAAATTTCAGACATTCAAAATATCTCGGTGACATTGAAAGCTTTGGACACTTATTTTAAAAATTCTACAGTGCCAGAAATTCGCTTGAAGATTCGCGGACTTTCAATGGAATTGACGACCCTCAAAAACTGCACGATAAATACAAATCAATACATAGCCGACTATATGGCAAACATCGAAGAACAGGAGCAAATGAAAAAACTTGGAATCTCGGAATAAATTTTTCAAAGCGACTTTCGCATTTTTATTTTTCTCATTTTTGGCGCAAAATATTTTCGCACAATTTCAGGGCGAAAAAGTTTTCGAAGAAAACGAAATCGATTCTGGACTTCAGCGCGAATTCGTGATGTATCATTCTCTTACGAATTTGAATCTCGATCCGCACACGAGCGCGTATGTTTTTGAAGCGCAAATTTTAAACGGCGTTTACGAAGGACTTTTTTCTTACAATGCCGCCACGCTCGAGCCTGACAACGCGCTCGCGCAGGAATACAGAATCTCGCGCGACAAGCTTCGATGGACTTTTACGATTCGTGAAGGCGCGAAAACTTCGAGCGGCAAAATCATCGACGCGCAGACAATAAAAGATTCGTGGCTTGATTTGATTGCGAACAAAAGCGCGTACTATTCTTCGCTTTTGGACGTGATAAAAGGCGCGCGTGATTTCCGACTTGGAAAAGGAAAAAGAAGCGATGTGGCGATAAATGTTTTGGGAAACAAGCTCAGCGTGGAACTTGTGAAGCCGACGAGCCATTTAAATAAAATTTTGTGCCATCACGCTTTTTCCGCCGTACCGCAAGATTCAAGCGCGAGCGGAGCGTATTACATAGAAAGCGTTACGCCGTTCAAATTGGTTCTCAAAAAAAATCCGAATTATTGGAACGCCGAGCAAGTTCACATTCCACAAATCACCGTGAATTTCACCGACGACACCGAAGCGCAGACTCACGCGTTCAACATCGGCGCGGCGGATTTGATAAATGGTCCTGCCGAAATGAAAAAGATTCTCGACAAAAACGCGATTCAACTTTCGGCAGAATTCGGGACGGAATATTTATTCTTCAAAAATGTTTCGCCAATTTGGAGCAACTCGGAATTTCGCAATGCCGTGCTTACCGCGATTCCGTGGAATCAGTTGCGGGGCGAAAGCATGTTCCCTGCTAAAACTTTGGTCTGTCCTTCGGCGGGTTACACAAGCCCAGAAGGTCTAGACTATACCGACATCGATGAAGCGAAATTGATGATTGAAAGCGCAAAGAAAAAAAATGGAATTTCCGATAAAACGCTGGAACTGATTTTTGCGATTCCCGACAATGAATATATGATAAACCGCGCGGAAATTTTACGCCCCTCCCTTGCGGAAATCGGAATTGAATTGAAGACGCTGAAGATTCCGATGCAAACTTATTTGACTTCGATTGCCTCGACAAAAGCTGACTTGTTCCTGTACACCTGGATTGGAGACTTCGCAGATCCGCTTGCGTTCTTGGAATTGTTTCGAGGCGATTCCTCGATGAACGATTCAAAATGGCACGATGACGAATTCGACGCGTTGCTCGACAAGGCGGCGTTCACAAACGACTCACGCGAGCACAACGCGTTTTTATCAAGGGCGGAAGACATTCTTCTTTCAAGCGGCGAAGTTATTCCTATAAGCCATCCCGTCACATGCAGCATAATCGACTTGCAAACTGTGGGCGGCTGGATTGCGAACGCGATGGATATTCATCCTTTCAAGAATTTGTATTTCAAAAAAGTCGAATACGAATTCAAAAATGTCGTTTTAAGATGATGAATGCCGACTAAAGGTTGCGCCATTTTTTAAAAATTTGCCTGACGCGTTGTTGCCTCCATTCAGCGTATGCATAGATGAATCGGGTGATTATGTTCAACGCAGTTCCATCAAATCTGATTTCTCGTAGCGATTATGTCCTTGTAATGATTTTTTATATTTCCAACACTTAATTGCTTCTTCTAAAGATTTTCCTTTATTGTCTGCAAAAAAGTCTCGAATATAAGTATTGTACTCGAACTGTTTGTCAATTTTTGTTTTTCCTTTTTTCTTATCCTCAAGAATCTGATAATAAGCAGCAATCGCTTCTTTATAAGTTTTCCCTGTATTGCTTTTTAGCCATTTTTGAAAAACTACATTGAATGAAAAACCGCTTCCAATGTGTTCTCTGAAAAATGCTCTATGCTTTTCTGAACAGACAAAATTCGCTTCAATTTTTGTATCTTCGCTAATGACAGATATTGTCGTTGTTCTTTTTCTTTCCGTTTGAGCAGACAATATTTTGCCTGTATCAAGAAAATATGCAATTCTGTCTGTTATTTCTACTTTTCCACCCGAAGCAGGAATATCATTTTCTCTGCAAAAATTTACTAATTCCTCTTTCAAATAATAGAAATCACGAAATGTCTTGCTGTCTAAATTTCTATCTAAAATTGGTCTTTCACTCATAAATACCCTTTCTGCCGCACATAAAAAAAACAAATCTATCAATCTATCTTATTAAAAACAACAATTTGTTCTTTCATAGATATTTTTCCGACTTGATAGCCATATTCCGTAAGTTCCTTTTTGTATTTTAGAAAAGAGTGATCTATCGGTATCCCTGCAATATTCTGAATTTCTTCAAATGTCAGACGGAAAGATTGACTTCCGTTGCTCTGTACATATTCCCATAAAGAGCTATATTTGCTCATTGTGTTTTTCTCCCTTCAAACTGGAAGCTACTAAATAAGTTGTTTAGAAAAATAAAGTATAAGTTCATCATCGTTCACGCAAGGCTCATACTGTTCCATGCGTTTGCCATTAAACCATACTCCGCTGCCGTCGGGAACATATCCACGCTTAACATACATCCTTTGCGCAGCACCATAGCCATAGTGAAGCCCCACTCCAAGACAAATTGTAGGTGAATATTCCCTGACATAATTTTCAATAGCGTCCATGATTGCAGTTCCAATGCCATTTCTCTGATATTTTTCCAGTACATTGAAATCCACAATTACAGGAATGCTTTTATCCTTGAACGGTCCTGATATATCATGAGAAAGAAGCGTAGCGTATCCCGCTGCATTTCCGTCAACTTCAGCCACAAACAATTTTCCTGTATCATTTTTCTGCTCATCATAATACATCTGATATAGTTCTACAGATTTATGCCAGCCTTGTTTTTCAAACTCAATAGGAAATTCAATTATATCAGATTCTAACATTTTTCTAATTTTGATTTTCATAAGCCCCCAAATTTAAAATTTAATTATTCTCTCGCATGATTCGACAAGGGTTTCCATATGCTATCATATTGCTTGGAATATCTTTCGTCACAATACTTCCTGCACCGATTACAACATTATCTTCAATAATAACTCCCTGCATGATGATAGCTCCGCCACCAATCCATACATTATTGACAAGTGTAATGGGGAACAATTCCCACAATTCCTCTAAGCTCGAATCCTTTATCTGCATTTTTCAAAAACTCTGTTTAACTTTTTTTGCCTGAGCTGTAAATACTTCCGCACGCTTTGCATGTTATTTTCATTTCATAATCCGTTAATTTTTTATCCAATATTGTAATCAGCGGCTCATTATCGTGCGCACAGCAATATCTGTTTTTTATGACAACCAATTCATCATCGCAGGTCTGACCTTCATTGCTGTCTTCAAAATCCAACAGGGCGCTGCCTTGACTGCCGCAACTGCATTGATACTTTAATTCCAATTTATCATAGGTTGAATAACACAAATAGCCTATATTTTCATTGCACTTATCGCAATACATCCAACCGCCGTAATTGGTTGCCAATCTTGTGTTTACCAATTCCTTGTTTTTCAATACTCTTGCCATAAATTTATCTCCCATAAAAAGTCAAGGGCTATTTTTCAAAATCGCTCTTGACTTTTTAGCGTGCGCGTCAAGCAACTTTTTGCGACGCGCACAAATACCTCCTTTAAGCTTCTTAATTATAACTGTTTTCCATGCATAGTCAAAGTCCTTTGTACTTTTCTGTCGCCAAAATGTTGTCACGCATTTATTATGACAAATCCTCATAAATTGGCAACCTATTTTTGAAACGTTACGCAGTAAAAGCCTCTTTCGGAGGATAGAGGCATAAAATATCATCGAAGAAAATCAGGAAAACATTCTATTCGCATGCAAATTATGCTCTATTGAAATAATAGTGTTTTATTTTTTGTGTCTAAAACCGCTCCTCTGCCGATAGGAAAAATCGCATGATTGGAGCCATGACCGAAATCGTCACAATAAGCCACAGGAATGCTGTATTTTTTACCGAACCGCTCCAGTACTTCAAACAACATTGGCGAAATATCATCTGAATAATGTCCAAACAACAAACCTGTTACTTGTTCCATCAACCGGCTTTGTCCTATACAAGTTAAAAACATGCTGACATCTTGAACGGTTTGAAATTTATCCGATTCTTCAATAAACAATATATAATTTCTGTCTGTTTGATAAGGAAAGAATCTGCTCCCTAAAGTCAAAACAAAATTGAGTAAATATCCGCCAACAAGGCTTCCTTCGCACCATCCCTCTGTTATAGTATACCAATCACTATTACTAATATAATCTGTTACAGTTCCATCTACCAAATGCGAAAAAAATTGTTTTCTGTCGTATTCGTTGATATTATCAAATAATCCTGGAGTCTGCCCATAGTATGTCGTTATGCCTGTATTAGCGTATATAGCATTAAGTATGGATGTTCCATCACTATAACTCAAAAAAAGTTTCGGAGTTTCTTTTATTCTATCATAATCAATATACGGAAGTAAATCTACACTTCCATACCCCCCCCCACCAAAGAATACCATCCTTACATTTTCGTCATATATCATCTCGTTCAAATCATCAACACGCTCTGCTACACTTGCAGTATATTTATAAGTGTCTTTATAAATATTTTTGCCGAATTTGACTTGAAATCCCAATCTTTCAATGCCTTTTGCGTACTTTTCATAATCATTTTGATTTGCTACCCAACTTGGTGATATAATCCCAATGGTATCGCCATGTTTTAACAAATTCATATATTTCTCCTTTCGCAGCATTCCCTGCTTCAATCTGTAAAATGAAAGATTTGTCTACTTTAGCAAGTTACCAATTTGATTATATTACCCGTACCCTCCATTTTCATAATTCGCCAGCCAATTCCTTATACTTCTTTGCGAGCCGCCTTGACTTTTCCGCCGCCAATCCGCGATAGTTTTCAGGCTTTGCGAAAAACAAATCCGCGTCCTTTCCGAGTTTTTCCAATTGCGCTTGAATTCTTTCGTAAGAATCGGCGTGATTTTTGAGAACGTCGAAAAATTGCGCGTTAGTCTCTTCGGCTTCAAGTGTAATCTTTCGAATCACTTCGTGCGCGTCGCTCACTCCGCTTTCGGCAAGCAAAATGTATGCGGCTTCGGCAAGGACTCCGCCCCGAACTTTTCCGCCAGCGTTTTCCAAATTGCGCGCCATATTTTCGCGGTCGGCCTGCAAGCCGCTCACGACTTTTTTCATTCGGGCGATTGCCATCGTAAATCCCGCAAGATAGTCCGAAATGAATCTTTGGCTCGCGGAATTCGTCAAGTCGCGCTGATGCTCAGAAATTTGATCCATGAAAAAAGTGACTACGCGCGGAGCGAACGCCTTCCACAAGGATTTCACATGCTCGCTGTTCCACGGATTTCGTTTTTGCGGCATCGTCGAAGAGCCGACTTGCGTGGAAGAAAAATATTCGAAAACTTCGCCGATTTCACTGCGCTGCAAATTGCGCAAGTCGTCCGCCAAGTTCGCAATGATTCCAAACGCCACATTGCATTCAAGCAAAAGCCGCAAAAGATATTCTGGCTCTACAAGTTGGTTGGAATATTCGCTCGGCTCAAGTCCGACATATTCCAAATATCGCTTCTCCAAATCCTCGGGATCTTTTACAATCATCGAAGGCCCATTGTACGCGCCCACAGGTCCCGCCAATTTTCCTTTTAATTGCTTGCTCAAATCTTCGATTCGCAGAATTGATTTCCCAAGCCTCGAAACGAATTCCGCCACGCTCCAACCGAACGTAATAGGAACTGCATGCTGACCGTGAGTGCGACCCACTTGCGGAGTTTCGCATTCGCGTTCGGCGATTTCGCACAAAGCCTTTTCCAAGCCTTTCAATTCTGGCAAAACTACATTTTGAACTGTGTCACGCACGCGCATGCTCAAAGCCGTGTCCAAAATGTCGACGCTGGTCGCGCCCAAATGAACGAGCGGCGCAATTTCCTCTGGAACTTTCTCTTTAAAGACATTCACCAAAGCGCGGATATTGTGCTGGGTTCTTTCTTCCTCCGCGTAGACTTCTTCGGGGTCGATGTTTGCGGCCGCTTCGTCCAAAGCCTTTTCCAATTCAGCGGTAAGGATTCCACGGACGCTCAAATGCGCTTTTACCAACGCCGCCTCAGCGCGGGCGCAAGACAAAACCGAAGCGGATTCCGAAATGTATTTTGAAAGATTTTCAAAAACTGATTTTTCAGAAATCGAATAGCGATGATCCAGACAAGAAATATTGTCAAAAATGTTTCGTGTTTCCATAGAAAAATGATAACGCAAAGGCGAAAAATAATCAACCTATCTTGACGCAAAGCATCGATATGTGCCTCAAGCGTACGAGTCAAAAACGGGCAGATATCTTAATTTTCAAACAGATAGAATTTGTTGGCATTATCACTATTCAAATTCTCTGGTAACGTCTAATGGACCGACAAGCGGCTGGATTAGTACAAAAGGACTTCGGAGTTATGTCGAATCTAATAACACTTTGTCCATAACACTGAGTGAGGAAATATCTCATTATTATAAAATAGAAAAATTGACAGATTCTATGCTTTTGTAAAAAAAGAAAGTTCTGTTACAACAAGTCAGATAGAAACAGACAAAGAATTATTTTTCTATAAATAAATGCCCTTCATATACTGCAATAGCATAAAAATAATTCTGCCCGCCGTCTCCCTCTTTATCATTTCCAATTTTTTTGCTAAAATAAAAATATGAAACACAAAATGCAAATCTTGCAGGAGGCGACGCGGCGTTTCGGGCCGCTGTGTGTCGGACTTGACACCGACCCTTCTTACATTCCGCAAAATATTTTGAAAGAATTCCCATCGCCTGCGGCGGCGGTTCTTGCCTACAACAAGGCTATCATTGAACGAGTCGTTCGCGATGGAAGCGCGTGCTGCTTTAAGATTCAGGCGGCGTATTACGAGGCGATGGGCTTGCAAGGAATGGACTCTTTCGCGCAAACTTTGCGGGCGGTGCGCGAGGCGGGCTTTGTCGCAATCAGCGATGTGAAGCGGGGGGACATCGCGGCGAGCGCGCAGGCTTATGCGCGCGCTCATTTTTCGGGCGACTTTGAAACCGACATCATCACCGTGAATCCCTACATGGGATTTGACACGCTCGAACCTTTTACGCAAATGTGCGTGTCGCAGAAAAAAGGCGTTTTCGTTTTGTTGCGGACTTCAAATCCAGGAGCCGTCGACATCGAGCAAAAAGATTTGGCGCAAGGAGGGCGCGTCCTTGATTGCGTGGGCGCGGAACTCAATCGCATTTTGCAAAAAACGGAATCTGATTTTCCAGAACAGACTTGCTCGTGCGTGGGCGCGGTTGTGGGCTGCACTCACAAAGACGACGCGGAATTTTTGCGCAAAGCCTATCCGAAGATTTTCTTTTTGATTCCGGGTTATGGAGCGCAAGGCGGCGACGCTGAAATCTGCGCGACGCTTTTGCAAGAAGCGGGTGGCGTAGTGAATTCAAGCCGAGGAATTTTGTGCGCGTATAAAAAGGATTCTGCGCTCGCAGAAAAGTTGGCGAGCAATTCGCTCACAATGGAAGACATTGCGGAAAGCGCGGCGCGTGCCGCAATCGCAAGCAAAAAAGATTTGACGAGGTTTGTATGAGTATGAACGGATTTTCAAATTGTTCAAAAGAGACAGTTCCAGTTTTTTGCGAGGCGCAAGTGGAAAATTGTTTTTGCTTGGAAAGTGCGTTTCCAAAAGGAAGCGTCTTTTCGCTTACGGTTCGATTTGCCGCCTCTGAAAAATCCATTCCTTCGCCCGGACAATTTTTTATGCTTCGAGCAAAGCATTCGCAAGTTTTGCTCGCGCGTCCAATCAGCGTTTTTGATGTGATACCAAATACCCCTATGGGGTATATCCAAGTTGAGTTTTTGATTTTGAAAAAAGGGCAGGGCACAAGCGAATTGTGCGACTTGAAAAAAAGCGATGCACTTGAAATGCTCGGTCCGTGCGGAAATGTTTTTCCTTTGCCAGAGAAAAGCGAAAAAGTTTGCATCGCTGGCGGCGGAATTGGAATTGCGCCTGTGGCAGGCTTCGCAAAAAACTTGCCGCCGAAATCCTACGACTTTTACGCGAGCTTCAAAAGCGGCTCTTACGGCATCGAAAATGTTTCGCCTGAAAATCTTTTCATCACGACTGACGACGGCTCTTGCGGAATTCGCGGAATGATAAGCGCGGCTTTGACATTGGAAACCGTAAAAAAATATTCTGTCGTCTATGCTTGCGGTCCTGAACCTATGTTGCGATATATTCAAAAAATCTGCACGGAAGCGGGTGTCAAATGTTTTCTTTCGCTTGAATCAAAAATGGCTTGCGGAATGGGCGCGTGCCTTGGCTGCACGATTCAAACGAAAAGCGGATTGAAACGATGTTGCAAGGACGGCCCTGTTTTTGACGCGAGCGAAATTATTTTTGGCGAACAAAAATCGATGCAAAAGAATCCGCCTTTGGAAAAAGTTGATCTTTCGGTTGTAATTCATTCTAGACGCGACGAACAAAAAAAATTGTTTTTGAAAAATCCCGTGATTGCCTCTTCCGGCACTTTCGGATTTGGCGAGGAATATAAAAATATTTTTGACGTTTCGTCGCTCGGCGCAATCGCAAGCAAAGGACTCACGCTCGAAGTGCGCGAAGGAAATGGCGGAACGCGCCTTTGGGAAACGCCTTCGGGCTTGATGAATTCGATTGGCTTACAAAATCCCGGCATTCCGCATTTCATTCACAACGAATTTCCCGCGATGAAAAAAATCGGCACTTCGATAATCGCGAATCTTTCCGGCTCAACTGTGGAAAGTTACGAGGAAGGGGCATGGCTTTTGGAACAGACCGATGCCGATGCGATTGAACTGAACATTTCCTGCCCGAACGTTTCAAAGGGAGGGGCTGCACTTGGAATGACTTGCGAGGATGCAGGCGGCATCACGAGAAAAATTCGCGAAATCGTTTCAAAGCCGCTCATTGTAAAACTCACACCACAGGCGAGCGACGTTGCCGCCGTGGCGATGTCGTGCGTTTCATCTGGCGCGGACGCGATAAGCTTGTGCAATTCGTTTCAAGGCGTGGCGATCGACATTGAAAAGGCTCGTCCTGTTTTTGAAAAAATCAAGGCGGGCTTCGGCGGACCTGCCGTACGTCCGATCGCTCTGCGTTTGGTATATGAAGTTTTTTTGGAAATGAATAAATTGCCGCAAGAAAAGCGCGTTCCGATAATCGGCATCGGCGGAATCGCCACTTGGCGCGACGCGGTGGAATTCATCATGGCGGGAGCGAGCGCAATTCAAGTGGGCACGGCGACTTTCGCAAATCCGTTCGCGATGAAAGAAATCATTAAAGGCGTGGAAGAATTTATGAAACGCAAAGGCTATGCGAGCGTGGAAGAAATGCGAGGAATTGCGGTGAGATAGAAAATGCACTTTGTCGTGCAATGTCATCTTTGCAGATGAATAGATTTTTTGGAGAAAATATGGATTGCAAGATCATTGACGGAAAGACTTTGGCGGCGGACATTCGGCGCGAGGTTTCGGAAAAAGTCGCCGCGCTCAAACAAAAAGGAATCGAGCCGTGCTTGGCGGTAATTTTGGTGGGCGAAAATCCTGCGAGTGTTTCTTATGTTACTGGCAAGCAAAAGGCGTTGGCGGAATGCGGAATGAAGGATGTTTCCATGCGTCTGCCGCAAGACATGAGCGAGGGTGAACTTTTGGAGTTGATTTCCAAATTGAACGGCGACAATTCCGTTCACGGAATTTTAGTTCAACTTCCGCTCCCCCCGCAAATTGACGAAGAAAAAATTTTGCTCGCCATAAATCCCAAAAAAGATGTGGACGGATTTCATCCTGTGAACATGGGAAATCTGCTCATCGGAAAAAAATCGTTTTTGCCTTGCACGCCACATGGAATTTTGGTTTTACTTGAACGTGCCGGCGTGGAAACGAATGGTGCGCGTGTCGTTGTAATCGGTCGCTCGAACATCGTGGGAAAACCAGTGGCGGTGTTGCTTTCGCGCCGCGAATACAATTCCACCGTTACACTTTGTCATACTGGCACTCGGAATTTGGCGGCGATTACCTGCGAGGCGGACATCATCATTGCGGCTGCCGGCCGCCCGAAAACTGTAACCGCGGAAATGGTGAAAGACGGCGCATGCGTGATTGATGTCGGCGTAAACCGAATCCCGGACGCATCGAAAAAAAACGGATTTCGTTTGGTGGGCGACGTGGATTTTGATGCGGTAAAAGAAAAGGCAAGCGTAATCACCCCAGTGCCGGGCGGCGTAGGTCCGATGACAATCGCCATGCTAATGGCGAACACTTTGCAAGCGGCCGAACAGTTGATAAAGTAATAAGTAGTGAGTAATACGCGAGTATTTTTGGGCGTGCCCTGCGCGAGCGCGGGTCGGGCTGCTATGGGTTCCGCTTTCGCTCCATTCCTTCGCTGCGCTTCGGAACGCTTCGCGCCCTCCTCATCCCTCACGCATTGTTGCCACGAACGATATGATTTAAAAAAACAAGTTGTAATAATAAAAATTACAACTAAAATATTCGTCTTCCAAAATTAAAAAAAGGAATTCCTATGACTTATTTTTTTGAAACTTATGGCTGTCAAATGAACATCGCCGAAAGCGCGGCTGTGGAACAACTCTTTTTGGCGCGTGGCTGGCAAAAAGCGGATAACGTCCAAAAATCCGACATCGTGGTAATAAACACTTGCTCCGTTCGTGCTACTGCTGAACAGCGTATTTTTGGAAGGCTCGGATTTTTTACAGGGCTGAAAGCAGTTCGTGCTAGAACTCCTGGGGCAAAAAACAAATCGCTTGAAATCGCCGCAGAATTCGTAAAGGACGGCGCGAAGCCTCTCACGCTTGTGGTGATGGGTTGCATGGCAGAACGGCTTTTGCATTCGCTGAAAAAAGATTGGCCTTGTGTAGATTATGTCGTGGGCACTTTCGCCAAAAAAGATTTTGGAAAAATCATTTCCGCCGTGGAAGATTCCGCAAGGGAGAATCATAGCGCCACCCCCTCCAGTACCCCCGCCTTTGAATTGGACGATTCTGCCAAATACGAATTCGCCGCCGTTTCTTTGGAGCAAGGCGCGTTCAGTTCGTTTGTGCCGATCATGCACGGCTGCAACAATTTTTGCACTTACTGCATCGTGCCTTATGTTCGCGGGCGAGAAATTTCGCGCGATGTGAATTCGATTTTACAAGAACTTGACGTGCTTTCAAAATACGGCGTAAAGGAAATCACGCTTTTGGGACAAAATGTGAATTCATATTTTTGCGAAGATTCCGATTTGGGCAAAATCAATTTTCCTGCGCTTTTGAAAATAATTTCGCGCCATTTGGAAAAAATGAATTCGCCGATAAAATGGATTCGTTTCGAGTCGAGTCATCCAAAAGATTTTTCCGATGAATTGATCGAAGTGATTGCGAGCGAGAAGCGCGTTTGTAAATTCATTCATCTTCCAGTGCAACATGGTTCGACAAAAATCTTGCGAAAAATGAATCGCCGATATTCGCGCGAAGATTATTTGGATCTTGTGAAAAAAATTCGCGCGCGCATTCCAGACATCGCGCTCACCACGGACATTATGCTTGGTTTTCCCGACGAAAGCGAAGAAGATTTTTTGGAAGCCGTTTCGCTGATGCGCGAAGTGCGCTACGACAATGCTTTTATGTACTATTATAATCCGCGCGAAGGAACGCCCGCCGCCGAATGGGAGGGGCAGATTCCGCTCGAAGAAAAAAAATCGCGTCTGCAGAAAATCATCGACTTGCAATTAGAAATCACGGCGCAAAAATTGGGCGAGCGCGTCGGACAAACTGTAGCTGTTCTCGCCGAAAAGACGAGCCGCGACAATCCGAACGAAATTTTGGGAAAGACGGAACGCGATGAAAGGGTGGCATTTTCCGCGCCGAAAACTTTAGTTGGAAATTTCGCGAAAGTAAAGTTGCTCAAATTAGATGGAAATACTTTTAAAGGAGAAATTGTGAATTAAAAAAATCAACACACTTCGATGCAGTGCATCAAGGCATGAACCCCTCCGCACGAATCAAGCGGTTGGAATTGATGTCAAAGACATTGCCACCGATTTTAAATTCGAGTTTTGTCGGTGCGGAGCACCTTACCGAAAACTCGCTTGTTTATTGTGCTTTCCTATTTCATTGCGAAATCATGTTTTTGAGTAGCCTAAGAATTTAATTTCTTAATGAAACAGGGCTTCCCAACAGTTACACTGCCAAGAAGCCCTGCCGTCCAGTCTAGCTGGACATCGGAGAGAGTTTATCAGCTTATTTACAAGCTTAAATTCAGTATACATCAACTTTTTAAAACAGTCAAGAGAAATTTGAAAAATTTCATTATTTTTCGTTTTTTTTGAAATTGCGCTGATTTTTTTACAAAAATTCGTATATAATATGTGAATTAAAGTGAAATTTTTTGGCAATGTGAAATCGCAAATTTTAGATTGCTGAAAATTTAAGAAAAAAATAGCAGGAAAATATGGCAAAAAAAGGAATGACAATTTTCAAATGCTCGGAATGCGGATATTCGCAGCCAAAATGGTTGGGGCGTTGTCCAGAATGCGGCGGTTGGAACACGATGCGCGAATTCATCGAAGATCCGAATGCGACTTTCGCGACGCAAAAAAATGGCGCGGCTCAAAAAGTCCGCCCAATTCCACTGAGCTCGGTGCAAGCGCAAGAAGGCGAGAGAATCCAAACTGGCATCGCGGAATTCGACAGAGTTTTAGGCGGCGGCGCGATGAAACGCAGCGCAGTTTTGCTTGGCGGCGAACCTGGCATCGGAAAATCCACGCTTTTACTGCAAGCGGCGGCAAGCGTTTCAAAAAGCGCGGGCGGCGCAATACTTTACGTCAGTGGTGAGGAAAGCGCGTCGCAGATAAAAAGCCGTGCCGACCGACTCGGTTTGGATTGTTCCAAAATCGAAATTCTTTGCACGATGCGACTAGAAGATATTCTTGACGCTCTCGACAAACTCAATCCGATTTTCGCGGTAATCGATTCAATTCAGACTGTTTATTCTGTGGAAGGGGGAATCATTCCGGTGACAGTGAATCAACTCAAATATTGCGGAAATGAGTTAATCGGCTGGGTAAAAGAACGCGACTCGTTTTTGGTGATGACAGCGCATGTTACGAAAGAAGGGAGCATCGCAGGTCCGAAAGCTTTGGAGCACATGGTTGACACGGTGATTTCTTTCGAGCACAACAATGACGAAGTGCGTTTTCTGCGCGCGTTGAAAAACCGATTTGGATCTGTGGATGAACTCGGCATTTTTGAAATGAGCCAAACCGGACTAAAAGGCGTGGCAGATCCAAGCGCGATGTTTATCACGCGGCGCGAAGGCTCGCAGCCCGCCGGAATCGCATGCGCCGCAGTTTTTGAAGGAAGCCGGGTTTTTCTCGTGGAAATACAGGCTTTGACAGTTCCTGCAAAAGCGAGTTTGAGCCGCGTTTATTCCGAAAAAATTGACAGCGCGCGAGTGGCTAGAATTGCCGCAGTTTTGGAAAAGCGCGCCGGTCTGCGTTTCAGCGACCAGGACATTTATGTGAACGTTGCCGGCGGAGTGCGGCTCGGTGAAAGCGCAATCGACGCGGCATTGGCGGCCGCGCTTTATTCTGCGCGAACGGACATCGCTTTGCAAGACGGAACGGCGTTGGTGGGCGAATTGAGCCTTGCAGGAGAAATTCGTCCAGTTCCACGCGTAAAGCAGCGCGTGAAAACCGCGAAAAGTTTGGGCTTTGAAAAAATTCTTGTTCCCGAAAAATGCGAAGACGCGATTCTCGTGGCGAACATAAAAGATTTGATTTCGAAAATTTTCGGAAAATGAAATTTATCAGGTTTATTATAAATTGAGCGCCACAGGAAATTTTCAATTTGTTTGCTATTTAAAAACACAAGTTTGCGATGAAATGAGAAGGCACTTTGGATGCCGAGTTTGTTACACAAACTCAAAACTTGTCGCGCGATTTTTTTCGCAAAAAAAACAAGCAGAAATTCAATGCAATTTCAACTGTGAGAAAAATTTTTTGTCTTGACTTGCATAAATTTTTTTGCTATTATTGTCGAATGAAAATCGAGACCGACGCCATAATTTTGGACATTGACGGAACGCTTTGGGACACGACGAGCGTCGTGGCGCAGGCGTGGAACGATGCGATTGAAAAATTGGATTTGCCGGCTAAAAAAGTGAACGCGGAAAATCTCAAAGGCGAATTCGGAAAACCTATGGACAAAATCGCCGACAACCTTTGGCCGAATTTGACCAAAGCGCAAAAAACAAAATTGATGGACGAATGTTGCGAGCAAGAGCAAATCGCGCTCAATGAAAACGAAAGGAAAATAGAATTTCCGAATGTCGCTTCCACGATAAAAAAATTGAGCGAGCATTTCAATATTTACATAGTTTCAAATTGCCAAAGCGGATACATAGAACTTACGATGCGAAAAATTGGAATCGCGAATTTTATTCGCGACCACGAATGTTACGGCGATACGAAAAAATACAAGGCGGAAAACCTGCGTCTTTTGTGCGAGCGAAATCACCTCAAAAAACCTGTCTATGTCGGCGATACTGAAGGCGATCGTGTAGCTTGCGAAGAAGCTGGAATAAAATTCATTTGGGCGAGTTACGGTTTTGGAAGAGCGCAAACCTATGATGCCAAAATTGAAAATTTTAAAGATCTTTTGGATTTGCTCGCGCCGCTTCCTTAGAAATTATACGATGCCTTTCATTTTCATAAACGCTTGAATTGTCGGCCAGCTCACTCCAAGTTCTAGCGCGAGCGATGTCTTGTCTCTGCCTTTTTCACGCTCGCGTTTTATGTATGCGCCTTTTCCTGTGAGTTTGTATTTCTTCGCTTTTTGCCCTTTTGGGCGACCGACGATTTTTCCTTCTTTGCGAACGCGAATCAACCCCATCTTCGTGCGCTCGCTTATCAGGTCGCGCTCGATTTGCGCCGAAAGTCCGAACGCGAAGGCTAGCACCTGCGACTGTATGTTGTCACCGAGTTCATAGTTTTCTTTTATCGTGTAAACTTTTACGCCGATTGTCATAAGTTTGTTGAGCACGTCGAAAATCATCATCATCGAGCGGCCGAGCCTTGAGATTTCTGTGCAGACAATTATGTCGTTTTCGCTGACAGTGTTTAGCAGTGCGCCCAGCTTGCGTTTGTCAGGCGACTTCGTTCCGGAAATCGTTTCCGAAATCCAATGCACTTTGTGAAATCTTCGTGTCTTGCAAAAGCGCTGGATTTCGATTTTCTGATTTTGCACAGTTTGTCTTCCCGTGCTTACCCTAATGTAACCATATACCATTTGTTCCTCCTAATTTTTAATATTTTCGGATAAATTAAAGTTTAAGGATAATGGCTTTTACGGTCGCCAAAAAATATTCCACGCGAACATATCATTTATAAAGTAATTTGACATAGACTAGCACAAATAAAAAAAGTGATGACCTGCAAACTTGAAAGAACGCTTGTATGTCAGTGCAAATTCTATGAACATGAATTTGTCTGATTGTCGGTAGCGCTAATTTATTGGAAAAGGAAATATGATTTGGAACATTCAATGGCGATTGACGCGTTACTTTTTATTTTCGCAAGGTGATGCGTCCATTGCCGATTTCTTTAACACCGATATACTTTGCACATAGTAAGGGCGGCGTGCGCGACTTCGGAAAGTTGGATAAATAATCAAACAAAACTGCGCTTCATATTACGCAAAAAGATATTCTGCGAAATGTCAAGGAATTTAAAATCGCTCAAAATTTCGCCCCTCCCACCTTACATTCCGCGAATTACTTCGAGAATCGCATCGCCAAATTTTTCCGCTTTGATGTCGCCGATTCCATGGATTGTATAGAGCGCGGAACGCGTCGCGGGCTTTTTGTTCGCGAGTTCCATCAAAGTTTTGTCGCTGAAAATATAGTAGGGCGGAATGTTGTTTTCTTCTGCGATTTTTTTGCGCCACAATTTCAGTCGCGCCGCCAAGTTTTGAGTTTGCGAGTCGCTTTGAAGCGTGTCGGAAATTTCTGCACGCTTGTGCAAAATGGCTTGCTTTTTTGGAAACGCGAGCTGCGCTTTTTTCTGCGATGCGAAATCAATGCGAACTGGAAGTTCAACTTTGTCGCGGTTTGAAAGAATTTCTTTTCCGAGCGAAGTTACAGTAATTACATTGTAATCGCCTGTGCGTTTTATGATGCCGGCATTTTCCATTGCGTCCACAAGTTCAAACCATGCCTGTTTGGAAAGTTCCGTGCCAATTCCCCAAGTGCTCAAAAAATTGTGATTGTTTTTCGTGACTTTTTGATTTCGCGAGCCAAGTAAAATGTCTATGATATGCGCCGCGCCGAAACGTTCGCGCACGCGATAGACGCACGACAAAAATTTTTGTACGGGAACTGTTACATCCTGATTTTTTATTCCCCCGCCTTCACAAATATCGCAGCAACATTGCGCTTCGGAATTGGCGGAATTTTCATCGTAAGATTTTGGTTCGTATTTTTCTCCAAAATAATTCAGCAAAACTTGGCGACGGCATTTTCGCGCGTTGGCAAAGTCGAGCATTGCCTGCAAAAGCCTTTCGCTTTTGAAAGATTCGTCTTCATCTTTTTCGCGGAAAAAATAACGTACTCGATGAGCGTCGCCCGCATTGTATAAAAGAAGCGCGTTGCTAGGCAAGCCATCCCTTCCCGCGCGTCCGATTTCCTGATAATATTGTTCGATGGATTTTGGCAGCGCAAAATGAATTACATAACGAACGTTAGGCTTGTTGATTCCCATTCCAAATGCGACAGTGGCTACCATTATATCTACTTGATCGCGGATGAATTTTCTTTGATTTTCACCGCGCACTTCATCGCTCAAACCGGCGTGGTAAGGGAGCGCGGAAAAATGTTGCGCCTGCAATTCTTCTGCAAGTGAATCGACTTCTTTTCGCGAAAGACAATAAATTATTCCGCTTTCGTCCTTGTGACTTTCTATGAACGAAGTGATTTGCCTTATACCGTCGTTTCGCGGCTGAACTTGGAGAAAAATATTTTTTCTGTTGAAACTTGAAACCAAGACGCTCGCGTTTTTCAAGTCAAGATTTTTGAGCACATCCTGCTGCACTTGCTTTGTGGCGGTCGCCGTCAGCGCAAGGCAAGGCGCGTTTGGAAATTCCTTTCTAAACGAGGTGATTTCCAGATAGTCCGGGCGGAAGTCGTGTCCCCACTCACTTATGCAATGCGCTTCGTCAATAGTGATGCAGCTCACTTTGAGATTCGATTCGCGGAAAATATTTTTCACTCGCTCAGTCGCCAAACCTTCAGGCGAAACGTAAATCAATTTCGCTTCGCCTGATTTTATGGATTTTACGGTTTGAATGTAATCATCGTATTCTAGCGTGGAATTCAAAAACACTGCGTTCACGCCAGCTTCTTTTAGCGCGCCCACTTGGTCTTGCATCAACGCTATGAGCGGCGAAACTACAATAGTAACACCCGGAAAAATCAGCGCTGGAATTTGGTAGCACAAAGATTTTCCGCCGCCAGTCGGCATGACTGCGAAAGTGTCGCGCCCTGACAAAATATTTTGAATGATTTCTTTTTGTCCAGCGCGGAATTTCAAGTAACCGAAAACGTTTTTTAAAACCGTTTCGGGTTGTGCGCCGACAAAATCTGTCACGCCGTGTGAAAACAAATTTGACATAATTTGATTTTGCATAAATGTTCTTTTACTATAATAGAAATTTTTATTTTTGTCATCCAAATATATTTAAAGTAATGTCAAGGTTGTTGTCAATATTTAAAATCGACGTCAGAAATATCGTGACAATTTTAACTTCAAGTTTTGTCGGTGAGCACCTTACCAAAAACTAGCTTATTGCGATTTCTCGCCTTGTGTGAAATCGCATTTTCACCCCCCCCCAATTGAATCTGAAGATTCACTCATCGCCAAAGAATGACACGCATCGCGCGGCTTTTTCACAAACTACAAATCTATGAAAGTTTTCTTAAGCGCGCGCGCTTTCACGCCATGCAAAATTTTAAGCGAATCATCTTCGCCAAAATCCGGCCATTCTTCGATAAAAATGTCCGAGCCTTTTTTCAGCGCGTCTATTTCCAATATGAACTCGTGCGCGTTTTTGCCATAACGCTCAAGGGCGATTTGCCACGGATAGCCTTTGCCGTGGTAAATTTCATCGTCAAGCAAAACATCGTTTTCAAAAAGGCGCGCACAATTTCCGTCGTAATCAAAATCCACAAGGACATCGCAAGGCTCGTTCCATTCGCCAATGCAAATTTTATATTTTGCGCAATTTTCATCATCGCTGATTTTTTCAAACGAAATTTCGGGGCAAGGAATTTTTTCCAAAGCGCATTCGTAAACGAAAAATCCGTCGTCGCATTTTTCACATGAAAATCCTTCGGGCATTTTTTCAAGGGCAGGAAAACATTTGAAAGAAACGCTTCCATCGCTCTCAAATACAAGCCGACTTTTTTCGCAGGAATTGTCTTGAAAGAAAACGCTTTCAGTGACGAGCAAATGTTGCTTTCCGCGAATGAAAACTTTGTGTGCTTTCAATGCGTCAGCGCGGGAAAGGGTAACGATGTCGCAGTCAGGCAACGCGCCGACAAATTGGTACAATTTCGGATTCGCATCCTTCGCTGAAACAACGCTGGATTTTTTTTCCGCGCACGAATCGCTAGGCGTGGCGGCGGAATAAAACACGAACGACTCGCGCTCATTGTCCAGACGGCAAAGGGGCGTGGCAAGCGAGGTTTTCAAAATACCGTTTCCGATTTTCATATTGAACGGCAAAAAGAAAAAGTCGCCGTCCGCAATGTCCACTTTCGGAAAATTCACGCTGCCCGCAGAAAGCGACACGCGATTGTGCGCCGACATTTTTTGCCTGCGCTGAAAATTGTTCACAAAAATAAATCCGCAATTTTCTTTTTCGTCTCGGCGAACGCTCGTTCGCAAATCCGAATTGTTTTTAGGCACGGTCGGATTCTCATTCGGAATTTCAGTTTTGCTTGCGGCAAGTTTTTCGCCAAAATCGTGCACGAAAAGCGAAAGAAGTCTTATCTCATCGTAAGTGCCGTTCGGGAAACCGTATTCCCCGAGCGGCGCACGGAAATCGTAATTTTTTACGCTCATATCGTTTAGCGAGCCGGTCGCGACATTCTCTTCAAGCGTGGTCAGTTTGCCCTCGGGATTTTGTCCGCCGTGATACATATAGTAACCGAGCAAAGTGCAACCGCTTCCAATTTTTGCAAGGCTCATCGCGCCGATGTCTTTGGGATGAGAAACTGGACGACGCTTTTGCGTTATTTGAAGTCCGCCGCCAAGTTCGGCAGTGAGATACGGAAATTTTTCCATATCAAAAGTGATGCCCTCGCCAATTCCAAAGTCGCAGCCAATAGCGTGATCGTTGCGCTCATAAGTGAAAACATAATTTCCGCTCGGCTCGATTTCGGTGGTGCGCGGATCCCACGGCGCTTCGCAATAGCCGCCCATCACGGGAAGCATTCCAGCCGTCACCGCGCCGCCCCATCCAGTCGCCGTATAAAGCGGAACGTCAAATCCAATTTCGCGCGCCATCTCTTGCAAATGCCGCATGTGCTTTTCGCCCGCCTCGCCTTTGAGGCCGCCGCAATGTCCGTACTCGTTTTCGATTTGCACGCCGATAATCGGTCCGCCGTTTTTCAAAAGCAAATCTTTCACTTGATCGAAAGTCGCCTTGTAGAATTTTTCCACTTCGGCGAAATACGCTTCATCATTCGTCTTTCGCGCATTGGGAAATCTCGCCACGAGCCAGTCTGGAAATCCTCCGTGCCTGACTTCCGCATGGCTCCATGGACCAATTCGCAAAATCATCACAAGACCACATTCCGCCACAGTTTGCACGAATTTGCGTAAATTGCGCTGGCCGCTCCAATCGAATTGATTTTCGATTTCTTCGTGGTGAATCCAAATCACATACGAACTTACAATGTCCACGCCGCCTTCCTTCATTTTTAGAAGCGAATCGCGCCACATTGATTCGGGACAACGAGAATAATGGATTTCGCCCATAATCGGAAACCACCGCCGACCATCTTTAAAAAGGCTTTTTTTGTCAAAAGAATAAGCCGTCATTTCAACCTCCATTTGTCAAGCGCGTACAAACGCGACGCCCTTCGTTGCAAAAATTTCACGAAATTACTTTTAATTTCCTTGATTTGTGCAGAGGGCTTCATACCCCGACGCTCTGTGTCGAGGTATGTTGATTTCCGGCAATTTCTAAATTTTCAGATTTGGAAATCGCCGGAAAAGGCGTTTCGCGATGAATCGAGAAACGATTGTAAACGCACGAGCTTTTTGCTTAAAAAAAACTCGTGATAAAACTGACGGCGCGAATCAGCCGTTGCGTTTTATCGCTTCCGCCAATTTTTCCGCGGTGAATCCCAAATGTTCCGCCACTTTGTTCGCAGGGCCGGATTCTCCGAATCGGTTTATCGTGAAAAGGTCGCCGCAAGAGGCGTATCCTTCCCAGCCCATGCTCACTCCGGCTTCCGCTACCATCACGCGAGCGGCTCCGCCCAAAATCTTTTTCTTCTCCTCAGCCTTTTGGGAATCGAAAATCGTCTTGTCAAAAACGGAAACGACTCGGATTTTTTTGTTCGGAACGAGCTTCGCAGCGGCAAGAGCCATATTCACTTCGCTTCCTGTCGCAAGAATCGTGATGTCGGGCTTGTCGCCGCCTTCCTGAACAATGTATGCGCCAAACTTTTTCGCGCTCGCCTTCCAATTTTTGTCGGACTTTTCATATACGGCGAGGTTTTGGCGGCTGAGCGCAAGGCAAGTCGGATTCTTTTTTGAAGCCATCGCCATTTCCCAAGCAAGGCAAGTTTCCTCCGAATCACCCGGGCGCAAGACATGAACGCCGGGAATCGCGCGAAGCGCGGCGAGCGTTTCAATCGGCTGGTGAGTCGGTCCGTCTTCGCCAACATAAATTGAATCGTGCGTCAAAACATAAATCGTGTTCAATCCCATCAAAGCCTGGACACGCAAATTGGCACGAAGATAGTCGCTGAAAATCAAGAACGTCGCGCAGAACGGACGAAGCCCGCCGTGCAAATTTATTCCGGCACAAATCGCAGACATCGCGAATTCGCGGATGCCGAATTCAATCGTGCGTCCTTTTCGGTTTTGTGCGCTGTAAGTGCCGTCGTCGTTTTTCACTTGCGTCTTGTTCGGTCCCATCAAGTCAGCAGAACCGCCCACCAAGTTCAGATATTTGTCCGCCATCACGTTTATCATTTTTCCGCTTGAATTGCGAGTGGCGTCGCTTTGACCGATTTTATATTTCGGCGCTACGGATTTTCCTGTGGGCTTTCCGGCAAAGAAAGCGTCCCACATTTTTCGAAGCTCGGGATTTTCTTTCGACCACGCGGCGAACTCGGCGTTCCATTTCTCTTCGGCGGCGGCAAAGGAAGCCTTTTTCGATTCAAAATATTTTTGCGCTTCTGGATCGACATAGAATTCCGCGCCTTCAGGAATTCCCAATTTTTTGCGTGCGGCGACGATTCCTTCCGCGCCAAGCGGCGCACCATGAACGTCCGCCGTTCCTTGCTTTGGCGCACCTTTTCCAATCACAGATTTTAGCATGATTAAAGTCGGCTTGTCCTCGCATTTTTTCGCTTCGTTCACGAGTTCGACGATTTTGGCGACATCGTACATGCTTCCACGCAAGACTTGCCAGCCGTAAGCCTCGTAACGCTTGGCGATATTTTCGGTAAAAGTGATGTTCGTGCTGCCGTCAATGCTGATTTGATTTTGGTCATAAAAAACGATGAGTTTTCCCAATTGCAAATGCCCTGCGAGACTCGAGGCTTCGGAAGAAATTCCTTCTTCGAGACAACCTTCGCCCACAAGCGAATATGTGTAATGGTCAACGATTTTGTGATTTTTCGTGTTAAATCGCGCGGCAAGCATCGTCTCGGCAATCGCCATTCCCACCGCTTCCGCCACGCCCTGTCCGAGCGGACCTGACGTGCACTCCACGCCGTCCGTCTGTCCGTACTCAGGATGCCCCGGGCATTTCGAGCCGACTTGTCGGAATTTTTTTATGTCGTTCAAGGAAACCTTGTATCCGCTCAAATGCAAAATCGAATAAAGCCACATCGAGCCGTGCCCCGCAGAAAGAATGAAACGGTCGCGATCCACCCATTTTGAGTTGGCGGGATTGTGTTTCATAATCTCGCCGTAGAGGACAGCGGCGAGTTCCGCCGCGCCGAGTGGCAAGCCGGGATGTCCAGAATTCGCCTTTTGAATGGCATCCATCGAAAGACTGCGAACGGACAAAGCCGCGGCAGCGATTCCTTTTTCGTTCATAAAAAACTCCTATTATATCGCCGCGCAATTTGCGAAGCGTTTTTACAAGCCTCTTGCCGCTTCCGCCAACTCTTCCGCGCTGGCGCGGTTTTTCAGCAAGTTTACGAAATTTTCATTTTTGAAAAGCCCTGCCAAATTCGAAAGCACTTGCAAATGCGTCTGCGAATTGCTTGTCAAAAGCACGAAAAGCACCGAAACTTTTTTTCCGTCGGGCGCGTTCATATCGATCGGGTTTTTCAAATAGACCACAGTAATCTGCTGGCTTTCGTCATCTTTGAGAATCACATCGCGACAATGCGGAAGTGCGATCCCGTGCCCTACCGCCGTGCTCATAACTTTTTCGCGCCGGCAGAGTCCTTCGTACAATTGCGCCGCCGTAACGGAATCGGGCAAAGACATTTTCGGGCAAATCTGCTCGTACACTTCAAAAACATCGTTCGCGTCAACATTCATCACGCCACCGCGCCTTATCATTTGCGCAAGATTCATTTTCCCCTCCTATAAAAAGTCAAGAGCGAAATAGTTGGCAATCTGAAAGATTGCGACTTTCGCATTGGCTTTTTAGTGTGCGCGGTAAGCAACTTGTTGCGACGCGCACAAGTATATAAGCAAGTTTGCAGCGCAAACTTGTCATGATAAAAATGCCGTGCTATTTCAGTGGCGTTTTTATCATACCTCCTGTAAAAAATCAATGGCAAAATTTTTAGCAATACGAAAGATTGCGACTTTCGCGAATGGCTTTTTAAAGTGCGCGTCAAACAATCTGTCAACACGCACAATTATACGACAAATTTTGCAAGTTGCAACGCAACTGGACAAATTTGATTTGATGAAAGCCGAGCCATTCGTGCGACATTCACCATATCTCCCGTAAATTCAGACGACAGTAAAATCATTGCGACGCTGTTTTTCCACCACATAACGAATCGCGTCAGCGATGTCTTCGTAATTGCATTCCATTCCCTCGATTGAAAGTTCGAGAGTCGCCTCGTCTTCCACCGCCGCATCTGGATTCGAATTTATCGATTCCAAAATCCTGTTGATATGCGTGAAAAGCTGCGACAGAATCACCAATTCCTGCTGCGGAAATTGATTGAACTGTGCGCTTGAAGATTCCACATCGTAGACAAGCGCGCTCACTCGAGAATAGAGAGAAAGCGCCTGCTTGCGAATCGCGCCAACAGGATAGTCCGCAAAATAATTGTAGCGTCTTTTTATTATAGCATATCTTTCGGCGATGTGCAAGAAAACATATTTTTTTTCTTCGCTCGTCAGCGCGAAATTTGCCGGAAACATCCGCTTCATCAAAACTGTCAAATCCTTTTCCTTGCTGTATTCAAAATCCTTGAGATAACTGTCCAAAATATATTCCGGAATTTTGAACGTAAGATTCTGAAGGTCGCCTGGATCTTTTTCCATTTCGCTTCCATTCCACGGACCGATTGCCGGAACGATTTGATTTTTGTACCAAAGCCGGGTTTCGACGCCGAAAAGTTCCAAGCCGATTTTTTTGGAATGCGCCAAGAAATTTTCTACGGAATCGCAATTTTCCGTGCATAGAGTTTCAAGGTTGTCAAAGAATGTGAAAGCCAGCTGTTCTTCAATCGTGGCGCATGGACCTTCTGTTTCAATTATTCTGATGAGAGACTTTTCGAATTCCTCGCACCAAAGAATCCGCTCGCGGTCGCTGTCTTCAATCTGAACCGCGCCAGAATTGTTTTCGCGTTCCTTATGAATCGGCCGAATTTCGATTACGCCTTTGTCCCAATTTGTCACTTTGCACAAAATGCGATCGCCCACGGCAAGACCCTTGTTGTCGATAAAATGAGAAAGGTCGCATCCAGTGATTTTTACGCGCGAAGGAAGCTCGAAATCCAAGGCCGCCAAATCCAAATCCATCAGCGCGGGATCGGAGGCGATGTATTGCACTTCGTATTCCTCGCCAAAAAGCCGATACAAATCAAGCACGGTTTCTTTGCGAAATTCGCCCACGCGGGTCTTGAGCTTTTCTCCATTGCACACGAATGTGAACGCCGCAGGATTTTGCATTTCGTCGACGAACGGCATAAAGCGATGCCCCGGAACGAACATTTTGTTCTTGACTTCTTCTGGAGTGAGCGTAAAACTGAAATATTTCCCCGTAAACACCGCCGCCCGCGTGAGAAATTCTCCGGATTCGACTTGAAAAACATAAGGACTTTCCGACAAGTAAGCGTCGCTTTCGTCCTGATTCAGATTGAATCCATTTTCACGCATCTGCCGCGTAAAATCTTTGAGAGTAAAAGGTTTGTCACATGAACGCAAAAAAGCGTCCACAGCAAAATCTTCCGAAACCTTCATAATTATAAGATAGCACAGTTTGAAAAAAATTTAAATAGCAATATGAGACTTTCTTCGTTGCTGAAAATTAAGGAACATTTAAAATCGGCGGCCAAAATATCGCCGCTGATTTTAATAAGAGTTTGTCATTGTCGGGCTTGACCCGACAATCTATTTTGTACTTGTCCGCGCCGCAACAAGTTACTAACGCGGGCGAATTAAGCATCCTCGAAACCTGAAGATTTAGAGGATGCTTAATTTTTGGACACCTTTTTAAGCATATTTCTCAGTTTTTGACGGAAATTGCGTCAAAATGATACATTTTTTTTTAAAAATTTTGTGAATGCGTCAAAATGCGTCAGCGAATTTTTATGAGCGCGATTTTCTTTTTTGAAAATATTTGAAAAACATAGAAAATATTTGAAATTCAGCGAATTATCTTTGATTTATGCGAAATATATTCTAAAAAATATCATATAATGTTATTCTATTCGGTTTTTTGCGGAAAAAGAGCATCGTTCGCATATTATTTTCGTTAAATTTGCCAAGAAATTGTAAAAAACGAATTCTTGGCACGAAACTTGCTACAAAGAATACGAGTAAAAATACTCATTTAAAAATATCCAAAACCATCTTTAGGAGGACGGTTATGAAAGCGAACGAAAGTGTTCTTGCGATGTATCTCAATGAGATTAACAAAATTCCGCTCTTGAATCACGACGAGGAAAATGCGCTCGCGATTCGGGCGAAGACGGGCGACAAAGCGGCGCGCGAAAGAATCGTAAATGCGAATTTGCGCTTTGTGGTGAATGTCGCGAAAAAGTACCAAAATTTGGGACTTGATTTTGAAGATTTGATTGGCGAAGGAAACGTCGGGCTTTTGACGGCAATCGACAAATTCGACGCTTCGAAAGGCTACCATTTCATTTCGTATGCGGTTTGGTGGATTCGCCAAAGCATTCTCAAGGCGATTTACGAAAAGCGTTCGGCGATTCGTTTGCCTTTGAACCGTGTCGCGGAATTGACGAAAATCCAGGCTACAAAAAAAATGGTCGGCGGCGAAAAATCCGAAGAGCAGAAAATTGTCGCCATAGCATCTTCTCTCGGAATGGACAAAGAGCATGTTCGCGAATTGCTGAACATTTCTCGTGAAATGGTTTCACTTGACGCTAAAGTTCGTGCCGACAAAAACGAAGTTTCCACTGTGGGCGATTTTATGGAAGACGATCGCTATGAAAGTCCTGAAGATGCTTCCATGAACAATTCGATGAAAGGCGAAATCGACAACGTTTTGGACACGCTCCGCCCCAACGAGGCGCGCGTTTTGCGAATGCGCTACGGGCTTAGCGGCTATAGGCCGATGTCGCTCAAAGAAGTGGGCGATGTGTGCAGCCTCACAAAGGAACGCATTCGTCAAATCGAAAAGCACGCCATCGAGCGAATGAGAATGCCTGTTCGCAGAAAGCGGCTGGATGTTTATATGGCGGCATAGTTCGCCAAGATTGGGAAAAGTCTCGCAGAAAATTGCGGGACTTTTAAAATTTCCGTTGTGCCGCAAACTAAAGGTTTACTTGCGAATTTTCGCCTTGCTTTTTGCGAAAACCTGCAAGTAAATTTTAACTTTGAGTTTTGCTGTGCGAAACTCTTTTATTCATTATTCGCTCGCACAAATCAAACCATCCGTCAAATAGATGGTTCCCGATGTGGTCATAAGTCATGGTTCTCAAACGGCGTGTCTCAAGACATTCGCTTTCACTGGCATTCGCGCCTAACCCAATTTGACACTTCGCTCCTTAAAAAATAGATTGTCGGGTCAAGTCCGACAATGATAAAATTTCGACATTATGATAAAATCATCGTTGACGACTATTTTATCATATAAAAAAGCGATTTTTTACTAGAAAATCTACTTTGATGACTATATAATCATATTACAGAAATTGCAAATGCGATTCAATAAGACAGGAGGAAATATGCTTTCGTTTTTGTTGCCGATAATTTATGTCGCGTTCATTTCGCTTGGGCTTCCCGATGCGATTTTAGGCGCAGTTTGGCCGGTATTGCACACCGAAATCAATGTTCCGCTTTCCTACGCGGGAATTGTTTCTATGATAATCGCGCTTGGGACGGTGATCTCAAGTTTGATGAGCGACAGGCTAAACATCAAACTTGGCACGGGAAAAATTACCGCAATCAGCGTCGGAATGACGGCGGCCGCGCTTTTCGGATTTTCCATTTCCACGCAATTTTGGCACTTTTGCATTTGGGCGATTCCTTACGGACTTGGCGCGGGCAGCGTTGACGCGGCATTGAACAACTATGTCGCGCTTCATTACAAAAGCCGCCACATGAGTTGGCTGCATTGTTTTTGGGGAGTGGGCGCGACGCTCGGTCCGTACATAATGGGCGTGGTTTTGACGCGCGGCGGAATTTGGAACAGTGGCTACAGAATCATTTCGATGATTCAAATCGTGCTCACGGCGATTTTGATTTTTTCGCTTCCGCTTTGGAAAAAGAACAAAACGGTTTCTACACGGGAAAATTCAGAAAATGCGAATTCAAATTCAGAAGAAAAACGCAAGTCGCTTTCTTTGAAAGAGATTTTCAAGATTGCAGGCGCGAAAGAAATTTTCGTTTGCTTTTTCTGCTATTCGGCGGTGGAACAAACCTCGGGATTGTGGGCGGCAAGTTTTCTCACGATTTGCAAAAACGTTCAACCTGAAACGGCGGCGACATTCGCTTCGCTTTTTTATTTGGGAATTACCATTGGACGAGCGATAAGCGGATTCGTCACTTTCAAATTGAACGACACGCAAATGATTCGACTTGGACAGGCGATAATTTTGCTGGGTGTCATTTGCGTCGCGCTTCCGTTCGGAAAAATTTTTTCTCTTGCTGGATTGATTTTGATTGGGCTTGGGTGCGCTCCGATTTATCCGAGCATAATTCATTCTACGCCAGAGCATTTTGGCGCTGAAAAATCCCAGGCGATAATCGGCGTGCAGATGGCAAGCGCGTATATTGGAACGAGTTTTATGCCGCCGCTTTTCGGCCTGATCGCAAATCATGTCAGCATCGCGCTTTTTCCGGCATTCATCGCGTTCGCGCTGATTTTGATGGTGGCGATGTATCAGGCTTTGGAAGTAAAGACAAAAAAAACAAAAACGCTCTAGACAAAAAATTGTTTTTGTGAAATAATAATTGAGTCGCGCTTTTTGATGAGTCCAGGTGCTATGCAAGGCATCGCCGCAAAACCCCGCCAGAGCCGGAAGGCAGCAACGGTATGCGGATGGTGTTTGTGCCGTAGATTACCTGGACTCTTCAAAATTTTGCATTTTTACTTTTCGACAAGTGTTTTACTTCCCCACACAAAAGTTTGCAAAAATATTTTCCAAAATGTCATCGCTTGTAACTTCGCCTGTGATTTCTCCAAGCGCATCGAGCGCGTCTTCCAAGTCCTGAACTACTGCGTCAAGTGAAAAATCCTCGCTCACCAAAAGCGCATGGCTTACGCTTTCGAGCGCGTTTTGCACGAGATGCTTTTGCCGCGCGCTGCCAAGTCCTGCCTGCGTTCGCTCAGTTTGTGCGCCTCCTAGCAAAACCGATTTTATCTTTTGAACCAAATCTTTGATGCCTTCGCCGCTTTTCGCGCTGACAAAAATTTCTCCGCACAATTTTTTTATTTTCAATTTGTCTTCGTTTGAAAGCGAAATTCTTTTTTGCGAATTCGTCTTGTCGATTTTATTCCAAATGAAAATAATTTTTTCGTTTCGCGCACCAATGAAGTCAAAGTCGATTTTTTCTTCGGTGAGCGAATTGTCGGCGAGATACAAAATCAAATCTGCGTCCGCGCTCAATTCGCGCGTGGCATCCAAACCGCGCAATTCCACCTTGTCGCTGGTTTCGCGCAAGCCCGCCGTGTCGAAAAGTCGCGCGGGAATTCCATCGATGCTGATCCAACTTTCAATCCAATCGCGCGTCGTGCCTTCCACATCGCTTACGATTGCGCGTTCTTCTTTTAAAAGCGCGTTGAACAAACTGGATTTCCCGGCATTGGTTTTTCCGCACAAGACGATTCGCGCGCCTTCTTGGAAAAGTTTTTCGCTTTGCCAACTCGCGTTTAAGATTTCGAGCGCATGTTTCGCTTCGAGCAATTTTTTTTTGTCGAATGCATCGGCAATTGTTTCTTCATCTTCAGGATATTCGATTCCCACTTCAATTTCCGCAAGCGTTTCCACAAGCAATTTTTTTATGCGCAAAATTTCTTCGAACAAATTTCCGGCAAGTCGACCGGCGGCTTTTTGGCTTGAAATATTTGTGCGGCTTTCGATGATTTCGCGGACAGCCTCGGCTTTTGTCAAATCCGTTTTTCCGTTGATGAAAGCGCGAAAAGTAAACTCGCCGCGTTCGGCTTTGCGAAATCCGTTTCGCAAAAGCAAATCAAAAATTCCTATTATAATTGCAGTTCCGCCGTGGCAAGAAATTTCTGCCATTTCTTCGCCTGTAAAACTTTTCGGCGCACGGAAAACTGAAATCAAAACTTCATCAATCTTTTTCTGTCGACTTTTTTCTATACCTATACCCTGTATAGGTATTTTACTTTCGCTTGGCTCTACAATCCAGCCGTATACGATTGAATTGCCTTGCGCGGATTTGAGCGCGTTCGGCCGCGAAAAAATTTTTGAGACAAGTTCAATTGTGTTTTTGCCAGAAGCGCGAATGATTCCCAATGCCGCTGGCGCGAGAGATGTGGCAATTGCGGCGATGGGTTCTTCGGGAGCGTAACCAGTCGTGTCCATGGTTAGTTTGCTTGCCCAAAATATTCGTCGAAAACTTTGCGGGTTTGCGAAGCGAATTCATTGAACGGACTTGTCTGCACTTCTTGAGTCAAAACAGAATCGAGAACGCTCAAATTGTTTTTGTCTGGCAAACTCGCGTTTTCTCGCACCGCGTCGATGTAAAACGAAAGCGGTTGTGTTTTCGGTCCGATTGCCGGCTTGCGAAAATTTTTGGCAGCCTCGTAGGATGGACCCGTGTATTCCGTATCGCCCGGGTCAGGAGAGAGTTTCGTATAATTTCCCGCATTGTTCCAAAACATATAGCCTCGGTCAACGCTGTCACGCACGCCGAATACTTCTTTCAAAACATATTCTTTGTCATAGTATGCGCGATCGTAAGGCACATTCAGGAAAAACGCTTGCACCCATGGACGCACCACAACTTTGTCGCGGGCAATGACCGTGTTGCGATAAGTGCCATAATAATAAATTCTGTATGGTCGCTCTTCGTAAGGCTTGTAATTCATGAATTTATTTTCAAAATGGCTCGGATAAAACATCGGGCAAATCACATCGACATATTGAGCGAGCGTTTCCACATCTTGCCCTGTGCGCGTTCCGCTGCGATACCATCCGTTCGCGCCGTAAATGTCGATTCCAATCGGCGCGGAAATATTTTCTCGCGCATAAGAAAGGAAACTTCGCAGTGCCCCCTCCTTGTCCATTTCGTGACTTTGCCAGCGATAATTAGCGTTGTACAAATTCGTGCCGTCTGTCGGAAAACGAATGTAGTCGAATTGAATTTCATCGAAGCCGCGCGCGATCAATTCCTTTGCAATCGCGACATTGTATTCCCACACTTCGGGACAAAACGGATCTACCCATGCCTCGTCATAATAATTTGTCTGCGTCGTTCCGTCTTCCAAAGTTTCCGTATTTTTGATTCCGCGCCACGCGCGGCCAGTGCGCTTGTCCCAAACCGCATACGCGCCGTTATTGTATTCCGCAAGATTCCTGTCTTTGAAAACGACGATTCGTGCGATGAGATAAATGTTTTCGTCTTTGAAAGTCTTGACGAAATTTTCCAAGTTGAGCGCGTACTTGCTCACCACGCCTTTTTGCAAAACAAGTTCGTCTTGAGAATCATAGCGCAAAAGTCCATAGTCGTCTTTCATGTCAATGACGAGCGAATTCAATTTGTTGTCCAAAATTATTTTTTTGAATTTTTCAGGTCCGCCTGGCAAATGCGCCTGATAGCACGGAACATACAGACTTTTTTGCCCGTCGATTTTCGCGGCGTAAGGCGAAAGAATTTTTCCGCTTTCCAAAAGCCAAAGTTCGTTCAGCAAAATGTCGCCGCCGATTTTTTTAGCTGCGGAATTTTCACCGGGAATCCAAGCCGCGTTTACCAAAAACTCGTTTTGAGCGAATTGAGGAAAATATACGGAAAGCGCGTCATTCAAATCTGAAACTTCGCCCGAAAGCAAATTGTATGAGCCGACTTTTCCGGGCGACATAAACGCGAGCGAAGAGCCAGTTTGCCAAAGAGCGTCAATCGTGTCGCAAGGCTCGTTTCCCTTGTAAACGCAGGCGGATTTTTTCGTCGCCAAATCAAAATGATAAATTCGCGGAAGGAAAGTTTGCGACAAATAAACTTCGCAATGCAAAAATCCATTTTCGTCTTTTGCCACGATTGGCAAAATGTCCGCCACTTCGTCCGCGCCGTTGCTCGGATCGCTCGAAGCAAGTCCTTCACGCGCTTCAAGCCAACTGGGTTTCGCCGCGTCCGCGCGATAATAATAAAGTCCCAAGATCGAATGCGCCTCGAATACGATCGTTTCGTTGCGGACATTTTCGCCCGAACCAGTTTTCATAGAAGCAATTGCCACCGACTTGATTCCGTTCGTGCGCAAACTTGCCGAGCCGATATTTTTCCAAGAAAGTCCGCCGTCGCGCGAAAGGAAAACTCGTTCCTTCGTAGCGCAAACCATTTCCAAAGGATTTAGCGGATTGTACGCCAAATCCTTCAAATCTTGAACGTGAGTTTCGTAAGTCGTGTTTTCGCCGTCAAATTTTTTCATGACGAAAGTCGGCAAGCCGGAATTCCGTGTCTCGAAATTTTCCAAGTCCTGCGAAAACAAAATTCCTTTGTCTGTTATGAAATAAAAATTTTGCGAAGAATTTTCAAAATTGGGATTTAGCGTGTTATTCGAGAAATTTTTTATAGGAAGAATTTGCCTGACTTCGCCTTTATCCCAAAGCGCGATTTTACTTCCATTGTGCGAAATTTTGAAAAGCCCTTTTTCCGTGGCGAGCAAAGTGTTCGCAGTTTCAAGTGAAACAGTTTTTTTTCTTTCGTTCAAATTCGGCAAATCCGACTTTGAATTGCCGCGAGATTTTTTCGTGGAATTTCTCGCCGCGACTTGCGCTTCGGAATTCTGCCCCTCCACGATTTTCGGCAAAGAATAAAGCGGCCGATTGAGGCGTTCGTTTTCCTGCGCGAACGAATTCATCGCAAGAAAAAATGTCATTAAAAAAATAATAGATTTTTTCATAATTACTCTATCGGCAGAAACGCAGAATTTTTTTACAACTTTTAAATTGAGCGTCAAAAATGTTGCCGACAAATTTAACAATAATTACAAGATTCGTCTTTGCAAATAAATTCAATTGTAACATGGAAATTTTGTAAAGGCGATTTTTGAAGAAAGCGTTTGCACATTCTTTGAAAATTTGATATATTTCATCTATGAATGAACGACTTTGGAACATCGTCACTGACTCGTTTTTTAAAATCCTTGTTCCTGGAATAAAAATTACGATTCCTCTCACAATCGTTTCGTTTTCGCTTTCGCTCGTAATAGGAATTTTGGTCGCGCTCGTTCAATTTGCAAATGTAAAAATTCTCAAAACAGTTTCGCGGTTTTATATTTGGGTCACTCGCGGCACGCCTATTTTGGTACAGCTTTACGTTGTGTTTTATGGCTTGCCGAATCTTGGAATTATGATTGAGCCGATTCCTGCGGCGATTTTTGTTTTCGCGTTCAATGAAGGCGCGTATTCCGCTGAAACTATGCGTGCCGCTTTTGAAAGCGTCAGCCCCGGACAAATCGAGGCGGGCTATTGCGTCGGTATGAGTTATCCGCAGATAATTTGGCACATAGTCTTGCCGCAAGCGTTCCGTACCGCGTTCCCCCCGCTTTCCAATTCGCTGATTGCGATGGTAAAAGAGACGTCGCTCGCTGCGAACATTACTGTCGCCGAAATGTTTATGGCCACGCAAAGAATCGTCGCGCGCACTTACGAACCGCTCGCACTTTATATAGAAGTCGCGCTGATTTATCTTGCGTTCTGCACGGTGCTCACTCGCCTTCAGCATTTTGGCGAAAAAAAATTGAATGCCGCCGTTCCTTAATTTTCGGCAATGAGCGAATTGTCAAATTCGGGAATTGCCGAAAAAGTCGTTTCGCAGCAAAGCGAGAAACGACGATAAATAAGCGAGTTTTGCGAAGCGAAACTCGTATTAAAATCAGCGGAGCGATTTCAGTCGTTTAGTCTAAGCATATGAATTACAAGTCCACTTTTTCAAATCTTTTTGCGGAAATTTTGTAAGTGAAAATCCAGCCTAAAATGTAAATCAAAATTCCTGCGAAGAGAATTGGTATTTGCAAAGGAAAATTTTTTACGTCAAACGAATCAAGTTTCATAATGAGCGGCACTTGAAAATTTCTGCCGAGCAAAATTATCGTGTCCAAAACAATGTACGCCGCGAAAAAAACTATGCTCGCCAACAAATAAGGAATGCCTGGTCGTTCGGCTTTTTTGTAAAACGCGCTGAAAAATATGATGTGCCAAAGTGTCAGCGGAATCATTGCCATGCCGTAAAACGCGAAGTTCGCGTTTATGCCGGCGGCGTTCGGCATCGCAACGACTTTCGCGCCTATTATCGCGAACGGAATGCTGATTGCGAATTCCAAAATTTCCACGAAAATCACAAGCAGGCATCGTGCCTTTACGATGTCTTTTTTCGCTATGGGGAGAATCTGCGAATAAAGGATGTCGTTGTTTATTTGTGCGTTGTTGAAGACAAAAAAAATGTTCAGCGTAATGTAGAAAAAAGGAATGTATCGCGGATAGTTCGGAACGCACATCATGCTTGCAAAGCTCAAGAAAATATAATTTATTGGCGAAAGGCAAAGGTAAATTTCTTTTTGAAGAAGATGTTTTATATTTTTCATTTTTTCTCCAAATGCACGATTATGTCGTCTAGAGTGGGCGAGGAGATTCCGATGTTAGAATATTTTTCTCGGAAACGCTCAAGTGCGCAACTTTCGATGATTGTTCCGTTTCTTATGTAGGTTATCGAGTCGGCGCATTTTTCCAAATCGTTCGTGATATGCGTGGAAAAGAAAATGCCGCGCTCGCCGCCACAAACATATTCTTTGAACAGAGTCGTAAGTTCATCGCGCGAAATCGGATCAAGCGAAGATGTCGGCTCGTCGAGAATCAAAAGCCTCGCGTCATGGCTCATCGCAAGCGCGATCTGATATTTTATTTTCATTCCCGCCGACAAGTCTTTTATGCGCTTGCTTTCGTCCAAATCGAATTTTTTTATCAGCGAAGAATATGTCGAGTCGCTCCAACTTGCGAAAAAGTTTTTTGTGACTTTCGTGATAGCCGAAATTTTTTTCAGCTCGTAAAAACATTCCGCTCCAGTTATGTAGCCGATCGAATTTTTCACCGCGTCTTCGTTTTGGGAAATGTCGAAGTCATTTATGACGACTTTTCCGCTTTCAGGATGAACGAGCCTTAGCATGGATTTTATAGTCGTGGATTTGCCGGCGCCGTTTCTGCCGATGAAGCCCATTATCTTTCCTTTTTCCAAGGAAAAACTCACGCCGTCCAATTTGAATTGAGGATAGGATTTGCAAAGGTTCGTGACTTCCAAAAGCGGCATAAAAAATTCCCTACGCTATTTTACAATTTGCTTTTTTGCTTGTCAAGTTTTTTCGAGTGAATTATCAAATCTAAATGATAAAATTCGCCCCATAGTTGTGAGGGGAAAAAATTCGCCCTTGCGACACAATACAGAGCGACCATGCGTGTGGAGAATGGGGACAGGCACGGCCGCTTTTTGCGACTGAAAAAAGGTTGTGAGAGAAATCCCATTCTTCTCGCAGCCTTTTTTATTTTTATTGCCGGAAGCCGCAGTAAAAAAATGTAGCAACGTTGCTACATTTTGAAAGGCCGTCTTGGGCAGGCAGGCACGCGCTGCGGATTCCGGAAGGAAGCATTATGGTAATAACATTTTCAAGCATGAAAGGCGGGGTTGGAAAATCGACCGTCGCCGTGCTGCTGGCGAACAACCTCGCGGCGCGCGGCAAGAAGGTCCTGTTCTTCGACATGGACACGAACAACTCGTCCACAATCTACTACACGACGGGAATCGCGGACGAGTTCCCGTCGCAGAACGTGGCGGAGGCGCTGAGCAGGAGGAGTGTGGAGGGCTGCGCGGTAAAGTCGCGCATAGACAACGTGGACATCGTGCCCTCTAGCCTCAGGCTCTTCGACATTCGCTCCATCGACTACCACGCCCTGAAGAGGACGCTCTCGGAAACCGCGTCGGCCTACGACTGCGTAGTCATAGACACCGCGCCAACCTACGACAACCTCGTGATGAACGCGCTCTACGCGGCCGACCGCATCCTAACACCCGTCCAGCTGGACTCCTTCAACCTCACGACATTGCGCTTCCTGAGGACACACCTGTACGACGAGCTTCAGGAGCAGGTGGAAAAATGGTTCGTGTTCTATTCGTTCTGGAAGGACAACCTTGCCTCGTTTGAGTTTTCAATCCAGTCGCAGTTCGCGGCCATCTTCGAGAGCGAGTTCGACAATATCCTCAACATAGAGGTCCCCTCCACGCCCGCGGCGCAAAAGTACACGCAGACCGCCGAGAAAATCTCAACCAGCTCGCGCATGGTAGGAAACCAAAGGCTCGCGACGGCAATCAACCGCCTCGCGAACTTCATCACCGGCGAGGACACGACGGTCCAAAGGTTCTAGCGGAGGGAGCTTCGAATGAAGGGCAGACATTCCGACAGGAACGACATTTCCGTGAAGCACTACAAAAGCTTCTACGAGGCAGCCAAGCAGCTGCCGACCGACATAGAACGACTGGCGTTCTATGTCGGAATCGACGAATACAGGTTCGAGGGCAAGCCCCCCCGAATCCGACAACCCCGCTCTGAAAATAGCGTTCACGCTCGCCAAGTCGAGAATAGACGCGGACGCGAGGGCGAGCTGGAACGGCTCGAAGGGAGGCGCGCCGAGAGGCAACAGGAACGCGGCGAAAAAACAACACGGTTGTTCCAAGAAAACAAGCGGGGATGCATAATGTCGCCGACAAAATTGCGCGGGCGTCATAAACTTAAGTTTGCATCGTAAACTTATTGTTCGCACATGGCTTTTTATGGGAGGAAAAATAAATGGCGAGACTGGTAACTTTGGCAAAAGCCGGCGGCAAAGCTCCGTTCGCTGACGGCGGGCTGAAGCTCAGCAAGTCGATACAGACAAGCGAAATCGAGCCACACGAAAAATTCAGGACGCTCTTCAAGATTGACGAGGACGTGCTCCAACGCATAACAGGCTCGATGAAGAAAAGCGGTTTCGACGCGTCGCAGCCCGTCCACATCTGGAAGCACACCGACGATGCCGGAGTCACGCACAACTATCTAATCGACGGCTACACTCGGCTTTCCGCATGCGAAAAGGCCGGAATAACGTCCGTCCCATATTACGAGGACAAGTTCGACACGGAGGAACAGGCGTTCATGCATGTCCTGCATCTTCAAGTGGACAGACGAAATCTCGCTCCCGAAGAACTCCTGAAATTCGTCGAGGAGCTTATGGGCTCGGAATATGTAAGGAGCACGAAGGGAAGGACGACCGAAATAATCGCCGACACCTTGGGGCTTTCCCCACGGACGGTTCAGAAGGCGATAAATGTCATAGAGAACGGCGACGACGAAACAAAGGAAAGGATCGCCTCCGGCGAAATTACGATAAACAAGGCGGACAAGGAAATTCAAAAAAGGAAGAAAAAAAAGTCGGCGAAACCCGCCGAACGCGACGGCACGGAAGATTCTGGCGACATCTCAGACTCCCTTTCGGAGGGAAACGCCGGGAATCCGGGCGCACTGAACTTCTCGCACTCCGACGGGCAGGAGCACGGCGCGGACGAGCGGATCAAGGGAAGGCTCGACATGGACAACGAGGCCGATGTGCGCGTCGCGGAGAACCGCCGCATATTCCTTGACGGTCGACGCGAGGGATACGAGAAGGGCTTTTCCGACGCGGCGTACAAAATCTGGGAGACGATAGTCGGGATGCTCCGCGACGGCAAGGCCGCCGACGACATCGAAAGCGACGAGCTGTTCGAGGACTTTTCCTATGTCATCCTTTCCGAGAAGCTCGGCATGGGCTACAAGGAATGAACGGAGTCGCACAAAGGAGGCGGTGCATGAGACCCGAGAACTGGGGCGACTTCCTGCGCATGGCGAAGTACATGAGGGAAGCGCAGAAGCGTTATTTCAAAAGCTGCACGGGAATGGACGAATGCAAGAGGCTGGAAAAAGAATTTGACGACGCGATAGCGCACATAGAAAGATGCCGCACAGAGCGCGCCCAAAGAAAGCTCTTTTAATTTTCTATCGATAAAATGCCGTTGAACGGGAGTAAAAAAACATGAATATTGTAACGACTGTCGCCTTTGTCGCGCTGATCGCATTCCTTGCGGTCGCCGCCGCCGGAAGCGTCTACCTGAACATTTTCTGCGACGACAAGGAAAAATTTTGATAAAGAAAGAGAACTACGTCCAAATATCCGGCTGGATGATAAGCGAACTCAACCTCTCGGGCAACGAGCTCATCGCCTACGCCCTCATACACGGCTTCTCGCAGGACGGCAAGTCGGTGTTCAGGGGAAGCCTTTCTTACATGCAGGAATGGCTCAACTGCGGCTCGCGACAGACCGTCATAAAGACCGTGAAAAGCCTGGTAGAGAAGAATTTCATTGAAAAAAGAATCCTTTACAAGGACAACGAAATAATAGGCTGCGAGTATTGGACCGTCATCTCAAGAAACAAGGACTGCAAAACTATGCAAGGAGGCGGTCCAAAAAATGGACTACCCCTGGTACAAAAATTGGACCACCCTGGTCTAAAAAATGGACTAGGGGGTAGTCCAAATTCTAGACACAATATACTAAATTCAAATTCTAGCGATACTGCTACTGTTGCCGCGATAAAAGCCGCGACGGACAGAATCTTCGGGGAAAATTTCTTCGATTATGAATTTCCAAGCAAGGCGGCGGAATTCCTGTCCTCTCAAAATATAGACGACATCGACTCGTACCTCGAATTCATCAAGGGAAAGTCCAGCGAGAAAAAGGCGAGAAGTCCGCGCGGATTCGCATACAAGATTTTCTTCCAGACGGACATAGCGGAGGAATTCAGGAAAAGGCAGTGGCAGCTCATTCTTGAAAAAGAAAAGGCGGAAAAGAGGAAATATGAAGAAGAAAAGCGCAGGATGGAATGTCCTGCCTGCGGCGAGCGTTTCTCCTCAATGCATTCAAACTCCTGCCCGAAATGCGAGTTCCAAGTTTCGGACTTCTGCAACGCGGAAAAAATAGCGCGCCACAAAAAATACATGTCCCTTTCGGAAACCATGAGGAAGAAATACGACGAGGAATTCATGGGCTTCAAAGGCGACATTCCGATGCTTCGGAGGCTCTCGTATTTCGCCTCCCCGCAAGGAACGGACGAGCGGCGGAAGTTCATAGCCGCGCTCGACAAGAAGTATGGCATTGACGAAGGCGGGTAGCCGTAAAAGGATGCCCGCAGAAATCATAAACAAAAACGACATTGGAGGTAAATGATGTCAGACTTGAACCATCTTGTCATACAAGGCAGGATTGCGAAGGACGCTTCGCTTCGCATTACGGCGACTGGAAAGAAGGTCGCGAGCTTTCCGTTGGCAAGCAACTGGACGCACAAGAACGCGGCCGGGGAATATGAGGATTCCGCGAATTTTTTCACGGTGTCCATGTTTGTAAACTCGGATAAATTCGCAGGTCGCCTCGTGAAAGGCCAGACCGTCATCGTCGAGGGACACCTCAGACAGGACCGCTGGGAGCAGGACGACGGACAGAAGCGAAGCCAGAACAGCATCGCGGTATCAAGGCTTCACCTTGTGTTCCCGAAGAAATCCGCCGCCGAAGGAATCCAAGAAAACAGCGACACGCAGGAAAACGAGGATATGGTGTTCGACGACGCGCTGCCTGTCGAGGACATCTTCATGGACGGCGAAACCGACGGGGCGTGTTGAGAGATGAATGTCCATGCTTCGTTTCACATAGGACAAGCGCTCAATAAAATTTTGCGGCTAGCGGGCGGCAAGCTGAACAACATGATATGTTTCATCGACTCTCGCTGCACGCCGCTGGCCGTGCTTGCGGCAGGAATCGCCGGCACGGCGATAATTTTCATAGCTGGCTCGCTGAACCGCTACAACAAGTTCGACTGGTGGAACTGGAAGCGGCGAGCGGCTTGGAGCAGCGCGAGGCTTTGGGCATTGCTGCTCCTGACAAAGGGAGGTCTTCAAATACTGAAATGAACACGATTTCTGTAATCGGAAAAGTCAACAGGGATGCGATGGCGACATTGGTGAAAAATTCGGATGGCGCGGAAACGCCGCTTGTGTCGTTCACGCTCATGGACACGGGACTGCCGTACATGAAAAGCGACCCGATGTTCATCGAAGTGAATTTCATGCGGGAGCCCGCGATGCACCTGTCCACCTTCCTAAAAAAGGGAAAAGAGATTATGGTCACGGGATGTCTGAGAAGCAAGACTTATGTCACACAAGGCGGAGAGAAAAAAACAAAGTATTTCATTTCTGCCGACTATGTTCTTCTTACGGGACAAAGGCAAATTAAAAAAGGAGCGCAAAATGAAAATTGAAATTTCGGTAGAGTTGGACGAAAAAGACGTCGCATCTTTGGCGGCAGAGTATGAGGGCAATGAAAGCTCGTTCGTCCATGAATTTTCGCGAAGGATTCTAGAGGCGACGGCAAGAGCCACAGGAAAAATGAGGGAAACAGCGCGCATCATTGAAAACGCGAATCCTTTCGGAATCCTCGTTTTCGAACAGTCGGCAACAAAGGAGGAAATGTAAAGATGAAGGATTTCAGAAACTATCAGGGCGTTAGAATACTGACCGAAGAAGGAAACATCGCGAACGGCGACTACATTCTTGACGGGGTTACAATCCGATGCAAGAACGGACTACTGAATGACAACGTTGACGACGAAGGGCGTGTGCAGCCAGCGATTGAAACGCATGACGGAAGCCATGTCGAGCATTGGAAAGAAGGCCGACTTCATTGCGATGACGCGGCGGCGGTCATCGACACCTTAGACGGTTACGAGTTATGGTTTTTCGAAGGTCAAGAAATTCTTTCGGGCGAAAAGAAGTGAAGGAGATTCGGGTGGAAGCAAAAGCCGAAAAATCCGAGCGAATGTCGCAGGCAGAATCCGAAAATGACAACCGTTTGCAGACGAGTCTTGCCCAAGGTCTGAGACCGAAAAGGGAGGCTCTTCCGTATTCGAGGCCAGAGCATCTCTCAGGAATCGAGAAAGCCGTCATCGAACTCACGGAAGAACTTTCTAACATAACGGACTTGCGCGAGGCATTGGAACACGCGCTTGCTAGCAGAAATGCGGCAGATGATAATTTTCAGCAGTCGGTTGTGGGTTACTTCAACTCGCTCCAAAAAAAATTCGACGAGTTCAGCGAAAGGCTTGCGCACGAGGTAGACTACGGTCGCGAACTTGAGGAACGCATAAAGAACGCGGACTACTCAAGGCAGGTCTTGCTTCTTGAAAAGGAACTTCAAGAAGAGCGGGCAAAGATAGCGATTTTCATCGGCGAAATTTCCGACTTGGTAAAGGAAAAGATGTGGCTCGTGGAGGAAAAATGCTCGGAGTTGAAAAGCGCGGACGACCTCATAAAAGAGGCTATAATGAAATTCCGCACGGATACATTTTCCGCCACCGAAAACGAGTACAAAGCTTTAAAGGTCAACTGCGAGAGCCTTCTTCGGTCTTTCACAGAGGACGCGCAGAAAACCCTTGAAGCAGTCAAAAAACAGTCGATGGACTTCATCTCGCATTGTGAAAGCGAGAACAAGAACTTGATAAGGCAAGTGCCGGGAATAAAAGGAAAACTCGGATTTGAAAGCTGGCTTGTCCTCGCGCTGGGCTGCGTCGGAATCGCAAGCCTCATCGCGCGGCTTTTCTTGGGATGACGAAAGGAGGGCAACGGATGAAAGTGTATGTCGCTGGGAAGGTCACGGGGCTTCCCGAAGACGAGGTGCTCAGAAAATTCGACAGGAGCGGAGCGACGCTCAAAAAGGACGGGCACACCGTGATGTCGCCCGCCGTGCTCGTCCTGAACAGGGGCTTCGGGCACGAGGACTACATGCACGTCTGCCTCGCCATGATCGACGTGTGCGACGCGGTCTACATGCAGAGGGACTGGCGGAACTCAAAGGGGGCGCGCATGGAGCGGGAATACGCCACCGAACAAAAGAAGCTGATCATTTATGAGGACGAGCCAACGAGGACGACGGAAAAATGAAAAGGGAGCGACGGAAGGCATGGAAGACTTGGAAACCATAAAGCGCAGGGTGAGGAAGCTGCTCGCCCTGTCGAAATCCCCGAACGAGAGCGAGGCGTTATCCGCGCTCCGAAAGGCGAACGAGCTGATGGCGGAGCACAGGCTCACGCGGGCGGACTTCACGGGCTATGTGAAGAAATCCGTGAAATCGACAAGGCGGGCGGTCGAGTGGCGAACCGTGCTCGCGAACGCGGTGGAGCGGCTGTACGCGACATGCCATTTCCGGGACGCGGACACGGGGAGCTTCGTCTTTTACGGCGAGGAACTCGACGTCTTCATGTCCACCGAGATGTTCGCGTATCTCGTGAAGGCCGTGGACCGCATGGCGAAACGGAACATCCGCGGGAACGCGAAACGCCGCTACCGGCAGTCATACCGCGCGGGAGTCGCAAGCCGCCTGTGGGACAGGATGGACGAGCTCGGCAGGCAGTGCGGCTGGCGCGACCCGGCGGAGCTTGCCGAGAGAAGGCGAGAAATTTCCAATTGGGTGGGCGGCCAAGTCGCGCTCTCGACCGCCGTGCCGAAGCAAAAGACAGGCAGGGCGAACATGCGCGCATGGAGACGCGGCGAGAGCGACGCCGACGGAATAAGCCTGAGCCGGCAGATGTCCGGCGGCGGAACGCGCCGGATTGGGGGATGTTGACATTGAGACACTGAAAAGAATTCACAGAGACATTTGCGCAAACTTGAAAGAAGCGGAGAAAGAAATGATTGAGATTGACGAGCTTTCCATAAGCGGCCAATGAGGATGACGAGGAGGAGGAAAGGCAATGAAAATCTTTCCAATCAGACTGAAGCGCAGGACTGTCAGAATCCTTGATGTAGCCTGCGGAAGCAAAATGTTCTGGTTCGACAAGGACAATCCCGACGTTGAATTCTGCGACAAAAGGCGGTTGGAGCGCACGGAATATTACCCGAACCGATTCATCGAGATCACGCCCGACACGGTGTGCGACTTCACCGCGCTCCCGTTCGCCGACGAGAGTTTCTGCCTCGTCGTGTTCGACCCTCCGCATCTTGTTCAGGCGGGAAAGAATTCCATGATGGCTTTGAAGTACGGAAAACTTGAGGGCGACTGGAAGTCTGAACTTTCAAAAGGGTTTTCTGAATGCATGCGCGTGTTGAAGACGGACGGCGTGCTGGTTTTCAAATGGAGCGAGATTCAGATTCCGCTCTCCGAAATCCTGCCGCTGTTTTCCCAAAAGCCGCTTTTCGGAAACCGCCAGCGACAGGGCGGTTTCAGCAACTTCGAGAAAAAGGGAAAAGGCGGAAACAAAACGCATTGGCTTTGCTTCATGAAATGAAAAACAAAATCAACAGGCTGAAATCACAAAGATTGAGGAGGAAAGAAAATGAAAGGCAAAATGACAGAGATAGAGCATAACGGAGACACAATCCTCGTCAATCCGAGCAGGATAGAGTTGGTGCGCAAGAGTTCCTGCGGCAAGGATTGGAAAGTGACTTTATGGTTTTCACAGGCATCGTTCGACTTGGTATTCGGCACTGAAAAGGAGGCGGACGAGCTTATTAAGGAGAATAGCCAACGGATGATACATGACGGCAGAAATCACAATGACATTGTAGTGAACCACATCAAGGAGAAATGGCGATGAGGGGGATTCTGATTGGATACGGAATAGCGTTTATGGCGTTGCTCTACTTCGTGCTTTGCTTGATTGGTTTTATAAGGCTTCGAAGGAGGAAAAAAATGCATGACGAGCTCAAGGAAACAATCAGCTTTACGCACGGCCTGACATGCGACGACTACGAGACGCAGGCGAACAAGTATGGGCTTACACTCGGCGAAAATGCGGAGCACTTCGCGAAGATGAAGGACGCGATGTGCCGCCTGCGAATGAACGGCTATGTCGCCGATTCCGAGATGGACAAAATAACAAAACGCATACACAAAGACCTTGTAGCCAACTTGAGAAAATTGGAGGAAGAGAAATAACGTATCCTGTGAAAATAAAAATTCGCCTGTCCGACGCGACTGCCGAAATTACGTTGCGCTACAAGAAAAAGCCGTCTTTCTTCGCCGTGCAGAAATTGAGAAAGGCGACGCGGAAAAAGTACGCGGGACTGAACGCCGAAGAATTTCTTGACAAATGCATAGAATTAAGGGAGGAAGAAAAATGCTGACGTTCAACCTGAAGAAAGAATGGTATAACAAAATCGCCTCGGGCGAGAAGCGGATTGAATACCGCGAGGTGAAGCCGTATTGGATGCGAAGATTTGTAAACGCATATATTGCAACATCATTGCGACGATGACGAGGATCGATATGATTGGCTGAAAAACATGCTAATCAAGACAGAAATCGTGAAAATTGAAAGGGATGCAAAAGAGGACGAACAATGAATGTCAACTGGAAAATGGAAGCGGACACGACGGGCTGGCTCGACAGAAGCGGAAAACTTCACCATTGCGAATATCTCGGGCATTGGAACAAGGCAAGGGAAATTGCAAAAGAACTGTTCTCGTTCGAGTCCGAATATGATATTGAAGGTCTCGAAGACCAAGGTCCCCTGCTTGACGCGGCGGAACTGTTGCTCGAAAAGGGCTTTGTCCAAATTGACATCGTTGGTGTTTTCTACCGCTTTTTTCAGGAAGGATACAGAACGCCGAGACCTTTAAGCCGAAAGCAGAAAACATGGATTATTGACAACATTGTTCTTGCAAAAGGTTGCAACAAGGAACTTGTCAAGAGCGCCGAAAAATGTTTGCGCGAGAACGAGGATTTTGAAAGATAGGGGAATGGAAAATGAAAAAGCTCAACATCGTTGATATGTTCTGCGGGGGCGGCGGCGAATCGACGGGAATCATTGAGACCGCGCGAGAACATGGGTTCGACATCAACCTGTCCGCGATAAACCACTGGGAACGCGCGATCGAAACACATGCCGCGAACTATCCGTTCGCGGAACACCGTTGCGAGAACGTGCAGCGCGTTGACCCCATGAGCCTCGCCGCGTCAAGGAACACGGATCTGATGTGGGCAAGCCCAAGCTGCCAGCACTTCAGCGTGGCACGCGGCGGCAAGCCGAGAAGCGAGCGGATGAGAAGCCCCGCGTGGGAAGTCCTGCGCTTCGCAGAAGAAATCCATCCGAAAAGAATCATTGTTGAAAATGTTCCAGAATTTCAAACTTGGGGACCGTTAGATGAAAACGGAAAAATTATAAAAGAGATGAAAGGAAAGACTTTTCAAGCGTTCATCGCGGGTCTGCGCTCCCTGCATTACGCGGTTGACTGGCGCGTCCTGTGCGCGGCGGACTACGGAGCACCGACATCGCGGCGACGGCTCTTCATCCAAGCGGTTCGCCTTGACTGCGGGAAGCGCGTCCTGTGGCCGGCGAAAACGAACTCTCAGGACGAAGACATGTTCCTTCCGAAATGGAGGGCGGCGACGGATATAATAGACTGGTCCATTCCCTGCCAGTCCGTAAATCAACGGAAGAAGCCGTTGTGCGCCGCGACGGTGCGGCGCATTGAATACGGCATAAGGAAGTACTGGGGAGAGTGCGCCGTACCGTTCCTTGCCATACTGCGAGGCGCGTCAAAGACCGAGAGCCTCGCGAAGCCGCTCTCCACCATATCGTGCAGCGGCGCGCATCACATGCTGATAGCGCCGCTACTGCTTGGGCAGCAGTCGGGAGCGAGAGGTCGCCCCGTCACCGAGCCTTGCCCTACAATCGCCACGGCGGGGGCAATCGGGCTAGTACAGCCGTTGATAACAGAACACTATGGGAACGGAAAATCCGTTCCCATAGAAAATCCCCTGCCAACATTAACAACAAAAGACAGATTCGCGCTCGTCGGAACTGACGGGCTGGACATAGGATTTCGGATGCTTCAGCCGCACGAGCTCGCGGCGGCTACAGGATTTCCATGCGACTACAAATTCACCGGCAACAAGAGCGAGGTCGTAAAGCAGATAGGCAACGCCGTGCCGCCGAACTTCGCCCGCGCTCTGTTTTCTCAGACGGTGAAAAAGGAAGCCGCCCTCAACAAGAAAGCATTCCTTTCTTTTCCATAATTTTTCCACAGTAGGATTTAGGAGAAGCCAAAAAGAGCTTCGCAGAAATCCATGAGGCTGTGGTAAAATTGTGGGAAAGCGGTCGCGGCGCTACCGCTCGATGTCGATGCGCATCACGCTCTTTTTGCGGCTTTCCTTTCTTTCCTGCTTTTTTTCGACTTTTTCGCTCCTTGCGTATTCCTTCAGGAAAGTGTCGCGGGGAACGTCATAGAACGACTTGTCGCTGTCCATTAGCGTCACCATGTTGTTTTCCTTTGAGGCAGAAATAATCTTACAGTTCTGAAGTATCCTGTCTTTTCCGATTCCGAAAGTCTTGCCGGTCTTGAACGCGATGCCGTTCACGGTGTCTCCGATTTTCAAGTCGAAGTTGTCGTCAACTTTTGCGCCGTTCGCGGAGACCGTGTCGTACATCGGGCGGGCAATCATCTTTTCGTATCGATTGGCTTTCAAATGCTCCTCGTTGAGAGGCGTTTCTTTCACCGCGTCAAGGTATGTCCGCACTACTACTTCGTTCACAGTTTCGCCGTCCTTTCGAAGAGCTTTCAGCAAATCCTTCGTCCTGCGCCGCTCCTCCACAGGCATGTCATTTATTATGGCTTTCGCCACCTTCAGCGCGTCAATGGGCGAGTTCGCCTCCTTGCGACAGTACACCGAAAGATTGTGGCGGAAGTTGTTCGCTGTGTTGTCGCGCTGCCTGAAGAAGTCCTCGTACTGCGCCACGAGCATCTTATCAACGGCTGGAGTGTTCTCGGAAAAGCCTTTCGCGCGTTCGACCTGCTTTTCGGAAATCAGTTCCCTGAGCGTTCTGTCTGGCACGACTATTTTCTCGCCGCCCTCGTTTGCGAGCGTCCATGAGTTGGCTTTCGCATCGTGCCCTCTCACATTCATATCCGCGTATGTTTTCAGCCCGTTTTGCGTTATCATCGCGAACTCAGGGACTTTCGTTTTCCCGAATTCAACCTTGACTTTTGTAGTTTGTCCGTTTTCATCTTTGACTTCGACCGTCCTTTCCTTCGGCTCTTCTTTTTCGCCTTCGGCGGACCGCGCGATGTTCTGCGGCTCTTCCAGCGCGGAAACGTGATAGTATTTCGTCTGCACGAATTCTTTCCTGCCGTCAGCCTCGACGGGAACGTTGAGGATTATGAAGTCGTTTTCGGAACTTTCCCTGACCCTCGTTCCCCTCGCGTGGGCCTCGAGTTCGTTCACGAGTACGAATTCCTCGTCGGGCTTCGCGACTCCCGCCGCGACAAGTTTCTTCTGGAATTCTTCCGCGACTCCTTTGTTTTCGCCCGTGAACTCGTTTCCGGCGGCGGACTTTATCCCGCCCGAAATTTCGAGCGTTCCGGCGTCCGCCCGCGGAATGTCGCGGGCCGGAGCGCCTTCGCCTGCCGAGAACTCATACGCGAATTCGCCGTGAAGCAACTCGCCCTCGCTTCCGTCGTGGTTCCGGAAATTCGGGATTTCCGTCATCAGTATCGGCTCCAGGATTTTCGCGTAGCTCTCTTCCTCGCGCGCGTATTCCTCGCCATCCAAGTACCGTGAGAATTTCTCCACGGAATTCTGGAAGTCGCCGCCGCCGATTTCCGCGACATCGATCAGGTGGAACACGGCGGTCTTCGCTTCCGGCGGGAGGTTCCACCTTTCGCTGTCGATTTCGGCGAATTTCTTGAGGACGGACACGACCTGCTCGGGATGGTACGGCTTCCTTTCCGCGCCGTAGAACATCGTGAAAGTTTTCTCCGCGCCGTTCGCCCCGCCGCGCTCGCGGACGGATTCGGTTTCCGGTCCTTTCAGGCCGGCGACGTCGCGGATTTTCTGGATTTCGCCCGGGGTCGGCGCGGCCCGCATCTCCAATCGCATTGTTGCTGAAAGCGACTGGAGTTCGCTCCTCAGCTCAAACGGAACTTCCTTTGGCTCGTCAAGCGTTCCGAAAATCTCAATCGCCGTGTCGATTCCCAGCGCGTCCATCGCCGCGACACGCTCGGGGTCGGCGATTTCGGACTTTTCCGCGAATTCCCACCGCTTCGCCCTGCCGACCCTTTCCGCGTAGCCGCCGTCCAGCATCCCTTGCGCGATGTTCGCGACTTCGCCTTCGGACGCGTTCCTCCCGCCGCCGACCTGCTCCATGATTTTCTGGAGCATTTCCACGCGGATGTCGTCGAGCCCCTTTACTCCCAGCCTGTCGTCAAGGTCGAAGGTCTCGCGGTATTTCGCGCCGATTTCATTGTCGGCGACAATCGCGCTCTCGATTCTGTCGCGGAAGTCGTACTCGTTTTCCGCCTCCGTCTTTTCCCCGACGTGCTCGCGGACGGTCGCTTCCCGCCTGTCAAGCCCGAAATGCCTCTCGACGCTTTCTTCGGCCATTTTCATGAACTCTTCCGTGTTCCAGTCGTCCTCGTAGCCGTTCCTTATGTATATGAAGTCGCTGTAGCCGTTCTCGTCAACTAGCCAGCCCTCGCGCGTGGTCCTGTCGTAGGACGCGCCGTAGTTCGTCCTGCCGTAGTTGTTCAGCCCGCCGCTCCCGTCGTCGAAATGGGTCCACAGCCATCCGTCCTCCGAAAGCCGGAGGCTCGCGGGATACTCCCTCGTGGTTTCCTCCTCGTGCGAATCGCGCAGGTTCGCCCTGTGAAGCTCCCCTTTCATCGCGAGGGCGAAGGACGCGGAATCCCCGCTCAGTTCCGCCGTCCACGCGTTTTCCATTTCGTCGTAGGAAAAGTTGTTTTCCCTCATCCTCTCGGAGTCGGCGGCGGTGAGTCTCATAGTGACCGTGCCGGACTTCCTGTCCAGCGTTATCTTCTGCCCGCCCACGGAGTACGAGTGCAGGTTCGTGTGGGGCTTCTCCTCAGCGTTTTCCGCTTCCGTCCTTTCCACGCCTGCCGCGCGGACGGCCTCTTCCCGCCCTAATGCCGCGCCGCTGATTTTTAGGAACAGATTTGGCTTGCCACTTTCCGCCGCGAGCTTCTCTATGTCGCCGAGCGACTCCAGGCTTCTGAATCCCGCGCCGGACAGCATCGCGGCCTCCTCGTCCGTAAGCTCGTGGTCGTCGCCGTTCGCGGCGAGGATTTCCCGCATCGCCTCCTTCGCGTGGAGTCTTCGGTACGCCGTGCCGTGCGCCTCGGCCATCAGGTCGTAGGTGGACTTCCCGC
>CAJUBD010000017.1 GCA_910584475.1 uncultured Treponema sp.
CAAACTCTCCATTATCCTTCTCAACGCCCTCAACGGGCGGTGAAATCCTGTTAAATCTTGGTACGCCGCATATTTTGAGACCCCGGCTCTACCAAAGTGGGTCTATTGTCCGTCGTCTATCGCGGGTCGCCCCGCGTTTTTTTCCCTTCCCTGTCTATATCAATGAACACGCCCAATTTCTCAAGCGGTAAAAGAGAGTCTAACACACAATTTAAAAACTGTCAAGTGTTTTTTCAAAAAAAATTAATTTTTTTTACTTTTTTTTCAAAATTTATTATAAAAATGCTGAGAAATCGGCCATTATTTGTCCCAAAACGAAACGCAGTTCGTTGTACGTGCTGAACGTAAGGACAAGAATGGTAATACCATGACAGATAATGGTAAAATTCTTTACAACTACTCCACAAGGCAACTTGACACTTCCTTTACCCAATCGATGGTTTTGGTTTGCTGCTTAATCACTGCTTGGATCTTATCATTAAAAGATAAAGTTCTTCGTTTCGTTAAACTGTTGATTTGGGCTTGATTTATGCCACATTGGATAGCCAGATCATGAAGCCCGTACAAACTTTCGTTATACAAGGCTAACTCGACGGCTTTTTTTAATAGACCTTGGTCGGCGGATGTTTCATGTGCAACAATTGCTAACGACCTGTCCATCAGTTTATTAACATAATTTTCGGCTTCTGGATTAACTAGGTCTTGGTAACTGATGTTAGCACCTGCCAACTTTGAGGATAAAAAAGAATAGCCGTTATCTTCCATATTACCATTATTCGACGGGAAATCATCACCGTAGTAGGTATTGGCACCCCCCCCCAAGGAGCGGTTATAGGCCGCGTGAGATAATTGATAGTAACTCAATTTATATCGATTATATTCTTCGACTGTGATATGGTCTTCCAGTAGGGGTTTTCCCATTACGGCAAAGTATTGGGCAAAGTTTTCGCTATTGTTTTTTACATTATCACCGATGTATTGTTGGTCATTGGTACTTTTCTTTAAGGCCGCATCCAAGGTTTTATAGAAATCGTTGCTCTCGATTTGGTCGGGCGTTACCTTGTCGTGTAAGTCCTTCTGCAGTTCAGCCACTTTCTGGCTCATATATTTTTTGGCATTGGTGAAAGCGGAATCAAAACGTTTAGTAATCAATTCGTGATTGGCGCCATCAGCGTCCGTTTCAATAAAGCGTTGTCCCAGGTAGTCGCCGGTCACATAGTAGTCGGGGAAGGCAGTGGTGATATCGCCTTTATCTTTATCTTTGTCTTTATTGGTGTCATCGCCGGTATCATGCCAATCGTCTTCAATGGCTGTGTTGCCCGTTGGGCTGGGGCAACCCGTAAGCCCCGTGATTAACGCGGTCGCCAAAACGCCGGCCTGTAAACCTTTCGTAAAATATTTGCCTAATTTTTTATTGCAGGGAAGAAATGAGTTTAGTCTATACCCCCCCCCGTACAATTTCCAAGTTTTTTCATCTTTTTCTCCTATAAAAACTTTTGCAGGAAATTTCAATTTCCGAAAAAGTTTTAAACGTGCGCATAAGCAACTTGTTGCGATGCGCACAAGTATATAATAAAGTTTGCAACGCAAACTTTTAGTTGATAAAAGTCGCGCCATTTGTGCGGCTTTTATCATACCTCCTTGTACCCTTACTATTACAAGTATTACTTTTATAATAGTATCATATTATTCGCGCCTTGTCAAGTGTCTCTCGCAAAATATTTCCAAACAAGCGGATTTGGACGCGCTTTCAATACAGCCAATTTTCATCGTTGGCGAAACCATTTATCGCAAGTTCCAAATCGCCTGCCAAAATGCATTGCGCGCCGAGCCTTCGGCAAACCAAAATCGCGCCTCATCGCTTACATAGCCCGCCCCTTGAAAATCAGACTCTCTATCGCAAAAACAAATCTTATGGTCGCATTTTGCAAGCAACAATTTTATCGGAATTCCTTTACTTTTCCTGGTGAATATGCTATCCTATATGAATGGAATATTCGCTTACGACTTTTCAGACTTTCGTAGTCATCGCATTTCTCTTTTTTTTCGGCGGAGTCTTGGGGTGGTTTATCGAATTGATATTTCGCCGATTTTTCGACAAAACGAATCCCGAACGCCTTTGGCTCAATCCTGGTTTTTTGACAGGGCCTTGTCTGCCAGTCTATGGATTCGGGGCGGTCGCGCTTTTTTCTTTGAGCCTTGTGGAATCTTACATTTTTCGTTTTGATACGAGCGGAATCAAGCATTACATTTTGATGTTCATCGTCATGGCATTGGTTATGACATTGATTGAATTCATCGCCGGAATAATTTTCATAAAAGGAATGCACATCCAGCTTTGGGACTATAGTGAAGAACCCGGAAATATAATGGGAATAGTCTGTCCGAAATTCACATTTTTTTGGGGAGTGCTCGCCGCGCTGTATTACTTCGTTTTGTTTCAGCCATTTTTTCAATTGGTGATCTGGTTCGTAGCGCATCCATGGTTTTCGTTTATCGTTGGAGTCGCATTCGGAGTATTCATAATCGACTGCGCCTTTTCAATGCACTTGGGAACAGTGTTGCGAAAACGCGCCAAAGAAATCGACAAAAAATCCGCGCTCAACTTAAAGCAAATTCACAGCTACATTCGGCACGATACGAAAATCTCGAAATTTTTCAGTCTGCACAGCGAACAATATCTCACGAGCAAAATCAACAGTTTTGAAGACTTTATGAAGCGCACGCCTATGAGCATAAGCAAAGACTGACTTATCTAGCAATCAGAATCCGCGCCAAAATATGTCGCAAAGCAAAGGGTCTGGATCGCAAGTCTTTGATTTTGCTTATAAGTTTTTTCGCCTTGTTTTTTGCGAAAAACTCGCGCGCGGATTTCTGATTTATGTTTCATCGCCTATTCGCCACTTTCAATCCAATTCCAAAATTCCGCATCTTCCTGCCCCATACGCCAAAAAGCGATGTTGGAAAATCCTTGAGACTGATACATTTGGCAACGCTGCACGAGCGAAGTCGCGTCTTCATAATATTGAATTATCTTTACTTTCGCCTCAAATTCAAAATAGGGAATGCCGTCCTTTCTCCTTATTCTTTCTACGCTGTTTTCGAAAAGCCTTCGGTTCGAGCCGTTAAACGCCCATGCGCCTGCCGGGCGGTCTCCATCAATTATCCAGCTCCTTCCGTAGAAAGGTACGCCTATGATGTATTTTTCTTGCGGCAAAATGCTGAGCGCGTATTCGCCAATTCGCTTGCACCAATCCATCGAAGCCGGCGAGCCTGGCGCGCTTGTGGCCCAATGCTCATCGTAAGCCATAATCATAACTTTGTCGCAAATTCCCGCCAACCGCTCGTAGTCCTCTACATCGTCTTGCAATTTTCTTGTGCGCGCGTGAACGCAAACCGTAAGTTGCTTTGAGCCAAGTCCCCTTTTCAAAAGACGTAGAAATTCCGCAAAGTCCTCGCCGTCTAATTTCGGAACAAGCTCATAGTCAATTTGCAAGCCGTCAAAATCTTTGGAAGCCGAAATCAAATCTCTCACAAGACGGTCTCGTTTTCCGAATCGCGCATCAAGCACAAAATGCGTGAGGGCGCGACTTTGGCACACCGCCACCAAATGAACTCTGCCATTAAAATTTTTTATCATACTGCGGGAAGGAGCGCGTTCGAGATTTCCATAACAATCCACTTCCACAGCGAAAAGTCCGATATCGGTAAGCGGCGCATCGCGTTCCCAATCCCCCAAATGATCGGCCAGGACATAGCCCCAAATTTCTTTAAACCGAACTTTGTCGCCTTGAATCTTGTTCCAACGGTATGGATGCGAATATTGTTCCAACAAAACCTCTTCTGGAAAGTCTTTCGGATCGAGGAAAGTGTCGTCATATTCGGCGGATCTTCCAGCGATTTCCTTTTTCGCTTTTTTTTTGGAACATGCGCTTTGTAAAAAGAAAACAGCGACAATAAAAATCAATAAAAAAATCTTGAATTTTTTTTTCATTCCGTTCCTCACAATTTTTCAAATTTATAATTTGATGATTTTGTACATCGGATTTTCATTTGGAAAAAATTCCAAAATATTTTTTTCGCAGGCAAGCGATTCGCTCGGATCATGCGTAACATGCAGCAAAGTTGTCGTGCCGCTTTCGGCGATCGTTTCAAGCAAATCCAAAATCTTTTGGCGGAAATTATCGTCAAGTCCATGGCACGGCTCATCCAAAATCAAAATTTCCGGCGGCTTCACCGAAGCGCGCAAAATCAAAATCGCGCGTTGCTCGCCATAACTCAAATTTTTGAACTGTTCGCTTTCGCGTCCGGAAAACCCGCCGAGCGCGAGCCATTTTTTCGCCGCCGCGATTTCCACATCGCCCGCCGCCTCGTACAATCCAATCGAATCGTGAAAGCCAGAAACAATCACGCCAAGCAAACTTTGTCCGACCATTCTGTATTCGACATGCAGACGATACGAAACGATTCCAAGCCGCCGCTTGATGTCCCAAACCGTTTCGCCCGAGCCGCGCCGCGCTCCGAAAATTTTCACATCGTTGCAAAAAACCTGTCCGTTGTCGCCAGTAATCAATTCCAAAAAAGTCGTCTTGCCCGAACCGTTCGGTCCGCGAATCAACCAATGTTCGCCGCGCCGCAACGTCCAATTTAAATCGCGCAAAACTTGATGCTCACCCCAGCCCACATTCACGCCGCGCATTTCCACGAGAATTTCTTCGGAAGATTTTTTTTCGCTAGAAACATTCGCCATGGAATTCACTAATTCAAGATTTTGAATTTTTTTTCTAAATTCGATTTTATTTTTTTCGCGCGAATCGAAATTTTCTTTTTGGCGTTGTGCAATTTTTTTTTCGTATTCATTACGGCTTCCGCAAAAGAAAATGGCATTTTTTGAAAATTCCAAAACGCAATTTACCGCTTCGGGAATTTCATAAAAGCGTTCCATCGACAAAATTATTCGCGGAAAACTTTCGTTCAATTTTTCCGTTCCATTCGAGTCGCAAGAATTTTTTAATTGTCGCGCGGCAATGCCGTCAAAAAAATCCAAAAGAATTTTTCGGCTTTGCGCGTCCAATCCTGCAAAAGGGTCGCTCAAAATCAAAAGCCGCTTTTTTCCCAAAAGCGCACGGCACAAAAGCGTCCTTCGAATTTCACCAGTGGAAAGATATTTCAGTCCGCGATCCAAAATATTTTCGATTCCGCAAAGTTTCACTTCGGGAAAATTTTCTAGTCTCGCCGCTTCTTCAGGAATTTCGATTTTGCCGTTTTTCTGCCGCCGAATTTTCGCGCCCCAAATGCCTTCGCACAAAAAAATTCGCGCCGTCCTTCCATGATCCACGCCGCCTTCCACATATTCGCTTTCGTCGTTCGCTCGCTCTTCTTCAATCAGCGCGGCAGCTTTTTCCAGCGAAACGATTTCCACGGAATCTTCAAAAGCATTCAAAAAAAACGCGCCTTCTTTGTTCGGAACAAATCGTGCGCCATTGCCCGCGAGCGCGTTCAAAAAATTCGCCTTGCCGCTTCCGTTCGCACCGATGACAAGCCACGCTTCTCCAGTGCGCATTTTCCAAGAAATGTTTTCAAGCAAAGTTCCGCGCGCGCTTTCGATTTTACATTCTTTTATAAAAATGAAATTGTTTGAATTTTTCGGCTCGCCGTTCATAAGAAATTTATCGGAAAAATTTTCCATTTAATTTATTTAAAATGCAATTTTTTCTCTTGAAAAAAATTAGATTTTGACGATAATAAAATTGTCGCTGAAATGTAACGCAAGCCCCGTGGTTTGCTACCGAGTTTTTCGCAAGAAAAACTCGCGCCGACAATTTTAACTTCGAGTTTCTTTCAGAAGTTCGGCGTTTACTGCAATTTTCCGTTTCGCTGCAAAATTGCATTTTATTTTGTATGGAGGAAAATTTTTATGAAAAAATTTTCAATTTTTTCAATTATCATCTTTGCAAGTTTTTGCGCTTTCGCAATTGACAATTCGCCTTTTTTACATCCGCAACCGCATGGCGGAGTAAAAAGTTATACGGAAACCAATTTTGAAATCACGACAAAATTCGGCGATTATTACAAAACGCCTCAAGTGAGATTTCAGCACAAATTTAATGAAAACGGTCTTGAAATTGAATCTATCGAATATTCGGCGACAAACCGATTGATTTCCAAAACCATATACACATACAATGAAGACGGAAAAATTGCCTTGCAAATTTGTTACGATGACAAAGAAAACGCCATTTGGCAGATTTCCACGACCTTTGATTCAAACGGTGACAAACTTGAAGATTCCGAATTTGACGGAAAGGACAATTTGACAGGAAAATCTGTTTACAAAAACGAATGCGGAAATCCTGTGGAAGAAACTTATTACAATTCCAAGGGCGAATTGATTTGGAAAAATATTTACAAATATTCCGACGCAAATCAACTAGAAGAATCGTTTTCGTATTTCTCAAATGGCAGGCTTGACATAAGATGCAAATATAAATATGACAAGTTTGGAAAACTTTTGGAAATAACATCGTTCGACGCATCGGACAAAATTGTCAGCAACGAAGTTTTCATTTACAATGACGATGACACCGTAAATGAATATGCGATTTACGGTGCGGATGGAAAACGCAGAACGCGAATTTTCTATAAGTATGACGAAAACAAAAATTGCGTGAAATCCACAACATACAACGTGGCGCAAAAATTTGGCACGACCGTAAACGAAATGGTTGACCAATCCGACTTTGAATATGAATACCGATAATTTTTATTCTGGAAAATATTCCTTAAAATTGAATCGGCGGGAAACAAGCTTGAAACTTCGCCTTATGGCTCGCTAGGAGAACAACTTTTAAGGAATTTAATTTCGCCCGCGATAACAATTTGTCGCGGCGCGGACAAGTATAAAATAGATTGTCGGGTCAAGCCCGACAATGACAAACAAGCGAGTTTGCAAAGCAAACTCGAAGTTCGACGTCGAGTTTCAATTCATAAAATTCACGCCAATTTTTGAAGTCAAAATTAGCGCACTGTTTTCGTGCGAATTTTAAACATTCCTTAATTTTCAAGGATGCCTGACTAACCTGCAAGAACAGGCTTGTTTAATGTATGAATTTTCACTTACTGAAACTCGAGTCGGCTATGTTTGCGCCATATGTGCGAACACAGTCAAACTTCCTTTTGCTTTTAAATTTCATTCAGATAGTGTTATACTGTTTCCACGAATTTCATAATTTTTCAAACAGCAATGTAATGCATTATTATATTCTCTATCATATCGACTGTCAAACCGCTTGTATCAATACAGTTTTTCAAGGAGCAGAAAAATGGCAAGGATTTCAAGCCTGCTTCAAGCCACTCCTGTGTTCTCCATTCACAATTTTTATCATTTTCCCACCTGTTTATCAGGGTGTTTTTATCGCATATCAAAGTAAAACTTTTTGCCTCCAATCCCAGCTCAGAAATGCCATCAACAATTTTTTGATAAACCCATTGTTCATCCATACAACCATGCCAATACCACCATTTGACATATCGAACATTTTCTATAGTTATCAATCATATGCAGAATATTGTCTATAGCCATAATTTTGGTTTCCCGATTTCCTACAAATGGATGAATATCTAAACACCAATCCCCATCAATAAAGGCTATACCTCCATATTTCTCGGCTATATATTTTCCTACTGTTGTTTTTCCTACCCCCATAGGACCATTTATAATTATCACTTTCATGTTGCACCTATTCTTCTAAAATCCGCACGCTATTTTAATGCGGATTCTCAATCCTCTTCCCACTCAACTTTAACAGAGCGTCCTTCCAAATTCGGAATTCGCAAATAGGTCAGGCAGCCCGCGCGGTGAACTGTTATTCCCCGTGCGCGCGAAACATAGCCGCAAATCGCATCGGGATATTTCGGGTTGCAACATTTTGCAAGCGTGACCAAAAAATTCCTGGAATTCTCCACGCGGACTTTTCCCGAATGATGCACGGGCGGATTGTTTGGATTCACGCCTTTTTTGTGCGAGGATTTTTGCGCCGGCACATTCGCGCTTGTGGAAGCCGCGTTTTTCGATCCGCCCTTTGCGGCAGAGGAATTTCTCGCTCCGTAATTCGCATCGTTCGCGGAAAGCCACGCCCGAATTTTTTGGCGCGCCTTCGAGGTCCTTGCGAACTTGAGCCAGCCCTCCACGGGATGCGTCTGTGGATTGGTAATCACCTCGACAATCTGCGTGTTCTCAAGCGGCGTTCCAAGCGGAATGATTTTTCCGTTTGCCTTCGCGCCCACAATTTTTTCTCCGATTTCCGAATGAATTGCGTAGGCGAAGTCAATCGCGGTGGAGCCAAGTGGCAGACGAATCACATCGCCCTTTGGCGTGAACACGACAATTTCATCGCGCAAAAGCTCGTTCTTGAATTCGTTGAAAAAATTCTCGTCGGTGGAATGTTCGTCGCGCAACCTTCGCAGTTGATTGAAAATCGAAAGATTTTTTACATCGACCAAATCACGGCTCGAGCCTTTTTTGTAAAGCCAATGGCTCGCCACACCATGCTCCGCCACGCGATGCATTTCGTCAGTCCGAATCTGAATCTCAAGCGGTTTGCCATGACAAATTACCGTGGTGTGCAGCGACTGGTAGCCGTTGGATTTTGGCATCGCGATGTAATCCTTGAAGCGCCCCTCGAGCGGCTTCCACAAATTGTGAACCAGCCCGAGAATCGTATAGCATTCGCCGACGCTTTTGCACAAAACGCGCAGCGCAAGCAGGTCGAAAAGCTCCGATGCCTCCTTGTTGCGTTTTCTCATTTTCTGATAAATTGAGTAAAAATGTTTTGCGCGGCTGGAAACGGAGATTTCAACTCCCGCATTTTTCGCGGCGGCTTGAATTTCGTTCACCGCCTGCTCAAGATAGCCTGAACGCTCGTTTTTTTTCTGCGCGACAATTGCCTTGATTTGCGCGAAAACATCGGGATTGGAATATTTCAGGCTTAAATCCTCAAGCTCGTTCTTTTCACTCGACATTCCAAGCCGATCGGCAAGCGGCGCCCAAATGTCAATCGCCTCGAGTGCAACCGCGCGGCGCGTTTTATCGTCAAAGCCCTTGAGGTTGCGAAGGCGGTCGAGGCGGTCGGCGAGCTTCACAAGAATGACGCGGACATCGCCCACCATCGCGAAAAGCATCTTGCGAATCGAGTCCGCCTGCTGCAATGTCTTCCTACCCCCTCCTTGCGCGGAGGAAATCGGAAGCGCGGTGATTTTCGCGGTACCCTGAATTATCGTCGTCACATTGTGTCCGAATTTTTCCTCTATCTCTTCAACGGTCACATCAGGCACGCTCAAGATGTTGTGGAACAATCCGCTCACAATCGAGTCGGCATCAAGATTGTTTTGCGCGAGAATCGATGCCACGCGCATCGGATGCAAAAAATACGGACGACCGCAAGAGCGTGAAAGCCCGCGCGTTTTTTCAAGCAAAAAATCCCACGCCGAAAGAATTTTATTTCGTTCCATTTGATAGGACGGAAAAAATTCAAAGAACGATTCCATGAGAAAATCCGTGTCCGTGATTTCATTGTTGAGAATAAATTCCTCCTGCGTCATCCCTTCTTCCTTGTTTGTAACTGTCATCATTACAACTAAAACCCCGCATTGTGATTTCGACAAGTTCAATCACCAAATCAATTCACAGTCGCTATCTATTGCTTGAGGTTCTCCCAAAAAAATGTTTTTTTGGAAAGCCTTTTTGAGAAATGCAGGCAAGACAAAGGATTAGCTGCCATTTCTCGCAAATACATCTAAGGCAGTTTTCCCAAAATTGCAATTTTTGAGAAAACTCACTTATTACCTATTACTTGCGGTGCATCGCTTTACAAAACCAAGTCGCACACTTCTGCGCCGCACGCTCGCACCAAGTCCGCGGGCGCAAGACAAATTTGCTCTCCTCGAACGCCCGCGCTTATGTAAATCTTTTCGCGCTCCATCGCGCATGAATCAATGAAAGTACGAAATTGCTTTTTCATTCCCAGCGGAGAACAGCCGCCGCGCACATAGCCCGTAAGCGCGAGCAACTCTTCGCTTTTTATCGGAGCTATTTCCTTCGCGCCAGAAACGCTTCGAGCTTTCTTCAAATTGATTTCGTGAATCGCGCTTTGCAAAAAAACACAAATTTCCTTTGTATCGGTGCGCATTACGATTGTTTTGAAAACGCCGCTTGGATCTACGCCGATTTTTTTCGCAGTCACTTCCGCTGCGCCTTTTGCAAGCGGGTGCTCGCCGTCGTCATCGTAGGAAAGCATCGTGTATGGGATATTTAGTTTCTCCAAAATACGCATCGCATTCGTTTTTTTCATAGATGAAATTCATTTTATCACAATTTCATGTTTTATACAATGGAGATGAAATATTAGGAAAATACAAGTTCTTTAATCTTCAACAATTAGTGAATCTTCAAATTCGGGAAATGCCGCAAACGCGATTTTGCAATGAAATCAGAAGTTCAATGGATTAGCAATTTTGTTGCGCCACAAAATGTCAAGTCAAAATCATCGATGCAAATCAGCCGCCTACTTTAGACCTTCCAAAAATCAGGTATGAAGAAAATTATCATCGTATACAGTTCGAGCCTTCCAGCCAGCATTGCGAACATATACCACCATTTTAGCGCGGCGGGCAAAAATCCGCAGTTTGCGCTTGGATTCAACGCGCCGAAAGCAGGTCCGACATTTCCCACCATAGTTGCCGCTCCTGAAAATGCGGTCTGAATATCCAATCCAGCCATCGCGCCAAAAATTGCTGTGAGCACAATCAACAAAAAATACAATGTCAAAAATGCCGCTACGTTAAAAACGAGGTCTTTGCGTCCAGCGCGACCATTCAAGCGAATGCTGAAAACTCCATGCGGATGAAGCATCTTGGAAAATTCATTGTTTGTTTGCTTTGCCATCACCACCCATCGAATGACTTTTATTCCGCCACCTGTCGAACCAGAGCATCCGCCGATGAAGAAAAGCAGGAACAAAAATACCTGCGCCGCGCTCGGCCACATAGTGTAGTCGCTCGTGCCAAATCCAGTCGTGGAAATCACTGAAGCTACTTGAAAAGAAGAATATCGTAGCGAAACGAAAAATCCGCCGTAAAAATTCGTGTTGATGAAAGTTATCGCCAAAATGAAAACGATGCAAATCGCGAGGTACGACTTGAGTTCCGTATTGTTTCGGATGTCATCGAATTTTCTCGTAATCAAATAAAAATAAAGACTGAAATTTATTCCGCATAAAAACATAAAAATTGTGCAAACCACATCAATGGCAATGGAATTGTATGAACCGATGCTGGAATTCTTGTTGCTGAATCCGCCCGTGCCCACCGTAGAAAACGAATGAAGCACCGCGTCGAAAAAATTCATTCCGGCAATTTTCAGCGCGATTATTTCAAGCACGGTAACGCCGCAATAAATGAGCCACAAGGCTTTCGCCGTTGTCGTGATTTTCGGCGTAACCTTGCCTTTTTCAGGTCCAGTAGTTTCCGCCTTGATGAGCTGAAATCCGCCCACGCCCAAAAGCGGAAAAAGCGCGACGGTAAGCGCGACTATTCCCATTCCGCCAAGCCAATGCGTCTGTGTCCGCCATAAATTTATAGAATTCGGAAGAGATTCGATTTCCGACAAAATTGTCGCGCCAGTCGTGGTAAATCCTGAAACGCTTTCCCACATTGCGTCCGTCCAATTCGGGATCGCGCCGCTAAAATAAAAAGGAATCGCGCCGAGCAATGAAGAAAAAATCCATGCGAAAGCGACGACAATGAACGCGCCCCGAGTGGAAAGCGAAATTTTTTTCTTCCGTCCGGCAAACAAAAACGTTGTCGCTAAAATCAGGAAAAACGCCATCGGAATCGCGAACGCCGGAACAACACTAAATTCGCCGAAAGCAATTGCCGCGAAAATCGGAAAAATCATCGTGAGCGCGACGATTCCCAAAATTGAAAATTCGATTCGCAAAAATGAAAAAATGCTCATTTTGTTTCCGTCCCGAAAAGTTTCAAAATATTTTGCGTTTCGTCTGCAAAAGTAATCAGGATGAGTTTGTCATTCGCGTCAAGCACCGTGCTTCCGACTGGAATGACATAATTTTTTGCGCCTGATTTTTTTTCGAGCAAAACCAAAAATTTTCCTGGATTTGAAATGTCCAAAAGCGATTTGCCTGCGACCTTTGATCCGACCGGCAAAGTGCATTCTACGATTTCAAGTTGACCTGTGGAAACAGTATGAATTCCTGTGACTGTCTTTCCGCGCAAATGACTCATGATTGAATCGACAATCGTGTCGCGCAAAGGAACTGGAACATCCACGCCGAGTTTTCGGGCAATTTCCGCGAATGTGGAACTTTCCACCAAACTTACGGAACGTCCCACGCCCAAAGATTCGAGATAAGCGGCGACGACCATATTCAGTTCGTGATTGTGCGTGGCACAAATAACCAAGTCATATTCAGTGAGACCCTCTTCGCGCAAAAAAGTTTCGTCCGTAACATCTCCGCGAAAAACGTGCGCGTTTGGATAACGTTCCGAAGCCTCTTTTGTGAGAACATCGTCCGTATCAATGATGGCGAATTCTGAAGCGAAATTTTTCCGCTTGCCAAAAATTTTCGCAAAAAAAGAAGTTTTTTCCTTTTTAGTAAGGCGATCGGCAATGAGCGTTCCAATTTTTCCTGCGCCTACGAGAGCGATTTTGTCGAGAGATTCAATTTTCGCGCCGCAAAGTTTTAGCAAGTCGCCTATGTCGCCGGTACGTGAAAGAACGCCGATGCTGTCGCCGGCATGCAAAGTGGTCGAACCGCTCGGTAGGCTTGTTTCGCCGTTGTATTCTACATAAGCAATCAAAAAAGGCTTTTCAGTGAGCTTGCGAATTCCGCTGAGTTGCTGGCGGTCAAGAGGCGAGCCTTCAGCAATCGTAATTCTGGAAATTTCAAATTCAGAATTCTCGAATGCCACGACATCGCTCACCGCGCCGCTTTCCACGGCATTGACAATCGCATCCGCCGCCTCTATGTCTGGATTTACCATAAAATCGATTCCATAAAGCGGGCGATGCTTTCCGCTGAAAGTGTCGGCGTGTTTTTTCACTGCATCCGCCGTATTCATATAGTAAGAAAAATTTCGCACGCGGGAGATTTTTAAAATGTTCGGGTAGACGGAATCTACGAGTGAACACGTAATCATGTTTACTTCGTCATTGTCCGTAACGCAGACAAGCGCGTCGGCTTTTGCGATGCCGATGTCCTCAAGATTTTGCAGACTGTTGCCGTCCATTTCCTTGACATCGCAGTCCAAAGAATTAGAAGCATGGCGAACGACCTCCTCATCATTGTCGATGAGAACGACTTCGTTCTTTTCGTTGATAAGGCGGCGAGCAAGTTGAATTCCCGTAAAGCCCGCGCCGACAATTACGATTCTCATAGTTTTAGTTTAGTGAAATATGCGACTTTGAGCAAGGGGAAGTGAAAATTCTTGAAGCAGTAATAATTTTGTAGAAAGCGATAATGCGAAAAAAACTTGACTAACAACGAAAACCACGAAAACTCGCTTGTTCACTATTCACTTTTAAATGTGATTACCGCCGCCTTCAATTCCGCGTCGCATTTTCTGAAATGCTTGTAATACAAAAATCGCATCAAGCCTTTTAGGTTTTCGCCGAAATAAGGAAACTCGATTTGCGCGTCGCTGGCGGTTTTTTGGATTTGGTAGCTGCCGTTGATTCTCCATCCGTTCAGCGGACCTAGACTAATCGCGTCTTTTGGGCAGTTGAACGAGCAGGCGACGCAAAGCGCGCAATCCGCGCCGAAAATGTATTTTTGCTTTTTTTCGTCGAAGCGGATGTTGCGCTGCGGGCAATTTCTCACGCACGCGCCGCATTGAACGCATTTTTTCTTGTTCACTTTCATTATGAATTTTCCCTGGAATTTCGCGTAAGGCCAAACCAAACGCACGAGCGGTACGAACCAATATCGCAACGGAAAATATTTTACTTTTTTGTGAACGCCGTCCAAAATTTCGCGAACGCAAAGTTTCGCCATCGCGTCGGCGTAAATGAATTCGCTTTTTACCATTTGCGGGCTGTGCCTAAAAATCATATTGTACGGCATTACGTAAAGCTGGTCGCACAATATGTCGTAGCCTTTTTTTTGCAAAAGGGAAATTATTTTCTGCGAGGCGTAATTGTTGAGCGAAGTGCCTTCGCCGCCTGTGCGGAAAATGAACGCGCGTTTTTTCTCTTTTGGATTTTGCGAATCTTGCGAAATTTTCGGAAGTGATTTCGCGAATTTGTAAACTGGTTCTGGCGAATTGAAGCCGTAAATCGGAAACGCGATTCCAATCAAGTCAAAATCATTCGCGCAAGGAATTTTTTCGTGAGACTCAACAAGCGAGTTTTCCTCAAGTCGATGGATTTTGTAAAGTTCCACGGAATTCTCGCCCGCGCTTTCAAAATGCTTTTTGTAAAGTTCACCGACAAGTTGCGTGTTGCCAGTTCCGCTAAAATAATAAATGATAATTTTCATCGAATCTCCATTTGCCTACGATATGAAAATTGAAAAATAACCGCGCAAAAGCCAAGTCTGATTTTCATAAATCACGCTTGCTTTTACAATTTTTCCACCGGCACAATCATGTCGTCGTCTTCAGTTTCGCTGTATGGATAAACATTGCCCGCTTCGTCCGTGCGATGCGTGTCATACCAAACCTGCGCGAAGAAAGGAATGTGCGCCGCCAGTTTGTCGAACTGCCAATTCGGAATTCCCTGGCAGCATTCGGGACACCAATGTCCTGCCTTCAAAATCGTATAAGGCGACGATTCGAAAATGTGGCCGTTGTGACATTGCCATTTTAGCTTTGTGCGCAAGTCGCCTTTTTGCATTTCTTCCGAAAGAATCTTTCCTCCACGGAATTCCGCCGCACGCTTCATTTGCTCTAAATCCAATTGCGAATCTTGAAGCGACTCATCGTAACCATGATTCAATTTGAATCGCTCGGCTTTGGATTCATCTTTCAAATCTATGAAGTCGATGTCGCCTGAAAAAGATTTTCCTTTTGAAAGAATCGGAAATTCATCCCATGTTTTTGGCAGCGCATCGTAAGATTCCTGACCGCCGAAAAACGCGTCGATTCTGCCTTTTTTGCCGAGACGAATCCAATTTTGCGGCGCATTGGAATTTTTCAAAAGCCTCTCGATTGCAAGTTTGCGAATCAATTTTGAAGGAACGAGTGCCCCGAGTTTATAATACCAAAGCACGCGCGACATTCGCTTCCAATAGTCCGCGCTGGATTCGCGGCGATAGTCCAGCCATTCGTCCAACAAATGCGAATCCGTGTACCAAACGCCGTGGAAGTTTCGCGGAATGTTCCAATGCGGTTCGAAGAATTTTTCCGCGCTCGCGCCCATAAGTCCGAAGCCTTCGTTAAAAACTTGATAGCCGATTTCGCGACAAGAGTCGCCGCCGCCAATGTTGTAGTTGTTCTGCCAAAATCCGTCCAACTTTCCATCGAGATCGCGCTCCACCAAATGCTGAATGCACAGGCCCGAATCTCGGTCGGTAATCCATTCAAGTGGAGCGTTCCATGAAGTGTGGAACATCAATCCATCGAACAAATTGTTTATCAAAAAATATTTGTGATAGACGGCAGTTTGACGGAGCACCACCCAATTCGGCAAGTCGGCTTCCAGGACATATCGTTCCGCCGCGAGCTTCGATGTGGAATAATAATCGTAGGCGGAAGGCAAAAGCGGATCTCCCATCCTGCACCATAAGTGATGATAATCGCGATTGCCATAAAGTGCGACAGTGGAAATATGGACTAGTTTTATTTTTTCCGCGCGACCGCTTTTTTGAATCGCGTCAACGATGTTTTTCGTGCCGATGAAATTAGTGTCGTAAGTATTTTGCGGATTGTGGTCGGACTTCGGCGGAATGACCGCGCCGCAATGCACGACATAATCCACGCCGTCTATCAATTTTACAACGTCATCGTAATTTTTCAAATCTCCTTTTATTACGCTAATTCTGTCGCGTCCCTTGCGAAGCAATTTTTTGAAAAAAGTGCGCTGGCGTTTTTCCTGCGCGTAGACAAAAAGTTTCAAGCGAAATTCTTTTTGCGAATTCAACAAATGCGCGACGACTTCTCCGCCCATCGCGCCAGTAGAGCCAGTAACGGCGACAGTAATCTTTTCCATAAAAAAATTGTATAGAAAAATCGCACGTTTGGCAAGTATGGGTTTTACCTACCAAATGAACCTCCGCAGAGAAATCGCACTTTCGGGACAAATCTCGTGGCAACAAAAACAATGCAGACATTTCGTGCGCTCCATCATTCTCGCCGTTCCATTTTTGCCTTGCATCGCGATGACTTTTGCGGGGCAAATTTTCTCACAACGCGCGCATTTGATGCATTTTTTGTTTTTGAAATGCGGATTTCGTGTAAGGAAAAATTTCGCGAGCGGCTTCAGCGGAGAAGGAATAGAAGAGCCGAAAATGCCGTTGCTTTTTACCGTGCGAAATTTATCGCAAGCGATTTCGCGAAAATCCGCGCCGAGCGTCTGGATTTCTTCGGCGGAGGAAAGCCACACTTTCCGCAGTAAAGCGTCCCGCAAATAATTTATTTCGTACGGATTGTAGCCCACGAGACTTGAGCAAATCCAATCAAGCGCAAGGATATTGTCCGATGCCGCCAAAAAATTCAATTGGATTGGGTCGCCGCTTCCAGGTCCTCCCGGTCCGTCCATTCCCATCACGGCATCCATGACAGCGTATTGAGGCTTTGCCGCCAAATTCAAGTCCACCAAAAATTTTCCAAAATCGTCAGGATTTGAAAAGCGGTAATGGCACTGCGCTTTTTCCAAGCCGACCACAAGGCCGAAAAGATTTTTCATCGCGCCGGTATATTTCATAAGCTGATGGCTTTTCAATTTCGCGGCGGAAACAATGACGTCGGCTTCGGCGAACGCATCGGCAAATTCGAATTTTTTTGCGAGCACGCCTTCGGGGTTTTCTACGAAAACTTTTCCGTGAAAGTCAATCCATTCGCCGCCATTTGAAACCACTTGCTCGAAAGTGCCCGTGGCTTTGGCCGCGCTTGTGGAATTGGCGACGGCTGGAGATTCGCCTGCCAAAACTTTTTTCGCGCCCAACTCTTTGAAAGCTTTTACCAACGCGCCCGTAACGACAGGATTTGTGCAGACGCAAGCCTCCACTTTTTTCGGATAAAGTATGTTCGGCTTTATCAGGATCGTCTTTCCGAGAACATCCGGCGGCGGAACGTCCTGCATCATTTTTTTTACTGCGGAGAAAACTTCGTCAAAATCGTAGGAAAAGCATTTTTGCAACGCAACATTCTTCGTCATAAATTTATTTTATCATGTAATGTCAATTTTGTCAGCCAAAATTTTATAATCCAAACAAAAAAGCTTCGCTTGCGATATTTTACAATTTCATCAAAATATTTGCGATAAAAAACGAGTTTATCGCAAGTCGCGAAAGATTTGAAAAAAAATTGTGATGTTTTTTTTTCGAGTTGCGATAAGTTTTCCCAAAAAATATCGCATCGCTTGCGATATTTTACAATTTCATCAAAATATTTGCGATAAAAAACGAGTTTATCGCAAGTCGCGAAAGATTTGAAAAAAAATTGTGATGTTTTTTTTTCGAGTTGCGATAAGTTTTCCCAAAAAATATCGCATCGCTTGCGATATTTTACAATTTCATCAAAATATTTGCGATAAAAAGCAAGGTTTATCGCAAGTTAAAAAAAATTCTAAAATAATTGCGATAAAATTCCAAAGAATTATCGCAACATTTGCGATAAAAAAGCAAAGTTATCGCAAACCTAAAAAACTTATAAATAAATTTGCGATAAAAAGTAAAAATTATCGCAAATTCAAAAATTGATTGCGATAAAATTCGTAAAACCCTGATTTGCCTGAAAAGTTTGTTTTATAAAGTCATTTTTGCATGTCTATTTCCCCGCTGAAATATCTATGCTTTCCCCGCATTCATGTTAAGGTTGCCCCTGATATAGCCGACCACCTGTGACACGCTGTGCTTAGGCTGTATCGATATAAGCATGCGGATGCGGTCTCTCATCATTGCTCCCCTTTACTTTTTCTCCGACCTGTGCTATAATTTTCAAAGTAAATTTCGTTTGTGGAATGGGAAAATGGGACTGACACTTATTCAACGATATTCAAATTATTTTGAGGCAATCAAAAGCAATTCGCAGGCGGCGGCGAAAATTGACGAGAGCAATATTTACCAGCCGGCAAATTTGAAGAACCGCCAAATTATGTGGAATATGATAGAAGAATACGCGCTGCCAGGTTCTGGCTTGGGCAACGCGGAAAACTTTCGCGATTTTTTCGAGCAAGTCAAAGGCGGAAAGCGCGGGCTGATTCTTTGCGAGCATTACACGAATTTGGATTTGCCTGAAACTATTTATTTTCTGGAAAAAAATGGCGAGGAATGGGCGAAGGAATTTTCTCAGAAAATTGTCGCCATCGCTGGAATGAAGCTCAACGAGTCCGACCCGACCGTGCGAGCGTTCACCGAAGCGTTCACGCGCGTCGTAATTTATCCGACTCGATCGCTCAACAAAGTCGAAAGCAAAGAAGAAATTTCCGAAGAAGAAAAAAAAGCCGAAGAAATGAAGGCGCGAAAAATCAACCTTGCGGCGATGCGCGCGATGGACGAATGCAAAAAACGCGGCGAAGTGATTTTGGTTTATCCCGCCGGCACACGCTACCGCGAAGGCAAGCCCGAAACGAAGCGCGGCTTGCGCGAAATCGACAGCTATTTGCGACTTTTCGACATAATGATTTTAGTCTCGATAAACGGAAACTGTCTGCGCATAAATCCCGAAAATCCTGACAACATGCTTTTCGACACGCTCGAAAAGGACATCGTTTTGCACACGGCGAGCCCCGTCATAAATTGCAAGGAATTCCGCAACGGAGTGCTGAACGCGCTTCCAAGCGAAACTGAAGACCCAAAGCAAAAAACCGTAGACCGCGTTATGGAGTTGTTGGAAAAGCAACACGGCGAAGTTGAAGTGAAGCGACAGAAAATGCTGAAAAAAATTTGAATTGCAAAATATTGGCACGTTTACAGTAAACGACTGAAATATTAGGCAAGTACGCTCCGCGTTCTTGCTATCAAGTTTCCGCTTGCTCGCATGTCTCGCATTTTCGTCCGCAGAGCAGACAAAACTCGCCTATCTACTGCGGTTTCCCATTGCATTACGGAGTTTAAATGTTCCTTAAAATTAAGCACCGCAGGAAGTTTCAACTTCCGAGAACGCTTAATTAGCCCGCGCGAGCGGGCAGTAAATCGCGAGTTTTTGAAAAAAACTCGTATTAAAATCAGCAACGCAATTTCAGTTGCTGATTTTAAATGTTCCTTATTTTTCCACGCATTCAATGTGCGCGCCCAAAGCCTTGAGCCTTGGAATCAAGTTTTCGTAACCGCGCTCGATTTGGTAGACATTGCTGATTCGGCTTTCTCCGTGAGCGATCATCGCGGCGATTACCATTGCCATTCCCGCGCGAACATCAGGGGAAACGAGCTTTTCTCCGTGAAGCATGCACGGTCCGCTCACCACGGCGCGATGCGGATCGCAAAGTGTGATTCGTGCTCCCATGGAAATGAGTTTGTCAACGAAGAACATTCGGCTTTCAAACATCTTTTCAAAAATCAAAACCGTGCCTTCCACTTGCGTGGCAAGAACCGTCATAATGCTTGTCAAATCCGGCGGAAACCCCGGCCACGGCGAATCGTCGATTTTTGGAATCATGCCGCCAAGATCAGAATTTACGCGCATTTCTTGAGGCGATGCCAATTCCAAAGAAGTGCCGTTTATGTTCCAGCGGATTCCAAGCTTTCCAAACGCAATTCGCAAAGGACGCATGTCGGGAGGATTCACGTTTTCAATTGTAATCGAACCTTTTGTAGCCGCCGCCAATCCGATGAACGAACCGATTTCCATATAATCTGGCCCGATTGTAAAATCACAGCCATGCAGCTTTTTCACGCCGTCAATATAAAGAATGTTGCTTCCAATTCCCGTGATTTTCGCGCCCATGGCGTTTAGCATCTTGCACAAATCCTGAACATGCGGCTCGCTCGCGGCGTTTGTAATTGTCGTGCGACCTTGCGCGAGAACCGCCGCCATCAAAGCGTTTTCCGTAGCGGTGACGGAAGTTTCGTCGAGGAAAATGTCCTCGCCCACAAGTTTGTTTGCCGAAAACTCAAAGCGGCTGTCGATGTCCACGCGCGCGCCCAATTCCGTGAGCGCCAAAAAATGCGTATCAAGCCTGCGCCGCCCGATTACGTCGCCGCCTGGCGGCATCATCAAAGCCTTGCCAGTCCTCGCAATAAGCGCGCCTGCGAACAAAATTGAAGCGCGGATTTTCTTGGAAAGTTCTGCCGGAATTTCGCTTGAATCGATTTTTTGCGCCGTCACTTCCCAAACATGCTTTTCGACCTTTCTCACTTCCGCACCAAGCGCGCTCAGAATGTTGAACATAACCGCCGCATCCTCGATTTCGGGAATGTTGCGAAGCGTGATTTTCTCCGCCGTCAAAAGAGTCGCGGCGATGCAAGGAAGCGCGGCGTTCTTGTTTCCCGCCGCCGAAATCTTTCCCTTGATCGGAAAGCCACCTTCAATCTGGTATTCGTGCATTTTCATATTGTACTAAATTTGGGGAGAATTGGCAAGAGAGGGATGGGAAAGGATTAAAAATAAGGAAGCCCTGGTAAAAACCAGAGCCTTTTACGAAACTTAAAGCAAAATAGTCTCTATTCTTTTGCCGCCTCATAAAATTTATCCCAATTTGGCAAGTCTTCTCTCAAAGATTCTGGGACACAATTCAACATTTCTTTATTGGCGCACCACCACAATTCATAAGAACCATCTTCTTTTGCTCCAGTCAAAAAATTACATGGTCCTACCCCTGGTTTGTTTTTTCCATCACAAGTATAGCGTATCGACAAATCATCCACAGATTCAACAGTCAATGTAATAGAAAGTCCGTATACATCATCTTTTTTTGTATCAGTCCATTGTCTTCCCCATTTTAAAACTTTACCATCATAATTCTCTCCATTCATATAGCAGTTGAGATAATTTCCTTCAGTTTCAAACAAGTCTTTTGCAACAGTCCAAGTGGTAAAGCGCGGATTTTTCAACTGATCTATAACAGTATCAAGAACGCCGATTTGGTAATTCACGTTCACAAAATCCATACCTTCAATCACATTTTCAATTTTAATATCACTGCCATCCCAATCGCCAAAGCGGATAATGACTACAGTGTCATTTTTATCCCATGGACAACCTTCAAAATAGTCATTTGTAGGTTGAGTTACCCAAATAAAATCGTAGTTCGAAAAATAATGCGCAGGTCCGCGAGTCATGTGTTTAGTATTGTTACAATATTCCCCTTCAGAATTTCCGTCTGGATCGACCCCTGTGAAATCTTTATAAGAGTAATTCTTGTTTTTATAAACGATTTCTATACTCAATGCTTGAGGAAGGCTGTCTTTAGCCAAAATATTTTTTAAACTTTCATCGGCGGATATCGCCCTTGCGATTGTAGAAGCGGTGGATTCTGCGCTTAAACTAATTGTCTTTGTGCCAATGCCAGCAAGGTGAATTCCACTGGAAGTAAAAGCAAAATCAGAATTACCCGAACTATTTGGATTTGAATTATTTGAACAGCCAAAAAAGATTAGACTAGCGGATAAGACTAATCCCCCCCCCAACTCTAATAAAAATTGTATGGAAAACAGATTTCATAATTAAAACTCCTTAAATATCAATTATGGCGCTATTCATTCAGCGACTTACTTAAAAACCCGCCCCGGCTTTCGTCGAGGCGGTCATCGACATTTTAAAATCAGCGGCAAAACATCGCCGCCGATTTCAAAAATATCCTACTTCAATTCGCTGAAGTATTTGATGGTGCGAACCATCTGTGAAGTATATGAGTTCTCGTTGTCATACCAAGAAACCACTTGCACTTCCCAAAGACCGTCGCCCACTTTGTTCACCATTGTCTGCGTCGCATCGAACAATGAGCCATAGCGCATTCCGATTACGTCGCTTGAAACAATCTGGTCTTCGTTGTAGCCGAATGTCTCGGGGTCAGAAGCGGCTTTCATCGCGGCGTTGACGTCTTCTTTTGTAACGTTGTCCTTGCGAACTACCGCCGTCAAAATCGTGGTCGAGCCTGTCGGAACAGGAACGCGCTGAGCGGCACCGATGAGCTTTCCGTTCAATTCAGGAATTACGAGACCAATCGCCTTCGCCGCTCCAGTCGAGTTCGGAACGATGTTCGCGGCACCCGCGCGAGCGCGGCGGAGGTCGCCTTTTCGCTGCGGACCATCGAGAATCATCTGGTCGCCTGTGTAAGCGTGGATTGTCACCATGATTCCGCTTTCAATCGGAGCGAAATCATTCAAAGCCTTCGCCATCGGCGCGAGGCAGTTTGTCGTACAAGAAGCCGCAGAAATAACATTGTCAGAGGCTTTGAGAGTATTGTGGTTTACGTTATAGACAATTGTCGGAAGGTCATTTCCAGCCGGAGCGGAGATGACGACTTTGCGCGCGCCAGCATTGATATGCGCCATGCTCTTTTCTTTTGAAGTGTAGAAGCCTGTGCATTCAAGAACGACATCGACATTCAGCTCTTTCCACGGGCAAGAAGCCGCGTCTTTTTCCGCATAAATCTTGAGGGTTTTTCCGTCAACGGTAATCGTGCCAGCATCATCGTCAGAAGTCACAGTATGCTTCTTTTCGCCGATTTTTCCAGCATAGCCGCCCTGCGCAGTGTCGTACTTGAGAAGGTGAGCGAGCATCGAAGGTTTCGTCAAGTCATTGATGGCGACCACTTCGTAACCTTCAGCGTCGAACATTTGGCGGAACGCCAAACGACCGATGCGTCCAAATCCGTTAATAGCAACTCTTACATTAGCCATTTTCTATCTCCTAAAAAAAGAATTCTTTGACAAAATTATATCACGATAAAAAAAATATTTCAATAGGAATTTAAAAAAAACGCGCGTCTCATATAATGGAAAATATCTACATTGCGCTAGAAAGCTTATGAGCCTAGCGTGAAGAAATAGCAAGGAAATGCGCTTTCACCAACTTGCCCGATTCCGTCAAATCGCTGTCCGCCCAATCGCTTGTTTTGTTGCAACTTGCACTGATTGCGCTTGCGGTTTCGTTTTTATTGCACAAACTCCAATTCATATGGCTGATGTTGTGTTTTTTGAGGAGCGCGAACCACGCTTCCGATTCTGTCTTGTTGAAGCCGCCGTTTCCGCTTGCGTCGCATGTTCCGAATTCGGTGATGAAAATTGGCATTCCCTTGCTCACGGCGTTTTCCACACGAGTCCGCATACTTTGCGTGTGCGTGCTCGCATAAAAATGGAAAGTGTACATCACATTCTTAAAATTGAGTTTGTCCGCCCAAGCTTCATCCAAATCCTGCGACCATGTGTTCGTTCCAACGATGATGACCGCGTTCGGCGCGTTGGCTCGGATTAGTGGAATGATTTCTTTTGCATAAGGCTTTATCGCAGAAGACCACGGAGAACCTGTCGGCTCATTGCAGATTTCGTAGAGAACATTGGCGTGATTCGCGTATTTTTTCGAGATTTCACCGAGGAATGTTTTCGCGTCCGCTTTCGTATCGTTCGGATTGTAATTGTGGACGTGCCAATCAACGATGACATACATTCCGAGTTTCGTCGCCGCGTCAACTCCGTCGCAAATTATTTTCTTGAGCGCGGCTTTGTCGCCGCCATCGCTGTAACCGCCATATTGCTTCGGATACAAAACGAGGCGAATGCAATTTGTCTTCCAGTCGTCGCGCAGCGTTTTAAATGCGGCTTCGTTCACATAGCGCGACATATCGTCGCCAAAATTCAGTCCGTGCGTTGACATTCCGTAAAGTTGATATTTTTGATTATGTTCGTCGTACAAATACGCGTCCGAAACATGCAACGCTCCGTGATTTGCAAACGGCGTTCCCGATTGCGTTTGACCGCCAGAATTTCCGCTGCCATTTCCCGAAGAAGCCCCGCTTGATTTTACGCAGACTTCAATCTTTGAAAGCACAACGCCGAAACCGTTGACATAAAGTCCGTCAACTTTGAGTTTTTCCGCGTCACTTTGCGTGAGCGTATAGACAATTTTTTCGGCAGTCGGCGTGAAAGAAGCGTCGCTTCCATTGCCGCTCAAAGTCGCGCCCGAAACATTTCCCGAAGAAAGAAAGCCCCATCCGCCCGAAGAATTTTCGTAAATTTTGATTGCGTGATATTCCGCGCCAGGAATTTCTGAAACATAAAGAATTATTTCGCTGCCGCTCGAAACATCGGCGAAATTTTCCTTTATGACGTGAACATTCTTTTCCCACTTTTCATCATCAAAACTTTCGTTTCCCTGCCAAACATTTTTTTGTTCGGAGGAAGAAGTTTGATTTTTAGAAGAAGAATTCCATGCTACGTCGCAAGCAAAAAAACATACCCCCCCCCCACAACAGCATAAGCAAAGAAGAGATTTTCAATATAAAAGAAAATGTGCGCTTCATAATAACCTCGAAAAAAAAACTATCTATTTATTATACCATATATTTGCGAAAGGTGCAATGTTCTTTGAATTCAAACGATTTGCGATAGTCTTTGTAGTGAATTTCACAAAACAATTGACGGCGAAGCGGTTTTGCAATATACTTGACTTGAGGTGAGACAATGGGGAAAGTCATTTTTGCGATAATTTCGCTCGCTTTTGTTTTTGCATCTTGCGGAAGAAATTCGGGAATCACTTCAAAATCCACGGCGCAAGAATTTGCGATGGACATAGCAGAAGAAGTTTTGTATGAACCCGAGTTTGATTCTGACAATGCAAAAATTGGCGCGGCGAAAAATGCTCAAGAAGTCGAGCGCAAATTGATTTATAGCGGCTACATTTCGCTTGGCGTGGAAAGCCTCGCCGAAACGAAAAATGCCGTGGAACAATGGCTGAAAAAATATGGCGGCTACATAAGCAATTCTTCGGAATCGCAACGAAGCGTGAATTTTACGGTGAATGTTCCGCAAAAAAATTTTTTCGCCGCGATGGACGAAAGTGTCTCGCTTGGCAAAGTGAAAAACAAAAATGTGAATTGTCGCGATGTTACCGAACAATTTTATGATTTGCAGACACGATTGGACACGCGTCATATTTTGCTTGAGCGACTTCAAAATTATCTTGCTTCTTCAAAGGACATCAAGGAACTGATTGAAATTGAAACGAAAATAAACGATGTTACGAGCGAACTTGAGCAAATGCAAGGCAGCATGAATCGCCTGCAAAAGCAGATTTCTTTTTCGCAAATTGAAATTCAAGCAATGCTTCCGGCCGGCAGCAACGAAAGCGGATTCGTTTTTCCCGATGTGAAAGACGGCGCGCGCGATTTGGCCAGCAATGTGGTTTCGTTTTTTGTGAATTTTGTTTTCATTTTGATTTACGTTTTCATTTTTGGAACATTGATTGTGCTCGCGCTGATTTTGATTTATTGGATTGCTTTCGGAAAAATTGGACTTGTGCGAAAGTTGTTCGATAAAATAAAGAAGTGAGACGCTATGCAAAAATCCGCAATTGACGATAAGCACAGGTTATGATATGATATTGAGAATTTATATGTAGCGGCTGAAATGGTACGCAAGTCTTGTGACTTGCTACCGAGTTCTTCGCATTGTTTTTTGCAAAAAACTCGCGCGACACTTTTATCAAGACAAGTTTCCGTTGGAAACTTGCATATCTATCGCTTCTTCCGCTTGAAACTTCGTGCTGCGCACTCGTTGCGAAGGCATTTCATTACGAAAAAGTTAAAAAGTCAAGAGCAAAATTGCAATTTAACTCTTGACTTTTTATTGGAGGAAAAAAATGTTCGAACGAAAGACTTTTAAAAAGGCGGCTTTGATCCAGCTCAAAGGCAGATGGAAGATTCCGGTCCTTGCGACGCTTTTGACTTACGTGTTGCTCGCGATTTTCTATGCCGCGGCTGGCCTGCAAAGCGATGCTTCGTTTATTAGCGCGCATGACGATGGCGCGATTTTCGTTTCATGTGCGCCTTCGCAGATCGCGAGCGTCATCGCAATAATTTTGAGCGGAGTTTCAATCATTTTCGGCGTGGCGATTTTAAGCGTCCACAACACGATGTTGAAAGAAAGCCGTAAAATTTATTTTTCGGATTTTACGGATGGGCTAAATCAGTGGTGGCAGGCATTCCGCGGCGGACTTTGGTTTATACTTTGGGTTTGGCTGTGGGCGCTTCTATTTGTCATTCCCGGAATCGTAAAATCTTATTCATACTCAATGATGTTTTTCATTATGGCGGAATATCCGAAGATCGGCGTACGCAAGGCGATGCAAATCAGTAAGGAAATGACGCGCGGCTATAAAGGCGATCTTTTCGTGCTTGATTTGAGTTTTGTCGGCTGGGCGATTTTGGCGGCAATTCCGTGCGGACTTGGATTTCTTTGGCTCGCGCCGTATATGAACATGACAAAGACAAATGCCTACCAATATTTGAAGCGAAGCGCAATTGAGTCAAATCGCATCGCACTTTCGGATTTTGAATAAACCTCCGTTTAGTAAAATTGAATTAATTTTTTGGCAAAGAAAAACTCGCATTTTTCTCTTGCCAAGATAAAACATAGCGGAGATTGTCGGAACTGAAAATTGGGAAAAACAAATAAAACTCGCAATCGAATTTCGCGGTTTATAGCGGAAATGCCAGCTATCCTTCCGAAGTTCGCCGTCCTCTTTGAGGCGTTTTTGTGCGTTCTTCCTCGAACTTGCTTCTTTGTTTCTTGTTCACATTTATGGACTTGCTTGTGCAGCTTTTCCTCGTTTTTTTATTATGTTTTTGAAATGCGGCTTTTTCGTATCAGGACTTTGCAAACTATCAAGTTGTTGTCGCAAATCTTTCAGTTGTTCGTCGTTTTCCGTTGCATCGCCGATTTTTTCTGGATACGCGAATTCAAGTTTGTTCAGCAATCTCTCTGGTAAAATCAAGAATTTCCACTAGATGAAGGACATATGCATGACGAGTTTCTGGTACGGTGAATATTTTGCTTTACACGACTACGAAGACATAAAAGCTTCAGATTCAAAAAATTTGTCAATTTCGGCGGCAATGGAAGAAACGAGCTTTTTCTTTAGCCTTTGGGCGGCGACCTTTACGTTCATCTTCGTTTTTTCGGAAGAGTCTTCTTCAAAAAGATCGGCATAACAAAGACCAAAAGTACGCGCAAGGATTTCGACAGTTTCCATAGAAACGCCGCGAGTTCCGTGCTCAATGTGCGTCATAAACGCCGTGGAAATGTCTATCTTTTCCGCCAGTTCCGCCTGCGTCCATTCCAACTGCTCGCGATATTTGCGCACATTCCTGCCGAATACTTTTTTTATATCTTCCATAAAAAAATTGTACAACTTACAGATAATTCTTGACATAAACACAAGGATAATGATATAATTATCTGTAAGATAGTCAAATGCTATCCTTTTAGTTCGTGGTGGCAGAAGGAACGTTGTTTCGCAAAATGATCACGCGAACTTAAAACAGCCTTCGTGCAAGCGTTCATCGATTTGTACCATGAGCAAGGAGTTTTTATTATGCAACAAAAGCATTATAAGGTGTCTTACATGACAAGAAATTCAACTTCACCAGCAACCACAAGTGTTACAGCTGGTTCTAAAGCTGAGGCAAAAGCACTATTTTTGAAATCCCATCCTACTGCCACAAAAATTGTGGCAATTTACGAAGTGTGATTTTGTAAACAGGGCGAGAAAATAAAACTCAATATAAGGGGATAATATTATGGGAATTTTAGGTAGTTTGGCGGGTACTCTTTTGTCAAAAGGTTCTAGTTTGGTAGGTGACTTTTTTAACACGGCTATGTTTGTAGAATATGCCAGCAAAGGAGACATCGCAAAGATACAGAAAATGATTGATAGCGGCACTAGCGCGAACACAAAAGATGCTGGCGGCATACCTGCCTTGTCACAAGCGGCAGAGTATGGGCGTACCGCCGCCGTTCAATTTCTGTTAAACAATGGTGCTGACCCCAATATAACGGACAACGAAAACGACACTTCGTTGCACAGAGCGTTGATTCAAGGTTATCCCGACATCGCTAAAATACTGATAAACAGCGGCGCAAACCCGAATATAAAGAATAACAACAACGTCACGGCACTTTTGCTTGCGGCTGAGAAAGGGTATTCTGAAGTCGTTCAAATGCTTATCGAAAAAGATGCAGACATAAACGCCAAAAACAACAACGGAAGCACTGCATTCACTTTGGTGGCTGAAAAAGGATTTTTTGATATTGCCAAAATGCTTGTTGATAAAGGTGCGGATTTAAACGCTAAAATAAACAATGGGAACACGGCATTGATGATTGCGGCAAGCTTTGGACGTGCAGACATTGTTAAACTGCTCATGGATAACGGTGCGGATATGAACGCGAAAGGCAACTACGGCGAGACAGCTTTAGGTTTGGCGGCAGAAAAAGGATATTTCGATATTGCCAAAATGCTTGTTGAAAGAGGTGCGGACATGGAAGGTACGATATTGATAAGGGCAAGCGATGGAAATGCTGACACCGTGAAACTGCTCATAGAAAAGGGCGCAGATGTGAACGCAAAGAACTACAATGGATATACCGTACTTATGTCTGCAGCATCTTGCGGTAATATTGACATCGTGAAACTGCTAATAGACAACGGAGCGGATATAAACGCTAAAACAAACGATGACTGCTCCGCATTTACTTTTCGTTTAGATAAAGAAGACTGTTGTGGTATGACCGCACTTATGGTTGCAGCCTCAGAAGGTCATGCTGACACTGTGAAACTGCTCATAGAAAAAGGTGCGGATGTGAATGCAAAGAACAACAAAGGAAAGACTGCACTCTTACTTGCGGCTGATAAAGGGTGTTCTGAAGTTATCCACATACTTGTTGGAAGCGGTGCGGACATAAACGTAAAAACCGAAGAAGGCTTTACCGCACTTATACTTGCGATAGCCAAAGATCCTTCAGATTTACTCTTAGATAGGTCCGCGGATATAGATGCTAAAACTAAAACAAACCGGGAAACCAATTCAATCGCTTGGATGGTTGAGAGGGACGAGATAGCTAAGCAATTTTATTTAGATACTGCTAAAGTGCTTGTTGAAACTGGTGCGGATGTGAACGCCAAGGCAAATAATGGTATGACTGCACTTATGTTTGCGGTATCTCAAGGTTACACTGAAATCGTAAAATTGCTTATAGACAATGGGGTGGATGTGAATGCGAAAAACAATGAAGGCAAGACTGCTTTAGATTTGTCAGTCGATAGAGACAGCGGCGGTTGGGGGGCGGTGTCAGAAAGCACGGAACTGCTCAAAGCCAGTGGCGCATGTGGTCGTTAACAAGGCATAGAAGGCGGAACTGCTTGCAGAAATGTAAAGGTCGCTCGCATATTGGCGGGCGAAAATTATGAACACACCCCGCTTTAAGAAGGTTGGGCATAAGGAGTAGAAAATGGAAACAAATATGAAAGAGACTAATGGGCGTTTGTTCAAGGCGATTGATGAAAATGATTTAAAAGCTGTTGAATCTTGTTTAGCCAGTGGCGCGGATGTAAATGCAAGGAATAAAATTGGTATGACAGTACTTTCCAAGGCGGCTTTAGGAGGCAACATTGAAATAGTGAACTTCCTTATAGAAAACGGGGCAGATGTAAACGCAAGAGAGAAAAGTGATGAACTGGATTGGACTCCGCTTTTTAATGCCGCTGTAAAAAATCACATTGACATTATTGAACTCCTTATAGATAACGGCGCAGATGTAAATGCAAAAGACAAAAAGCATCGCACGGCACTCTTTAAGGCTGCTTTTGGAGGTTGCGACAATGCAGTGAGGTTGCTTATTAAAAAAGGCGTGGATGTAAAAGCAAAAAGTATTTATGAACATACCGCTCTTTATGAAGCGGTGAATGGAAATCATGCTACTACAGTACAACTGCTTATGGATAACGGCGCGGTAGTAAACGAAGAATACAATGATGATTTACCAATATTGCAGTATGCAATATTGAAAGGATATTCGGATGTGGAAAAGACGCTGATAAACGGTGGGGCAGATATAAATGCGAAATCAGAAATTAAGAAAGAAACGGCATTGATGTGTGCGGCATCAAAGGGAGATGCTGACATCGTGAAACTGCTCATAGAAAAGGGCGCAAACATATATGCTAAAAGCAATGAAGGCATGACCGCTTTAGATTGGGCAGAAGAGACCGATCAAACAGAAATTATAGAGTTTCTCGAAGCCTGCGAATGAGACCATTAACAAAGTATGGAAGGCGGGACTACTCACAAAAATATGATGCTTGGTTTTCCATCGGAAGGCGGACACTTTCCGATGGATATTTTAAAGGTCCCTTGACAATTTTTAATGATGTAGAACCTTTGCATCATATTTATTGCGAACGATGTCAAAACATTATTATGAAAGCAATAATAATTACAATATAAAGATGCGCCTTTAAGGAGAAACCACAATGTTCGGAAAAAAGAAGGCAGATGTAGCCGCCGATGACGAATACGACTACACAAAAGACCAAAACTACGACGAAACAAAAAAAGTGAGCGAGCAGGAACTCATCGACAAATATCAAAAGCACTTCGACAAAAACAGCGCGATGAAGTTGCTCGTAAAACTTCGCAAGTCAACACGCAACAAGCCCAAAATCATTTCGGGGGCTACGGGCGCAATCGTCAAGACCCTCGGCTGTCTGATTTCCGCGCTGGAAAATCCCGCTACACCCGCGCACATGAAGGCGTTGATTATCGGCGCGACGGGCTACATCCTGTTTCCGTTGGACTTGATTCCCGACATGCTGCCCGGAATCGGCTATGCCGACGACTTGGCTAGCGCGGCGGGAGTGGTGGCGATGGTGGGCATTTACAGCGACTTTTCGCTGGAAAAACTCGACGCGTACATAGACCAGATGGAACGCGATGGGAAAGTATGATTCGCCAGTTTTACGGAATAAAAATCACAACGCGAAGCGCACACAGCCAAAGAAGCAAGGCGAAATTCCGAAAACGATGCGCCGTCCGCATTGCACGATGACACCGCGCAACTACTCAAAGAAAACGGGGCTTATGCGAATGGACAATGATTGCGACAACCTGTTGAACGCAGTGACGTTCGGAAATGCCGACGATGTGCGACTGCTCATAGAAAAAGGTGCGGACTTGAACGCAAGAGGCGACGATGGCTCTACCGCTCTTATAGAGGCGGCGTTCTTCGGTCGCGCCGACATCGCGAAACTGCTCATAGAAAAAGGCGCGGACTTGAACGCGAAAGGCGGTGATGGTTCTACCGCTCTTATAGAGGCGGCATCTGAAGGTCGTGCCGACATCGCGAAACTGCTTGTGGAAAAAGGCGCGGATGTGGAAGCGCAAAATAACAACGGCTTTACCGCGCTTGGAGCGGCATCAGGCAACGGCAACGCCGACACCGTGGAACTGCTAATAAAACGTGGCGCGGATGTAAACGCGAAGGACGGAAACGATTCAACCGCGCTCATGTACGCGGCGTTCTTCGGCGAGGCTGGCATCGCGAGACTGCTCACGGAAAGCGGCGCGGATGTAAACGCAAAGGACGACAAGGGCTGGACTGCTCTTATGGCGGCGGCGTTCAACGGTCACGCTGACATTGCGGCATTGCTCATAGAAAGCGGCGCGGATGTGAACGCGAAAGACAACGATGGCAAGACCGCGTTTATGCTTGCGGAATCCAAGGGGCAAGATGATATTGCGCACCTGCTCGCAAAGGCACAAAATATATAGACTATTATAGATAGAACACGAGGGAAAACTATGATTTGTCGATTTTGCGGAATGGAAATCAAAACGCGCGGGCCGTTCAGCCTCGCTTCGTCAGTCAGCGAAAAATGCGACGCAAGCCCATTAAAAAAGCACGTTGCCATAAGTGATGGTCAGCATTGTGTCTACTGCGGGCAGGTGGTAAAGCCGCGCGGCATCCAGGGGCTTGCCTCGCAAACCGGCTTGAAATGCCTCAACTCGCCCACGGCAAAACATTCGTTGCAGTAGGTAAAGGGCAAAAAAGAACCTTGCAAAACAATTGTGGCGTGGTGATTTCGACAGGCGCACTCTTATAGTAACGCTTCGTGTCGCTATAAGAGTTTAGACTTGCTCGTATTATAACTCTGTAAAAAACTTAATTGTCACACGGATTTACGAAAGATGTTCTTTTGTGTTATGACAGCATTTCGAGGTTTCGATACGCTAAACATCCGTGCGGGTTGCTCTTCGCAATGCTTTTACACAAATTCGATTTTAAGACGCTTTCCAATTCCACTCACGAGCCGTTTTAAAGGGGCAAGGCTTGGATTTCGTGTACCGTTTTCAATTCGGCTGATGTCCGCTTGCGTGATTCCCGTTATGCGCGACAGCTTCGCCTGCGTCATATTTCGTTCACGGCGAATATCGAGCATTTGGCGAACTATGTCGAATTCAGCTTCCAACAAATTCCACTCTTTTTTGAATTTAGGATTTTCGAGTTGTTTGTTCAAATACTTTTGAAAGTCACTCATTTTTTGCCTCCTCTTACAAATAAAAATCTTTGCGAATCGCCTTTGCCTTTTCAATTTCCGTCAGCGGAGTTTTTGCATTTTATTGACAAAACCGTGCGTAAGGATTGCCCATTTTTTCCAATACACGGATTGAAAAAAGCATTTTAATGCACATTTTCAAGTCAAGCGAATCCAAGAATTTTTCCACAGGGCAACCGCCGTCAGATTTGTGGTAATAGTCCACCGAAAACCTTTGCGCAAAATTCTCCGAATTCATTTTATGTCAAATATGGCATATTATCAAGAAAAAAATATTTGCTTTGATTTCGACACACTCAATCACCGCTTGTTTTGCCCAATTGCTTCCTTATTTTACGCCTTGCATTTTCTGCGATTTTTCAATATAATTGCTTTGATAAAACTTTTCAAATTATTTTATCGAGAGGAAAAAATGCTTTTTACGCCGCTTGAAATTCAAGAAACTGTGAATATGTTTATGCGCGAAAAACTCGATGTGCGCTGCATTACGATGGGCATTTCTCTGCTCGACTGTGCTTGCGATGACGAGGCGAAGGCATGCCAAAAAATCTACGACAAGATTATGTCGTGCGCGAAAAACCTTGTGAAAGTCGGGCAGGACATTGAGCGCGAATTTGGCGTGCCAATCATAAACAAGAGAATTTCCGTTACGCCGATCGCGCTTGTTGCCGGAGCGAGCCACGCGCAAAATTATATAGAATATTGCCGGACGCTCGACAAATGCGCTCGGGAATTGGGCGTGAATTTCATCGGTGGCTTTTCCGCGCTCGTTCAAAAAGGAATTACGCCGGCGGACAAAATTTTAATTGAGTCGATTCCTCAAAGCTTGTGCGAAACTGAATCGGTCTGCGCTTCTGTGAACGTGGGTTCTACGAAAAGCGGAATCAATATGGACGCAGTGAAATTGATGGGAGAAATCATCAAGAAAACTGCGGAAGCGTCGGCGAGCAAGCCTGTAAACGGTTGCGCCAAACTTGTCGTTTTCACAAATGCGCCAGAAGACAATCCTTTTATGGCTGGCGCGTTTCACGGTCCTGGCGAAGGGGACAGCGTGATAAACGTGGGCGTTTCAGGTCCTGGCGTAATTTTGGCCGCCGCGCGTGAGTTTAAAGGAAAGCCTCTCAATGAACTTGCTGACGGAATTAAAAAGATGGCGTTTAAAATTACGCGGATGGGGCAACTCGTGGGAACGGAAGCGGCTAAACGTCTTGGCGTGAATTTCGGCATTTTGGATTTGAGCCTCGCCCCTACTCCTGAAGTGGGCGACAGCGTTGCGCGTATTCTGGAAGAAATTGGCTTGGAGGGTGCGGGCGCACCCGGGACTACTGCCGCGCTTGCGCTTCTCACCGATATGGTGAAAAAAGGCGGCGTGATGGCTTCCACGAATGTGGGCGGCTTGAGCGGCGCGTTCATTCCAGTTTCCGAAGACGAAGGAATGATAAACGCGGTGAAACAGCATTCGATTACGCTTGAAAAACTCGAGGCGATGACTTGCGTTTGCTCGGTGGGATTGGATATGATTGCGATTCCAGGCGACACCCCCGCCACGACAATCAGCGGAATCATGGCGGACGAAATGGCAATCGGAATGGTAAACAACAAGACGACTGCCGTGCGTCTCATTCCTGCTCCCGGAAAAAAAGCCGGCGATTGGGTGGAATTCGGCGGATTGCTTGGCGGCTGCCCCGTAATCGACGTGAACCGCTTCAGTTGCGTAGATTTCATAAACCGCGGCGGAAGGATTCCCGCGCCAATTCACAGTTTCAGGAATTAGCGCGACATTTGGCGGGATGCTTTTGCTTTTCACACGCTTCTTGATAATCTTACGCAAAATACCAATTCCTGGCAAATATTCTTTTGACTTGCGATAAGTTCCCACTAATAAACAACGCCGCAAGCGAAACGTTTGCGGCGTTATTGGTTTCAAATCAACAAATTTGTTTCTTCGCTTCTACTTTTTCAATAACGCGGCGAAAGGATTGTATCGCATTCCGTCATCGCTGCCGAAGTTCTGGCGTTCGCGGCGCGGACGGTTTTCTGGCGAGGGCTTCGCGTCCCGTGCGCCTTGCGGAAGGCTTCCTTTTTTCACTACGACTTTTTTCGCGCCGTTCGTTCCAACCGAGCCTTGCGATTTTGTTCGCCCTGACTTTTCTCCGCTTCCCCTTGTGGCGGCATCGCTTTTAAGAGAAAGGCTTATTCGCTTTCGCGCCATGTCCAAATCGATTATCGTAAAATCCTTTATGTCTCCGACTTTGATTATGTCCATCGGGTCGGATACAAAATTGTCGCTCAACTCGGAAATGTGGATGAGGCCAGTTTCATGCAAACCGATGTCAACGAATGCGCCGAAATCCACGACGTTTCGGATTTTGCCAGTGACTTTCATTCCCACCTTCAAATCCTCGAAATTGACAACGCCCTTTTGCATAATCGGAGCGGGGTAGCCGTCGCGCGGATCGCGGTTGGGCTTTGCGAGTTCTTCCACGATGTCGTTGATTGTGGTTTCGCCGAGCGAATATTTTTCCGCGATTTTCTTTTTCAAGTCGGCGGAGATTTTTTCGCCCGATTTTATGAGCGGAAGGACTTCGCCCGCCACCGCGTAGTTTTCAGGATGAACCCAAGTGTTGTCGAGCGGATTTTCGCTTTCGGGAATTTTCAAGAATCCCGCGCATTGCTCGAACGCTTTCGGGCCAAGCCCCGAAACTTTTTTCAAATCTTCGCGGCTAGTGATTTTTCCGTTCGCATCGCGGTAAGCGACAATTTTCTTTGCCGTCGCGCTCGTGATTCCCGAAACGTATTTCAAAAGGCTCGCGCTCGCCGTGTTTAAATTCACGCCGACATTGTTCACCACGCTTCCCACCACTTCATCCAAAGTTTCGGAAAGTTTCTTTTGATTCACATCGTGCTGATAAAGTCCCACGCCGATTGACTTCGGATCGATTTTGACAAGTTCGGCAAGCGGATCTTGCAGTCTCCTTCCCATCGAAATCGCTCCGCGAATCGTCAAATCCAAATCAGGAAATTCTTCGCGCGCGATGTCGCTCGCAGAATATACGGACGCCCCGCTTTCGTCAACCACCGTGTACATCACGTCGGAATAATTTTCGCTGATGACTTTTGAAACGATCGCCTGCACTTCCTGGCTTCCAGTTCCGTTTCCCACCGCGACCACTTGGATGTCGTATTTGTCAATCGCGTCGTTGATCGCTTTGTAGCTGCCTTCGGGATCTGCCACCTGCTTGATGAGGAAGTAGCCCAAATATTTTCCGGTTTCATCCAGCGCGGCGCATTTCGTTCCCGTGCGGATTCCCGGATCCACTCCGAGAACGCGGCTTCCTTTAATCGGCTGCTGCATCAAAAGGTTTTTCAAATTTTCGCTGAAAACTCCGATTCCATGGTCGTCGGCGGCATCGGTTTGATCGCTTCGAATTTCGCGCACGACGGCAGGAGAAAGAAGTCGCACAACGCCGTCTTCGATAGCATCAGTAAAATATTTGTTCGCGCACTTGTATTTTTTTTGAATTGATTTCACGCCGTCCTCGACGCTCACATCAATTTGCACTTCCAGCGCGCCTTCGCGCTCCGCTCGATTTATCGCAAGGATTCTGTGCGGCTTCACTTGCGCCAAAGGCTCGTGATAATCCCAATACATTTTGTAAGTGGAAGTCTTTTCGGCTTCCTCGGCGTTCGCGCCTTCTGGAACAATTCCTTTCGTCACGATTTGACCGTTCGCAAAATAAAGCGCGCGCAAGTCTTCGCGGTTTTTTGAATCTTGCGAAATCCGCTCCGCCACAATGTCCTTCGCGCCGGCAATCGCGTCCGCCGCGCTTTCCACATTCAGCGCGGAATCTTCGTTGTCGGTCTTGATGAATTTTTCCGCTTCAGCTTCAACCGCAGAATCCGAGTTCTCGCCTTCGATGAAGTCGGCAAGCGGCTCAAGCCCTTTTTCGGCGGCAAGCATTCCGCGAGTCTTCTTTTTCTTTTTGAACGGCGCCCACAAATCTTCAAGTTCCGAAAGCGTCTTTGCGCTCATCGCCGCATTGTAAAGCGAGTCGTTGAGTTTTCCTTGCTTGAAAATTCCTCGCACAATTTCAAGGCGACGTTCTTCCAAATTTTTTAGAGAAGTAAAAAGGTGGTCGCATTCGCGAACCTGCAACTCGTCTAGCGAGCCGTGCTTTTCCTTGCGATAGCGGGCGATGAACGGAATCGTACATCCTTCCTGAACGAGGCTGATGACCGCGCTCACCTGCGGAACGCGAATAGAAAGTTCGTCCGCGATTTTTTTCATAATCTCGACTTCGTTGACTTGCAACGCGTCAATTGATTCTTGAGTAAATTCCATAGTAAAAGCAATTTTAACGAAAAAATGGATTTGTGGCAATATGTAAAATTGATTGAAATAATGTAGAAAAAAATGAAAATAATTCGTGCGTTAAAAATTTACTCTAAAATTGCGCCGTTTACTTTGACTTCGAGTTTTGTTGGAAAACTCGTTTATCTATTTAAAGAACGGATTTCTTTTTGACAAAGCGAATCGCATATTTCGTTGTACTTGATGCCCGCATGTCCTTTTACCCAATTCCATTCAAGCGCGGAAAAACTGGCGGCAAGCGAATCCAATTGCATCCACAAGTCAATGTTCTTCACTGGCTTTTTGTCGGCCGTGCGCCAACCTTTGGCTTTCCAATTTTTTATCCAAACCGTGATTCCATTTTTCACATATTGACTGTCGATAAAAAATTTTACGGATATGCTTTGTATATCATAATTTTGCCGAACAAATTCCAGCGCGTTGATTGCGGCAAGCAATTCCATTCGATTGTTCGTAGTGCAAGGCTCGCCTCCAGAAATCTGCGCTTCGTTCGAACCGTCAAGTATAACCGCTCCCCAACCTCCAGGTCCTGGATTTCCAGAACAACCACCATCAGTGTAAATAACAATTTCTTTCGTCATAAAAACTCCTTTTGTAGAAATATAAAGGGAATGTTTAATGTAAACGAGTAAAATCGCTCCGTTCACGTTAACTTCAAGTTTGTTGCACAAACTCGCCTACTGAAATTGCCTGCCCGCGCATACGAATAAAGCACCTTTGAAAATTGAGATTTTCCGTGGCACTTGATTTTGAGGAATACATTATATTACGTTTTTATTTTTGGCGACAAGAAAAATTCAAGCAATAAGAAAGCCGCCAATTTATAAAAATGACATGCAAATTTAATTTTATTTCATCACGCCTTCGCCGCGTCCCATAGCAGTAAGTCCGGTCTTGGCGTATTCCAAAATTCCATAAGGCTCAAGCAAACGAATCAAGCTGTCGATTTTTTCTTCGCTGCCCGTAGCTTCCACGATGACGGAGCCAAGCCCAACATCCACAATGTGGGCGCGATAGATGTCGCACGTTTCGATGATGATGGCGCGTTTTTCACCTGAGGCTTTGACTTTTATCAACGCGGTTTCGCGCTGGCAAGTGTTTTTCGGATCGCAACTTTCGATTGAAATCACTTCAATCAATTTTGAAAGCTGCTTTTGAATTTGCTCCAGAATATGCTCGTCGCCTCGCACGACAATTGTCATTCGAGAAATGCCTTTGTTGCTGGTTTCGCAAACTGTTAGGCTGTCGATGTTGTAGCCACGTCGGCTGAACAATCCTGAGACACGGCTCAAAACTCCGGCGTGATTTTCCACCAAAACGGACAAAACAAATTTTTGCATACTTCCTCCAAATAAATTAAGTAATAACGGACTGGCAAAACAAAATGAGTCATAACTAAAGAATATCTTTTGTACGACTTATTTCAACAACCAATCCGCCGATATTACCTACTTTCCGCCGCATATACTCCAAGCAGGCGAACGTCCTGCGCCACTTGCATCAACTCGTCCAAAACTTGACTCACATAATCCACGGTGCGTTCGTTTTGCGAAAGTTCTGCGTCAGCGTAAAAACAATATTTCCAAGTTTCACCGTGAATCGGGCGCGATTCCAAACGCGACAAGTTCAATTTGAATTTGTCGAAAACTCCGAGACATTTGCAAAGCGAGCCTGGCGCGTCTTTCGTAGAAAATACGAACGAAACTGCGTTGGGTTTTATGCCGGCAGCCTTTTGCGCACGAAAGGCAAGCGAAGCGGATTTGTCGTCCTTTTTTTTCGCGATGAAATGATTTGCGGCGATGACAAAAAAGCGCGTGTAATTTTTCGGATCGTCTTCGATTGACTCGCGCAAAACGTCAAGCTTGTAATATTTTGCGTTCACCGCGCTCGCGATGGCGGCACTGTCCTTGTTCGGATTTTTCGAAGCGAGAAGAGCCGCCGTCGCCGTGGAAACGGAATCGATTTTGTTCCAGTCCGTGTGCTCGCCCAAAAATTTCGAGCACTGCGCGAAACCTTGCGGATGCGAATAAATCGACTTGATGTCTTCAAGTCGCGCACCCTTTGCTCCCAAAAGCGCATGCTGAATCCGAAGCGTAACGCTTGCCACGATACTGATGTCATGGAAATCTGCGAGATTGTCGTAATTTTCGTAGACCGAACCTGCAAGCGAATTTTCAATCGGAACCATTCCGTAGTCCGCGTGTCCGTCCAAAACATTTTGGAAAATTTCCCTGAACGAATCCACCGCGAGTGCGGTCGCCTCGTTTTCAAAATGCCGCGTAATCGCCTGTTCCGCATACGCTCCGCGCTTTCCGCAGAACGCGCACACGATTTTTTGCGATGATTTTTCCGCAGATTTTTTTCCGCTTGAAATTTTCACTGGCTTTAAGTTCGGATGCAAATGCGCCACTTCCCTTCCCAAAATCGGAGAAAGTGCGTCTATGTCGCGCATGAGGCTGTCGAACTGTTCGGGATAAAGCGACTGCGGCCCATCGCTCAAAGCCTTTTCGGGATTGCAATGGACTTCAACGATTATTCCGTCCGCGCCCGCCGCGATTGCCGCGAACGCCATCGAAGGAACTTTGTCGCGGATTCCGAGAGCATGGGAGGGGTCAACGATAATTGGCAAATGAGTGAGTTGTCGCAAAATCGGAACCGCGCTCAAATCAAGCGTGTTGCGCGTAGCGCGTTCGTAAGTGCGAATTCCACGTTCGCACAAAATCACTTTTTCAGTTCCCGAAGAAAGAAGATATTCCGCGCTCATGAGCCATTCTTCAATTGTGGCAGAAATTCCACGCTTTAAAATCACGGGCTTCTTCAATTTTCCAAGCCGCTTCAAAAGCTCGAAATTCTGCATATTGCGCGCGCCTACTTGATAGCAGTCGACACCGCATTTTTCCATCGCGGACAAATATTCCGCTGCAACTACTTCAGTTACAACAGGCATTCCAAATTTGTCGCCAGCTTCCTTTAAAATCTTGCAGCCTTCTTCGCCCAAACCTTGAAACGAATACGGAGAAGTGCGGGGCTTGTACGCGCCGCCGCGAAGCATCACCGCGCCGCTTTCCGAAACGCGCTTTGCGATGCCCATCATTTGCTCGCGACTTTCCACGGCGCAAGGACCGGCAATCGAAACAATGCGCTTTCCACCCACGCGAATCATCTGAGCGAATGGAGAAGGAATTTCTACCACTGTGTCCTGCGGCTCGAATTCGCGGCTCGCCAATTTGTAAGGCTTAGAAATAGGAATCACCCTTTCTACGCCCGGCAAAATTTCCACTTCGCGAGGATCGATGCTAAGCCGTCCTACCGCCGCTATGATTGTCTCTTCTTCGCCCGCAATTTCGTTCGTCTTGAACTTGCGTTCGCCCAAAAAATTCGACACGGCTTTTTTTTCAACTTGGGAAATATTATGCTTTAAAACTATAACCATACTTTTTACCTATAATTTTATTTTTTGCTTTCCGGATTGAAACTCACTGTGCGCAAAATGTCACCAAAGACACCCGCCGCAGTAACGCCCGCGCCCGCGCCATAACCGCGAACAGTAAGCGGGATCGGAGTGTAACGTCTCGTGTAAAATACAAATGCGTTCTCCCCTCCTCGAACGGCATAGAGCGGATCTTCAGGACCGACCTCGAACATTCCCACGGAACATTCGCCGTTTTTAATGTGCGCGCCCATCCGCAAAACTTTTCCCTGCTTTTTGAGCGCAGAAATTTTCTGCTTGAAATATTCATCGATTTCGGGAAGCCGTTTCAAAAATTCTTCTGTCGAACCGCTCGTGTCAAAATCGTCAGGAAAAACCTTCGCGATTTTCACGTCGGAAAGTTCAAGTTCAAATCCTGCCTCGCGCGCGATAATCAAGGCTTTTCGCGCCACATCCATTCCGTTCAAATCGTCGCGCGGATCAGGCTCGGTAAAACGCTGTTCCTTCGCTTCCAGCACCGCCTTGCTGAATGGAACATCTTCGTCCAACTTGCCGAAAATGTACGAAAGCGAGCCGGACATAATTCCCGTGAATTCAGTGAGATTGTCGCCGCTTTTGAAAAGATTTTGCAAAGTGTCGATAATCGGAAGCCCTGCGCCGACATTCGTCTCATACAAAAAAAGCCGGCGCTTTTTGTTTGCCGTTCGGCGAAGATTTTTGTAAAAATCCATTCCCATTGAATTCGCGCGCTTGTTCGGCGTGGCAATCGACATTCCCGCTTCCAAAATGTCCAAATACCTTTCTGGCAAATCGTAACTTGCCGTACAGTCCACGAAAACCGGATTTAGCGGCTTTTTTTCACGAACGAAATTCAGGATTTCGTCCACGGCATTTTTCGAGACGAGAACATTTTTGTTTTCGCGCCAAGATGAAAGATCGATTCCGTTTTCATCCAAAATCAAGCCTTCGATTGTGGAAATTGCCATCACTTTGATGTCTATTCCTTGATTTTTGAGCGCGACTTGCTGATTGCAAATTTGGTCTAGAAGTCTGCCGCCGATGTTTCCCGCACCAAACGCGAAAATCTGAATTGACTGTTCAGTGCCAAAGAAAAAGTTGTGCGCCATTTGGACGGCCATATCGCCTTCGTCGCCTTCAATTACCGCACTGATGGAACGTTCGGACGAGCCTTGCGCGATTGCCAAAATGCTTACGCCCGCGCTCGCGAACGAATCAAAAAATCGGCTTGCCACGCCGAGCTGCTTTTTCATTCCGTCGCCCACAATCGAAATTACGGCACAGTCAGAATGAACTTCAAGCGGATTTATCACGCCGCTTCGAATTTCCAAATCAAATTCTTTCGTAATCGCTTCTTTCGCTTTAAGAGCCGAATCATCGCGCACGCAAAACGAAATCGTATATTCGGACGAAGATTGCGTAATGAGCAAGACGGAAATTCCCGCGCGAGAAACCGCCGAAAAGATTCGTCCCGCCACGCCGGCGCGTCCACGCATTCCGCTTCCGCTCACTGAAATAATCGAAGTTTTTTTGAGACAGGAAATTCCGCGCACGAAATTCATTTCGCCTTTGTTGTTGAGCGTTCCCTCGTAAGGACCTTTGCCTATTCGAGTTCCGCGCGCGCTTGGATTGAGTGAATTCAAACTCCACGCTTCTATTCCTTTTGCGGCGAGAGGCGCGAGAGTTTTCGGGTGAAGCACTTTCGAACCGAAGAACGCGAGTTCCATCGCTTCTTCATAAGTCATGTCGTTCACCAAAACCGCGTCTTTTACAATTCGCGGATCGGCAGTGAAAATTCCGTCAACGTCCGTCCAAAACTGCACTTGTTTCGCGCCCATGCACGCGCCGATTATCGCCGCCGAAAAATCAGAGCCGTTGCGCCCGAGAAGCCCTGGAACAAGTTCGCCGCCTAAAACCGCACTCCAAGAGCAGATGAATCCTGGAAACAAAAGCATGCGCGTCTGCGACTTGTATTCACCGTCGACATAGGGCCGAAGTAATTCCGTAGTGCGCGCATAGTCGACGTCGCCTTCTTTTTGATTTCCCGTCGTTATAATAAATTTGCGCGAATTCAAAACTATGACGCTTTGCTTTTTTGCGAGCAAGACCGCTTCTACAATCGGAACGCAAAGCAATTCGCCCATTCCCATAATGCGGCAATGCGCAGTATCAGTGCATTCGCCAAACGCCACAACCGCCGTCAAAAGCTTTTGAATTTCAACGAAATGTTTTTCGAGGCTCGCCATAACGGAATCACTTTGAAACGCGGAAAGTTTCGACTGCAATTCGCGACAAATTTCCAAATGAATCTGACGCAATTCTTCCACAAATCTTTCAGGATTTTCTCCGCGCACGCAACAATCTATGCTTTCCTGAAGCTTGTTGGAAACGCCCGCCACCGCCGAAACGACGATGCTCACGCGATCTTTTTTTTGCTGTTCAATCATGATGTCGGTGGAATCCAAAATCCGCCTGGCATTTCCCATCGAAGTTCCGCCGAATTTCAAAGTAATCATAAAAACCGCCTTTTGCATATAAAATTAAACGCAAGTCGCTTTCTAAAAAAAATTGCCTTTAATTTTTGCAAAAAAATTACAATTTAACTAGAAAAATATTATATCAAATTTTTTGAGGAATGTCTAGTGTGGAATTTTTTGAGGCCAGCGTTAAATCCAATTCAATCCGGATATTTCAAATGCGCCTCGTCAATGTTGTCGAGCGTGTTTTTCAAATAGCGCGCGGCAAGCCAATTCGCCATCGGCAAATTTTGGTCGAGGCAGTTTCCGCAGTCGCGCGGCGCGGCTCCAGGAATCTCGCCTTCGTATCGCGCGATGAACTCGAACATTTTTCTCACGAGCGGCGCAATCTGCGCGGAGGTCAAATCCCCGAACATCACTAGATAAAATCCCGTGCGGCATCCCATCGGTCCGAAGTAGACGATACTTTCTTTCCATTGCGAATCATTGCGCAAAAAGGTCGCTCCCAAATGTTCGATGGTGTGCATTTCGGCGGTGTTCATAACAGGCTCTCGGTTTGGGGCAGTCATCCGCAGATCAAACGTAGTCACGGTAACGCCATCGCGCTTGTCCTTTCGCGAAACGTAGACACCCGGCTCCAGCGTCAAATGGTTCACAGTGAACGAAGCGATTTTTTCCATAATGAAACTCCTGTATTTTTTGTCGCAAACAGAACGAAATTTTCGCGACGGTTTAGTTGCGTCGAAACCATCGCAATACTTCGACAGATGCATTGATTTCGACACGCTCAATCAACTCCAACCGCTCAAAATTCCGCAAGCACCCTCTCTATTCTTGCCAGCGCGCGCTCTTTTCCCAAAATCAAAATCGAGCCGATGAGCGGCGGACTTATGCGGCTTCCTGTGGCGGCCATTCTGATTGGCATCATAAAGTCGCCGAGTTTTATTCCCATTTCTTCGGCATATTTTTTGGCGCGTTCTTCGGCTTCTTCGTGGGAAAGCGTGAAAATTTCTTCCACGAAAATTTTCGCACGTTCGAGCACTTCGCGCGTCTTTGCCTCGTCGAGTTTTTTGGGAATGATTTCGGCCTTCGGCGGAACGGCAGGTTCGGTGAACAAAAAGCGCACCATTTCCGCGGCGTCGCATAAATACTTCAAGCGTTCCTTTATCAGTGGCATCAAGCGCATCAGCGCGCTTTTCACATCTTGGCGCGTCATGTTCATCGAAGAGTCAACGCAGTATGGCTCGCCGTTTTCATCAAGCGCAAGCCCTGAATATTCAGGACCGACTTTCGGCTTGGGTTGCGGATTATCGGGATTTATTTCCAATGCCGCGTCTCCTGTTCCCGTGATGAAAGGCAAAGTGCGCTCGTACAAATCCTCATCGCTCAAAAGTCGGATGTACGCGCCGTTGTAGTATTCCAATTTTTTGTAGTCGAATACGGCGGGCGCTTTGTTCAGATGTTCCAACTTAAACGCGGCCGCTAATTCTGCAAGCGAATAGAATTCCTTTCCTTCTTCGTAAGAGCAGCCAAGCATCGCGACATAGTTTACAATCGCCTCAGGCAAATATCCGCGTGCGCGGAATTCATTCAGCGAAGTAGATCCGTGGCGCTTGGAAAGTTTTTTTCCGTCCGCTCCGTTCACCATCGGAAGGTGGCAGAATTCGGGATGCTCCCAGCCGAACGCGCGGTACATCTGCACGTGGAGCGGCGTGGAAGGAATCCATTCTTGGGCGCGCATCACGTGGCTTATTTTCATAAAATGGTCGTCAACAACATTCGCCAAATGGTATGTGGGAAATCCGTCGCTTTTGAGCAAAACTGGATCGGGCGAAATGTCCTCATTCTTCCAAATTATGTCGCCGAGCAAATGGTCGTGGAATTTCGTCTCGCCTTCAAGCGGCACTTTCAGTCGAATCACATAAGGCTTTCCCGCGTCAAGATTCGCCTTGATTTCATCGGGAGTGAGGTGGCGGCAGTTGCGGTCGTAGCCAGGAGCCATCTTGTTTTCGGTTTGAATCTTGCGGATTCGTTCGAGCCGCTCTGCGTCGCAAAAGCAATAGTACGCCTCGCCCTTTTGGACAAGCTCTTCAGCATATTTTTTGTAAATTTCAAACCGCTCGCTTTGGACATAAGGTCCGTATTCACCTCCTTTTTCCCCGCCTTCGTCCCATTCGATTCCAAGCCAACTCATCGTGTCGTAAAGGTTCTTGACATATTCTTCGCCATAGCGCGTGCGGTCGGTATCTTCGAGACGCAGAATAAATTTTCCGCCCATAGATTTTGCGAAAAGATAATTGAAAAGCGCGGTGCGAACGCCTCCGATATGTTGCATTCCAGTCGGTGACGGCGCGTATCTCACGCGGACTTCGTTTTGTGCCATTGTATTCTCCTAATAAAAAGGCAAGAGCGATCTTGGCTAGAAATTTCGTTGCCAGAACAAAATCGCGATTGGCTTTTTAGTGCGTTTTGCAACGAAGTGAAAAACGCTTTATATGACAAGTTTGCAAGGCAAACTTGAGTTGAAAGCAATCACGCTATTTTAGTGATTGCTTTCATACTTTCTCCAAAAAAAATGTGAAAATATTTTATCAGATTTTTTTAAAAATTGCAACATTAGATTTGTCAAATTGAAATGACAAAACATACCCAGATAGTCGTGATAAGAGAGGAAATTCCCCAACTTGAAAAATTCCTAGTGATTTGATAAAATGCTTTTATGATTGGAATTGTCGATTACAATGCCGGAAACATAAAAAGTGTGGAGCGCGCGCTAGACTTTTTGGGAGCGTCTTATGTCCGCTCGAAAAATCCGCAAGAACTAAAGGGCGCAAGCAAAATAATTTTTCCAGGCGATGGCGATGCCGCTTACGCTATGGAACAATTGCGCGAATTGAAACTGGATGTTTTTTTGCGCGAAGCGGCGAATGGCGGTATACCCATACTGGGTATATGTATCGGCGCACAAATAATTTTTGATTTCAGCGAAGAGGGAAACACAAACTGTCTCGGCTTGATTCCCGGCGCAATTCGACATTTTTCGAATTTATGGCACGAGCAAATCGCAAATGACGCTTGCAAAAAAAATTCCGCGCTGAAAATTCCGCACATGGGTTGGAACAATGTGCGCTACGAAAATGGCGCGTGCGCAATTTTGGACGGCATTCCGGAAAACAGCGATTTCTATTTTGTGCATTCTTACGTCATTCAGCCGAAAGAAAAAAGCGTGGTAAAAGGCTTTGCTGAATATGGCGCGAAAGTTCCCGCAGTCATTCAAAGCGAAAATATTTTTGCCTGTCAATTTCATCCCGAAAAATCAGGCGAAGCGGGCTTGAAAATTTTGCGGAATTTTTTAGATATGAAAAATAACTAGACAAAATTCAGAAACCGACAGCATTCTGTCATATATGGGATTGTCAATTTTATAATTTAGCAACTTCTCATTTGTCGGAGAGTTACATAAAAGAAAAATCGGGTTTTGGAGAAATGACATGAATAAGAAAACAGAAGACAAAATAATCATTACGGAAACCGAGCGTCTGATTTTAAGAAGATACAACAAAGAGGATTTGCAGGACTTATTTGAATATCTGTCCGATAGAGAAGTTGTAAAATATGAACCATATAAACCTATGACTATTCATGAAGCAAAAGAAAATCTTGAATGGCGCATTGGAACTGAGGAAATGATTGCTGTTGAATTGAAGGACTCCCACAAAATGATCGGAAATGTATATATGGGAAAGCGTGACTTTGAAGCACTGGAAATAGGATATGTATTTAATCGAAATTATTGGGGATGCGGTTATGCGGCAGAAAGCTGTCGGGCTTTGATTCAACAAGCATTTTCTAATGGCGTACATAGGATATATGCGGAATGCGACCCTCTCAATAAGAGTTCATGGAAATTGCTTGAAACATTAGGATTTCAACGAGAAGCCCATTTAAGAAAAAATGTATATTTCTGGAAAGACGAAAATGGGAAAGCGATTTGGAAAGATACCTATATATATTCCAAATTAAATGCTGACGAATGAATAGATTTCAGTTCATGGAGAATGTCTATGAATAAGGAATGGTCAGAACTTAATAAAACAATGCAGATGCAGATTAAAAGCAGGGACAGCTTTTGTGACGGGATAGAGACACTGCTCTTACTGCGTGAAAAATTGATAGAGCAGATAGCCGGATTTGAAAATACTTTGACAAATGAGCAGATGTGCGCCATTCCGTTTCTCAATGCGGAGGGTTACCACAGCAAAACAATAGCATACTCACTGTATCATGTTTTTCGGATTGAGGATATTGTTGCGCATACGATTATTGCAAAAGACAAACAAATATTTTTTGCGGGTAATTATAAAAAACGTATGCACTCCCCCATCATTACAACGGGCAACGAATTGGCAAGGCAGGAAATAGCCGATTTTTCCAAGGCGCTTGATTTAACAGAACTTTATCGTTATGTGTATGATGTGGATAAAGCGACATCTGGACTGTTAAAGCAATTCACATTTGACGATTTGAAGAAAAAATATACGGAACAGGACAAAGAGGCAATCCGCGCATTGGGCGTAGTCAGTGAAGATGAAAAAGCGGTCTGGCTCATTGATTACTGGTGCAATAAAGATTTGAAAGGTCTAATTCAAATGCCATTTTCACGCCACTGGATTATGCACATAGAGGCGGCCTTGAGGATAAGAAACAAAATTTATGGATAGGGTCATGGAGAAAATAACCTTGTGCGGCGACAACTGCATGTACTGCCCTCGTTATCTTGCAAAAACAGACGAGGCGTTGGCGAAAGTCGCGGAATTATGGCATAGAATAGGGTGGAGAGACACAATTGTGCCAACAGATGAAATCGGTTGTGCCGGATGCTCTTCACATAAGCGTTGCACATATGGGTTGGTGGAATGTCTCAAGAAGCACGGGGTGGAAAAATGCAATCAATGCCCTGAATTTCCTTGCGAGAAAATTGATGATATGCTTAAACGCTCCCTTGGCTATAAAAAGAAATGCAGGGCGTTGTGTTCGCAAGAAGAATATGCGCTGTTGGAGAAAGCGTTTTTTAACAAGCGAAAAAATTTGAGGAAATAGAATATTTAAAATGTGCGTCAAAAATAGTGCCAATTTTCGACTTGCATCAAATAGGAGAAAAAATGATACAAAAAGTAAATTTGAAAGAGAATGTAAATATGATTGATGGACTATTCCGTTATAAGCGAGTAGGTACGCTGAATAATCATATGTTAAATGTGTTGCAAGCGGAGAATAGAACTTTAGATTTTCATGTACACGAAGATTCCGATGAAATGTTTTACTGTATCGAGGGAGAGTTTGACATTGAATTTGAGGATGGGTTGACGCATTTATGCGAGGGAGATTTTATAATTATTCCCAAAGGAACGAAACACCGCCCCGTTTGCAAGGAATTAGTCAAGTGCCTTTTAATTGAAGCCACGGGAACACTCAATAAAGAAAATACAGGCGGAACATACAACGACTAGCCGAATATGTCATCTTCAAATTTCAATTTGGAAGAAAGCAAAAAACTTGGTGTGGTGGGTGCAAAAGACGCTTTTTCTGGATTTTAAATAGAAATATCCAAAGATGTGCGCATTATTCAAGAAATTCTCGCAATTGATTCTTTACGGAACTTTCATATCTAAAAATAGTTTCGGCATCCGAGCACAAGCACTTGAAAGCCGCTCCCATTTACTTCTTCCGTTGTCTTAGTTGGAATGTACCCGCCGCCGCCGAATTCAATCATAAAAGAAAAATTATTCTCCAAAAGAAATTCAATCCCACCGCCACCTAAAAATTCGACAAGGAATGGCTGCGCGAACATTTTTTTCCCAACCGTTGCGAACGCGGCCCAGCCTATTTGCGCGAAGCCGTATGTAATGACAGAAACTTTTCCCAAGTCTATTTTACCTCCGAGTTGAATTTTATCGGAAAGCGAAAATCCCCCTCCCGACAATTCCTCGCCCCGCAAACCAAAGCCCTCCGCAAGGACATAATTTCTTGCGACGAATTTTCCATGTGAAATCGTAATGCCAAATTCCATTCCGCCTGAAGAACGGATGCCATCCGCCCTCCAGATTCCGCCAAAAGAAAATCTCTTCAAGTCTGATTCCTGCGAAGACAAAAATTGGCAGCAGCATAATGCAAAAGCCACGACGATAAAAAATGACTTCTTGCTTTCCATAAGTTTCTCCTGTAAATTCCTTGTTTTTGAAATGTTTTTATTATTTTACACTTTATAACGATTATTTTATTATAGTTTCCAACCTTTGTCAAGTGTATTAAATGTTAAAACGATTAGTATTTTTTCAACATAACGCTTACTATTTTGCAATATGAAAAATGAAGATATGATGAAATATGTCGTCAAATCGATTCGTGTGATTCGCAAGAAAAAGAATATTTCACAAATGGAACTGTGCTTGCGTACTGGAATGTCGCAAAGTTTTTTGACTGGAATTGAAACTGGAAAGCAAGAGCCTTCAACTATGACTTTGATCCGCATCGCCTCTGCGCTCGAAGTAAATCCCCGGGCATTCTTTCCAGAAGATGAAAACACACAGAGCGAAGCCGAAACAAAAAACCAAATAAAGGAAGAAATAATTTCGTTGTTGAAAATACTGTGATGATGTGATTCTTGATACAACGGAAACATATTGCGTTTTGGAGGAACAATGAGAGCGGATAATGAGCTGTTGAAAAATTTGGATACATTACATACAACTGAATTAGGCGTAAAACGCATAAAAAGAAATGTATCCTTGGATACAGCCGATGTGGTTGACTGGTGTAAAAATAAAATCAATTCCGCAAATGCCGTTATCACAAGAAGAGGAAAGAATTGGTATGTGAATGTCGATGGTTTTATTATAACAGTAAACGCTTATAACTATACAATTATTACGGCACACAAGGCGGGTAGGTAAAGGCATCTCGCAAATGGCGCGAAACTTTTATCAAATATGCGCATAGGCTTGCCTATGTGTGTGCGTTCTCAGCACATACGCTAAAAAGCCAATCGTGATTTTTATCTGGTGAATTCTCTTCTCCATTGGGTGGGCGTCATTTTTGTTGTGTTCTTGAATTGGCGTATGAAGTGCTCGGGATTCGCGTAGCCACACCGTTCAGCTATGATTGAAACCGAAATGGTTGACGATGAAAGAAGAGATTGTGCATGCGCGATACGCGATGCGATGACATCGGCAATGCATGTTGTAGCAAAAAAACTTTTCCATGAAGCGTGAAGATAGCCTACGCTAATGCAAAGACGGCTCGCCATTTTTGGAACATGCCATTCGGCCGAGGGATGGGCATAGATTTCGCGTCGCAATTCCACGAGCCTATTGTATATTTCCGGCATATTCTTTGAATCATTTTCATCGCTCGCCATAAGCAAAAGAGATTCCACCAAGTGTGCGAGTATGCTTTCGCGGCTAGGCGACATTCCGTAGAATTTCAAGCAAATTATATGGAAAAGAGAATTGAATTCGCCAGCCTTGTTTCCGCGAAGCGGAATTGGTTCTCCGAACGGAAAAGAATTGTCGAGAATCGCCGTATCGCTTTCAAAATGCATCCAACTGTCACGATAGTTTTGTTCAAGCTGCGAGGCATGGTAACGCTGTGCCTGTCCCGGCAAAAAAAGCACGGCGCACCCTGCTGGAAATTCTTTCCATTCCCCGCCAACACAAAAACGTCCGCGCGTCTTTGTGAGCAAAAACAGGTATTCTGGAAATCCGTTTGGTCGGTCAACATCGAATTCCGCATCGTGCTCGGAATCTTCGCCCATACGAAGAATCGAAATCATATTCGTCTCCCATAAAAAGTCGTCCGCAAAATTACAATTTCTCGAATGCAAAAAAATCTGCCGCTTTCGTTATTTTCGGCAAAAAATTTATATTAGAATACATCAATTTTTTGATTAGGATAATCCATTGATTTTTCGCTTGAAGTGAAAGAAAATTTAATCGCAAATTTTAAAGAGATGTGATAAAGGCTCGCACAAATTGCCGCGACCTTTATTATGTCAAGTTCCTAACAAAATCAAGGAGGCATTATGAAAAACAAATTCCTTTTTTTCACTTTGGCGTTTGCGGCAATTTCCACATCGTGTTCGGCGAAGAAGTCTATGAGCGGATCCAAATTTCCTTTGCCGAAGTCGGCTGAGGAATCGTCGATTTATATCGAGCCGTGCCCTCAAATTGGAGACGATTTCATTCGAGGAATGGACGCGTCGGCGGTTCTTTCTGTGGAAAAAAGCGGCGCGAAATTTTATGGCTTTGACGGCGAAGAGCAGGACGTTTTTTTGACGCTTACGCAAGGCGGCATTAACTATGTGCGATTCCGCGTGTGGAACGATCCGTTCGACGAAAACGGAAACGGATATGGCGGCGGAAACTGCAATCTTGATACGGCGATTGAATTGGGAAAACGCGCAACGCAGGCTGGATTGAAAACCCAAATTGATTTTCACTATTCGGACTTTTGGGCCGACCCGAAACGTCAGCACGCGCCGAAGGCTTGGCAAGATTTTGACATCGAAAAAAAGGCGGCCTCGCTTTATGAATTTACGAAATCCAGTTTGAACAAATTGCTTGACGCGGGCGTGGATGTGACGATGGTTCAAGTCGGAAACGAGATAAACAACGGAATGTCAGGCGAAAAAGGATTTATAAATGTCGCGAAACTTTTGCAAGAAGGAAGCCGCGCCGTGCGAGAAGTTTCAAATTCGCGCAAAAAGAAAATCGCAGTTGCCTTGCACTACACTCATATAAACCGTGAAAATTATCCCGATGAAATTACTCGAATCGCGATGTCGCTGAAAAATTATAAAATTGACTATGACATTATGGGACTTTCGTTTTACCCATTTTGGGATGGAACGATGGCGAACATGCAGAGCGTCGTGAAAATGTTCCGAGAGGATTATGGGAAAAAAGTTATGATTGCGGAAACTTCGTATCCGTTTACATCGGAAGATGGAGACGGTTTTGGCAACGCGTTCGCAGGAAAAGAAAAGGATTTGGTTCCCGGCTATCCTGCCACGGTACAAGGACAGGCGCGAGCCGTCCGCGACGTTTGCGCGCTTTCAGCCGAAGCTGGCGCGATGGGAATTTTCTATTGGGAAGGCACTTGGATTCCAGTCGGCAAAGCGACGGAAGACAATTCGGCGAAATGGGAAAAATTCGGAAGCGGTTGGGCTTCGAGTTTTTGCGCGGACTACGATCCCGAAGACGGCGGACTTTATTACGGCGGTGGCTCTTGGGATAATCAGGCGATGTTCAACTTTTATGGCCGTCCGCTTGAGTCGCTCAAAGTTTGGCGTTGGCTTCGCTATGGCACGAAATGCCAAATCAAAATCGATTTCATTCCTTCCGTGGAAATTTCTTGCGATGTAGGCGGCACGGTGAATTTGCCTTCTGAAATTCCAGTCATAATGAACGACGGAAAAACGCAAAAAATTTCTGTTGAATGGAATCAGGAAGACGTGGAAAAAATTTCCACGCAAAAAGCGGCGGTTTTTTCGCTTGGCGGAAATGTGGAAGGAAAAAATATTTTTGCGCACTTTGAAGTGAAAAACATAAATCACGCGAAAAATCCAAGTTTTGAAGATGCCGACACTTCAATGTGGAAGATAAATTCTCTCGGCGAAAATCCTACGGATTTCCAAAAAAAGGAAGCCGATGCGCATTCCGGAAAAACTGCGTTGCATTTTTATTCGGAGCAAGAAATGGATTTTGAAATTTCGCAGACACTTAATGGACTTGAAAATGGAGTTTACATCGTTTCACTTTTCGCGCAAGGCGGCGATGTTTCAAAAGATTCGCAAATGAAAGTGTTCGCAATTTCGGGCGGCAAGGAAATCGTTGAAACTTTTATGGTTACAACTTGGGTCGATTGGAAAAATCCAAAAACCGCAGGAATAAAAGTGAACGACGGAAAACTGACATTCGGTGCACGAATAAAATGTAACGCGAAAGGCTGGGGAACACTGGATGATTTTTCAGTTTTCAAGATAGATTGAAAAATGATTTTATGACTTAAGCGCACTCATTGGAATCAAAAATGGCACATCATTTTAGTGCCGTTTTTGATTCCAATTTATTTTAACGAAGCGTGTGCTTTTGTGATTATTCTGTCAAGAGTTTCATCATTGATTTTTTCAGAATTGCTGCTGATTATTTTTAAATGCTCTTGAAGTTTTTCAAGTAAATCTTGTACAAAAGAAATTTTTACAGTAGATTTGAGCGTATAATAAATTTGAGTTCCGTCTTTGTGAGATTCAATAATTCCTGAAGTCTTCAAAACTTTAAGGTGATGAGAAACGGCAGGGCGAGAAAGACGCGTCTTTCCAGAAAGTTCAGTAACATTCTTTCCGCGTTCGCCTGCGTAAAACAGTTTGAGCAAAATCAAAAGTCTCTCAGGATCAGCCATCGCATGAAAGACAGGAATATATTCGTTGGCCTTTTTGAAAATTTCCAAAAGCGCCTCTTCTTGTTTCACGTTTCCTCCAATTCGAATGTTTCAAATCCACACAAAATGACGTGCGGATTTTAACTTTTAGTTTTGTTCCAAAATTCGCTTATTTACTGCCATCATCACTTCATTGCGAAATGGCTTTTTACATACGAATAAAATTGAAATCTTCTTCGTATGTAAAAATAAATCATGACGCTAGATAAAGTTACGCGTCAAATTTGCCAATTCTTTTTACAACGAATAACTTACGGTCAACTGAATGAAACTGTTGTCGAGCCAGCCATCAAATTCGCTGTCCTCGTCGTCGCCGAAATTGTGGATGAACAAGCCTGAAAGTTTTGCTTTCCAGCCGTCACGGATTTTATACGACACTTCCGGCATCAAGACAAAATCTTTTTTCTCGAAACCGTAAATCGCTTTTACGACGGCTTCGACTTTTTCATAATAGAAAGTGTCTTTGAGCTGAACGACAATTTTGTTGTTGCTGTAGCAGCCAGTCGAATCATAATCCGTGTCGGCAGTCTTGAACGGGCCGTCCGTAATCTTGTCTTTTTTCAAAACAAAATTTCCAGTACCTTGCACATTCAAATTCAAATTGTGAAGCGGAATGCCCACGTCGAATCCGGCCAAATACGAAATGCTGTTGTTGTGAACCCACGGATCGTCGCCGTCGATATCTTTTGTGAGATTGTAGGCGAGTTCCGCGCGCAATGTGAACGGACCTACCGCCGCCTGGGCATCTAATCCGAATACTTGAAGCTTGTCGTATTCCAAAGTTGGAATATCACTGGCAGTTGGCTGTTGCTGCATTGCTATTTTTGTTGCTAAAGATTCCATATTCGCGCTGACTTGCTTATAGCGCCCATTGTAATACGAAACGCCCAAATCCACCGCGCCAATCGAGAAATTTCCGTAGAAGCCGAATTGTCCGTAAGAAAGTCGGTTTGTGTTTGGATACATATTGTCTTGAATTTGCATCATTCCAATAAGGTCGGAAACTTGCATTGTGTTAAGCGGTGCTTTTCCGACTATATTCATCACCTTGTTCGTCAGCGTATTCACTTTTCCCGGAACCCAACGTCCGCTTTCGGCATAAACTTCGCCGCGCATCACCGGCGTATAGATTGCTTCCAAACGAACTACGGACGGCGCATTATATTGCACTCGGAACATATATTCGCCGGCGCGTCTGTCCAAATAATCGGGAATTAAAAAATCCGTGTAGTCGTTCGCATTGAAATTGTCGAGGACATGAAGTTTGTCGCCTTTGCCCCAAACGACTTTCATTTTTCCTGCGCTCAAAACGAAGTCGCCCAAAAACAAGTCCGCGTGGAATTCGTCGAGAATGTCAATTTGGTTGTGAAGCAACGTTCGCTCGGAAAGGTTTATCTTCGCGCTGAAATTCGTAGAAGAACCTTCGTAGTCCAATCCAATTTCCACTTCTGGAATGGCACGCGCTTCTGCTTCGCTGGCATCATCGGAATCAAAATAAAATCTTCCGCCCAAACTCGCGTCACCTGAAATTTTGAATTTGTCCCAAAATCCGCCCGCGCTTTCTCCGCCGGAACTTGCGCTCGAAGCGGAATCATCGCCCCAATCGTCATCCCAGTCTTGCGCGAAAATCTGCGCCAAAGAAAAAAGCGCGATAAATGAAACAATAAAAATTTTTTTCGCAATTTTCATTTTGTTCTCCAATAAAAAGTCGCGTTATTTGTGCGGCTTTTATTATTTTCTCCCTTTTTTAATTAGACACAGATTTTTTTGATGGAACACAGATTTCCTATCTGCGCCCCACCTTTTTTATCTGCGTTTACCTGTGTCTAATTTTTTGCATAAATGCCGTCCAATTTTTATTTTGCGACTTTTCCGTTCTGCAAAAATCCTTTTGAAAAATACGCAGGATTTATCGGCTCGTCAAATTTGAGTCGCTCCTCGTTCATCACGAGACGAGTTTTGTGACCCGTTTCCAAATTAGTCATCTCGTTTTCGAGCGGCGTTGGATAGCCCTTGATGACTTTCAGATTTTTCACTTCGAGCGTCTTGCAGACTTTGCCATTTTTCTTGCTGTACATTTCGACATAGACCGGAACCCAAGTGTCTTTGTCCACCCAAGAAATCCTGTAGGAATATTGGCTTGATTTCGGATCTTTCGGAGTAGACTTGACTTTGGCGCAATTTTTGAATTGACCTTTCGCTTCGGTTTCAGCCAAAAGTTCGTGTGTGTCCTCGTCAACTTCGCGAGTGGACATATCGTCATAAGTCGCGTCGCTTCCCATAAAAGAGCTGCTTCCCTGGCTTGCGGCGACAGGACGAACTGTACCGACATCTGGCAAGAAAATAAATTTCGTGTCGGCTTTTCCGCCGCCGTTTTCCTGCTGACTGAATCGAGTTCCCTTGACGCTCGCTGGGCTGTTGAACTGCATCACCATAGTTGAAAGTCCGTTCTCGTTTTTCCCCCATTCATCGATGACGCGAGTTTCAGTTGCGCCACTTTTTTCAATCAAAATCATTTGCACTTGCGCGCGAGTGAATTTCGGCTTTTCAACGTCATCGGCATTCTGCATTACAGTGCGTCCGTCCAAAGCGAACGCCGCACAACCAACCGCCAATGCGGCGAACGTTGCCGCAATTTTTTTTGAAACTTTCATTTTCTACCTCCTAAAAATCAGCAAGGCAATCCGCCCTGCTTTGCGAGTTTTCCCGCTATTACTTTTTTCATTGGCGAAAGAAAACTTCCGTCAATGCTTTTAACAATTTTCTCTCTCCGACTTTTTCAATTTTTTTATATTCTCAATTCTCTTCGCGCTCTTCTTTTGACTGCATGAATTTCGGATCGAACGCGTTCAAGATTCCCGGAATTACCGTCATCGCCAAGAACGAACTTGAAAACATAACGATGGCGACAAGAATTCCGATGCACCGCAAAATCGAAAACTTTGAAAGAACCAAAACCAAAAATCCAAGTCCAACCGCAAGCGCGTTCGTCACGATTCCGTGACCCGCCACCGCAAAAGTGTTGAGCGTTACGTTTTCCACATTGCGATCCGCGCTGCGCAAAGATTTATAACTTTCCATAAAGTGAATCGTGTAGTCAATGCCAACGCCAATCGCGACCGAAGCGATGATGCTCGTCACCAAATCCAAATTGATTCCGGCAAATCCCATCGTCATAAAGTTCAATATGATCGTAAACGCCAGCGGAATCGCGCCGATTATTCCGGCTATCGGCGACTTGAACGAAATCGCGATAATCACGAAAACCATCGCAATTGAAAAGATGATGCTCGTGAATTGGCTTGAAATTACCATATCGCTCATCGCAAGTTCCATTTCACCGTTGCCAGTCGCTTCGATTGTATAGCCTTCGGGGAAATGAGTCGCCGCGAATTCCTTCGCATCATTGATGATTCGCTTCGTTTCCTCGGTGCTGTGGCTTCGCAACTGCACTTGCATTCGAATTGATTTCGGCGCGAGCTGGTCGTCGCTGAAGCGGTCGAGCGAGCCTGAATACAAAAGCAAATATTGGCTTACGAGATTCGCCAAGCCCTGATTGTCCTTGGCGGGATATTTGTCCAAATCGTAGGGCGTTTCGTAATACGCAAGTCCGTTGTAGTTCAGAGCCTTTTCCAATTCGGCAGTCATCCCTTGAACGGTGGCATTCTTTCCGCCGGCGGCCGTGTACGCGTCCGCAAAAAGTTTGAGCGCGTCCTGCACGGTGATTTGGCTTTGCAAAGTTTTCGCGTATTCGATGTTCGGGTCAACCCAGACTTTTTCATTCGCGGAATCTTCGGCAATTTCTTCAGAGTCACCCCAATCGTCTTCCGCCCAGTCGTCGCCTGAATCCGCCCATTCTTCGGAACTGTCGCCCCAGTCATCATTTCCCCAATCGTCATCGGCAAAATCGCCGCCGAAATCAGTCGCCCCGATTTCTGTCGCGTCCAACATCGGAACATGCATCACTTGGTTCATTCGTTTGATGAACGTAGTGAACGAAACGACTTTTCCGATTCCGTCATATTTTTCATCGAGATAATATTGCAAGTCATCCACCGCCTTCAAGATTTCAGGCTTCGTCATATCGCCCTTTTCCTGTCCCGAAATCACGAAGTAAAGCGAGTTCGTTCCCGCGAAATTTTCATCGACATATTTTATGTCCTTGCGGAATTTGCTGCTGGCAGGAAAATAATTTACAAGCGAAGTGTCAATCACCAATTTGCTCAATCCCCAAGCCGAACACGCGACAATCACAATCGCGAAAACCACAAGACGAATTTTCGTTCCCGTGAAAAAGTGATATATATTGTAAAGCGTTTTTCCGTTCGCTTCTTGGGAAGAAGCGCCGCCACGCCGTTCAAGTTCGCGTTCGAGCTTTTTCTTCAATCTTTCAGAAATTTTTCCGCCGCGCTTTTTTCCCACTTGCTTAAGCGGAGTGATGTAAAGCATCGCCGGAACAAATGTTATGGAAAGAATCAGCGAGAACGCAATTCCCAACGCAGTGAAAACCGCGAAACTTTTCAGCGGAACAATCGGGCTTGTTACGAGCGAAACAAAGCCGGCAATCGTCGTGACGGCGGCAAGCAAAACTGCCACCCAAACATCTTTCAGTCCCGCGCAAATCGCGTCAAGATGTTTTTCCTTCGTCATCTCGCCTTCGGTCTTTTCAAGGAAGGCGTAATAATGTGTCATGACATGAATGCCATAAGCGCTTCCGCAAGCGATAAGCGCGACAGGAATGACGCTAGCCACAATCGTGAATGTAATGCCAAAGAGTGCCATAAGTCCGCAAGTCCACACCGTAGACATCAAAACCGTAGCAAGCGGCAAAAGCGTTCCCGAAATCGTATGGAAAGAAAGATAAAGCGAAACCAAAACGACAAGCGCAACCAGCGGAATCAAGCGAATCAAATCGCTTATCATATATTCTGTAGCGTTGTCGCTCAAAACCGGATCTCCGAAAAATCGCGCCTCAAGATTATGTCCTTCGATTTCCTCGTAGGTGATTTCGCGTATTTTGTTCAAAAGCGCGATTTGCTCCTTTGAATTTAACGAAGGATTCAGCGTGGTGGCAACCTGCGCGGCAGTAAAGGTATCGTCAACAATGACGCGATTGTACATGTCTTGCCAATCAACGATTTTTTCTTTTATCAATTTTATGTCGTCGGAAGTGCCGGCATAGTCATCGCCAACAATTTTCCCTGCGGCAAGACCTCCGTCCAACGAATACACAAAATCAATGTTCGTGATTGAATCTACCGACTCGATTCCCTCGAGATTTTCCACACGCTCGGAAATATTCTTAATCACGTCAATGTATTCCGGCGTCAAAATCGTGGACTTGTCATTCGCCTCGAGCGAAACTCCAATCGGCACCATGCTTCCAAACTGCTCTTCGGTTTGGATGAGATTTTTGTAAGAATCGCTGTGATATGGCATGTAAACGCGCACATTGTTTTCGATGAAAATCGAAGTGAGCGGCACAGCCATCGCAACAGTAATAGCGATGCAAACAAAAATAATCAGTTTTGGATGTTTGAGAAAATTCCTCATAAAAACAAACCTCGCAAATGTTTATTAGTTTATTCGTTCAAACATTTGAACTGATAAACAGTTTATCATGTTTTAAAATTTTGTCAATAGCTTTTTGAAAAAAAATTGAATTTTTTTTTGAGAATTTTTAGCCTTAAATCAAGGAAGAATTTGCCTGAATTTCAAAAAAGTAATTTGAAAAAAGCGCGATACACAATCACAGCGATATTCATGAAAATACCGCTTCACTCCCGTAAGTTCAAATTTAGTATTAGATCCATATCCCGAAAAAGAGGGCATATCACTTTGACAAAAAGCTTTATCCATAAACGTGATATGACAAACATTTTAAATAAGACTTATGTAAATGGCATTTTCTTGTACCATCTTGCGGATCGTACTTTTAACGAATCACAGCAAACAAGTAATCTGAATCTTCGGAAACTGGATTTTTTTCAAAGTCAGAAAAAAAATCGATTTTTTCAAAGCCGGCTTCTTTTGCGAATTCGGCGATTTCACTTTTTTGCAAAGGATAAATCGGAATACGCTCGTAGACCGGAATCACTTTGCTTTCCTTTTCCAAGTGGCTTTCCAAAAATGTTCCTTGCGCGTTTTTCGTGACTTGGCTTTTGTAAGTGATGCGAATGCTTTTTCGCACCGGCAAAATCGCCTTTGGGTCGGCTCTAAATTTTTCAAAATTCTCCAAGCCCAAAATTACGATTCCGTTTTCCGAAAGCAATTCCTTGCAATCATAAAAAAATTTTCTTACCAATTCTTTTTTGTGGATGAAAATGATTCGGCTGTTCAAGCAGGAAATTATGTTGTAGAAATTTTTCCCCAAAAATTTCGTCATCTCCAGCGTGGACATTTGGAAATATCGCAAAGCCATGAGTTGGTTTCGATAACGGCGAGTGGCAGAATCCAAAAGCCCGCGAACCGTTTCAATTGCCGTAACATCGATTGCATTTTTTGCAAGTCGATGCTCGAAAATTCCTGTGCCACATCCGATGCTCAAGAATTTCGCAGGCGGAGAAAATTGCGGAATGTAACTTTCAAAAAAAATTCTTTGGGCATCCGAAACTGGAAAAAGCTCATCGTAATACTCAACTAAATTTTTAACTGTATCCATGATCTTTATTTTCCAGCTAGAAATTCGTTTATGCTCGCGGCGGCTTTTCTGCCTTCGCCCATCGCGAGAATCACCGTTGCCGCGCCCAAAACGATGTCGCCGCCCGCCCAAACTCGCGGCATGCTCGTGGCTTGTTTTTCGTCCACCGTGATGTGACCTCGCTCGTCAGTTTTGATTTGCGAAGTCGTTCGCGGAATGAGCGGATTGGAGTTGTTTCCCAAAGCAACGATGACAGCATCGCAAGGAATGTCGTGTTCGCTGCCCTTGATTTCCACAGGGCGACGGCGACCTGAAGCGTCAGGCTCGCCGAGTTCGTATTTCAAAGCGCGAATCGCCGTGACTTTTCCTGTTTCCGCGTCACCGAGAATTTCGACTGGATTTTCCAAAAATCGGAATTCCACGCCTTCTTCTTCCGCGTGGTCAACTTCTTCTTTTCGCGCCGGCATTTCTTTTCGAGTGCGACGATAGACGACATAGACTTTTTCCGCGCCCAAGCGCAAAGCCATTCGCGCCGCGTCCATCGCGACATTTCCGCCTCCGCAAACCACGACGGTTTTCGCATCGTAATAAGGCGTGTCGGCCGCGCCTTTCTGGTATGCTTTCATCAAATTCGCGCGAGTGAGATATTCGTTCGCGCTGAAAACTCCGATGTAATTTTCGCCGGGAATGTTGAAGAATTTCGGCAAGCCCGCACCAGTTCCGACAAACGCCGCGTCGAATTTTTTTTCACAAAGAATCTGTTCGAGAGAAGCCGTTCGTCCTGCCAAAAAATTCATTTCGAATTTCACGCCCATTTTCTTGAGATTTTCCACTTCGTCGGAAACGATGGATTTTGGCAAACGGAATTCTGGAATGCCGTAAACCATGACGCCGCCCGCTTTGTGCAAGACTTCAAAAACCGTCACGTCGTGACCGGCGCGTCGGCAGTCGGCGGCTACCGTCAAGCCCGCCGGACCTGAACCAATCACCGCGACGCGCTTTCCAGTTTCGGCGGCGATTTTTGGAAGCGAGACGAGATTTTGCGCGCGCTCATAGTCGGCGACGAATCTTTCCAAGCGACCGATGCTCACGGCAAGTTCGGGCGACTTGTTCGCCTTGCCCACGGTGCACGCGCCCTGGCACTGCTTTTCCTGCGGACAGACTCGGCCGCAAATCGCGGGAAGCAAATTAGTTTCTTTGATGATGTCGGCAGCTTCCTTGAAATTTCCCAGCGCGACTTGAGCCACAAATCGCGGAATCTGAACATTGACTGGACAGCCGGAAACGCAAGGCTGATTTTTGCATTGCAGGCAGCGGTTCGCCTCTACAATTGCTTGCTCACGAGTGTAGCCGAGCGCGACTTCCGTCATTTGCCGCGCACGCGCTTTTGGTTCGCCGACAGGCATTTCCTGCGCGGGAATCGCCATCCTGTCTTTCGGCAAAAGCGTGCCCGCCTCGATTTTTTCCTTGATTTTCTCGTATTCGATTTTTGCTGTTTCAGCCAAATTTTCCTTTGTCATAATTTCGCCTCGTCCGTCTTGCCTTAATTTATTCCGATTTTGCATTTGTGGAACGCTTCCGTTTCCTGCACCTTGAAAGCCTTCATTCGCATCATCATATTGTCCCAATCCACTTGATGACCGTCAAAATCAGGACCGTCCACACAGACGAATTTCGTCTTGCCGCCTACGTTCACTCGGCAACCGCCGCACATTCCAGTTCCGTCAATCATAATCGTATTGAGAGAAACGACCGTGGGAACATTGTATTTTGCCGTGCATTGACAGCAGAATTTCATCATAATCGGAGGACCAATTGCGATGACTTGAGCCGGCGGAACTTCGCTTTGGCAAAGCCGCTCGAGCGGAATCGTGGTAACGCCCTTTTCGCCCGCGCTGCCGTCGTCCGTGGTGATTATCACTTCGTCGCAAACCGCCTTCATTTCGTCGACGAAAATCAACAAATCTTTCGTGCGCGCGCCTTCAATCAAAATCACTTTGTTGCCCACTTCCTTCAAAGCCTGAACAATCGGATAAAGCGGAGCCGTTCCAAAACCGCCGCCCACGCAAACCACGGGCGCGTCGAATTTCTTGATTTCGCTGGGAGTTCCAAGCGGTCCCAAAACGCCGCCCAAATAATCGCCTTCTTTCAATTGCGACAGTTTGTAAGTGGATGCGCCCACAGGCTGGAACGCAATCGCTACCCAACCTTCCTCCGCGTTCGCGTCGGCAATCGTGAGCGGAATTCGTTCGCTCAAATCCTGATCTACTTGTACAATCAAAAACTGCCCTGCCTTGCGATTCCTCGCGATGTCGGGCGCGTGGAATTTCAGCAGGAACACTGCCTCGGAAAGCTGCCGTTTTTCTAAAATCTTGTTCATATTTCCACCTCGGTTTTTTGAAATAAATATGATGCTTTAATTCTAACCGAAAAACGCTTTTGCGTCAATTGAGAAAAAATTCTTCCTAAAACTCAAGCTTTTTATTAGAATCCGAATTTTACCGTAACTGCGGCGCGCGCGCCTTGGATTTTAAATGACTTTAGGAAATCGCTGTTGCAAATGCCGGCGGAAATGTCAAGCTCGAACACGCGCGCGTTGAGAATCAGTTGCAAAGTATGCGCGAAAACTTGTTGCGTGTATTCAGTATGGAAGCTCAACCCCAAAACATAGAACAAAACAAATTCCGCTCCCAAATTATATTCGGGATAAAAACTCCGTATGTTGAAATCCTTGCCGAATGGATTTCGGAAAGCCAAGCCGGCCGAAGCGCGCAAAGTCAGCCAATTTTTCCATGGGCGGTACGCAATTTCCGCGCCGAACCTAAGCGGACGATTCACATAATATTTTTCTTCGGTATATACGAAATCGCCCATTTCATAGTCATATTCAGTTTCGCCCGCATCTTCGCCGTCCGCAATCATATCGATAAGCGAGGGCGTCTTTATAGAAGCCGTTATGGAAGTGGAAAGCTTTCCTGTCAACTTTCCGGGCACAATCGGAATGTTCGCGTAAGCGCCCAAATCAAGTTTTCTTGTAAACGGATATTCGACAAGCACTCCCAAATCGAAGCCGCCGTTTTTCAAGGCATCGGAAACCATGGAAGAAATGTCGCCTCCTGAGAAAATGCTGTCTATAGAGCCGTCGAACGATTCGCCGAATTTTTGCGCCGTATAAATCGAAATCGGCGCGTTCACCTTAGCCTCTATAGTTCCGTCGGACTTGTTCACGAAAGAAGCGCGCGCCGACACATCAGGAACATAAACCAGCGGAACGAAATAAGTAGGCGTAACTTTTACTTTGAAATCAAAAATCTTAAAATAAACAGGCACGGAAGCCTCTACAAAACTTTGCAACCAAAGGCTCATATCTACGGAAGTTTCTTTGCCCGCCTCAATTCCATTCGCCAACACTCCAAAAAAATCCCTTGAAAGATTCATTCGCCCCGAAACATCCATGCCGACATGGAATCCAAAGCCAAATTTCTTGAAATTGAAATCCATATATGCTTCAGGAGAAACGCCCGCCGTAACGATGAATCCTTTCTTCATATTGGAATAGACTTCATCAAGGTCAATGACAAGTTCCTTTTTCATTATGTCGGCGATTCCAGCCAGATTTTCGGAAAATCGGAATCCCGCTCCCGCGCCGATTTCCACATAGCGTTTCGCCGGATAAAGTTCCGCGAATGCCGAAAAAACAGAAATCAATAAAACCGCAAAAAATATTTTCTTCATCTCGCGTCTCCTATTTATTCAAAATATCGTTTATGCAAATCGGCGAACCACCGTCAAGTTTGATGGCAAACACGGGACTTATGCTGAAGGACTCTTCGCTTGCCAAGCCCGAACGAGAAATCGTGATATCCGTGTCTTCGTTAAATTTCAAACAAATTTTCGGCATAAAGAAATTCGTCAATATTTTTTTCGCGTCGTCAATCGAGAAATCTATGTTTTTTTCAGAAAACTCATATTCTCTATGAATACGAGTATAGCCTGTCTCTCCAGGATGCTCGTCGTCGACTTCAATCATAAAATTAAGTCCTTTTATGATATTGTTTTTCAGGTTATATTCAAGGCGAATATAATCCAAATAGTCGGCGTATTCTTCGTAGTCGTTCATATCGTCGACACTTTCACGGTCGAGCAAATCCTTTTTGTCCGAATCAAAATCGGCAAGTTTCAAAATGTCAAGAGTCGCGTCTTTTTTTATCTTCATTTTCAAAGGAAACACAATCGCGGCATCTACTGATATGCTCGTAGAATCATCCTCGTCAAGATTGTCCAAAGCCGCCTTGTAAACGGTCGCATTCTGCCCTCCGCCGATTTTAAGGTTATATTTTATCTTTAAATCTTTGACATCATTATTCAAAATTTTTGCCATATTATAATTCGCGATAAAATCCGTCTTTGTCAAATCGGTGGTGAATTCATCTGAACTGTTTGTTTTCCAATTCATCGGAGGGCAAAGCGAAAATCCTTTGCCAGAACCCAAGATGTTGTCTTTTACGTCCTTTCCATCCAAAGTGTAAGTTATATCAACGCTTCCCTCAAGTTTAATGTCGCCGACAAGACTGTTGAGCTCGTCCGAAGGCTTTTGCGCATAAAAATACGCAGTAATATTATCGCTGAATTCAACATTTTTGACAAACTCGTCAAGCTCGCCGTCCAAATTGCCAAACAAAGTTTCTCTCGACAAATCCGACAAATCGTTTTCACCTTCTATCGGGTCTTGCGAAAGTTCGTCGAGCTTTACCTCCGCGCTATCCCAGTCAAAAACGAACTGCGCGTCTTTTAGCGAAAATGTATATTCCTTGCCGAATTCAAGATTTGTCAATGTTTGATTGTCAGAAAGCGATATTTCAAAATCCATATACGGCGGATTCTCGGGATTGAATTTCGTCACATCGCTAAAGTCAATTTCTTTGAAAACTGCCCAAGATGCGGGTTTAGAACTTTCATTGCCATAACTTGAAATCTTCCAATCTTTGGAATCCGTTTCCGTAATATTGAACACTTCCGACTTCATCGTAATGTCGATGTCATTTCCCGCGGGCAAAGAATTCACGATGTTACACTTTATTCCCAAGCCTTCGGATTTTTTGCCCGTGGAATTTCCGTCCTTATCGCTCTTATAAAATGTGCCGTCACTTTCTTTGCCAAAAGAAACTTTCGTGACATATTTCAGCATATCTGCGGGAAGTTTGGACGCGCCTTCAGCTTCATTCGTTTTTTTGAAATGAACCAATTCTGAAAAATCCGCCGTGGCTTTTTCGATTTTTTTCAAATTGGTTTCAATTCTGGTATCCAACCCGCCGCATGTCGCGCCTTTTTTAATTGTTACTGATATTTCTCCCTTTATTTCAATATTGCTGCCTTTTGAAAAGTCAAGCGTCCTCTCCTCAGCATTCAGTTTACTGAATTCCAATCTTTGGAAAAGCAAATATCCGTTATCGTTCACAGGCACAAATTTATCCTTTGTAAGATTAAGTCCTGCGCCTTTTATATCAAGGCTCGACAATTCAAGCGTGATGCCTTGAGTTCCTTGAGGTTTTTCGACTTTTATTTCTATCGTGCCGCTTTTGTCGATGACGGCAGTTTTTATGTATTTGACATCGCCAAGCGAAATTTCCTTGTCTATTGTTATTTTGCCTGTGGTATCGACTAGAGACGCCCCCGACACAGGCAATGCCCATTCTATCGGCTCAGGCGATTTTATTTCAGGCAGACGAATTTTTTCGTCTACTTCAATTCCATCGTCCGCGCCGGAAAGCATATCGTCCATATTCAGGCTGTTGAACTGTTCGCCTATGTTCAAATCGAAATTGTAGACGCTGTTATGCAACAGATATTGCAAAGTGTCGTCATTTTTGTCCGGCACATATTTGAAAACGTCAAGATTTTCTACGCTGGAAGAAATTTCATTTTGGAGTTTTTCCCCAAATATTTCGTTCATATCTACAGTCTTTTTGCCAAGCGCGACAGAAAATCTCGCATCGGTTTTTACGGAAACCTTTTCAGGCACTTCCATATCGGAAAACAAACTGCAAGCGCAAAGCGAAACGGACAATGCCAATGCGAAAACATATTTTCCATAAATAAAAATTCTTTTCATAGGATCCCCTATTTAGTTATCTGAAAACCACATTTCTCAAGCACAATATTATAACAATTATATTTGTTTTCTGCAACAGGAAATTTTTATTTTAAATTTGCACAAAAAACGGTCATAATTTTATAAATAGCAAAAAAAGCGAAAACTTTTCAACGTTTCGCTTGGTTATTGATTTTTTTGGAGAAAGAGGTATCATAATATATTAGAT
>CAJUBD010000018.1 GCA_910584475.1 uncultured Treponema sp.
TTAAACCACCTTATAAGCTTTCCTAAAAAAGTCCAAGTTCACTTTGGGCAGGACACTTATGCAAAAGCACATGTCGAAATTTCTATACGAAATATGATTTCTGATGCCAAAGAAAAATTTTATAGATTTTCCAATGATTTTGAGTCACATAAAGACTTGGTTATCATGGGCATTTTTGAAGATTATCTCAATGCTTATGATGAGGCTTGTGCAAAATATATTGACAATAAGATTGATAAGCAACGATTTAAAAAAATGTATTTTGAAGAAATTAAAAATCTCGTTGAAGACAAAAATGGGAAAGAAAAGATTGATACAGATACAACAAGATTTCGAGCTATTAGAAAGGTTTACAAGGAATGGAACGATTTAGAAAAATGATAGAACTTTATAATTCAATTCCTCACACAATCCATTACTGCTGGTTCGGGGGCAATCCTTTACCAGAGCTTGCGCAAAAATGCATTGCCTCGTGGAAAAAGTTCCTGCCGAACTATGAAATCATCGAATGGAACGAGGGCAACTACGATGTTCTCAAGATTCCCTATGCGACGCAGGCGTACGACGCGAAGAAGTATGCGTTTGTAAGCGACTATGCGAGGTTCGACATCCTGTATCAGCACGGCGGAATTTACTTTGACACGGACGTGGAAGTGATAAAACCTCTTGACGACATTTTGCAGCGAGGGGCGTTTGCCGGCGTTGAGAGCGCGGGTGCTCTCGCCGCCGGACTTGGCATAGCAAGTCCGGCGGCGAGTCCCGTCTACCGTGAAATCCTTGATTCATATAACTCTGCGGCGTTCCTGAAGGGCGACGGAACAATGGACTTGACCACGGTCGTCGAGCGTGTAAGCGGAATATTCAGGCGGCATGGATTTACGGACAAAAACGAGATTCAGGAGGTTGCTGGAATCACCGTGTATCCTGCGGAATACTTTTGTCCGAAAGATTACCGCACTGGAACTTTGAATATCACTGAGAATACATATACCATTCATCATTTTGATGGGAGCTGGCTTTCAAAGGAAGATTTGGAAAAAGTAGAATTAGGTAGAGAAATTCACTCAAAAGTGAGAATTAAGTTTTTAGCGGAAATTATTTTTATGATGCAATGTTTTTTTAAGAGGTTGAAAAGAGAGGGCTTGGCGAAAGGAATAAAATATTATTTCAACAAGTATGTTTTTAGGAGTGGAACAAATTAACGAAAATGAAAATTTTTATTCTAATTAATGACATTACGCGTCATGCGGGTATGGAACGAGCCGTATGCAATTTGGCAAATATATTGGTAAAAAACCATGCCGTTTCGATTGTTTCTAGGGACACAGACACCGGCAATGCGTTTTTTCCGCTTGATGAAAGAGTTGAAGTGGTTCATTTGGGAATCGATGTTTATCACGCATCCACACTGCAAAAATTCGGAAAATATTTTTGTATGTATAAAAAGCTCTGCGGATTGGCAAAGGATAATGAGGGCGCGGTTTTTATAGCAACAATATCTTCCGTGAACGCATTGATTACTTTGCTTGGCAAAAAGATAAAGACCATAGGTTGTGAGCATTTTAATTATGACTCTGCATGTTTCAGGCAAAAAGTTTTGAGGAGATTCTTTTATCCCCGTTTAGATTTTGTTGTGTGTTTAACAAACGCAGACGCAAAGAAATACGCATTTATAAAAAAGGAGCGTCTTTTTGTTATTCCGAATTCTCTTTCGTTTGATTGCACTGCTCTTTCGAAATGCACTGCAAAGCGAATTATTGCCGTCGGAAGATTGACAAAACAGAAGGGATTTGACTTGCTTCTTGATTCCGCTGTGCTTATGAAGGAAAGAATTTCGGATTGGCATTTGGATATTTTTGGCGATGGAGAGGATAAGGATGCACTCCTTTCGAAAATCAATGATTTGAAATTACAAGACTTTGTTTCATTAAAAAATGCGACAAAAGATATAGAAGAAGAATATGTTTCCTCTTCTATGTTTGTGATGTCCTCACGGTATGAAGGGCTTCCAATGGTTTTGTTGGAAGCGCAAAATTGCGGACTGCCAGCAGTTAGTTTTGATTGTCCAACTGGACCAAGCGAAGTGGTTGTTGAAAATGAAACAGGCTTTTTAATTCCTCTTGGTGATACAAGGGCTTTGGCGAAAAAGACAATTGAACTTGCAAAAAACGAGGAGTTGAGAAAGCGTTTTGGAAGGAGGGCGAAAGAACTGTCCAGTCGATTTTCAACGGAAAACATCGAAAAAAAATGGAATGTGTTGCTTGAAAGGATGTAAGTATGGATTTATTTATTCTTTTTGCATTTGGAATTTGCTTTGTGATTGTTGTTTTAAGCGCATCTAAGCCTGAACTCATAATATCCAAAAATGACAAATGGTATTTGAATGGCGGCTGTTTTTCCGTGAATTCCAAAACACGCTATTTTCCTTTGCTTCTTTTTGTTTTTACCATTTTTATTTGTCTTGCAGCGTTTCAAAATATTTATGGTGGTATTTACGACTTGCCAAATTATAAATCTTTTTTTGATGATTCCAAGAATTATTCTTCCTTAAAGGATTTTTTGAACAATAATGACAAGGAATTTCTTTATATGACAATAACTTGGATTTTTGGTCACATTACAAATTCATTTAGTATTTTGCTATTGTTCTTTTTTTCATTTATTTTTTATTCCATTGCTTTCTTTTTTAAGATTTCAAATATCAAACCTTCTGCTATGCTCTATCTTGCTGTGTTTTGCTTGGTGTTCACTATCATTGTTCAATCTTATTGTCTTTTGCGCACTGGGCTTTCTGTTGCCGCAGGTTTAATGGCTTTTAGCGAGGTGCAAATAAAAAAATTGAATAGAACAAAAGTATTTTGGCAAATCATAAAAACATTGTTTTGGACTGTTGTTGCAGTTGGATTTCATTCTTTGGGATTGTTCGTTTTTTCTGTGCTAATGATGAATTGGATTTATGAAAAAAGCAATATAAAAACTTTTATGTTTTTCTTCGTCTTGTTTTTTTTACTTGGATATATTGGCGCAAAAGTAATCAGAGGCATGATTTCTTCATTTTATGAAAGATTTGTTTATTATCAAGGGCTTGAGGCTAACCCTGCATATAAAACTTATATAGCAAATATATTTTTAGTTGCAACTATTTTTTATAAAAAACGACATTTCTTTCAAAAAAAAGGAAATGCGTTTCATTTTGTAGTTCTAATGAGCAGTTTTTTTATATATGATTTGGAACTTCTCATGACTTCGATAATGTTTAGAATGATTTATTTTACACGACCTTCGACCGCCATAATAATAGCGGAACTTTGGAAAATATACGCACCCAAAAAAAGTGAAATTATTGCGCCGGTTTTAATACGCATTCTGCTGATTATTTATGTAGTTTATAACTTTTATGGATTTGTTATTGCGATGCCTAGATATGGTCTGAATTTCTATGATTTTGGATATGTATATTGAATTAATGATGAGGAGCTTGAAAAATGAATAAAAAAATCCGCACATTTGTGCTAAAGACACCTTTGCTTCGTGAATTGTTTTTCTTTTTTGGCAGAAGGAAAACTCCCTTGAAGAAGATTGACAAGGGGATTGAGCAACTTTTTGCAGGAAAGATACGGCTTGATGAAAACACTGCGAAGAATGTTATTGTCTCGCTCACAAGTTATGGGGCGCGACTGACGGAGTTAAAATACACATTATATTCCTTGATAACACAGACTGTTCATCCCGAAAAAATCATTGTGAACATCGCTTTTGACGATGAGCCTAGAATAACGCCTGAACTTCGTCAGTTTGAAAAATATGGAGTTGAATTTTATTTGACAGAAGATTTGCGTTCATATAAAAAACTTGTTCCGACGGCCATTCGCTTTCCTGAAAAGGCGATTGTTACTTGTGATGATGATATTTTTTTCCAAAAAAACTGGCTTCAAATACTTTTGTCGGAAAGCGAAAGTTATCCTGGCGAAATTATTTCCCATCTTACTTATAAAAACGAACGAATAAAGTGTTATTTGGAGCTGGAAAATGATGTCCCCCGCCCAAAACTATCTGCGATAGTTTTGGGCGGGGGCGGATGTCTTTATCCGCCCACGCCCTTCCATAAGGATTTGTGCAACAAAGAGCATTTTATGAATCTTGCTCCGACTGCCGATGATTTTTGGTTTTCGCTCATGGCGCTTTTGAAAGGCACAAAAATTCGCTCTCCCAAAAAAGCAATTCGTCATATACGATATGTAAATCCATACCGCGAGTACGGCATAGTTTATGCCGATACATTGACAACCGTAAATTGTGATGGCGGGCAAAACAATGCCGCTTTGCGTGCGCTTATGAAACATTACGGGATGTCTAAACAAGAATTCATGGATTTGGCGGATTCGCTTGAAAATTACAGGAGGAGACGATGAAAAAAAACTAGAAAAAATCTGCCAAAGGATTCAATGAATTTATTTCGTGGGACGGAGCATCGAAGAAAAAAGGATGCAATATAAGTAACACCCTCGATGAAAAAGATGCGATGCGGACTCCTGTCAGCAGTCTACAGTTGCCGTTTGTAATCAAGCGGTATTTTATTATTGACAAAAACCAAAAAGTGTTATAACATTTATTTGGAGGCGTTATGACCAATCAAAGATATGCGACCGCCCAAGAATGCGTTAGGTTGATGAAAAAAGAAATAAAGGCCCTAAATGAAATGCCAAGAGAAGAAGCGTACAGAAAGTCTTTAAAAAATTTGATTGATGCCAGATTAGTTACAAAGAATGGAAAAGCAAAAAAGCGAATTTGCACAAGATGACTTTTCTGAAATGTATTCCAAATTGCCGAATTTGGTTTTGGCTTTTCATGGTTGTTCAAAAGAAACATTTGAACATGTTATCGTGAAAAGACAAGGGCTTGCAAAAAGCGAAAACAAATACGATTGGCTTGGAAACGGAATATATTTTTGGGAACACAGTTATCAAAGGGCGCTGGAATGGGCTGAGTCTCACCATAAGGGGCAGACGGCGGTCATTGGTGCGGTCTTGGATTTGGGGCATTGCTTGAATTTAACCGACTATCAAAGCGCGGATATTTTAAAAATTGGATACGAACTGCTGGATGAACATTATAAGAACATAAACCAGCCGTTGCCTCAAAACAGAAAGTTAAAGAATTCAAAAGACATTTTGTTGCACGACTTGGATTGCGCCGTCATAGAACAAATACATTTGTTTCGCAAGGAAAACAATCTTCTGCCGTTTGATTCCGTGCGTGGAATATTTTTTGAAGGAGACAGCGTTTATCCGCAATCTTGCTTTTATGAAAAAACGCATATTCAAATCTGCATCACGAATCCGAATTGCATAAAAGGTTATTTTTCGCCAATTCAAACAAACAAAAAGTTCTCCCTTCCATAATAAAAAATACAAACGCGAACGCTGATGGCAAAAGTGCCGCCCCCCCCGCCAACAGTAAAAAGAGCGCGAATGCAAAATCCGTGCTACATCCTTTTTATCGTCGTTTATATGGCTGTCGCTGTTTGAGAACCTTGTCTTTTGTCTATAACGAATGTTTAATAATTCTGCAACAAATTTTGTAAGCCTGCCTTTAAATTGATATATTTTTGATAATATCTGTCCTTTTGCTCGCCGACAAGAAATTCTACGGTTGTGCCGAGAGATTTCGCGATTTTTACCGCTTCGCTCGCCCTTGGTTCGGTTGCGGCCCTTCGCATGCTGGAAACTGTTGTTTCAGAAACGCCCATTTGCGAAGCAATCCATCTATATGAAGTGTTTTGCTCCGCGCGTAAAACTTCCACTCTGTCCCAAAAAGTCATAAAGACATTTTAATTTATTTAACTTTGAAATTTCATAGTTTTTTGCTTGACATATACGAATATAAGTAGTATTATAGCGATATGCTACGAAATTAAATAGTTTTTGTTAGCAAATGGTATTGCTTCATACGAATGCAAGGAGCGAGGAAAAGTGATGTTTTGGGATAAGGTGGAGATTTACAGGCAGCAGAAAAACCTCACATACCGCACCATAGCGAGGGCGATGGGCAAGGCGGAGACAACCGTTTCCTCGATGAGACAGTTCGGAACGGAGCCGCGGATAAGCGACGGCATCAAGATAGCGGACGCGCTCGGCGTGGACATAAGGGACTTGGCGGAGTGAGTGTGCAAGCTTTATTCGGCGACTGTGCCAATAAGGTTTATAGACTTTGGCAATAATATTTTGCGCCGAAATGTTGTTTATGGCGAAAAACTCTTTGAGTTTTGTCTAAGAACTCACAGAGTTTTTGGTGAAAACTCACTGTGTTTTTTGAAAAAGTCTGTGAGTTTTTTTTGTGGGAGCGGCTATGGAAGAAGCGGATGTGCCCAAAGATGACAGGAAAATTGCACAAATGAAAGCAGGTGACAGGCTGGCGGTCAAGCATATGAACGGAAAGGGGCAAAGTGACATAACCATTGTCGCCATCGGGATTGTCAATGGCATTGAGGAAAGGGTCGTGTATGTAGATTGGGTTCTCAAAGACTTGAATCGAAAAGTTCCCTCCCGAGGTTGCTTCGGAACGCTTCACGGTCCTTACACCTATAAAAATGCATGGGTGCGGCAGGTCTTCTGCTTGTGAGTGAAAAACTAGATGAGACTTATGGAAATCGAGAGTTGATGAAAACATGAAACGCATAATAACTTACGGAACATTCGATTTGTTGCATTATGGACATATAAATCTTTTAAAACGGGCAAAAGCATTGGGCGATTACCTTATAGTCGCACTTTCAACGGACGAGTTCAATTGGAACGAGAAGAAAAAGCAATGCTATTTCGACTACGAGAGACGAAAGCAGCTTCTTGAGGCGATACGCTATGTAGATTTGGTTATTCCAGAAGAAAATTGGGAACAAAAATCAACGGATGTAGAGTTATATAAAGTCGATATTTTTGTGATGGGAAGCGACTGGGAAGGCAAATTTGATTTTCTTAAAGAAAAATGCGAAGTCGTTTACTTGGAGCGGACTCCTGAGATTTCTACAACTCAAATCAAGAAGGATTTAAATGAAAAATAAATTGAAAAAAGAAATAACTTTCATAGTCACAGATAATGTTGAAAAGCAATGTTGCGAGCCAATCGCCTTTGAAGCGGAAAATCGTGGTTATTCAGTGAAATTCACAGAGAATAAGTTCGCAAAATGTGAAATTGGCTTTTATTGTTCTCATTGGAATTTTCCAAAGCATTCAAAGTTTTCAGTTGTTCATTTGCATGATTTGGGACAGCAGCACGGTGAATGGCCTATGATGTGGAAAAAGGAATATTGGAATATTTTTGATATTGCTTTGCTTCCAAGTAGGGAATGGGCTGATATGTGGAAAAACGCCTCTTGTTATGATTTTGTCAAGCCAAAACGAGGTGCTTTTTTTACTGGTTGGACAAAAGCCGATAGGATTTATGAAAAATGTTTCTCTGCGAATTGCGAGAAATTGATTAAAAAATATGGAATTGATTTAAATAAAAAAACAATTTTGTATGCCCCAAGTTGGGAATGGGATAATCGTCAATTGGAAATATGTGAAAGTGTCCAAGGTTTAGATGTAAATTTGATAATTAAACAATTTCCCGCAACTCCAGAAGTTTTTCCAGAGCAGTACAAAATTATTAATGAAGCCCATCAAAAGACTAGAGAAAAAAATTATAAAAATGTTTTTATTTTAGATTCAAAAACAAATATTTACGATGCAATAAATATTTGCGATTGTTTAGTCAGTGAAGAATCTTCAACATTATATGAAGCAATGCTTTTAGGAAAACCTGTAATTGCTGTAAATGATTGGCTTGTGCCAGATGTAAAGCCTGCTCGGCTTCCAGATTTTCCTTATGACTTTGCGATAAAAATTCCTAAGAAAGATTTATCTAAAACAATAGAAAGCGTTTTCAAAGATGATGAATACTTAAAAAAAATTATTGAATACAAAAAAAGAAATTTTCCTCAATTAGGACATTCCGCAAAAAATGTAATGGACATCATTGATTTTGTTGTTGAAGAAAAAAATCTTAATTCATTAAAAACAAAAATTGCAGAAAAGCCTAGCAAAAAAGTTCCAAAGAAATTAAAAAAGGCTGTGAATGAAAGGAAATGGATTTTATTCAAATATGAATTTGCTCATAACACAAAACTTGGTAGTTTTCTTTACAAAATTCACGAAAAATTAAAATGTCGAAATCAATAAAGTTAAATACGTTTTATAAAACGGTATTGAACGTTTGCAACATAATTTTTCCTCTTTTAACGGCTCCATATATTGCGCGAGTTTTATCGGTTGATGGGTTTACAGAATGTAACCGTGTTACAAGTGTGATTTCGTGGTTTTCGCCTTTTGCAGTTTTTGGAGTTTATACTTACGGTTTAAGAACAATCAGCCAAGTGAAGAATAACAAAATTGAAGTTGAAAAGCTTTTTTCTTCTTTGTTTTTCCTAAGCGTTTTATTTTCTGCAATAACCACTATAGCTTATTTTCTATTGATTTATGCAAGTCCATTTTTTAAAGATTATATTGGTCTTTACATAATTGGCTCCAGTCAACTGCTTTTTACCTGTTTTGCAAATGACTGGATGAACGAGGCATCTGAAAATTATGGTTTTATTTTAGTAAAATCGTTTGTTTGTAAGTTGATTTATGTTCTTTCAGTTTTTTCATTTATAAAAAAAGCAAACGATGCATATTTATATATTTTATTCACTTCAATTTCTGTCATTTTGAATAACTTGCTTACTTTTGCTTTTAATAAATGGCGATTTAAATTCAGGAAAATTGATTTGCTAAAAACTTTTAAATTGATAAAGCCGCTTTTTATAGTCTTTTTGCTTGTCAATTCAAGCATGCTTTATACGATGTTAGATCGATTTTTTTTAACATATTTTACGGATAAAATGGAACTGACTTTTTACCATATCAGCCAAGTTCTCTCTAACAGCGTTGTTCAAGTTACCTCCTCTGTGATTATGGTTTCAATTCCGCGTTTGTCGTATTTTTGGGGAAGTCAAAAGAAAGAAGCCTATTACGATTTATTGAAGAAAAGCTCCTCGCTTTTTTCTGTTTTAAGTTTTCCTTGCTGCATGGGAATGGCATTTTTATCTACAGAAATTATTTATTTGTATTCAAGTGAAAAATATTTGGCAGGAAATGTCGTTCTATTTGCTTTTTGTATTCGCTATTTAATTTCAAATTTTGATTCAATTTTTGCAAAGCAAATTTTATTGCCGACAAACAACGAAAGCTCATTAACTAAAATTTATTATACGGCAGGTGTTTATAATCTTTTAGCAAAAGGCATTTTACTTTATTTAAAAAAACTTTCTGCATTGACTTGCATCATTTCAACAGCAACGGCAGATATCTTGGTCGTAATTTTGCAGATTATAAAAATTAAAAGGAAAAATATAAAAAATGTTGTTTTCTCAAAGGATCTGATTATTCCATTTCTTGTTTCAGTTTTATTTTCTGTCGTAATTTTTATCATTCATCAATTTTTAATCCCAGAAAATATAAAGAATGTAATTTTAATAAGTTTTTTAAGCGTAGGTATTTGTTCAATGTTATATTTCGCGGTGCTGTTTTTTACAAAAAATAAAATCCTGCTTTCTTTTATGAGGTTAAGAAAATGAATTTCATTTTTAAAATAGTAAAAAATATCCCTGATTTGATTCTGAATTTTCTTTTTATTCCAATCTGGCATTTTTGTGGACTTTTTAAGAGAGATAAAAATCTTTGGATTTTTGTAAGTTGGTTCGGACAAAAATATAGCGACAGCTCAAGAATTTTATTTGAATATGTTAAAAACAATTGTCCGAATATTCGAGCCGTCTGGATTTCTAGAGATAAAAAAATTGTTCAACAGCTTCGGCAAAACGGTTTTGAGTCTTATTCTTCTAAATCTATCAAGGCATTGTTTTTAAGTTCAAGAGCGTCAAAGTTATTTTCTACGACTGGCTGTGAAATGTTTTATGGATTTACGAAAGGAATTGAATTTTATGAATTATGGCATGGAATGCCTTTAAAAAAAATATTAAATGATGATGAATTTTCTGGAGGAACTATTAGAAAAAATATCCTTTCAAAAATTTTATACAAGATAAATCAAAAATTTTTTGTATGGAAAACAATAACAACCTTGCCAAATTTATATACCGTTTCTGCAAGTAAATTCTTTACACCATTTTTAAAAACTGCATTTGGATTGGATGACACGAGAATACTAGATGTTGGGCTTCCTAGAACCGATGCTCTTTTTAGTGGTAAAGAAGAAAACTTGATAAATGATATTCGAAATGAATTTCCTAATTGTAAAATAATTTTATATATGCCGACTTTCAGGACTGGAGCATGGACAAAAAAGCCTTTTGAACCATTTTGCAAGGAATTTGGATTTGATGAAATGGAATTTTCAAATTTTTTAAATCAACAAAATGTGGTTTGTGTTTACAAACCACATTTTGTTGATTTAAATTTGCTGCCAAATTCAAATCATAAAAATAGATTTATAACAATAAATGACGACGATTACACCGAACTTTATAATTTTGTTGGTCAAGTTGATATTTTAATGACGGACTATTCTTCTATTTATTTTGATTTTATTTTGACAAGGAAACCTGTGATTTTAGCACCCTTTGATTTTGAAGAATATGTTACAACTTGCAGAAATCATTATTTTGATTATTCAGAATTAGAAGGCGTAAGGGCAGAAAATTGGAACGAAGTTTTAAAGATAATTGAAAATGAATCTTATAAAAAAGTTCCAGAAGAGAAAATCAAACAATTTGCAGAATTTTGTGATGGAAATTCTTGTAGGAAAATTGTGGAAAGAATGGAGTAAAAAAATGAAAGTCAGAATGTTTTTCTTAATTTTATTGTCTTTTTTGTTTTTTTCGTGCAAAACAGAAGATAGTGAAATATCAAATTTTGTGCTTGCAAAATCTTTTGAAAATGTTGAAAAGCTTTCAGCAAAAGAAAATAAACTTGTTTGCTATGTAAATGATGATTCTGGTTTTATTGAATTCAATTCAGGGAAAAAATTTCCTTTCAGAATATTACAGAAAAGACAATCGTTAGGGAAAGTATTTCTGGAAATGAAACTGAAATTCTATATATTCCTTTAAAACCTTTTCTTGTAATAACTTATGATGACTGCCCAAATACAGATTATGAAGTTTATAAAAATGTGCATAAAGCGTATTCTCCTGTAGTTCCCGCAGAGTTAGGATTGAATATTGAAAGATGTGCCCTTTCTTTTGAAGAATTGAAAGAAATGGTAAATGATGGTTTTGAAATTGTAAATCACGGACTTTCACATAATCGATTAGAAGCCGTTTCACTTCAAAAATCAGCAAAAAAAGGTACAAATAAAATTTACGGCTGGTTTGCACATACTTTTTTGGATAATGCAGAAATTCTAATCGGAGATGAAGAATATAAAATAATTTCTCATTCAAGTGATTCCGATGGTCAATATTTTACTGTTGATAAACCTTTAAAAAAAGATTGTTCAGTCGGAACGAAAATTCGCTTGACAGGGAACTTTTTGGAAAATGAATTATTTGGAAAAGTTGAAGAAATTGAAAACAAATTAAATACAAAAATAAATCATTTTACATATCCTTATACCGTTTCTGATGAAAGAACTCGTTCACTTTTAAAAAATCGTTATTTTTCTTCTAGAGCATATAATGGTTGGCAATTTGACAATTCCAAAAATCTTACAAATCCCGGATTCAATTATTTTCCTTTTAACAATAAATTTACTTTAAATAGCGCTTCCTTTGACACAAATTATACAAATAGGGAAGTCGAAGAAATTCTAAAGATAGGCAGTATGGAGGGGGGGGTAATATGATAGTCTTGTTTACACATACATGGGATGAAAGGTTTTCTCATGAAAAAATTAAATTCATTATTGATATAGCAAAATCACTAAATATTGAAATTTCAACACGAAGCAAAATTTGGGAATATTATGAATTATATTAAAAGTATACAGAAATATTCGTTATATCTATTTGTCTTCTCCTCAATTTTTATATTTTCTTTTGCACCGTTTTTGGCTTTAAAGTCTTCGCTTACAAGAATTTTTTCCTATATTTTCTATTTGTTTGTCGGGCTTGGATTTTTAATGTTTACGGTTTGTGCGATTTATACAAAGAAGAAGCTCCATAAAATTTTAGTTCTATTTTCGTTTTTGACAATATATTCTGTTTTAGGAATTCTAAAAAGCAATTTTTCGGCGTTCGTTTCATATTTTTCAAATGCTGGAATTCCTATTATGATGGTTTTTGTTTTTTATTCAATTAAATACTTGAAGATAAAATCAAGACCTGTTTTTTCTTTTTTTTATATTTGCGTATTGGTAAATTGCTTAGTGGCTATTTTTCAAGTTTTTACATTTGATGGAGATTTTTCAAAATTATATGTGAAAGATGTTATTGGTGAAGCGACATATAATTATATTAGAAATGGTCGATTAAGAGCGTTTGGTCTTTTGCAAAGCGCGGTAATTTTTTCAAATTATATTTCTATTTCACTGACGCTAACTTTATTCAACATAAAAAAGAGAAATTTTTTTATAACGAGAATTATTTTTATTTTGATTCAGTTTTTTTGCCTTTATTTGACAGGTTCAAGGACTCCTTTTTTGGCAATTGCTTTTGTTCTTGGAATGTTTTGTTTTTTTAATAAACACAGAAAAATTTTCCCTTTGTTTTCTATTTTTTGTATTGGATTTTTGCTTGCTTTTTTAACCTTTACCAGTGGAATGGATTTATCGGCACTAGGACGAATTGCCCAATACACTGAAGCGTCTATGTTATTTTTACAAAATCCATTTGGCTATGGAATTGGCTATGCAAGTTATCCAAAAGGAGTGGTTTCTTACGATTGTTCAATTTTGACTATTTTATTGAATTTTGGAATACAGGGCTTTGTATTTATGTTGATTTTATATGGAAAAACTTTAAAAAAACCTGCAAAAGAAAGTTCTGATTTTATTTGCGATGGCTTAGTAATGATTCTTTTTATTTTATCAGGTTTTGCAAATATAATTCATCTTGGAATTTTATCGTTAGTTATAATTTTTTATTATTTAAAGCTTGGAGAAAAAAGTGAAAAAGCTGTTCCTAATCGTTCTTTATAAACAAAAAATCAGCGAATCTCAAACTTGTATTTCGCTGAAAGAAAATAATATTCAAAATTCCAGTGAAAACAAAATTGTAATTTGGGATAATTCTCCGCAAAAGATAAATTCTTTGGAAAATGCGAAGGAGTTTTTTAATTCTGAAAATATTAATTTCATTCATACTCCGCAAAATGTCAGTCTTTCAAAGATTTATAATAAGGCGATACAAGAAAATCCTGCATTTGATTTTATCCAACTTTTTGACCAGGATTCAAAAATTGTAAAGGAAAATTACAATTCGTATTTGAATGAAGTCTTTGAGGATAATCCAAAAATAAATGTTTTCTTGCCAAAGATTTTCTCTGGTAAAAAAATGTATTCACCTGGAAAATTCTTTATAAAAGGCTGGCATTTCAAAAATATCAATTTTGGAATAAATAAATCTCGTTTTTACACGGCAATTACAAGCGGTTTGTGTGTTCGATTGGATTTTCTAAAGAAAACAAAAATAAAGTTTAACGAAGAACTGCATCTTTATTGCATCGACACAGATTTTATTTATCAAGTACGAAAAATTGATTGTCGCTTTTTTGTTTTTGATTTGAATTTTATTCATGATTTGTCCGAAGATAATTTGACAAATGAAGAAAAAAAAGAAAGGCGAAAGCTTGAGATTGAAGGATTGAAAACTTTATACAAGAAACACCGTTTTTGTACTTTTTTAGTTTTATGTCAGCAACTTTTACTTAGAATTACGAAAAAACTGTAGGAATAAAATGAAAAAGATTAATTTTTTCTTACGACAAAAATTTAAAAATATTACTGGAATTGAAATGGATAAAAAAATACCTTCGAAAGAAATATTTTTTTATTTTGTTAAGAAATGTAAAAACTTACTTAGAGGCTTCATAGTTCTAAAAAATTTTAAAACTATGATTTCAAAAAATGTAAAAATTAAGAATAAAAAACAGCTAAAAACTGATTCATTTTTAAATATTGACCATGATGTTTATTTAGATGCATTGAGTGAGAATGGTATTCAGATTGGGAAGCATGTTTCTATTGGTTGTTTTACTAGAATTGAATGCACAGGCTCGTTTTCATTTTTAGGAAAGGGTTTTAAATGTGGAAATAATTGCGGACTTGGAACAGACTGTTTTTATGGGGCAGCAGGGGGAATAGAAATAGGAAATGATGTGATAGTTGGTAATTTTGTTTCAATGCACTCGGAAAATCATAATTACTCAGATTTAACCAAACCTATTCGATTGCAAGGAGTGAATCATAAAGGAATAAAAATTGGAAATAACTGTTGGATTGGTGCAAAGGCAACTATTTTGGATGGTTCTATTATCGGAGATGGATGCATTGTCGCGGCTGGTGCAGTTGTAACAGGTGTGTTTCCTGACAATGTAATAATTGGTGGAGTTCCTGCAAAAGTAATAAAAAGGAGGATAGAACAATGAGAATTCTTTTTAGCCATCTTCTCAACAATTATACGGGTTCGCCTAAAGTCTTGCGAAATTCCATACTTGCCTTTTCCAATGACAAGAATTTTGATATTACGGTTTTGACTTCACAATCCGATGGCTTTCTTTCTGGCATTAACGGAGTGAAATACAAGTCGAATGGCTATAAATGGAGTTCCCATAATTTTGGTGTCGTATTTTATTTTGTGATTTCACAAGCAGTTTCATTTTTCAAAGTGTTTTTTTCAAGAAAATACGATGTGCTTTACGCAAATACAATTTATAATTTTGGCGCTTCTACGGCGGCGAAGTTGAAGGGTTCTAAAATTGTTTTCCATATTCACGAATCATATTTAAATCCTAATATTTTGCAAAGGATTTGTCTTTCTAATGTTTATAAAACCGCTGATAAGATAATTTGCGTTTCTCATTATCTTACTTCGACTTTGGAGAGCGATAAAATTTGCATCGTTTATAATTCGAATGCACCACAGTCAGAGACAAATAAAATGGTATCTGATGAAATTTTAGAGAATCGCTTTCAGAAAAAAATAATTATGATGCCGTGTTCGCTTAAGACATATAAAGGAATTTTGCAATTTGTGAAGTTGTCTGAACTTTTGCCAGAATTTGATTTTCAATTATTTTGTAGTGCAACGCAAGATGAAATTGATGAATATAAAAAACAGAATGAAATTGTGCCAAGTCAAAATTTAAAAATATTTCCCAATCAAAGTGACTTGTTACCGTACTACACTCACGCATCTATCGTGACGAATCTGTCATTGAATGATAGATTCGTGGAAACTTTTGGAATGACCTTAATTGAAGGCTTTATGTATAGCCTGCCAGTTATTGCTCCGAACTACGGTGGACCAAAAGAGATAGTAAAAGATGGGATAAATGGTTTTTTGATTGAACCTTTTGAAATTTGGGCAGTTGCGGAGAAAATTAGATTTTTGCTGTCTGACTTTGAAGTTTACAAGTCTTTTGCAAAAAATGCTTTTGAAAGCGGAAAAGAATATAACTGGGAAAGTTATGCTGAGAAAATACGAGATGTTGTTATGACAACTTGTGAGGGTATAACCAAATGACTTCACATCTCCTCTTCCACAATCGCGATCATCTCCGCTGGGGTAACGACGAACGGTTTTACTGGAAAATGCTTTCCATTGCCTGTGACAAGATACGCATCGTCAAATTTATCTTTGGCGGTCAATGTGACTTCGTAAAAAACTATGTCTTTTTCATCGGAAATTCTATCTGTGGATTTCGTTTCGTCAAGGTAAATGGCTCGGTTTTCAAGTCGCGTCATAAGTCTAGAGATAATGTCGGCTGGAAAATTAAACTTTTTTCTCCCGCATACTTCCCAATACTCGCTCTGAATTTTTCTATGCATAACAGGAATTATCTTTCCAGACAACGCCATTTTCAAAACTTTGCCAGGGTTGGAATCTTTTTTTATGAGCGAAGAAATAATTATGTTTGTGTCAAGAACAGCGTAAATTTTTTTCATTCGGTTTTACTTTCCCGCTCTGCAAAGCGCAATCTCATCGTTGATTTCATCGAGCGTCCAGTCTTGAAGCCCGGATTTTTCCGCAAAGTCGTTTGCCTCTTTAAGAAGCGCGTCAACTTCATCGGCGCTTCGTTTGTTCTCACGAAGATAGAGATAGGTGACATAATCAAAGGCAGACTGACGCTTTGCTTCCGAAAGAGAATTGTACATTTCAATCATTTCTTGTGGCATAGACACCTCCAAAATAAGAACATCTATTATTTAGTATACATAAAAATCAAAAATAATCAACAAAGATTTCGGGATCAGAGAATTTTTAGAGGAGCGTTTTATGAATGATAAAAATCCTGTGCGAAAAACAAAAGTCGCCGTCATAGGCACGGTGGGCGTTCCCGCCTGTTACGGCGGATTCGAGTCACTTGTGGACAACCTTTTGGACTACACTCCGCCCGATGTGGAGTATACGGTGTTTTGCTCCGCGCCGAAATACGAAAAGCGCCTTGAGACCTACAAGGGCGCGCACCTTGTCTACCTTGACCGCGATGCGAACGGCGTTTCTTCTGTCTTGTACGACTATGAGGGAATGAAAAGGGCGGTCGCGCTTGGTGCGGATGTGATTCTCGTGCTGGGAGTTTCGGGCTGTATGTTTTTGCCGAGAATCCGCCGCCGTTTCAAGGGGAAAATCATCACGAACATCGACGGGCTTGAATGGAGGCGCGACAAGTGGAAGTTCTATGCGAAGTGGCTTCTGCGTTTTTCGGAAAGACAGGCGGTGAGACACTCTGACATCATCATCGGCGACAACCGCGGAATCACGGACTATGTGAAAACGGCATATAAAAAATTGGTGCAAAAAAAGCGTGTGGAGCTCATTGCCTATGGCGGAGACAATGTTGTGCGCGTTGAGGATGACTTGCTTTTTGAGGAATATCCGTTCGTTCGTGAAAAATATGCGGTTACCGTTTGTCGAATAGAGCCAGAGAACAATGTCCACCTGATTCTTGAGGCGTTCGCATCGTTTGAAAGCGCCTTGGAAAATCTCTTGGGGAAAACGCTGGAAAAGTATACGCTCGTTGTTGTCGGCAACTGGGAAAAATCCGAGTATGGTCACGCGCTCAAAGAAAAATATTCGGCGTTCCCAAACATTCATTTGCTCGAGTCGATTTATGACTCACACCGTGTGAACTATATTCGCTCGCATGCCTCGCTTTATGTGCATGGTCATTCCGCTGGCGGCACGAACCCGTCGCTTGTGGAGGCGATGAATCTTGGCTTGCCGATTTTGGCGTTCGACTGCGTGTACAACCGCGCGACCACGGAGGAAAAATGCCTTTATTGGAGGACGGCGGAGGACATTGTGAATTTGATTTTGGAGCGGCAGGGAGAATTCAAAAGGATTGCGGACGACATGAAGGAAGCGGGAAAGAGGCTGTACTCGTGGGAAAAAATCGCTGACTTGTACAATGCGCTCTGGAAAATCTAGATTGCGCTTTTTCCCGCGTCGGTTAAAAAATATTTTCCGTCCGCGTCCTTTTCGAGGAAGCCCTTTGCGATACAGCCCTCAATGGCAGAGAGCGTGGGGCGTTCCCTTTCATCTGTCAAGGCGTTCGCTATTTCTTTTCCTGAATGTGGTATGTTTTCTTGCCTAAAAAATTCCAGGATTCGCGTTTCCCATGCGGTCGGAATGAACATAGGTTTATTCTAAATGATTTTTTGCTTATGGTCTAGTGGGTATGCTCCTTGCGATTGAAATGGATGCCGACTATCATGTCGTCTTGAATTCTGACATCCGCTTTGAGCCAAGTGGGGATGGTTTTTCGACAGGGAAAGGAGGGCGTGGAATAGGGAGATATTGAGAGAAATATTACAATCATAGCCTCAAATAAAAATTTCGCTGAGAATGATAATTGCAATATACTCATCGTCCAGGTAATCCCGCTCTGCTTTAGTGAGAGCCATTGCTTACGTCAAAAGGGTAAGTAACAATGCCTACCGCGCCCCTGTGTCGCCTTATTCCTTATTTTTCTTTTGCAATCTCCGTGATGGACGTCACCAAGCCCGCCATGTTCTGTATGTCCGAAGGCACGATGATTTTCGTGGCTTTTCCGTCGGCGGCTTTTTCCATGGTCTCAAGGCTGCGGAGCTTTAGGACCGTCGCGTCAATGCCGACTTCCTTTATCATGCGAAGACCTTCCGCCGTCGCCTTTTGAACGTCAAGTATCGCCTGCGCCTCTCCTTCCGCTTTGCGGATTTGGGCTTCCTTTTCCGCTTCCGCGCGAAGGATTGTCGACTGCTTTTCCGCCTCCGCCGCTAGGATCGCCGACTGCTTCTTTCCTTCCGCCACGAGGATTTCAGACTGCTTTTGTCCCTCCGCTATGAGAATCTTTTCGCGGCGCTCGCGCTCCGCCCTCATCTGCTTTTCCATCGCCTCGCGTATGGCTTCTGGCGGCATGATGTTCTTCACTTCGACGCGGTTCACCTTTATTCCCCACGGGTCTGTCGCCTCGTCAAGTATGGAGCGCATCTTCGTGTTTATCACGTCGCGGCTGGTGAGAGTGCCGTCCAAGTCCAATTCGCCGATGATGTTGCGGAGCGTCGTCGCGCTCAAATTTCCTATGGCGGAAATCGGATCTTCCACGCCATAAGTGAACAATTTCGGGTCGGTGATTTGCATATAGACTACCGTGTCTATCTGCATCGTCACGTTGTCTTTCGTGATGACAGGCTGAGGAGGAAAGTCCAAGACCCTTTCCTTGAGCGCGACCTTGCTTGCCACGCTGTCGATGAAAGGTACTTTCACATGAAGCCCTGCCTGCCAAGTGGCGGCGTAAGTGCCAAGCCTTTCTATGATGAAAGCGTAGGACTGGGGAACAATGCGAATGTTCCTGATGATGATTATCAGGATTATGAAAATCAAAACCGAAACTATAGTATAAAAAAACATAAAAACTCCTATAAAAAGCCAAGAAGAAAGTTGGGGCTTTCGATTGGCTTTTTGGCGAGCGCGTTAACAACGCGCATGTGTAAATATGCAAGTTTTGTAAGTCGCGACGCGGCTGTAGAAACTTGACACGCAGAAAGAACGCGCCATTTGTGCGATTCCTTTTGCATAACTCCTATTGTTCTTTTAGTCGTGCGACAATCAATGTCACGCCCTCTATGCCCTTTATTATACAGGAATCTCCTGACTTCAGCAAGGTGTCGCTCGGATTGTCTTCGCTTTTTATGGACGCGCTCCACACTTTGCCGTCCACCTTCACGGCTCCCTTTTGCGTCGCGCCTATGTCTTCCGTGACAATCGCTGTCTTGCCGACGAGTGCGTCGCTGTTGGTCGGCGTTTTTTTCACTTTCAGGAACTTCGCAAAGAAAGGCCTTGCGAGCGCGAACATCGCCAGCGACAAAAGCGCGAATATCAGGATTTGCACGAAAATCGGTATCGGCAGCATGGACAGAAACACCATGATCAATGCGGCGATGCCGAACCAAATAGAAGTCAAGGCTGTCGTCAGCCCTTCTATTATGAAGCATAGCAACATCACTCCAAGCCAAATCCACGGAACTGAATCAAAAACCACGAAGTTTCCTCCAGACTAAAGCGCAATTCAAAGACAATTGACTTATTACGGCACTACAAGTAAGTTTATCAAGAATCGAGCTTTGTTGCAATATTTTCAAGCGATTTTTCAACAAAAAAATATATTTTTTGTTGAAAATGCTGCGCGTGACTTCGATGCCCTTTGTCGTATATCGTTTCGCAGGGCGCGCAAATCCCATGTCAATTGCAAAATATTTTATTGCATTTTTTCTCTGTTCGTGGTATAATATTACAATTCGTATTTTTTATCGAGGTGTTTTATGTCTTGTGCCGTAAGCGCGTTTTTGGGAAAGCACAATTTTTGTGCGCATGTCGATATCGCTTCTCTTGCCGATGCGATTCTTTTTGATATGAACGAAGGGCTTTGCGGTCGTCCGAGCGGGTCAGACATGATTCGCACTTTTTGCAATCCGCCGAAAAAAAGCCCCGTCGGAAAGGACGTGATTGTGATTGACGCGGGCGGAACGAATTTCCGCTCTTGCCTTGTTTCGTTTGACGCGACAGGAAATCCTTCCATAAATTTTTTGGAAAAGACTAAGATGCCAGGAACTGAGCGCGAATTCTCCAAAAAGGAATTCTTTGACCAAATCGCCAAAAATTTGGAGCATCTTAAGAACAAGTCTAAAAACATTGGTTTTTGTTTTTCGTATCCAGTGGAAATGCAAGAGGACGGCGACGGCATTCTGATAAATTTTTCAAAGGAAGTAAAAGCTCCGGACGTTGAAGGAAGCCACATCGTAAAAGAACTTTCCGCCGCCCTAAAGGAGCACGGTTGGAATGGAGATCTGCACATTTCGCTTTTGAACGATACGGTTTCCGCTTTGCTTGCAGGGGCGGCGAATGTTCCTGAAGGAAAAAAATATTCGTCGTTCATCGGTTTCATCTTGGGCACCGGAATGAACGCCGCGTACATTCAGGAAGCTTCCGGCGAATATCACGGACTGAAAACTCAAATCATAAATTGCGAGCTGGGCAAATTTGACAAAGTCGCAAGAAGCGATTTTGACATTGCGTTTGACAAAAAAAGCGAAAAGCCCGGGGTCGGGGTTTTGGAAAAATTATGCTCGGGCGCATATTTGGGACCTGTGGCTTATGAAGCGCTCGTCGCCGCCGCGAAAGACAAGTTGTTTTCGGAAAAAGTTTGTGAAAATCTTTTGGCATTGAATTCGCTTTCGCAAGTCGAAGCGGACAGGTTTTTGCACGCGCCTCATTCAAAAAGCACGATATTGGGCGCGATCCTGTTTGAACACGGAAATGAGACTGACTGTGAGCGTTTGTTCTGCTTGCTTGACGCTTTGGTGGAACGCTGCGCTCGCCTCGCCGCCGCGATCCTTGCCGCTTGCGTAATAAAAAGCGGCGCGGGAAAAAAAGCGACCGAGCCGGTTTGCATCGTGTGCAATGGCACTTCTTTCTACAAGACATACAAAGTTCGCGAGCGTACGGCGGGATATCTGGAAGAAATCCTTGTGCGGCAACGCGCCCTTTACTTTGAGCTTATGGAAAAAGAAAATGACATTACTCTTGGCACGGCAGTAGGCGGAACTATATAGTCAATAGTGAATAAGTAATGGTTATGGTGGAACGCTGGCGGGTTTTACGAAGTAAGACTCGTCAAGTGAGCGAAGCGAACAATGTAATAGTTAATATTTGCGCGATTTCTTCCGATACTGAATCTGTGATGAATTTTATCGCGGAATGATTTCGCGCAAGTTCGCCACGAATTTTTCGCGCGTCGCGAAATTATGAAAACTATTAATTATTCATTATTAACCGTTAACTGAATCTTGGGGTGGAAATTGGCAAAAAGCAGCTCTTTGGGGAAAACCGTTGTTCTTCTCTTTCTCATTATAATTCTCGTCCTGGGCGGACTTTTATGGTTCGACTTTTTGGGAGTCATCCGCGTGAAGAATCTTTTCTCGCCCGTCTACAAAATTTTCGGACTATCGCCGCAGACTTCCGTCACTTCCACTTCCTCGAAGCCTCTTTCGGCGGATTTGGATTTGGATCGCCTCGCAAAGCAGCGCGAAGCCCTGGACATTTACCGCGAGGAACTTGAAAAGCGAGAGGGCGATTCGAGCCTCGCCGAGGAGCAAAACCGAAGGCTCGCCGAAGAAATCGCCGAACGCGAAAAAAATCTCGAAGAACGCGAAAAAACATTCAACAATCTCGTAAAAATGTACGATGATAGAAATGTAAACATCGAGCAAATCGCGGCGAACCTTGAAGGAATGCCGCCCCGCGCCGCCGTGGACATTCTCGTGGCTATGGATGACCAAATCGTCATCGACGTTCTGCGAAAAGTTACCGAACGCGCGGAGGCTTCGGGCACTGCTTCTATGGTGGCTTACTGGCTTTCGCTGATGCCCGCCGAACGCGCGGCGACCGTCCAGCGAAAGATGACGAGCAAGCCGACCGCGATTGAATGAAGCGACTTCCGTAGAACAAAGTTTTGCGGATTTCGCAAGGCGATGTTTTCGGAGGTTTTTCATTGATGAACTCTGTAAATCTGAATTCAATTCAAGATTTTTCGCAAATCCATGAGCAAAAGGTCGAACAGAATTTCACCGCGAACGAAAATCCGTCTAAGGACTTTTTTTCGATGCTCAGCGAAAACTTGAGCAAAATCGGCGAAAGCAATTCTTACGAAGGCGCGGAAAAAGATTCCGCGCCTGTTCAGCGCGAAAAAATCCCCGCGGAAGAATCCGATTCGCCGAAAGAAATTCCTGAAAAAGCGATTTCTCTTGAAAAAAAATCTTCCGATTCGGACGAAAGAAAAGCCGTTCGTGATGAAAAGAAGGACGGAAAAAAAATCGCTTCTAAAGACGAAGGCGCAGAAAAAAAGTCGCGCGGAAAGAATCTCAAAACTGACGAAGTTTTGCAGGGCGCGCTCGTCGCGGACGCACAAGGCGCAAAAAATTCTTCGGCAAAAAGAACGGAGAATCTTGAAGGCAAAAAAATCGCGCGCGCGGATGTCGAAAAAAAATCGCAAAAGAATTTCAATCCTACGACGGAAAATGTTTCGCGGGATTTCTCCGAAGAAAAATCGGATTTGGAAAATCTGCGCGTCGGGCTTGCAAAGAAGAATTTTATCTCTGAAGCCGCTTCTTCCGCGCTTGAAAAGGATTCCCTTGGCGAAAACGCCGACGCTGAAATCATTTCCGCATTGCAGTTTTCCGCTTCGCAAATTCAAAACTCGGATTCCTCGTCTTTTGATCCTGCCTTGAAAAATGCGGACAATTTTCATTCCAAGAACGCGATTTCCGCGAAGTCGAAAAGGGAAACGAAAATCGGCGTAATCGAAGTGAAGGATTTTCGCACGAATGCGGAAGTCGCGCAAGGCGAAGCGAAGGATTTCAAAAAAGATTTCGTTCGCGCGGTGCAAAACGATTCTCAAGGAGGCGGAATCGAGCTTACGATGGATTTGGGCGCGCAGAGCGAAAGGAACATGCTTTCGCTTGATTCTCAAAGCGCGGCCGCCGACGGCTCTAACTTTCAGGCGATGCTCAAAAACCAAATCACGCAGAATGCTACTGAATTCGTCCGCGCTGGAAACATCGTCCTCCGCGACAACGATTCAGGCTCCATCAATTTGGTCTTGCATCCGGAAAGCTTGGGCAACGTGAAAATCGGGCTTGAACTTTCGGGAAAAATTATTACCGGGCACATCGTCGTGGCGAGCCGCGAGGCGTTCAACGCTTTCGGCGACGGCGCGGACGTTCTCCGCAACGCTTTCATTCAGAGTGGATTCGAGGACGCGAGATTCGACGTGAGCTTTGCCGGAAGCGAAATGCAGTTCGCGCAGCAAAATCACGGCGGACAGGACGACGGTTCTTCCAAGCGGCAGGGCAGGAAAATTTATGGCGATTTTGTCGAAGAAAACATTTCAGTTGGATTTGAAAATGCCGATAATAATATAGGCAATGTTTTGGCTTCGAACTATTCGATTGATGTCGTTGCTTAAAGGGGTGAAGATGGAATTCAACGCTACGATGAGTCCTGCCGAAAAACTTCAGGTGAACAATGAAGTGGACAGGTTCAACAAATTGCAGAACGCGAACGGACGCGCGCCGAGTCAGGAATTGGGCAAGGATGATTTTTTAAAGCTTTTGATGACGCAGATGACGCATCAAGATCCTATGTCGCCTATGGACAACAGCCAGTTCATAGCGCAGATGGCGCAGTTCACCAGCCTTGAGCAGATGTACAACATGAGCAATGGCTTTACGAAGATGGCGCAGCTGATGGGCACAAGCGAGGCGGCGGGCACTGTCGGAAAAGTCGTAGAGCTTGACATGGGCGACGGTCAAACTGTAACTGGAGTCGTGGACGGATTCACTCGCGGCGAAAAACCGCAAGTTCAGGTGAACGGAAATTTCTACGACATGAATTATGTAAAAGCAGTCTATGCTAATTAGAAGAGGGTAGCGGTATGATGAGATCACTTTGGTCCGGCGTTTCCGGAATGCAGAATCACCAGACGAAAATGGATGTCGTTGGAAACAACATCGCCAACGTAAACACGAACGGCTTCAAAAAAGGCCGCGCGGATTTTCAGGATATGATAAGCCAGCAACTTTCTGGCGCGGCGGCTCCCACCACTGAAGTGGGCGGCGTGAACCCGAAGGAAGTAGGGCTTGGCGTGCAGACCGCGGCGATTCACACGATTTTCACGCAGGGCAACTTGCAGTCCACCGGGGTTTCCACGGACGTTGCGATCCAGGGCAACGGATTTTTCGTCCTGCAGAACGGCGAAAAAACTTACTTTACCCGAAACGGCGCGTTCAGTTTGGACAAGGACGGAACTTTGGTGAACCCCGCGAACGGCTACCGCGTGCAGGGATGGATGGCGCGCGAATTGAACGGCGAGATGGTCGTGCAGACCGCGGCAAGCCCCACGGACTTGACGATTCCCGTAGGCTCTAAAGACCCCGCGAAGGCGACGCTCAACGTGAACTACGCTTGCAACCTTAACAAGAACACGCCTGAAATTCCTGAAGAAGGCGCGACTCCCGCCGACATCGCGAAAGGCACTTGGGCGACCGAGCAGAAAATCTACGACAGCTTTGGAAACGAGCATATTTTGAGCATCGCGTTTACGCGCGTCGTGGGCGACCCGAACAGCTGGCGGGCGACGGTTCAGATTGACCCCGAGAACGCCGAGTACACGCAGACGCGCGTCGGGCTTCAGACGACTGACGGGCAGACGAACGAGTTCATCGTGAACTTCGACAACATGGGCACTCTCCGCTCCGTCACTGACAGCGCGGCGGTTGGCTCGAACGAAAACGGCGAAATAATCTTGCAGGCTTCGTTCGCAGTTCCCGACGCGAATCCCGACGAGGACGGAAATCCTTATCGCCAGACTTTCAACATCAACTTGGGCGAAATCGGCTCTATGAGGAACACGGTGACGCAGAGCGCGTCGCAGAGTTCCACGAAGGCGTTTTCGCAGGACGGCTACACGCTCGGATATTTGGACAATTTCAAAATCGATTCTAGCGGAATCATCACGGGCGTTTATTCTAACGGCACGAACCGGACGATCGGAAAAATCGCGCTCGCTTCGTTCACGAACCAAGGCGGCTTGGAGAAGGCTGGCGACAACACTTACGTGGAGTCGAACAACTCAGGTCAGGCGAATATCGGCGAAAGCGGAATCGCAGGCAAGGGAAGCCTGCTCGCGGGCGCGCTCGAAATGTCGAACGTCGACCTTACCGACCAGTTCTCCGAAATGATTGTGACACAGCGCGGCTTCCAGTCGAACGCGGCTACAATCCGCACGGCGGACACTTTGCTTGAGACCGTGATTTCGCTCAAGCGATAATGCGGGAATAGGGAATTGAGAGTGGATAATTGAGTGACAAAAAGCCGCGCGAAACGCGCGGCTTTTTGTCATTGTTGTATGAGTGTCTTGTCGTTGTTAGGCGAGTTTTGAAAATCAAAACTCGTTAAGCAAGGCGAAGCCTTGCGACTTTGACCCGACAATCTTTTGCGGAAGCAGACCTCCGTGTCAAGCACGAAGGTGACATAGGGGCGACATTCGTGTCAAGTACGAACGCCCGCAACAATATTGCGGACGCGAGTGAAAAATTCGCGACTATTCACCGCTCATTGTTCGCTGTTCATCTTGTACCAGTCAATCTTGCGCGTGAGAACCATGAGCGCGGCGACGACGATGAAAATGCCGATGCTTCCGATAAGGAGCGCATAGTCCTCCGCCTGCAGCGTTCCGAAAAGGAAAATGTAGGATATGAGATTTACCGCCGCGAACGAAACGCCGTAAACTAACTTGTGGAAAATCGCCGCGCCGTAAAAAAGCATCAGCGCGGAGACCGCCACGCTCGCAATCCAATATGTCGCGTTGAACGGAATATGCTCGGAAATAGAGAGCAGGAGCAAATAGAACACGACGTTCGCAAGCCCGATGAGCGCGTATTGGATCGGGTGGATTTTCTTTTTGGAAAATACTTCGAACGCCAAAAGCGCGACGAACGGAACGAGCAAAAACAAAATCGAATATTTCGCGCTGCGCGTCGTCTTTTGGTAGTTGTCCACGCTTTGGTAGAACGAAACTCTTACATTTTCGTATTTGAATAAATTCGCCTGAATATGTGCCGGTGAGGTCCATCGCTTCTGGAAATTCGTGGAAAGTCCGGGAATGTTCCATTCCGCGCTAAATCCATTCTCATCGATTTTACGCTCGGTGGGAAGCCAGCCTCCTGAAAATCCCGGCGTGGGCCAATTTGAGCGCACGGAGAATTTGTTCTCGGCGGCGAACGGAGTGAGCGAAAGCGTGTTTCCGCCCTGGATTTTCGCAAGCATTTCAAATTCAAATCCGTCTTTCGCTTTCGTTCCTAAGTCGTAGCAAATCGTGTTGGAAAAAGGGCTGGACAAATCCAGCTCTGAAAGCGACTGCTCCAAAACCTCGCCGCCCGCTTTTATTTCTGGAAGGATTCTCATGATTTTTTTGTTCGAGATTCCTACGAGCAAAAGCGCGTCCTCAAATCTCACGCGCTCTCCCGTCTCGCGGTTTTTTATTACGGACGATTCTTCGACGGAAGAAAACGCGCCGCTCGCCTTTATGTCGCAGTTGAATACCGGCACTTCGAAAATCCCGCGCCGTAGCATTTCAGGCTCGACATCAGTCTGCGCGATGAAAGTTTCGGGCGTGACATAAAGCCAGTTATGCAGTAATTCCCTTTTCGTTTCCTTTCCATTTTCCCTGTAAATGAGGAATTCGTCGTAGGGAATCGCGATGACTATGCCCTGGAGCGCAGGCTCGCCGCCTTTCGGCTCAAGAATCGAGCGTTCCGCTTCATCGTGGTAATACGAGCGGTCTTTGATGACGCTCCTTATGAACGCCATCGGAATCTGCAAGATCAAAACCAAAATGAAAACCACTGTACATTTGAATCCGAACGATGAAAAGAAATTGCCGTTCTTCTTTATGATGACTTCCTTTTTCTCTTCTTCCATAAAAGATCTACCTTATATAAAATGCACCTTCTAAAACTGAATTTTTAGAAGGTGCAGATCGCAAGCCTTTCGGCTTGCTTACGAGTTTTGCCTTGTCCGCAGTCCGCGTCCATTTTTTGCTTCGCAAAAAAATGTCAAAACTCGCTGGCTGCGAATCGTTTGTACATACAAGTTCTTAAGTCTATTATTTAAATGACTCCGCCACCGCGACAGCGCAAGCGACTGTGCAGCCGACCATCGGGTTGTTGCCCATTCCCATGAAGCCCATCATTTCGACATGGGCAGGGACTGAAGAACTTCCCGCGAACTGCGCGTCTGAGTGCATTCGTCCGAGCGTGTCCGTAAAGCCGTAGCTCGCAGGACCCGCCGCCATGTTGTCGGGGTGCAAAGTGCGTCCAGTTCCGCCGCCCGATGCCACGGAGAAATATTCTTTGTCGGCGAGCAGTCGTTCCTTTTTGTAAGTGCCCGCCACGGGGTGCTGGAAGCGCGTAGGATTCGTGGAATTTCCCGTGATTGAAACGTCGACATTTTCATGCCACATAATCGCGACGCCTTCGCGCACGTCATCCGCGCCGTAGCATTTTACGATGAGGCGGTCTGGATTGTTTCCGTAAGGCACTTCCTTTACGACTGTCAAAGCCTTGTCCGTACCGTTTCCGTTGAAGTAGTCGAACTTCGTCTGCACATAAGTGAAGCCGTTGATGCGGCTGATGATTTGCGCGGCATCCTTTCCAAGTCCGTTCAAAATTACGCGAAGCTTGTTCTTGCGCACTTTGTTCGCGTTGGCGGCAATTTTAATCGCGCCCTCGGCGGCGGCGAATGACTCGTGTCCTGCCAAAAAAGCGAAGCACTGCGTTTCTTCGGAAAGAAGCCTTGCGCCCAAATTTCCGTGTCCGATTCCAACCTTGCGGTCGTCGGCGACGCTGCCCGGAAGACAGAACGCCTGCAAGCCTTCGCCGATGGCGGCGGCGGCGTCAGAGCCTGTGATCGTTCCTGCCTTTTCGCCTTTTTTGAGCGCGATCGCGCTTCCCAAAACATAAGCCCATTTCGCGTCCTCGAAGCAAATCTGCTGAGTTCCCTGGCAGATTTCATAAGGATCGAATCCTTTGGACTTGCAGAGCTCGCGCGCGGCCTGCAATCCGGCCTCGCCTTCGGCAAATCCGTATTCTTTCAAAGCCTTGTTCACTTGCGGAATGCGGCCTTCAAAATCTTCAAACAATGCCATAATAAATTCCTTAAAATTTAAGTTGCTGGTTTCTGAAAAAGCCGCACGGAAGCGGCGTCATCAGTTCCTAAAATGCGCCCGTCAGTTTTGAAAAAACTGACAAACTAAAAATTGCTCATGGATGTAATTTTTAGTTGTTACTCTTTCCTCGGGTCGATGAGCTTGACCATTCCCTGATCGGCGGTCACGCGTCCATAATGAGTGCGCGCCTTTTCGAGAGCCTCTTTCGGATCTGCGCCGGCTTTAATCGCGTCCATCAGTTTCCCCAAGTTGACGCAGTTGTAGCCGATGATGCATCCGTCCTTGTCGACTGCACAAGTTTCCACATAGCCTTCCGTCATCTCAAGGTAGCGAGGTCCTGTCTTTCGAGTGGCGAACATCGTTCCCACCTGCGAGCGCAAATTTTTGCCCAAATCTTCAAGCGACGCGCCCACTTTGAGTCCGTCCTTGGAATACGCGCTCTGCGTCCTTCCGTAGATGATTTGGAGGAAAAGCTCGCGCATAGCCGTGTTTATTGCGTCGCAAACAAGGTCAGTGTTCAACGCTTCGAGGATTGTCTTTCCGATGAGAATCTCGCTCGCCATCGCCGCCGAGTGAGTCATTCCCGAACAGCCGATTGTTTCGACGAGGGCCTCTTCAATCACGCCTTTTTTTACGTTGAGCGTAAGTTTGCACGCGCCTTGCTGCGGAGCGCACCAGCCGATTCCGTGAGTAAAGCCGGAAATGTCTTCCTGATTTTTCGCCTGAACCCATTCGCCTTCTTCGGGAATCGGTGCGGGCCCGTGATATGCGCCCTTGGCCAGCGGACACATATGTTCCACTTCTGCAGTGTACTTCATTCTGGTCTCCCATAAAAAGTCAAAAGCGAAATTTCAATTTAGCTTTTGACTTTTTAATGTGCGCGTTTAGCAACTTGTTGCGACGCGCACAAGTATATAATAAGTTTGCAACGCAAACTTAAGTTGACTGCCGCCGCGCCATTTTAGCGGCCGCAGTCATACCTCCTGAAAAATAATCTTCAAAACCGTTCGAGAAATCATTCGCGCGGTTTGAAAACATATTATACTATATTTGCGGAATTTTTACAAGTGTTTTTTTAGATTTGCTTCAATAGCAGAGCAAGTGCGAAGCGCTTGGCCCGCCAGTATCGCAAGCCTACGGCTTGCTTACGAGTTTTACTTCGTAAAACTCGCGGTTGTTTTTTCAAACTCAAATTCACAACGCTGTCGTGGATAAAATTTCCTTGCAGGTCAAGCACAAAGTGCTTGACCTGCAAGTCGCGAGAGCGACGTTGTGGATAAAAATTCTTTGCAGAGCAAGTGCGAAGCACTTGACCCGCAAGTTGCCGAAGGCAACGCCGTGGATAAAATTCCTTACAGAGCAAGCACAAAGTGCTTGACCAAATTAGATAAATATAATATACTGAATGAAAGTATCGATACTATTTTAGAGGAGTTCCAAATGCCTTGCGGTAAAAAAAGAAAGCGCCAGAAGATGGCGACGCATAAGCGTAAGAAGATGCTTAAAAGAAATCGGCATAAGAGCAAGTAGTCTTTGCCAAATGTGCCACGCATGTATGATAGATTGCATGTGTGGCTATTTTTTAGTTTCTCGTTTTTGCTGTTGGAAGGGCAGTTTTGCTTGCTGAAATAAATTCGCCTGAACAGATAAAAAATCTTTCCCAAAAAGAACTTCGCGCGTTGTCGGAAGAAATTCGGCGGCACATAATAGATACCGTCGCGCAAAATGGCGGACATTTGGCGAGCAATCTCGGCGTGGTGGAGCTCACGCTTGCTCTGCACAGGGTGTTTTCCTCGCCGCATGACGCGATTATCTGGGACGTAAGCCATCAATGTTACACGCACAAATTGCTCACTGGTCGCTATGGGGATTTCGCCTCGATTCGGCTGGGAGGGGGAATCTCAGGTTTTACGAAGGAGCGCGAGAGCGAGCACGATTTTTTTGACAATGGGCACGCTTCCACTTCGATTTCGCAGAGTTTGGGGCTTTTGAAAGCGCGCGAAATTCAGGGCGTTTCAGGAAAAGTCATTGCCGTGATTGGCGACGGCGCGCTCACGGGCGGACTTGCATACGAAGGCTTGCTCAACGCCGGAAAAAAAAACAGCGTTTGGGCGGGAGCGAATCCATCTAATCTCATCATCGTCTTGAACGACAACCAGATGTCGATTTCTCCGAACGAAGGAACGCTTTCGCGATATTTGAGTCGCCTCACGATGTCGATTCAGTATCAGTCGATTCGGCGCGGCATCGACAAAATAGTGGAGCATTTGCCTTTCAGCCGTTTTTTGCAAAAAGTGATTTTCCGACTCAAGCGCGGAATCAAAGGCTTTTTCCTTGCGAACAATTTGTTCGTGGATTTGGGGTTCGAATATGTCGGTCCGCTCAATGGGCACGACATCCGCGAAATGGAAAAAGTTTTTACGCGCGTGAAAAAATTGAAAAATCCCGTAATCGTGCATGTCGTGACGAAAAAGGGAAAGGGATATTCGCCTGCCGAGGACAATCCTGAAAAGTTCCACGGAATAGGGCCTTTCAACATCAGCGACGGCTCTGTGGAAAAATTCTACGAAAAAAGTTTTACAGAATGTTTTTCCTCGTCCATCGTGCGCCTTGCCGGGTCGAACAAAAAAATCGTCGCGATTACGGCGGCAATGTCAAAGGGCACGGGGCTTGCCGCGTTCGAGCGGAAATTTCCCGAAAGGTTTTTCGACGTGGGGATCGCCGAGGAGCACGCCGTGACTTTTGCGGCGGGACTTGCGAAGGGAGGAGTGATCCCTGTCGTCTGCATTTATTCCACTTTCATCCAGCGTTCGATCGACCAGCTCATCCACGACATCGCGCTTCCTGCTTTGCACGCGGTTTTTGTATTGGACAGGAGCGGGGCGGTTCCGAATGACGGCGAGACTCATCAGGGAATTTTCGACATCGCCCTGATAAAAAATATTCCGGGCGTGAAATTTTTCGCTCCAGCGAGCGGCGCGGAATTGGAACTGATGTTGAAGTATGCGGCGGCTTTGAGCGCGCCTTGCGTGATTCGCTATCCGAAAAAAACTTCGCCTTCGGAAATGGAAGAATTTTCTTTTCCGCTGCAAGCGGGGAGGGGAACGCTGATTCGCGCGGAAAGTTACGCGCCGAGTTTGTCGGTGAAATTCAATTTGGAAAGCGGAAGAATCGAAGACGCTTCTTGGGAGGACAATGGAGAAAAATTCCGACGCGTCTTGCTCGCGACTCTCGGCTCGATGTTTTCCGAATGCCTCGTTGCCGCGCGCTCGCTTTTGCTGCAAGGCGTTTATGCCGACATCTACAATCTGCGTTTTATCCGTCCGCTCGACAAAGATTTTTTTTGCGAAACTTGCGCGAAATACGATGCGGTCGTCATCGTGGAAGACGGCATAAAGTCTGGCGGAGTGGGAGAAGAATTGGAACGCGCGCTTTTTGAGCGGAAATATTTTTCCGTGGGCGTTTTGGCGTTCGCGCAAAAATTTCCGGCGCAAGGCTCGCGCGAGGAAATCCTTGAAGGCGCGTTTCTTTCGCCGAACGACATTCAAAAAGAAGCGTTGGGAATCTTGAACCAAGTGAATTTGGAGCGCGTGAAATGATTAGACGCAGGAAATTTTGATTTTTATGGAAATGTGAAAAAATATTCGCGAAGGAGCAGGGATAAAATCAAAATCGCTCTAATTGCGGTTGCCGCGAAAGCGGCGAGATGATAATCCTTGCCGCAATTAGTGCGAAGTGCGCGAGCGCACGGTTTTGATTTTATAAATGCGACTGGAAGAGGATTTTTTTTTCAATTTAAAAATTATGGAGAAGCCGTGGCAAAGCCGATTTTTTTGAAAGACAGAATTCTCTCTACGGAAAATCCCGCGTTCGTGATGGGAATCGTAAACGCGAACGGCGATTCGTTTTGGGAAAAAAGCCGCGGCGGCGCGCGCCTTGCGAAAATCCTCGTGGAGCAGGGCGCGGACATCCTCGACATCGGCGGCGAATCCACGCGGCCTGGAAGCGAATACATCGACGCGGAGGAAGAATTGCGCCGAGTGATTCCGCTCGTAAAAAAAGTCAGGAAATTTTGTGACATTCCGATTTCGATCGACACGCGGAAGTACGATGTCATGAGCGCGGCGTTCGATGCGGGCGCGGACATTTTGAATGATGTTTCTGCCTTGGAAGACGATCCGCGTCTTGTGAAATTTGCGGCGCGTGAAAAAATTCCCGTGATCCTTATGCACAACGCGATGAAAAAAAACAGTTGCAAGACGGGGCGGAATTCTGCTATAATGAATGCGCCCGAAGAAAAAAATATTTTTTCGCAAGTGGACGGATATTTGAATGCGCGCGCCGAGTTCGCATTGCAAAATGGGATTGGTGCGGAAAAAATCATCGTCGATCCTGGAATCGGTTTCGGCAAGGACACGGCGCAAAACGCCGCCTTGATTGCGAACGCCGCCAAATTGTGCGGCGGAAAATATTCGGTTTTGATGGCCCTTTCGCGAAAGAGCTTTTTTGAAAAGGTTTGCGGAAGAAAAGTGGAAGAGCGGCTTTGGGGAACTATCGCCGCTAACGCCTATTCTGTTTTGAACGGGGTTTCGATTGTGCGCGTGCACGATGTGGCGGCCGCAGTCGATACGGTAAAAGTTTTGAAGGAAATTTTAAATGCTTGCTGCTGAAAGACTTTGGACAGTTTACAACGCCGTGCGCCCATTTTTGGACATCGCGATTTTGGCTTTTGTCCTCTACAAGGCTTACCAAATCATCATAAGCACGAATTCGATTCAAATTTTGCGCGGCATCGTAATCATCGGTGTGGCGTATATGACCGCAAGGATTTTGCACCTCGAGACTTTGCTTTGGATTTTGAGTTCGCTTGCGCCCGGATTTTTTGTTGTGTTCGCGGTCGTATTCCAGCCTGAAATCCGAAAAATGTTTTTGCGGCTCGGACAAAAAGAATGGTTTTCTTTCGGAAACCGCTCGCGCCATTCTTATGTTGATTCGGTTTTGATCGCGGCGGAGATTCTCTCGAAGCAAAAGCGCGGCATGCTCGCGGTTTTCGTACGACATACGAAACTCGACGACATCTCAAAAACCGGAACAAGGATAAACGCGGATTTGTCTTCGAGCCTGCTCGTGACGATTTTCGGGCACGACACGCCGCTGCACGACGGGGCTTGCATCATACAAGGCGGCAAGGTCGTGGCGGCGGGATGCTTTTTGCCTTTGAGCGAACAGTACGACATAAAGAAAACTTTCGGCACGAGACACCGCGCTTCGCTCGGGCTTGCCGAAACTACCGATGCCGTCGTGCTCGTCGTTTCGGAGGAAACTGGCGCGATAAGTCTTTCCTATGATTCGCGCCTGCATTACAATTTGTCGATGAAGGAGCTTACCGAATCGCTTGTATATCTTCTTGACGTGACAAGCGACCAATATAAACTTGAGGACACCGTGGATGAATATAAAACCGTTTTTGGAAAAGCTGACTGAAAATTGGCCTGCTAAAGCGATTTGCCTTGTGGCGGCTTGCTTTTTGTGTATCTTCAATCAATATTCTTCTCTCGAGCAAAGGAGCGTTCCGGTTTCATTGGATGTGACGCAGGACGGAGAAATGATTTGCACGACGCACATTCCTTCAAGCGTAAGCGTAACCATAAAGACCAGTTCCGAAAACATCGGGCATGTAAGCCCTGACGGGATTGTCGCGAAACTCGATTTGAGTTATTACGCCGAGGAAGGGAATTTCGACGCGCCTGTTTTCGTAGAATTGCCGGCGAACCTGAAAGTGCTCGACCCGCTTCAAGTGACGGTGATTCCCGAGAATATTCGCGTCCACCTTGAGAGGAACGTCGCGAAGTCCGTAAAAGTAGCTCCAAAATCTGTGGGAGAAGTGCCCTATGGCTACACGGTAGAATCTCTTTCGAGCGAGCCTGGGTATATCGAAATTTACGGTCCGCGCTCGTTGGTGGAAAGTTTGAAATTTTTGCCTACGGAGGAAATCGTGGTCGACGATCGGACTGCCACTTTCAGCGAAACGCGGAAAGTCATGAACTTGGACAGGCTCGTAAAAATAATTGGCGAGGGCGAAGTGTCTGTCACCGCGGAAATCGGCTATCAGCAAGGCGTGAAAAGTTTCGAGCGTTTTCCTGTCTCGCTTTCTAACCTTGCGGAAAATCTCAAGGCGGATTCGTCCTATTATGTCGATTTTTCGATTTCCGGCTCGCAGTTGAACCTTGACGAATACGAGCCGCGGCCATATACTATTTCCGCTAATTTGGAGTCGGTGGTTCAGGCGGGAGAATATGACGTTCCCATTACGGTATTGCTTCCGCAGCATTTTAAGCTTGAAAGCATTTCCCTGGAAACGGTAAAAATTCTTGTAAGCGAAATTCCTGTTCAGGAAGAAGAAAATTCCGAAGCGGAAGTCGGAAGCGAGGAATGATGATTTTTGGAATAGGAATTGACATTGTGAAGACGAAGCGTTTTGAAAAATTGGTGAAAAATCCCTCGATTTTGGAACGCTTTTTTAACCCGAAGGAAATTCTCAAAATTGAAGGCGGCGTTGAGGCGATTACGAAAAACAGGATGTCGGCTTTGTGCCAGCATTATGCCGCGCGATTCGCCGCGAAAGAGGCGTTCGCAAAGGCTTTGGAAACTGGAATTGTTTTCGATTTGCGCGATGTTTTTGTCGTGAACAGAGAAAACGGAAAGCCTGAGCTTTTCGTGGAAAAATCCGCCGAAGCAATTTTCCGAAAGGCTTGCCCGGATTTTGAGCGCGCGAAAATTTTCGTTTCGATGAGCCACGAAAAAGAATTTGTCGTGAGCCAAGTTCTTATTGAAATTTAATTTGAAATGTGATATAATATAAAGATATGTATGTACGTTCCAAAAAAGACGATTCGCCTAAAAAGCCGCTCGCCGTTTCTTATTGGTCTAAGGCGAAAATTCGCTGTCCGGCATGCCGCAAGGAATTTCCTCACGAAGAAATGCTCACTGGAAGCGGACGCTTGAACGCCGGCGACTTGACGGAAGAATTGCATCGAAAGTATGTGCCCACCGCTCGCTATGGAAAAATAAATCCGCTGATTTACGCGATTGGCGCATGCCCGACTTGCCATGCCGCCTTTTTTTGGAATGACTTCACCGACATAAAAGACCAGGCTTCGCTTGACAGGATTTATGGCACTTCCGCCGCGCGGAAAAAATTGGTGGAGTCCGTTTTTCCTCATTACAATCTCACTCGCAACCGCAATTTGCTCGACGGTGCGGCGATGTATCTTTTGGCGATTTTGACTTATGACGTGGTTGACTTGGCGTATCTTCCGACTATGAAGCGCGCGATTTTGACTTTGCGCTTGGCGTGGCTTTGTCAGGATTTGGATGAAGAGGTGCCCGAACATAATTTTGACGTGATGGCGAACATTTTTTATAGGAAGGCTCTTTTCTTCTATCAGCAGGCCGTGCAAAACGAATCGGCTCGAATTGAAAAAAGTTCCACGCTCGCGAACATGGGGCCTGACACCGACAAGAATTATGGCTGGGACGGCGTGATTTATCTTTGCGGCTTGCTTGAGTACAGATATGGTCAGACCGAAGACGAGCCTATGCGCTTGAAAAAGCTCAACGAGTCAAAGATTGCCATCGCGCGAATTTTCGGTTTGGGAAAGTCTTCAAAAGAAAAGCCCGGCCCGCTCTTGGAGCATTCGCGAAATCTTTACAACGAGCTGACAAAAATCCTTGCCGAAGCCGGCGACTTGAGCGACTTGTAGTTTATGGCGCGAAACATTCTTCTCACGATTTCTTACGACGGAACCGATTTTTGCGGATGGCAGCGGCAGGATGCGAGCAAGGAAGTTCGGGAAATGCGAACGGTTCAGGGCGAAGTGGAACGCGCCTTGCAAAAGCTTTTTTCCAAGAAAATCGATTTGCACGGAAGCGGCCGCACGGATTCTGGCGTTCACGCGCGCGGACAGGCGGCGAATTTTTTTTGCCCGATTGAATCGATTCCCGCGCAAAACATTGCGCGCGCGCTGAACAACTTTTTGCCGCGCGACGTTCGCGTAAATTCCGCTTGCGAAGTTTCGGAAAATTTCAGCGCGAGGTTTTCAGCCACGAGCCGCGTCTACCGATATTTCATTTTGCCCGACGAAATTCCTTGCGCGGCGGCGAGCCGTTTCGTTTGGCAAATAAAAAAAAATCCTGAAATTGAGACGCTTTCAAAAATGGCTTTGATTTTAAAAGGCGAAATTGATTTTGCGACCTTCGCGGCTTCGGGCGACAAAAGCGTTTCGACTTTCCGCTATGTCGAAGGCGCGCGTTTTTTTTTCCAAGAAGATTTGTTCGGGCAAAAACTTTTGGTTTTTGAAATCGAGGCGAACGCGTTTTTGTGGAAGATGGTTCGCTCGCTCGTGGGAACGCTGATTGAATTTGAACGCGACGGGGGAGGGGAGGAAAAATTCAAGTACGCGCTTGAATCGCGCCAAAGGAAAAACGCAGGTCCGACGGCTCCTCCAAACGGGCTTTTTTTGTGGCAAGTCAAATTCGACGGAACGCGTCGCAATCCTTGAACTTCGCTTACGAGTGTTCCCGCGGGCAAAGGCTCGCTTCGGACTCGCGACGGCATTCATAAAAGACTTACAGGGTCAACGTCCGCTTCGATGTAAACGCCTTGCGGCGCACGGAACGAATAAATCAAAACTGACGCGAGACGCTGCAAAATGGAAATTGATTTTCCGCGTAGCAAAATTTGGTGGCGATAGTTTGACGCGACTTTTGAAAGCGCGCATTCGCTTGGTCCTAAAATTTCTGTTTCGTCCGCGCCTGCCGTGTGGCGACTTTTTAGTTTTTTTAATTCCGCGTCTAAAATTTTTTTCGCTTCGTCGGCGCATTGCTCGGCATCGCGTTCCACCGTGCTTCTGAAAACCAAGCGCAAAAGGCGCGAGAACGGCGGAAACGAAAGAGCCTTTCGAAGCGCAATTTCTTCGGAATAAAATTTTTGCGCTTGCGAATGGCAGGCGAAATAAATCGCGGGATTTTCGCTCGAGTAAGTTTGCACGATGACTTTTCCATCTGGAAAAAATCTTCCCGCCCTTCCTGCCACTTGCGTTATCAGCGAGAACGTGCGTTCCGCCGCGCGAAAGTCTGGAAGGTGAAGCGAAGTGTCCGCGAGAATCACGCCGACCAGTTTCAGTTTCGGGAAATTCAAGCCTTTCGCAATCATTTGCGTTCCAAGCAAAATGTCTGCCTCGCCGTTTTTGAACGCCGCGATCTTCTCTTCAAGTTCATTTTTTTTTCCGAGCGAATCCGTGTCGATTCTGATCGCGCGCGCTGAAGGAAATTTCGACTTCACTTCGTTTTCGATGAACTCAGTTCCGAATCCCAAATAGCCGATGTCGAGCGAACCGCATTTCGGACAAACCGAAAGCGGCTTTAGAGAATATCCGCAATAATGACACAAAATTTTATTTTGCGCCTTGTGGTAGGTCATAGGCACGGAACAATTTTTGCACTTGAGTTCAAATCCGCAAGTCTGGCAGCGGAAAATGTGGTTGAAGCCGCGCCTGTTCAAAAACAAAATCACTTGGCGATTTTCTGCGAGCGTGGCGCGAATTTCTTCTTCGAGAATCTTCGAAATGCTTCCGTCCATTTTTTCGCGAGACAAATCCACGCATTCAATCAGCGGCATCTTTCCGCCCGAAAGTCTTTTGGTGAGACGGTGGCATTCGAATTTTTTTTCTTGAATAGAATTCCACGCTTCGACGCTCGGAGTCGCGCTTCCCATGACAAGCGGAATTTTTTTCAACTGCGCTCGATGCATTGCCACTTGACGCGCATGGTAGCGTGGCGTGTTTCCAGACTTGTACGAAGAATCGTGCTCCTCGTCGATTATTATCATTCCCAAGTCCGGGACCGGCGCGAAGATTGCGCTGCGCGCGCCGATTACGACACGCGCTTCTTTTTTCGTGATGCGCTTGTATTCAAAAAGTTTTTGCGCTGGGGTAAGCCCTGAATGCAAAACCGCCGCGGTCGAGCCGAAACGGTTTGTGACGGCGCGCGCCACTTGCGGAGTGAGCGCGATTTCAGGAACGAGATAAATCACTCCTTTTCCTTGTTCCAAAATTTTTTCCGCCGCGCTCAAAAAGACTTCTGTCTTGCCGCTACCGGTCGCCCCGTAAATGTATTGAAAAAGTTTTTTTTGCTTTTGAAATTTTTCGTCGGATTTTTTTTCGCTTGAATTTTCTTCATCTGAATTTTCTTCGCTCGCTGAATTCAAAATTCCCATGACTGCATCTTTTTGCTCTTCGCTCAAGATTCTTTCGGTTTTAAAATCTTCTTCTTCAATTTGGGATGAAAATCCATTTCCCGATTCGCTTTCTTTTATGCCGCCAGGAATCATCGCCGAATACGCTTCGCCGATGGAGCACAAATAAAACGATGAAATCCATTTCCCGAGTTCCATCATTTCTTCGTTCAAAAGCGGCTCTTCGTCGAGCACGCGCAGAATCGGTCGGATTTTATTTTTCGGCACAGGGAAATTTTCTGGCAATTTTTCATGAAGCGCGGTGATTATTCCATTCGCGCGCCGGTTTCCGAACATCACTTGAACGCGCGCTCCTACGGCGCATTCGAAAGACTCGACTTTGCGCGCGCGTTTTTTTGGCAAAAGTTCGCCTTGCGATTTTTTTTCTTGCGCGAGAATTTTTCCCGCTGGAATCGCGGAATATGTGAAAGTCTGATTTATTGGGACATTGAGCGCGACTTCTACAAATTCAGCTTTCATAGTTCGGGCAAATTTCCAGAAGTTTCGCGCGGAAAATTTTCAAGTCTTCCCAAGCGGGGCGTTTGTATGTTTCGTCGCGGAGCAACGCGCTCGGATGAAAAGTCGCCATAAACGGAATGCCCTTGTAGTCCACGATTTTTCCGTGCATTTTCGTTATGCCGATGGAAGTGTCAAGCAATTTTTGCAACGCGACTCTTCCCAAAGCCAAAATCATTTTCGGCTTCAAGACATGAATCTGCGCCTGCAAAAAAGCCGAGCACGCCGCGCATTCTTCGGGGGAGGGGTCGCGGTTCATCGGCGGGCGGCATTTTACTATGTTCGCGATGAAGCAGTTTTTTTCGCGATGCAAATTTATCGCCGCGAGCATCTTGTCCAAAAGTTGTCCCGCCTTTCCCACGAACGGTCTGCCCTGCGCGTCTTCGTCCGCCCCAGGTCCTTCGCCGATTACGAGCACCGCGGGATTCGCCACGCCTTCGCCGGGTACGACATTTTTGCGCGTCTTCGCGAGAATGCAATTTTGGCACAGGGAAATTTTCTGTGCTATCGATTCAATTGTCGCTCCGCTGTTCTGCGTGTCTTGCGCGGTTGAAGAATTTTGGACGAAGCCCATTTCATTTGAATTTGGCGATGAAGAAAAATTCTCGTTTTCCAGTTTTCCATTCGCAGGAATTTCATCGTCGCAGAAATTTATTTCGCCTGAGAAATTTTCGCAAGCATAGCCTGTCATCAAGACGGAGGCTTTTTTGAGCAAATCATAAATCAGTTTTTTTTCCGCCGCTTTCACGGATGCATTTTAGCATTTTTTTTCGCTTTGGGCAATGGCGGCGGAGGAAAAATAAGGTGGTTTTTATGGTGGACAGGAAATGCCTAAATTCATGATTTGCATTATCGTGGCGCTGGCGGATTACGCGTAAGAATGCGTGCGTCTCCTTCGGGTTTGACACGGAGGTCTGTTTGGAAGATAGATTGTGTCGCAAGGCTTGCGCTTTCGCCGGCTCGCTAGCGAGTTTTCGCGAGCGAAAACTCGCGGTTTATGATGACAGGTGTGCCCCGCAATGAGCGGGTTTTCCATAAGAGACAAAACTATTCTTGCAGTTCGGGGATTCGCTTTTTCAGCCGTCGCAGGAAATCATCGCCCGAAACGCCTTCGCGGAGGCATGCGAACAGGCAGTTTTCGCCCGCCACCGTTCCGAGCACTTCATCGAAATTCATGCTGTCGAGCGCATTGCAGACGGGGCTTGCATGTCCGGGAAAAGTCTTTATCACGGCGATGTTTCCAGAAGTCTCTATGCTGATGTAGCCGCGCAAAAAGTCCTGCACGAAAATGTGCTCGCTTTCCTGGCGCTCTTCTTCGGTGGGGAGGGTGTAGGCGTAGCCGCCGTGTCCGTCCGCGATTTTTCCCACTTTCAAAAGTTTGAGGTCGCGCGAAAGCGTCGCCTGAGTGACTTCAAATCCTTCATCGTTCAAAAGTTTGAGAAGCGAATCCTGGCTTTCTATTCTGTTTGACTTGATTAGCTTTCTGATTGCCTTTAGGCGGCCGTCGCGTTCTTTCAAAATTTTCCTCAAAATGTGTTTTGGAAAATCATAGCGCAAAAAGGAATTTTTTTCAAGCGGGCGCGGATTTTTGACGGCAGGAAATGATTCTCGCAGGCAACATAAATTTGCCCTCATCACAATTCCTCCGCAAAGCCCTTTTCAAGTTTCCTGAAAATCCACATCGCAAACATTATGAGAATAAGGCTCACGACAAATACGAAGCACAGCGATTTGAAATTCGGCAAAGTTCTTTCAATGAAAATTTTCCTGTAGTTGACTATTATTACAGCGATTGGATTTATGGAAAAAATAATTCCTAGTGAAGAGCTTTCAAAATTTCTCTGCGAATACAAAATCGGCGTGGCATAGAAGATCATCGAAATGAGAAAATTTATTATGTATTCCAAATCGCGAACGTAAACTTGAATCGCGCTTGTGAGCAATACCGTTCCCAATATGAAAAGATATTCCGCCAGCGCAATCAATGGAAAAAGAAAAAAGGTCCACCCGACTCCGATACTTGAGAATGCAAGGAAAAATAAAATTATTGGGCTTTGAATTAGAAAATTCACCAGTCCTGCGGTCGCGGAAGATATCGGCAGAATCTCGCGAGGAAAGTACACTTTTTTTATGATGCCGGCGTTGACGATGAATGTCTGCGTTCCCGTGGAAACTATCGACGTGAACCAATTCCATGGTAGGATTCCGCATACGAGAAATGTTATGTAGTTAGGCTCTCTGTTTTTCATTATGAATGGAAACACGATGGAATACACAAGCACTTGCAGAAGCGGATTCAGGAAACTCCACAAAATCCCCATGAAAGAGCCTTTGTATTTTCCGCGAATTTCTTTTTTTACAGTCGTTTTCAAAAGTTCGCGGTATTGAAACAGATTCTCCAAAATTTTAATTTTCATGCTCCGCATACCTCCGAATATTTTTCCAACACCTCAGAAATTTTTCCGTCCATTTGCACTTTCCCTCCTTGAATCCAAATTCCTCTTTCGCACAATTGTCTAAGAGAATCCAAATCGTGACTTACTATTACGATTGTCTTGCCGCTATCTTTGAGCTTTTTGAGTTTCGCGAAACATTTTCGCTGGAAATGAGAGTCTCCGACCGCGAGAATTTCGTCTATGAGGAAAATCTCCGCGCCGACATTTATAGCGATGCTGAACGCAAGCCGCATGTATTGTCCGCTCGAATATGTGCGCACAGGGCTGTCTATTATTTCCTGCAATTCAGAAAAGCGAATTATGTCGTCAAGGCGCGAATCGATTTGCCTTTTCGTCAGTCCGAAAACCGCCGCGTTGAAATATATGTTTTCCCTGCCGGTAAAATCTTGGTTGAAGCCTGCGCCCAGTTCCAAAAGCGACGTGAGTTTTCCGAATGTCTCTATTGTGCCATGAGTCGGATATGAAATTTTCGTCATCATTTTCAGCATCGTTGATTTTCCGCAGCCGTTCACGCCGACGAGCGCGACGCTTTCCCCTTTTTTTATTTCAAAACTTATATCGTCAAGTATGACGCGATTTTCATGCTTCATTCTGTTCCAAAATAAAATGCAGTCTTTTATGGAATTCGCCTTGTCATAGAAAACCTTGAAAGACTTCGTTACGTTTTTTACCGAAATGTGAATTTTTTCTTCGCTCATAAATTACCTTGCGTTTTGATAAAAGTTTCAATGCAATTCAAGAATTGTCCGCACGCTTTTTCCGATGAAAAATTTTCTAACCGTCTTTTTTGGTTTTCAGAAATTTTTTTTCGTAAAAGTTCGTCTTCGAGAATTTGAGCCATAACGCTCGCGGTTAAAAGCGGATCTTTTTCTTGCAGCAGGATTCCGCCGTCGCCTAAAGTTTCTCCTACCGCCGAACTGTCATACGCGACAATCGGCACGTCGAAAAGCATCGCCTCCACCAAAGGCACACAAAATCCTTCGTGCTCGCTTTGGCAGAGAAAAAGGTCTGCCGCTTTGTAGTAAGACAAGATTTGGGAAAAACTGATGTGTCCCGTGAAGAATACATTTTTCAATTTCAAGGTTTCGACAAATTCTTTCAACTTGAAATAGTATTTGCCGTATTCGTCGTATTTTCCCACGAGATATAGTTTTGAATTTTTGTTGAAGAATTTTTGGTAGTCATAAAACGATGCTATCACATCTTCAAATTTTTTGTGCGGACAAACTCTTCCTGTAAAGATAATTTTCTTCGCGGTGTCAGCCTTGAGTTTTTCAAGAAACTTCGCATCGCATTTTTTGCCGTAGTCTGAAAATTGGATAAGGGCTGGAACAATGTCAATTTTGCATTTATAGCCGTTTTCCAGCAAGTCCTGCTTGTTGAAATTGGAAAATGTCACGCAGTAATCAGGAATGTCGGCAAGTCGTGAAATTTCTTGCCGTCCTCTCTTGCAGTCGGCGTAAACTTTTATGTCGTAGTCCTTGAAAAATTCTGGAGGCGTGATGTTATGATAAGCGAAAATAATCTTGCATTTAAAATCCCTTAAGTGTTTTGTCCAAGTGAACGCGCATCCGAAATGATAAATCAAAATGTCTTCGTTGTTTGGATCGCCGATTTTCTCAATCGGCTTCGCTATGTGCCTTTCAACTTTGGGACTGATGTTTTCTGCATAGATTGCGGTCTTGTATCCTTTGTTTTTCAGCGCGGCGTCAAGCGCCAGCACCGCGTTCCCGACTCCGTCGCCATATAATAATGTCGGCACAACCTGAATGACTCTCATTTTTGTCTCTCCTACAATTCCGAAATTTCTTGTTTGATGCCTTTTATTTCGTCAGACAATGTTTGCAGAATTTCAAAATACATTTCGTTCAATTCATTTTGCCTGTTTATTGGCGGAAGAAAATATCGCTTGTAGAAATTTCTTAGTAGCTTTATGTTTTTTATTTTCCTGAAAAAAATGTTTCCTTTTATGTTGGTCAAAGACGATTTCGTCAGTTTTTTTTCCAGCACCGCAAGCGAAGTTTGCGCGCTTCCGCTTTCCGCCTTGAAAATCGAATACGCGTTCATAAGCGAAATTTCCGATTCTGGAATTTCGCCGCTCAACTTCCTTTTGGAAATTTCTGAATGGGCGTTTTCTATGATTTGCTTGCTGTCGAATGTGTCGCTCAAAAATATGCCTCCATGTCATAACAGTATAGAGTATTATTTTACTCGATATTGTTATAATAATATATTTCTTTACTCTTTTCAATAGTTTTTCTAAAAAAATTGCTAAAATAAGCTATGAGTTTTCGGGATAATCTCAGATTCATAATGGAAAGCAAGGATATTCAGACAAAAGAACTGTCTAAATTGTCCGGCATCAGCGAAAATACATTGAAAAGTTATTTGAAGTCGGATTCTGCTGAACCGAAAATTTCAAAAGTGGAGCGGCTCGCCGATGCCTTGAATGTTTCCATTGATTTTCTGGTAACGGGAAAAATAAGGCGGGATGAAGTGGCGGCTAAAATTCTTTCGCTTATTGATTGCTTGAGAAATATGTCGTTGTCTGACATAAAACTTGTCGAGGATTTTATAAATTCCAATCATAAGAAATAAGAACGGCTAAAGTTAGCGTCTAAAATATCGCCGCTAACTTTAGCCTCGAGTTTTGTCGGTGCGTAGCACCTTACCGAAAACTCGTTTATTTTATTTGCCCGCGCCGCAACAAGTTGCTAACGCGGACGAAATTAAGTTCCTCGGAAATTGAAATTTCCTGCGGACTTAATTTATTAAGAACGGCTAAAGTTAGCGTCTAAAATATCGCCGCTAACTTTAGCCTCGAGTTTTGTCGGTGCGGAGCACCTTACCGAAAACTCGTTTATTTTATTTGCACGTTCGCGCGACTTGTTTCGCAAACACAATTTTGTCGATTGGTTCAGACAGCTTTTGACTTTGTGCGAAACTCCTTGCGTCACGCCGTAACCAAGCGCGATGACGCATTCTATTTTTTCGCCCTTTTCAAGCTTCACGCCGCACTTGCCCTTGCTGTACATCATCGCCACCCAACACGTGTTCAAGCCAAGTTCCTGCGCTTCCTCAATGCATCAACGGACAAAACGGATTCACATTCATCGCGGCAACTTCAATTTGCCAATATTCAAAAACATTTCTCTGCAAAAATCTAAAGGCGGACACAGCCTTTTTGTATGTTTTTTCTGAAGGAAATCCGATTTACATATCGTTCATAAAAGGCGACGACGGAACGGTTCTTGCGTCCGGCACTTTCCTCGCGCTTTTAGATGAACAGTCCGAAAAACTTCAAGAATACTTGGGAATTTTCGGCGCGACGCTCACTCAAGCAGAGTTTTAAAATCATAGCAATCGCCATGACGCAAAGTCCAAAATCGTTCTAAATAAATCCATTGAACAATTTTTCAAAATATGCTATGATATCCAATAATTTATAATTTAAACTCTCGGAGGCTAATATGATTTCTTGGGAAAACCTTGACACTCTTTCAAGCTATAAAAAATTGCAGTCGCTCAAAAACGCCGTCTCTTTGAAAAGCGTTCTTTCGGGCGATGCCGGCGCGTCGCGCGTCAGGGAATATTCCGTGCCGATGGCGGCGGGGCTTTCGTTCAACTACGCGTCTCGCCAAGTAAACGAGCAGGTTTTGCAGGTGCTTTCGGAACTCGCAAGCGAGGCGCAGCTTTCGCAGAAATTCGAGGCTCTCTACAATGGAGATGTCATCAACACTGGCGAAAAGCGGATGGTGCTCCACCACCTTTTGCGCGGACAGCTCGGGGGCAAGGTTGAGGCGGAAGGATGCGACAAGCGCGAATTCTATTTGAACGAGCAAAAGCGCATCGCGGATTTCGCGGGGCAAGTTCATTCCGGGAAAATCACGAACGAAAAGGGCGAGAAATTCACTACGGTCTGCCAAATAGGAATCGGCGGAAGCGACTTGGGGCCGCGCGCCATGTACCTCGCTTTGGAAAATTGGGCGAAGGCGAAAGGCAAATTCTTTATGGACGCGCATTTCATTTCAAATGTAGATCCTGACGACGCGACGGCGGTCTTGAAGTCGATTGACATCTCAAAGACGATTTTCATCCTCGTTTCAAAAAGCGGCACTACGCTCGAGACTTTGACGAACGAGGCTTTCGTAAAGGACGCTCTCAAAAAGGCGGGACTTGACGTTTCAAGGCACATGATCGCGGTCACGAGCGAGACTTCTCCGCTCGCTCACAACAGCGACTACATGCAGGCTTTCTATATGGACGACTTCATAGGCGGACGCTATTCATCCACGAGCGGCGTGGGCGGCGCGGTTCTTTCGCTCGCCTTCGGCGCGGACGTGTTCGCGCAGTTTTTGGAAGGAGCGGCGGAGGCCGACAAGACTGCGACGCAGACTGACATCCGCAAAAACGCCGCGATGCTCGACGCTCTCATCGGGATTTACGAGCGCAATGTGCAGGGCTATCCTTCCACGGCAATCCTTCCGTATTCGCAGGGCTTGAGCCGCTTTCCGGCGCATCTCCAACAGCTTGACATGGAGTCGAACGGAAAGAGCGTGAACCGTTTCGGAAAGAAAATCGACTATGTTACGGGTCCTGTGATTTTCGGAGAGCCGGGCACGAACGGACAGCACTCGTTCTACCAGCTTCTTCATCAGGGAACGGACGCGATTCCGTTGCAGTTCATCGCGTTCAAAGAAAACCAGACCGAAAACGACGTGGTGATTCAGGATTCAACGAGCCAGCAAAAACTCTGCGCGAACGTCGTGGCGCAAATCATCGCGTTCGCGCTCGGCAAGGACGACTCAAACCCCAACAAATTTTTCGCGGGCGAACGTCCGTCGAGCCTGATTTGGGGAGAGAGACTTGAGCCGAAAACGCTCGGAGCCTTGCTCGCCCACTACGAGAACAAGGTGATGTTCCAAGGATTTTTGTGGAACGTCAATTCGTTCGACCAAGAAGGCGTACAGCTCGGAAAGGTGCTCGCAAAAAACGTGCTCGCGAAGAACACGCAGGGCGCGCTCGCCGAGTACGCGAAGATTTTCGGCATGTAATTTTTTATGCTGGGCACAAAAGAATCATCGCTCGGTTCACAAAAAATTTCCTCGCTGATGCTGCGCCTTTCGCTTCCTGCGATTTTAGCGCAAGTCATAAACATTCTCTACAACATCGTTGACCGAATCTACATCGGGCACATACAAAGCGCGTCGAGCCTCGCGCTTACGGGGCTTGGCGTGTGCTCGCCCGTGATAATGCTCGTGAGCGCGTTTAGCTTTTTCGCGGGCACTGGAGGCGCGCCGCTTGCCGCGATAGAGCTTGGAAAGACAGAGCGAGACAAGGACGCGCTCAAAAACGCCGAGAGCATTTTGGGAAACGCGTTCATCTTGCTCGTGTTCTTTTCAGTCGTCTTGAGCGCGGCGTTTTTCATTTTCAGGAAGCCGATTCTCGTGGCGTTCGGAGCAAGCGACGCAACCCTGCCCTACGCTTCGGAATATCTTGAAATCTATTTGTGCGGAACAGTTTTCGTTTTGCTCGCGCTCGGCTTGAACCCTTTCATCTCGTGCCAGGGACACGCCCGCACCGCGATGGTCTCCACGCTTATCGGCGCGATATTGAACATCGCGCTCGACCCGATTTTCATTTTCGTCTTGGGAATGGGAGTGCGCGGCGCGGCTATGGCGACAATCATCTCGCAAGGAGCGAGCGCGGCGTGGGTTTTGATTTTCCTTTCGTCGAAAAAAAGCGCGATACGATTGAGGGCGAAAATCATAAGGTTCAAATTCGAGACGGTGAAAAAAATCTCCGCGCTCGGAATTTCCCCTTTCATAATGAGCGCGACCGAAAGCGCGATTTTCGTCGTGTTCAATTCGGGATTGCAAAAATTCGGCGGCGACAATTATGTGGGCGCGATGACGATCATGCAAAGCCTCATGCAGCTGGGCTTCGTTCCCGTGCAGGGCTTCACGGACGGCACAAGCCCGATAATCAGCTACAATTTCGGCGCGAAAAAAATTGAGCGCGTAAAAAAGACGATTCGCATGATGACCGCGATTTCCTTTTCCACGACGATAGTCTTCGCGGTTTTGCTGAACGCGTTTCGCGCTCAGGCGGCGGCGGTTTTCACCGACAACACGGAATTGATTTCGCTCGTAAGAAACCTGCTTCCGATATATTTCGGCGCGTTTTGGATTTTCGGAATACAAATGTCGGCGCAGAGGACTTTCGTCTCGCTCGGAAAGGCCGCCGTTTCGGTTTTCGTCGCGCTCTTGCGAAAAGTCATCTTGCTCATTCCGCTCGCGCTCGTCCTGCCTAACTATTTCGGCGTGATGGGAATTTTCTGGGCGGAGCCTGTCGCATCCACTTTGTCCGCGCTCACGTCAGGCATAATTTTGATTTTGGTCTACAGGAAAATTTGACAAGGACATTAGCCGCGGGAGAAAAGTATTTTCTGGAAAGTAACTAAAGATCGACTATATAATGAATGAGGGATGTATGAAAAATAAATGTCTTATGCTTATTTGTTTATTGATATTGTGTGTGTCAAATGCATTTTGCGATTCGATAAAATATGTAAATAAAAGCGTTGTATTTATTAATAAAAATGTCAGTCCATATGAAATTGAAAATAAAGAATTTTTATATAAGTATGTTTTTATTGACAGTAATAAAGTCGAATGTAATGTAAGATATTATAACGAAGATCGTTTTATTAAAGAACACACATTAGAACTAAATAAGATAAATGACAATTGTGTCTTGATGAGTCATTTTGGATCATCAAATAATGAATTGCTGAAAGAATATAATATTTCGTTTATTGATGGAAATAGGGTTCGCATTAATGAAGATGTATTTGTTTTACGAGAGGATAGTTATTATCTGTTGAAAAATGATGTCTTGAATAACGTAAACATTAAAGATTTTCTGGGATTTCTTAAAATAACGATATTTCTTTATAGTGGATATGAGTTTTTTGAATCTTGTGGATTTATACAGGAGGTAAATTATAAGAGAAAATACTTTATTTTATTTGCAAATCTTCATTTTTCTACAGGTCAATCTGACTTGATATATGATTATGAGGCTGTATATACATATAATGAAGATTTACTTCAAACGATAGAAATTACAAGTGAGGAAGAAGGCTTGTATTTCAAGCTGACATTAGAAGCCGAAAATAAAAATTTTTTAGTCTATCATATATATAGAAGAATTGCTGAGGGATGTTACAAGATGTCAAATTTATTTATAGATTTAACTGACAAGATGTTTCAAGAGTTAGGAGAATATGTCAGATCTAGCTATGAATATTTGTATCAATATTCTTGGGTAGTATTTTAGTCTAGAAAAAATAGTAAATGCCGAAGTTTCTTTTTTTGAGAAGTGGTATTATAAGGGCGAGGTATTTTTGAATTATGATGAAAAAGCAATCACTAATATTTTACCGATATTTACAAGAAGTTTTGTAGGACAATTTTCTGGAAACTAGGAGAATAGATTGAAGAAGAGTCAGATGTTTTTGTGGGTATTTGTGTTTTTATGTGCCAATCTTTTTCCGCAGGACGCAAAAAATATAATCAAGCCAGCAACAAATTTTTCATGGGATAAAAAATGATGTCGATACTGACGGACTCTTGCTTGGCACATGGTACGAGGATGTGATAGTGCAATAAATGCGGAGAACATTTGCATTTCTGATTTTGTGAATAGCATAAAGCGAATGAATTCAGTTGGAAACTTGCATATTTTATTGGGAGTCAGTATGAAGAAAGTCGCGGTATTTTTAATATGTTTGTTCTCAAGTTTCAATATTTTCTCTGAAGCTGTTTACAAAGTGTCAAGTGTATATGTCGAAAAGGGCAATCGGACAGACGAGACCGTCAGAAGCACCTGTTACTTTGTGAAAAATAAAAATGTGCTGGAAAAATATTGCAGCGACGATGGCAGGATTTCAAAAGAAATTGAAGTTCAAGTTCTTCGGCAACAAGATTCAATTTCAGTTATGATTATGCATGGCAAGGAAATATGTTCGCTTTATGAAATAAAATTTATTGGAAACAACTCAATCACCATAAACGATGATGTTTATGTCTTGGAGAAAAAAAGCCTTGATAAATTGTATGCAAACACAATGAGAAAAGCGAATTCTTCCGAGATAAGCATCGACACAATCTTTAGCCTGTTTTCTATGACGCCATATTTTCTGATTGACGGATACTTTCAAGAAATGCCGTATGATTTGCTTTGCAATGTCGAGCAATATGAAATCTTAAACGGCAGGTTTTCTGTGCGAAGTCCTCATTCAAACATGATATTAAAGCATGCGTTTGTTTACGCGTACGATGAAGACAGCAATGTAACATCAATAACGGGCCGCTGTGAAAACTCTGATTTCGGCGGCATGGATTATTCTTTGTCCTTTACAAGGCAGGATGAGAAACATATTACGAAAAAAGAATCGTATTCGTTTTTTGAAAGACAAGGTTGGGACAGGGTGACAACAGGGCAAACGCATTATATATTCTGAATGACATTGAATAAAAAATCAGGAAATT
>CAJUBD010000019.1 GCA_910584475.1 uncultured Treponema sp.
GTGTAACCCTCTATCGCTCCACAGGCTTAGCCTGTGGATTTCTTATGGGATTAAGCGGAAAGTTTTCTTCTGCTGGATGCTTAATTCATTTGCGCGAACAGGCAAACGCAACAATTGAACTTTAAGAACAAAACTTGAAGTCAAAATCCGTGCGAGAGTTAAAAAAACAAGGCGAAAACTCTTAAGCGAACATTTGGTTTGCGACACATTTTATCGCGGATTCTTAACCTTTCTCGCAAATTTCAAAACCTGAAATCGCGCTTGCCGTTCACCTCTTCCTGCAAATATTGTTCGGCGCGCTTTCGGACGGCTTCGTTGGGAATCGTCAAAAGTTCGCGAGCGATAAGTTCGTCGCCGATTTTTTTCGTCTCGGGCGAAGCGTAGTCTTCCAAATATTCCTTGAGCGTCATAAGCGCGTTCGGGTGACAGCAGTTCGCGATTTGACCGGATTTGACGAGCGACATAAACCTGTCGCCAGTACGACCAGCGCGATAACAAGCCGTGCAAAAACTCGGAACGTAGCCAAGCCTCATGAGCCAATTCAAGACTTCATCGAGCGTGCGCGTGTCGCTCACGTCAAACTGAACGGTGTCGTCAGGGCGCGACGCTTCACGATATCCGCCGACGCTCGTTCGCGAGCCGCCTGAAATTTGCGAAACGCCGAGTTCGATGACTTTTTCGCGCGTTACTTGAGATTCCCGCGTGGAGACAATCATTCCGGTGTACGGCACGGCGACTCGAATGCAGGCGACGATTTTCGCGAAAGTCTCATCGTCAATCGCGTCAGGAAAATTCGCAGGGTCGATTCCGTCCGCCGCGCGAATTCGCGGAACGCTGATTGTGTGCGGGCCGACGCCCTTGGTCGCCTCCAAATGTTCGGCGTGCATCAAAAGCCCGACAAAATCGTAGCGGTACAAATTCAGTCCGAACAAAACGCCGCAGCCCACGTCGTCAATTCCGCCTTCCATCGCGCGATCCATCGCCTCGGTGTGATAGGCATAATTTGATTTCGGTCCAGTCGGATGCAACTTTTCGTAAGCCCTTTTGTTGTAAGTTTCTTGGAACAAAATGTAAGTGCCGATTCCAGCATCCTTCAACTTGGAATAATTTTCCACGGTCGTCGCGGCGATGTTCACGTTCACGCGCCGAATCGCGCCGTTTTTGTGCTTGATCGAATAAATTGTCTTGATGCTTTCCAAAACATATTCAAGCGGATTGTTCACGGGATCTTCGCCAGTTTCCAGCGCGAGCCGCTTGTGTCCCATGTCCTGCAGCGCGATCACTTCGTCGCGAATTTCTTCCTGCGAAAGCTTTTTGCGCGGAATGTGCTTGTTCTTGGCGTGATACGGACAATAAGTGCAACCGTTAACGCAGTAGTTCGAAAGATAAAGCGGCGCGAAAAGCACGATTCGGTTGCCGTAGAATTTTTGCTTTATTTCCCGTGCAAGCGACTTCATCCTTTCATTCAAATCGGGAATGTCGCATTCAAGCAAAACCGCCGCCTCGCGATGCGAAAGTCCTTTGCAAAGCGCAGCCTTTTCAAGTAAACTTTCTACGAGCGCGCGGTCGCTTTTATGCTTTTGCGCGTAGTCCAGCGTTTCAAGAATTTCCGCGTCATCAATGAAATCTTCGGCGTGAGGAGAATTTACATTGTACATATATTGCCTCTGTCAATAAAACATTTTACCATAATTTTACTCAGGGCGAAAACTCGCCTATTTAGTCGCAAGCCTCTGGCTTGCTGACGGTTTCTCATTTCATTGCGAAACGATTTTTTCAGCAACTTGAAAGTTGACGCTTTCTTCGTTGCTGAAAGTTAAAGAACGAGCACAGTGTAGCATACAATCCGACAAGTTACAAGTAGCGTGGCAGTTTAGAGTATAATAGCTATCAGCCAATGAATAGCAAGTAGTAGACGATACGCGATTTTGCGACGAAGCGAAAAATCACAGTAAATGGCAAATTGGCAAAGCGAAATCAAATTCGAAAACTTGAGGGCACACGGCGGATGTGCTTCTTGGGAAATGGCGGCAATCTGCACCGATAAAGGTCGTCCTCTACGCGAGCGACAACGCCATGAGCATCATCGGGCACAATGTTTCCTCGGAATCTTCGGCGGCCTTTTTCGTGCACAAATTTACTGTCGCCGTCAAAATTGAAAGAGCCTTTCTTTTCGTGAACGCGGCATTGCAATAAAGCGCGTAGGTTTCCATGTCCTGTCCGAGCGCGCCCATTTTAGCCCACGCTTTCCATTCGCGTTCGCCTTTGGCATTGTACGCGCTGAAAAAATCGCTCGAGAAGATCATTCCGACACGCAGGAGGACATAGGGGTCTTCTTCCATTCCCTCCTTTTTCTCCGCCGCTTCCGCCTCCGCCTCAAGCTCCTCCTTCGTGCGGTTGTCGGCGAGCGGGCGGTTCCTGTGCTGAGCCACATGGGTGAGCTCATGGGCGATCGTCTTTCTCCCCTCCTCTGTCTCCGGCTTGTATGCTTTTGTACTGAAATAGACTGTCGCACCGATTGTAAGGGCGGTCGCATGATATGCCCGTGTCAGCTCATCCGAATATGCTCCGTACCTTATTGTCGCATTTTCCAGATTGCTGCCGGTCTTCAGGTTGTACTCGTTGAGAACTGTCGTTTCTACGGGGACTGACCTGTCGTTTTTGCGTTCTGAAATTCTTCTCAGATGTGCTTCAACAAGAGAGTATTCCATAAAGTCGGAGTCTTTCTGCTTCTCTACAAGTTTCCTTTTCTGCAACCTCAGACAGTCTTCATTGTCATCGTCTTCGGCTACGGCAATAAGATACTGGTATAACCTGTTCTGCTCCCGTGTCATTGTCATGCTTCTCCGCGCTTTATTTTGTCTTGCCTATCGGCGTTGTGTTCAGTTCCCCGCCCTCTGCGAAGATTCGGAACAGATCCACGATGTCCTTGGCGACATAGCAGGCTTCTTCCAGCTTTGTGGATTTGGAGCTTATTATGTAGATTGCATCGGAACCATTTCCAAGTTTGTTTGTCGGGTCGATAAAGAATAAATCCCAGGCTAATATATCACCAGCTGATAAAAGCGATCTTTCATTGTAATAAAAAGCAAACATTTTCTTTTTTTCAAGAAATTTATTATGCTTTTCAAGAAGATCAGATAGAAATTCTAAAGTTACTTTGTTACTGCGCAAAAAAATATCCCCTTCTTTTATAATTATATAAAGTAAATATATAAGCGGCATATTATTAAAAAACAATTCTTCATTGTTTTTTATATAATTAAAGCATTCATCATTCTCAAAATCCTTTGTACGAAAAACTTCATAGCGTTCTTTCATCCTTTCAGTAAACTCTTTTAAGTGCCCCAGTGTTTCTTGCAATCTTTTTTTATCTTCAAGAAGCTGTTCACACCGGTTTTCAAGATAATGAACATAATCATCTGTCAGAGCATTGCTACTTTTCCATTTTAGATTAAAAACATAGTTTTGGTCCTGTTCTTTTTTATTCACATAATCTTCCGTAAAGGTATAAAAATTCTCAGAAATTAAATCAAACCATTTTGTTCCATCCCTAAGAGCCGTTCTGTCAATTTTCCAGACAGATTCTGTTCCATATCCCAATTTGTTATATGGGTCAAAGAAATAACTGCAATCTCCTTCATCTTGCCCAAAAATAAAATAATCATGCATTTCTTCTAAAGAAGAATTTCCCTTAAGCCTGCCGATATAATTGAATTCATATATTTCTTTTTCATCATAAACCCGGAAGTCATTTTCTTTTCCATATAAGCCCCATGCACTGTCAGCCGCGATGAAATTCTTGTATTCGTGGGGGAGTATAAGATTAAAGTTCTTTTCAATTTCTGGAATGGAATCATATAATTTCTTTAGTAAAAGTGCTGGACGTTCACTTGCTGTAAAATCTTCATACTGCTGTTTTACTAATGGATTATCTCGCTGGTAATAAGCACCTAATAGTTTTACATAATCATTTTTCTCTGCCATATAATTATACCTCTTAATTTTTTATCAAATTAAATTCAAATATTGAATCGACTTCAGTTTTGGATAAGTTTTCATCAGACAACATTTTATTGTATATGGAGTGAAAATATAAGTCTGATTTTTGCAGATATAAATCTCTTATTTCATCAGGGATTCCTAAAGTTTTACAATCAGTTTTAAAGTATTCTCGTTGTTCAAAATATGAACCTGTTTTCTTGCGTTGCGTTTGTAAAGCTGTTAATGTTTGATGAGGAGTATCCTTACATGTATCTCTTAATAGAATTGCAGGCGCCTGTTTTTTATTATAATAAGCGCCAAGATTTTCTTCTGCCCATTTAGATTGAATTCCATGATGTCCATTCATAAAGGATTTATTTGTGCCCTTCAAAGTTGGGGTAATACCTTGAACCATTGAATATTTGTCATAAACAGAGAATTCTTTAACAATTTCCTTTTTGCCATCTTGATATTTCCAGCCGTTATCATACCAAATCTTTCTTGAACCATCCGGCGAAAGCCATTTTGCTTCCGGTTCGTTCCATACGAACTGATTATTATTTTCAATAATCTCGACTGCATTCTTGGCATATGGGCTTGGATCCGGACATGGATTATATTTTGGTCCCTTTACAGGCAAGTCTTCAATGTATGAAACCTGCTTATTTCCCGGAAGTTTATTAGCAGTAACCATCTCCTGCAAGGCAACTTTCTCGCTCTGAAGAATGGCCATTTCTGCAATGTTTTCCATCGCGTTTACGGCGCTCTTGTTCAGAATTACAGAGACTTCTTCCGAAGATATTGACAAGGCAGGTAATTGCGGCGAAACAAACATGATGTGGAAAAACGGACACGTATACAAAAAAGCCGCCGCGCTGTTTTTCGGCGCGAACCCATAGCGGTTGTTCATGTATTCGCGGAGTTGATTGCAGGTCGTACCGTTCTCGTCCCTGCCGCTTCGCGCGGGCGAAATTAAGTTCCTCGGAAATTGAGATTTCCTGCGGACTTAATTTTTAATCGAACATTTAAAATCAACAACGCAAAGGGCCTAAATTTATTGCGCGGAAAATACATTCACGCCAGTGCCTCATATTTCCATTCTAGTTTACCTGCGCCTGATTCCTTTCCGCATAAAATCATTTTTCCAATTCAAACAGTTCCGCGCGGATTGAAACTGTGTCTTGATACCAATCAATCAAAAGCGAATAAACTTCGTCTTCATATCCTTCGAGGCTGGCTTTGAATTTCCACACTGTCGCCGAATTGAATTTTTCGCGCGGAACTTTGTTGAGCGAAACCCAATTGCCGCCATACAAAACCGTGAAATTAGTTTTGCTCGTGAGATCCGTCCCTGTCTTGCCGTCGAACGCCGTCATTGAAATCGTGATCGGGCGACTCTCGTCGGCGTGCAAATTTATGTCGAGAATTTTTTCATCGTGCGCGACTTCAAAATTTTCCCACCAAACATAAGAACCAACTACGACCTTCGCTCGGTACATTCCATGCTTGAGAAAGACTGGCTTAATCTTGTAACTGCGTTCCTTCGAGCCAAGCCGCTCGGAAACAACGCCTTTTTTTGCGACCGTCCCTTCTTCAAAAAGCCTCTCGGAATTTTCCACTTGGTCAATCTGATTTCCGTTCGTAAAAAAAATCGCGCGCGCCTTTATGTCGCTTGCGGGTGCGGTGCTTTGCGGAAGTTTCATCGAAATCGAAACGGGCGTGTACCAATTGCGCAAGATTGTCCTGTGGACAAATCCGGCTTTCCAAAGATAATATCCGCCGAAGCACAAAACGCCCGCCGTTAGAAGCGCTACGAAAATCGTTTTCCAAATGTCGCGGCGTTTTTTGAACTGCGCCGCCTTGAGCGGTTTCGTGGAAATTACCATCTTCGCCACTTCCACTCGAATGGAGTGCGTGTCGTAATTCTTGAGATATTTTTTTACGATGCGAATTATCGGCTCGACGCTCTTGAAACGGCGGCTTGCCTTTGGCTTCATCATTTTTTTAATGAGTCGGTCGATTTCGCGCGGAATGTTTTTGTCGATTTTTCTCGGCGAAATATATTTTCCTTTTCTCGCCTTTTCGTACATTTCGTCGGGAGTGTTCGCCGTGTAAGGCTTTGTTCCTGTAACCATTTCGTAAAGCATCACGCCGAGCGCGTAGATGTCGGCGCGTTGGTCAACCGCGCTCGTGTTCTTGAACTGCTCCGGCGGCATATAACTTGGAGTACCGAGCATGACGCCCTTTTCTTTTTCATTTTCATCGCTGTCGCTCGCGATTCCGAAATCCGTAATCTTGATTTCGCCACGCCTGGAAATAAGAATGTTTCCGGGCTTGATGTCGCGGTGCACGATTTTTTTGTTGTGCGCAAAACGCAGTCCAAAGCAAGCGTCCTGCAAAACCAGCATCGCGACTTGCGGAGAAAGCGCGGTCTGCTTTTTTATCAACTTGTCAAGCGCAAGCCCTTCCACGAATTCTTCCACGATATAGCGGTAGCCGCCTTCGGAAAAATAGTCGAACAAATGCACGATATACGGACTTTGCATGTCCAGCAAAATTTGCGCTTCCTTCAAAAATTGTTCGCGAGCGAGCGCGTTTCCCCGAATCGTCATTTTTTTTATGATAATCGTGCGCTTCAATTCAGGATGCACCGACTTGTAAATCGCGCCCATTCCGCCTTGTGCGATTTGCTCCTGGATTTTGTACTTGCCGATTGTCCGTGGAATTTCCGCCATACACTTCTCCTAATAAATTTTTTTCTGTTGTTTCAACGACAGAAAAAAATTTAGCGCGTTTTGCAATGAAATGAAAAACGCGTTGAATAAAAAGTTTGCGATGCAAACTTTTAGATAAAAAAGTCCGCGCAACGATTTGCGAGCAGTGCGAGCAAAATCGTAAAAATTCTTGCGAACATTTTTATCATTCCTCATTATATCAACTCAATTCATTTTTCAATATTTAATTTGCCTCAAATTCAAAATTTAAATTTGAGTTTTCCTTTTGAATTTTCATTCCGAATTTTCGACAGAAACAATTTGTGTTTCCGGTTCAAAAGTTTTGTCGGCGCGGACGACTGCGACATTCTGCTCAAGCGGATTGTGCAATTGGACATAAAATCCATTTTGCCGCAAATTGAATTTGCCTCTCACCGGACGATGCCCGCCAATATAGGCGGGATGTATGTTCTTGTCTTTTGGCTTGCAAAAAGTTTTCAGCATTTTTCTTACGCTTCCCGAACTCGCCTCGTCATTCGCGGTCCAAGTCAAAGCCAAAATAACTTCGGCAAAAAACGGCGCGTTTATCACGGCTTCTTCGCTCAAAGGCTCGAGCGGCTCGGCGTGCGAAACGAACAAATTGTTCGTGCAAAAAGCGAGCGGCAATGACTTTTCAAAATCGTAAATCGCGTCCAAAACTTCGTCTCCGTAATGAGCCTGCATAAAACGCATCACCATTTCGCCTTCCTGCGCGAATTTCCTGAACGAAAAATTTCCGTCTCCATTTTCGTTTTTTATGTTTTCATGATTTCCCTTCAAACAATGAAAATTTTCTGGCCAACGGCATTTGCATTCCATCACCGCCATCAACGCCGAAAGCCCTTCGCGCATTTCTTCTTTCATCGACTTGCCCGCAAAATCGCCTTGCAGAAATTCATCGTAAGCCAAAAGCCATCGCTCGTAATTCTGCGCCTCCGAATGAAGCAAGTCGCCGACGAGCACGACGCGAATTTCACCTTCGCTCAAAGCCTCCGCAATGCGAATGTCATTTCGCAATCCTGAAATTTTTTTTGGCAAAATAAAATTCAGAATGTTGAAGACAAAATCCGCGCGCGCGTGAATGTCCGGAACTACGATGCAAGGAATTTCTTTCTGTCCGCGAAAATCCAAAAGTCCGCCCGCGCCTACTTCCCCTTTCAAAGTGAGCGCGGGACGATAGGCGAGATTTTCCGAGCGCAAAACTGAAACAGTTTTTTTTGCAAGCGAAGAAATTTTTTGCGCCGAAGGAAGCTTTCTTTGCAAAGAGTAGGCGCGAATTTTTTCCAAGAAATCTTGCGTGGAATCCAAAATGTTTTTCAAAAAAATTTAACTTTTCCCAAAACTGCAATTTTAGGAAAGACATCATTATCAGCCGAAAACCAGGTTCGCCGTGCCTACTGTGATTTTGTCGCCACGAGAAAGCTTCACATATTTTCCGGCAGGAATTTTTCTGTCGTTCAAAAAAGTTCCATTCGTGGAATTCTCATCTTTCAAAAAATAATCTTCCTTTATTTTTTGGATGAGAGCGTGATGGCGGCTCGCGAGCTTGTTGTCAATGACAACGCTGTTGTCCGTGTCGCGACCAATCGTGATTTTCGCCACAAGCTGAATTTTCTGCTTGTTGAACATCAAGTAGGAAACAGCTCCTGAATTAGAAAATGCCTGAATGTGCTGTCCCACCGGGGAATTGTTCATAATTGTAGAATCGTTCATATTTCCATTATATCAGCAAATTTCAATTTTGTCTTTATTTTTTTTCAAAAAAATTGTAAAATAAATTCTTGTTAGCATGTCATTTCGACCGAAGCGGAGAAAACTTTTTGCGAAAAAATCCCGACTTCGCTTGATGTGATTTTTTTTATAGGGAAGAAAAATGAAAACTTTGGTGATTGGCGCGACTTGCGTAGATTTGATTGTTCACGTTAAAAAATTTCCAGAGGCGGATGAGGACGTAAATTTTCACGATGAAAAAATGTCCATTGGCGGAACCGCTTTCAACGTGGCGCGCGCTTTGCAAAGCCAAAACAGCACCTTCATTTTATGCTCGCCCGTCGGCGAAAAAGGCGCGTATGCCGAATTCATAAAATCCGAATTTGCCAAAAATAAAATTCCGATTTTCGCACAAATCGCAGGACAGGAAAACGGCGTTTGCGTTTGCCTCGTCAACGAAAAAAACGAGCACGCGTTTTTGTGCTCGCACAAAGCCGAATATGTTTTCGACGAAAAATTTTTCGCGAAAATAAATTTTCGCAAAATCGATTCGATTTATTTTTCCGGATTGGAAATGGAAGAAGCCGCCGCAGAAAACGAAATCGATTTTATAGCGCGCGCAAAATTCGAAGCGCAAAAATCAGGACGTGAGATTAAAATATTTTTCGATCCGACTTCCAGAGTAAATTTCATAAAGAAAAATTTGCTCGAAAAAATTTTCGCGCTGAAACCGATTTTGCATTTGAACAAACAGGAAGCGTTGGACTTGAGCGGAAAAGATTCTCTTGAAGAAGCCGCCGCGCATTTGAGCGCGCTTTGCGAAAACGATTTGATTTTGACGCTTGGAAAAGAAGGCGCGTACATTTTCGAACGCGGCGCGAATTGCGGAAAAAAAGTTCCGGGATTCTCGGCGAACGTCATTTCCACAATTGGCTGCGGAGACGCGCATTTGGGAATTTGCATCGCGCAAATAAAAAATGGCGTGAGCCTTTATGACGCGGTTTTAAAAGCGAACGAATACGCCGCGAAAGTCGCTCAAACGGAAGGCTCTTCCATTTGAGCGCACAATTTATTCATGGACCAAATTGTGCGCCGCGATGTCGACAAAGTATTTTAAAATCGACGAAACTTCTTCGCGAGTTTTTTTGTCGATTTTTCCCATCGCCTTTAAAATCGCCATCGCGTTTTTGAACCAATTTTTTTCAAGTTCGCTGTTCGTGCGCGCGCCGGAAGCGGAAATCGCTGTGAACAAAGTTTCCACGAAAAGCTCGCGCTGCTCGTTCGAAAGTTCTTCCACCCATTCATTGAAAGTCTTGTAAAAAATTTCGCTCGCCTTGTCAAAATCGTCTATCGTTTCAAATTTGCCTGCCGCGATATGCCACGAAAACGGCTCATGTTGCATTATGCCGAAAGCCTCGCTTTCCACGACTTGATATTCACCTGAATGGCGGAAGAGACGCCCGACAATCGAAAATTTCGGAAAGAACGAACGAATCGCGCCAACGAGCGAAAGCATTTCCTTAGATTGAATCATGCTTTCAGAAAATCCAGGTCCGTCAAAATTGTAGACGCGTTCGATGCGCCTTTTGAATTTCGCCTCGCAAAACGCAGCCGAATAAATCGCGAGATTTCCGCCTTTGGAATGTCCGCCGACAAAAATTTTCGAGGAAGTATTTTTCGCCACGAAGGAAAGATATTCGAGCGCGTCGCGTTGAGCCGGAACAATTTTTGAAGCCAAATTTAAATCTTCTTTCCAGCCGACAATCGTATCGTCAGTGCCTCGAAAAGCCACGAACGGATTTTTGCTTGAAGCGGATTTGAAAAAAGTCATCGCGCAAAACTGCTCTTCGTTTTCCAAGTCAATTTTGTTGACAAACGCCGCCGCCTCCACATTTTTAAAACGTGCGCTCTTCGCGCAAATTTCCAAAAGCTGCACTGTGAGTTCGGAAATCATCGCACCCAAATCGCAGCGTTCTTTGAAATCCGGCGCGGCGGAAAATTTATCCCAAAGTTCGCCCAGCGCGAGCCTTTCTTTTTTATCCAAACTTTCCGAAATAAGTCCGTCGAAATTCAAATATGAAAGTTGGCACAAAACAAGCGCGTCCACTTCGCAAAACCCGCTTTGCTCAAAAGTAATGTCGCCGCGCCAAAACAAATAGTCGAGCAAATTTCCTGAAGCTTTCAAATCAAATACACTCCTCAAAATCAACAGCCTCGACACAAGCGTCGTGATGTGTTGTCCCATAAGGTATCGCAGTCGGGTTGTGTTCTCTTTATTACTAGGCAAGCGTCGGGGCATGTCCCCTCCGCACGAATCAAGCGTCCGTGGAAACTGACGCTTCCTGCGGCGCTCAATTCGTCCTCGCGAGCAGAAAAATATAATAAGCGAGCTTTAGCAGAAAATCCGAAGTTAAAATTGTCGGCGACATTTCCGATGAAAATTTTAAACGCGCCTTATTTTTAACAGTTAAAAAGGCATCAACTTTCGAACTGTTAAAAACAGTTATTTCGCAACGAAGTGAGAAGCAACGGTGAATAGGCGAGTTTCATCGCGAAGTTGCATTCTCAGCAATTCTCAAATCTGAAGATCCGCTAATTGCTGAAAAATAAGGCGTTATTCTGTCGGGCGCGTCTTGAAGCTTTTGCTTTCTTTGATTGCCTGACCTTCGCCCACTTCCTGTTCCATCATCGCGCGCACTTTCAGCGGCAAGCCGAAAAGCGTGATGAAGCCTTGCGCGTCCTTGTGGTCGTACAAGTCGCCAGTTTTGAAACTGGCGATGCTTTCGTTGTAGAGGCTGTACTTTGACGAAGAACCCGCGCCGCGAATTTGACCTTTGTACAGGAAGACTTTCGCCCAGCCGGTTACAGTTTCCTGCGTCTTGTCAACGAACGCCATCAGCGAATCGAAAAGCGTCGTGAACCATTTTCCATCGTAAATCAATTCCGCCACTTTGATCGCCACTTCCTGCTTGTAATGGTAAGTGTCGCGGTCTAGACAAATGTGATCCATCATCCTGTGCGCGAAATACAAAATCGCTCCACCAGGAGTTTCGTACACGCCACGGCTTTTCATTCCGACGCATCGGTTTTCGCAAATGTCCACGAGTCCGATTCCGTTGCGCCCGCCGATTTTGTTCAATTCCGTAAGAAGCTCGAGTGCGTCCATTTTCTTGCCGTTGAGCGCGACAGGAATTCCTTTGACAAAATCAATTTGAACATATTCGCCGTTTTCAGGCGCGTCTTCGGGAACTGTCGTGTTCTGCAGCATGTGGCGATAGTTCGGCTCGTTTTCCACTTTTTCCAACTCCAAGCCTTCGTGGGAAAGATGCCAAATGTTTTCGTCTCGGCTGTACGACTGATCTTTTTTCGCCGGAACTTCAAGTCCGCGTTTTTCCAAATATTCGATTTCCGCCTCGCGAGAATCGAGCGTCCATTTCGCGTCGCGCCACGCGGCAATCACTTTTATGTCAGGAGCGAAAGCCTTGATCGCCAGCTCGAAGCGAACTTGATCGTTGCCCTTTCCAGTCGCTCCGTGGCAAATCGCTACGGCGTTTTCCTGCCTCGCGTATTCCACCAAAATTTTTCCGATGAGCGGACGCGCCGTGGAAGTGCCGAGCAAATATTCGTCCTCATAAATTGCGTTCGCCTTGAGCGCGGGCCAACAATATTCTTCGATATATTCTTTTCGCGCATCGACGACATAGCAAGCCGACGCTCCGGTTTTCAGCGCGCGCGATTTTATCGCCTCCCAATCATCGCCCTGCCCTACATCAATGCAAATGGCGATTACGTCGTAGTCGTAGTTTTCCTTGAGCCACGGAATGATGACGGTAGTGTCAAGTCCGCCCGAATAAGCCAAAATTACTTTTTCTTTTGCCATGATATTCTCCTATGACATTTCATTTGCGGAATTTCAATTCTGTGAATGAAATGTCAGCGTGCGCGTTAAGCAAGTTGTCGCAACGCGCACAAATAAAATATGCAAGTTCGAGCGAAAGCGCGAACTTGTCAATCAAAAATGGCTACGCCATTTCAGCGGCCATTTTTGATTATCTCCTAATATAAAAAGCCGCGAGCGAAATTATAATTTTCGCTTTTGCATATTTATGCAAAATATTGTATAGATATGCGAGAAAATTGTCAAGAGATAATCTATGTTTAGAGCGATTTTTCCTTGGCAACGAAAAATGCGTGAGGGCATTCTTTTATAATTCGCGAAAAATGAGAAAAAATTTTCTTTCCAAATCGGTCTAATTCGTCCGCTAAATTTTCAACAGTGAGCAAATTATAAAATTCGGAAACTGTTGAAAACGCGATTTTGCAGCGAATCGAAAAATCGTTAGCAAGCAAAAGGCTTGCGATTAAATAAGCGAGTTTTCAAAGAAAACTCGAAATTAAAATTCCTGCTTGACATTTTCCACATCAAGCCCTTTGTCCTTTTCGCGGATTTCCACGCGACGGATTTTTCCGCTGATTGTCTTTGGAAGTTCCTCGACAAATTCTATTACGCGCGGGCATTTATACAACGCGGTCTCGTGCTTTACGAAATCGAACAGTTCCACTTCCAGCTCATGGCTCGCGGCGTAGCCAGGCGAAAGCACAATCGTGGCCTTGACCGCCTGCCCGCGCTTTTCATCCGGGATTCCCGTGACGGCACATTCCATTACGGCGGGATGTTGCTGCAAAACTGACTCCACTTCAAACGGACTTATTCTGTAGCCAGAAGATTTTATGATGTCGTCTTTGCGACCCACAAACCAGACATAGCCGTCCTTGTCCATATAAACTGTGTCGCCCGTGTGATACACGCCCATGTCGAATGCGTTCGCGGTGAGAACGACATCGTGGTAATAGCCCGAAAGCAAGCCAAATGGATGACCGTCTTTCAAGTGAATTACAAGTTCGCCGACTTCGCCCGCTGGAACCGGCTTTCCGCTCGCGTTCACGACTTCTACATCATAAACTGGAGAAGGTCGTCCCATCGAGCCAGGGCGCACAACCGCGTCCATAAAATTTCCGCAAATGATTGTCGATTCTGTTTGTCCGTAGCCTTCGTAAATTTTCTTTCCCGTTTGCTCGATGAACTTGTTGTAAACTTCGCCGTTCAAAGCCTCGCCCGCCGTGGAAAATCTTACCACACATCCGATGTCATATTTGGACAGATCCTGCCGAATCAAATATCTGTAAACGGTGGGCGGCGCGCAGAACGTCGTGATTCCATATTGCGAAATCTTTTGAAGCATCTTGTCCGGCTTGAAGCTGTTCATATCGTAAACGAAAATCGCGGTACCGCAAATCCATTGCCCGTAAAGTTTGCCCCATGTGGATTTCGCCCAGCCGGTTTCAGCCACCGTGAGATGCAAGCCGTTGTCGACGACGCAGTGCCAATATTTCGCAGTGATGATGTGCCCGATTGGATAAAGGAAATTGTGCAAGACCATTTTCGGATAGCCTGAAGTGCCCGAAGTAAAATAAAGCAGCATCGGATCTTCGTTTTGGGTCGCGGCTTCTCCGACAGGACGCGGAAATTCCGCCGCGCATTTTTCTACTTCGGCATGGAAATCGATCCAGCCTTCTCGCGGCGCGCCGACAGTCACAAGTTTTTTTACCGTCGGCGAATTTGGAAGAGCCTTTTCAATTTCACCTTGAACCGCAGGATTGTCATAGGAAATTATCATCTTGATTTGAGCGGCGTTCGTGCGATATTCGATGTCCTTTTGCAAAAGCTGGTCGGTGGCAGGAACGGCGATCGCACCGATTCGGCACAAAGCCATCATCGCCCACCACCATTCGTAGCGACGGCGCAAAATCAACATAACCGCGTCTCCTTTTTTTATTCCTTGCGAAGCCAAAAAATACGCGGTGCGCTTTGAGTCCGCCGAAATGTCCTCAAAAGTCCAAGAATGCTCTTCGCCGTTGTCGTCGCACCAGACAAGAGCGCGCTTTCCCGGTTCGGTAATCGTGTAGCGGTCTACGATGTCGTAGGCAAAATTGAAATTGCGCGGAGCGCGCAAGCGACAATGCGCCTTCAAATCTTCATAAGAATTGAATTCCCTGTCTTCAACTAAAAAATCTTGATAAAGAGCCATTTTATCCTCGCTTATTTATCTTTTGCTTTATGGTACAAATTAGACAAAAAAAATTCAAGTTTGTTGCAAAAACTCGCTATTCATATTGCCGTTTCCGCTTGGAACATCGCGCTACGCGCTCGTCGCGAATCATTCCATTGCAGAAAGATTTTTTTCAAATTTTTTTAAAATCATTGCCTTTGCCAAATAAATTTTTTATCTTAAAAGTAAGGCACAGCTGAAAATATGCACTTAAAATTAGCGACTGATTTTAGTCGCCGATTTTAACTACGGTTTGCGTTGCAAACTGTTTCATCAATTGTCGTTTCTCATTCCATTGCGAAACGACTTTTTCAGCAATTCTCGAATCTGAAGATTCGCTCGTTGCTGAAAGCAAAAGGAGGTTTAAAATTGACGCTGAAATGGCGCGTCAATTTTAACTTCGAGTTTGCGTCGCAAACTCGCTTATTTATAAGGAGGTTTTTTTATGAAATTCTACATTTGCAAACAGTGTGGAAATTTGGTCATGATGCTCAAGGATTCAGGCATGGTTCCGAGTTGTTGCGGCGAGACAATGACGGAGTTGATTCCCGGAACTACCGATGCGGCCACAGAAAAGCATGTTCCAGTTTTTGAGGTGAATGGAAATTTGATCAAAGTCAAAGTCGGCTCTGTAGAACACCCGATGGCGGCGGAGCACTACATTCAGTGGATTGCAATTGAAACGACGAACGGTTGCCAAGTAAAGCATCTCAAGCCCGGAGAAAAGCCGGAAGCGGAATTCCTTTTGGCGCAAGGCGAAAGTCTCGTGGCGACCTACGAATATTGCAACCTTCACGGGCTGTGGAAAGCATAAGTTTTCCTTGCCGTAAGGATTGCAAGAAGAGCCTGCCGTCATTTTGAAGCCAGGCTCTTTTTTGTCGCCTACTTTATCTTTGCCTTGGAAACAAAACATGCTATTCCTTCGACAGGATATTTTTTTCGAAGCGTCTTAACGAAGCCGATGATTTTTTCCGCCTCGGTTTTTTTGCAATAGACGATTATCATTTCGTTCAGCTGCGGCCAAATCGCATCGCCAAATTTTGGGTTGCTAAAGCCCGCGCCAGTAACGGCAGAAATTTTGCTGTAGTGTCCGCCAATTTTCTGCTTTTTAAAGCCCTCGAAAATGTCTTCTTCCACCGCCTGAGAAAAAATTATTTCCACACGGCGCATCGCGTCTGTCGCTTCCTTTTTCTTTTCTTTTTCTTCGCTCATAAAATTTTCTCCTTTAAAAATTAAGTCCGCAGGAAACTTCAGTTTCCGAGGAACTTAATTTCGACTGCGCAAGCAGTCAAGTACAACAAACGAGTTTGTGCAAACAAACTCGAAATTAAAGTTAGCGGCGATATTTCAGACGCTAACTTTAAATGTCCTTATAAATTTTCAACATCGCAGGAAACATCAGTTTCCGAGAATGTTGAAAACGCGATTTTGCAATGAAATGAAAAATCGCAGTGTGATGAGCGAGTTTGCGACGCAAACTCGAAGTTAAAATTGACGCGCTATTTCAGCGTCAATTTTAAACCTCCCATAAAAAGTCAAGGGCGATTTCTAAAAATCGCGATTGGCTTTTTAGCGTGCGCGTCAAGCAACTTGTTGCGCGCGCACAAGTCAATAAGCAAGTTTGTAAAATAGCAACGCGACTTTACAAACTTGTCATGATAAAAATGCCGCGCTATTTTAGCGGCGTTTTTATCATATCTCCTAGATTGCTCGCCGCCTCTTTCGGCGGCTTCTTGCAAAACAGCATATTGCGGCGCGGCTGTGTTCTAAACGCGAGTCGCACCGTCTTGATTCTATGCCCTTGACTCAAGACGCATTTGATTGCGCGCAAGCTTTCTTTTCTGACGCGCATCCTTCCTCTCTGCCTTGCGGATTTTGGAATTGTTGAAGATGTAGTAAACCGTCGGCATCAAGAAAAGCGTCATCAGCGAACCGAACGTCATTCCGCCAAAAACCGTAAGCGCGATTGGCTGCATTGAAGCCGAACCTTCGCCAGGAAAGAACGCCATTGGAACAAGCGAAATTACGGTCGTGAGTGTTGACATCAAGATTGGTCGCAGACGGTTTCTTCCCGCTTCGATACACGCTTCTTCCAAACCAAGCCCGCGCTTTCGCAGCAAGTTCGTGTAGTCAACCAAAACGATGCCGTTGTTCACAATCGTTCCGACTAAAACCAGCATACCCATAATCGTAACGACGCTCAACTGCTCTCCGCTCAATGCGTAAATCGCCATAACGCCGATGAACGAAAGCGGAATTGTAACCAAAACGATGAACGGGTCGCCGAGCGATTCGAATTGGCTCGCCATTACGACGAATACCAAAACAACCGCCATTATGATTATCAAACCAAAGTTCACGACGGCTTCCATCATATCGTCCATAGCGCCCGAATAGTTTATGATGACATTTTCATCTGGAGGAATGTTGTCGTTGATCAATTTTTTAATGCCGTTCTGCACTTCGTCAAGCGAAAGCCCTTCAACTGGATTCATCGTAATGTGAATAATTCGCGACTGGTCTTCGCGATAAATCGTAACAGGAGCGAGCGTCGCATCGTAGTGCGCAAAACTGGAAAGCGGAATGCGCATTCCTTGCGAATTGACGACGGAAATCTGGTCAAGGTCGTTGAGCTTCGCTCGGTCTTTTTCAGCAAATCGAACGATAACGTCAATGTCGTCGCCGTCTTTGGTGTAGCGGCTTGCAGTCGTTCCGTTGATTGCCGCAGAGATTTCAGAACCAACGTTATAAATGTTCAAGCCGAATTCGTACATCTTGGCGCGGTCGATTGAAATTTCCGCCTGGGGAAGTCCGTCTTCCTGCTCATTGGAAACTTCCGTAACCAAATCTTTGCCCTGCTCTTTGAGAAGTTTTTCAATTTGCGACGCGGTGGAGCGAACCAAATCCAAGTCGTCGCTTTTTATGTCCACGCTGATGTCGTTGCTACCCGCGCTGTTCATATTAGAACCGAAACTCATATCAACGCCTGGGAACGAATCAAAATATTTACGAAGCTTTCTCTTCGCGCTAATTTCGTTGTCCCATCCTGGCTGCCGTTCGCCAACTTTGTAAAGCGAGAAAACAACGCTCGCGCTATTGGAACCGCTGCTCGCCGCCTGCATTCCTTCGCCGCCTACCATAACAAGAGCGTATTTTACGCCTTGCAAATCTCGCATGGCGGTTTCGCGGAAAGCGTTGGCAGTTTCGTCCGTCACTTCAAGCGGAGTTCCTTGCGGCAATTCCAATTCAACTGTAACGCTGTCCGAAGCGGACTCGGGCATAAAAATAAATCCAACAAACTTTACGGCAAAAATCGAAAGGAAGAACAAAAGCACCAAAACAAGGATGCAGACTTTCTTGTGATGCAAAACGAACGCGACTCCTTTCGCATATACATTGTCCAGACCCGTGAAGAACTTGTTGAACGCGAGGTTTATGCTTCCAGATATTCCATTTGATTGGGTTTCGTTGAGCTTGTCGATTTTAAGGTAACTTGAACAAAGCACCGGCACGAGCGCGATGGCGACAACAAGCGAGCACAGCAGCGAGAAAATAATCGTCCACGCAAGGCTGTCGAACATTTGCCCCATGATACCCAATTTCTTTTTGAACATAATCATAGGCAAGAAAATACAAACCGAAGTGAGCGTACTCGCCGTAATCGAAGTGACCATTTCCTGCGAACCGAGAACAGCCGCCACTTTTGGCTTCGCATCGCGCTGACGGTAACTGTAAATGTTTTCCAAAACTACGATTGAGTTGTCAACCAACATACCAATTCCTAAAAGCAAGCCCGCCATAGAAATCATGTTGATTGAAAGACCTTTGAAATACATACACAAGAGCGTTACCATTACGGAAATTGGAATTGCAAGACCGATGATAATCGTGCTTTTGAACGAACGCAAGAACACAAACAAAACCGCAATCGCAAGCAACGCACCCGTGACAACCGAATTTATAACTTCACTGATTGTCTGTTTGATGATGTCGGTAGTGTTGTAAATTTCTGTAATTTGAATGTCCGGAGGCAGATTCGCCAAAATGGTGGGTATCGCCTTTCGCGCGTTGTCGGCGGCGGTAACGGAATTTTTGCCGCTCTGTTTTTGAATTGTAAGAATTACGCACGATTCGCCGTCAACGCTGGCGAGAGACTCTTCGTCTTTGTAGCCTTCGTAAACGTCGGCGATATCACGTAACAAAACCGTCTTCAATTCCGCACCCGCAGAAAGTCCGTAAGTGCTCGCCTTGTAAGTAATCGCGGTGTTCTTGAGATCGTCAATGCTTTGATACTTGCCGCTTGTTTTAATCGTATAATCCGTGTCGCCAGAAGAAATGATGCCGCCCGAAGACTGAATGTTCTGCGCGCCAATCATCTGCGCCACTTGACTTATCGAAAGTCCGTAGGCTTCCAAACGGTCGCGCGGAATGTCAACATTGATTGAACTTTCGCGGCCGCCCATTATGTTCGCCGAAGCGATTCCCTCTAATTGCTCCAAGCGCGGCTCAACAATGTCTTCTGCAAAATCACGCAATTCTTCCGGAGTGCGGTTTCCTCGCATCGCCAAAACCATAATCGGCATCATCGAAGGATCCATTCGGATTGTCACAGGCGAATCCGCATCGTCCGGCAAATACGAACGCACAAGTTCTATCTTGTCGCGTATTTCGCCAATGGCAACATCAAGGTTCGTACCGTAGTCAAATTCCAAAATCACCATGCTAATTCCAGTTGAAGAACGCGAACTCAAAGTTTTAAGACCATTCAAACCGGAAAGCGAAGATTCCAAAGTGCGAGTGACGCTTTGCTCCACTTCTTCAGGACCCGCGCCCGTATAATTGGTGTAGACAATCATATATGGCAAGTCCATATCAGGATACATATCAACAGGAAGTTGGAATGTACAAAAAATGCCAAGCCCGATTACCGTCAAAAAAATAAGCAGAGTTGTAACGGGTTTATTTACACATCGTTCAGAAAATGTCATATCTAACTAATCCTCCGTAACTGAAATTATATTCACGTTCGCGCCATCGTCCAAAAGATTTTGTCCTTTGATTACGATTTCATCGCCGGCGGAAATACCCTGCACGATTTCAGTTTTGTTGTCAACAGAAATTCCCTGCACGATTGCAGTGAGCCGTACTTTTGAAGGATTTCCGCGCGAAGAAATTACAAACAAATACGGCTTTCCGTCTCGGCTTATGATCGCGCTTGTCGGAACAACAATCGCGTCTTGCTTACTTTCCGTAACAAGCCGAATTCTAGCATACATTCCCACTTTTACCTTGCTGTCAGGTTTCACCAAACGGAGCTTCACATTCATAGTTCGGCTTGAAGTGTCAAGCACAGGACTTACTTCAAAAACCTTCGCGACAAATTCTTCGCCGGGGTAAGCGTCGAACGTCACCACGGCTTCCTGCCCCATCGTTATTCGGCTGATGAAGCGTTCGGGTATGCTCACTTTTATTTCCAAATCATCAGTCTGCGCTATGTTCGCAATTACGGTGCCCTGCGAAACTTGCGTTCCCAATGTCGGTATGAACGAAGTGATGCGACCTGAAATCGGAGCGCGCACAGGACTGGCACTGTAGTTTAAACCGGGAAGGCTCGCGTCAACATAGGCGATGGTCTGATTTTTGCTCACCATCTGACCGACGCTCACCAATTTTTGGGAAATCTTTCCAGCCATATCGGGGAGAACCGCCACCGAGGAAACCGCGCCCACGTCGCCGCCAAATTCAAGGTAGTTGTCCAAATTGCCGTGTTTGGTTTTGTAAGTGTTCACGGCGTAAACGGTTTCAACTTGACTGTCGTCAGCGACGGCTTCTTTTTTCGCACAAGACGCGAGCGCAAAAATTGCAAGCGACGTAATCGCGAACGCCTTGAAATTTTTCGTCATAATTTTCATAATCATTCCTCCTAAAATTAAGATGCAAGTCAAGCACCAAATAAATTCATTCTTTGTACTCGGACAAATCCGTGTTAAGTTCATATTCCAAATCCATCAGCGCGGAAATGTAATCGAACTTTTTTTGTAACTGTCCGAGCATCGCCTGATTCAATTGTGTCTGCGCGTCGCGCACGTCCAGCAATTCCATTCGTCCGTTGTTGAAAGAACTCACCGACATATCATAAGAACGTTGCGCCAATTCCACGGTGCGCCCCATCGAATCGATTTGCTCGCGCGCCTGATTCAAGGTGTCCACGGCTTTGCGGACATTCGCCTTTTGTTCTTCACGCTTTTTTTCCAGTTGAAGTTCATTCGCATAAATGCCATCTTTCAATGCTTTCGCATTTTGGCGTGTCTGACTGAACGGAAGCATATTCGTAATATTGAACAATAAAGTAAAAGTTAATCTCCCTTGATCTGACCAATCCAAATCTGGCAACCAAGTTCCAGCAGGATTGAAATTATAACCAATGGAAAGTACAGGAGTGTAGCTGCTCAAATTCAATGCAGAAAGCTGTATTTTCTGAACATCAATATCATTTTGAGCAGAACGGATTTCCAAATTGTTTTCGCCATATTTTTCCAAAAGTTCTTCCGTGGTAACATTCACATACTCAGGCTCTATCGAACCGCTCAATTCGATTTTCGTTCCCACAGGCATTCCTATTAAAACTGCGAAAGTGTCAAACTGTTGATTAAAACTCCGCTCGGCGGTTTCCACTTCGGGACGCTGGTTTTCGTAAGTGACCTGTGCGTTCAAAAGTTGCAATTGCGGAATACGACCGTTGTTGAAATTGACTTGCGCTTGGGCAGCGCGTTGACGCGCGTTTTCTAATGAAGTTCTTTGAATTTTCAAATTTTCCTGCTGAAGCAAAAGACCATAAAATAACTTTTTTATGCCCATAACAATTTGTTTTTGCCCCTGCTCCCAAGTTATTTTTCCGCCTTCATACTCGGCTTTCGCCTGTTGAATTGCCTTGATTTGCGCCAAAGTCAAATTAAGGCTAGCGCTAACATTAGGCACTAAAGTCCAATGGAATTTTTCTTCCTCGCTCAATAGAGGAAGTTGTTGCATTCCTCTGCCCATATTCACAGAGCCTAAAGTCGAGTCGATGTCCGTGCTTCTTGCGACCGTAAAACTAGCCTGAATATCAGGCAAAAAAGTATTCCAAGAATATTTTTTCGCCCGTTCACTTATGAGCAACGCAATGTCGTTGCTTTTCAAATCGCGGCTGTTTTCCATCGCATAGTCAACGGCTTGTTCCACGGTAAGAACGACGACATCTTCCTGTTCGCCATCTTGCTGCGCGCTCGCGGCAAAAACCGAAATCACGGCGATTGCCAGCGAAGCGATAAAAATTTTCCTCATGCCATTTTTCTCCCTAAAAAGTCAAGAAGAGAGTTCAAACATTCTTCTTGACTTTTTGGCTGTTTCGCAAGAAACAGCGGTTGATATGCAAGTTTCCAACGGAAACTTGTGTTGATAAAAGTTTACGCGCCATTTTAGCGTAAACTTTTAACGTTCCTTAATTTTTAACAGTGAAGAAAGTTTCAACTTTCTTCACTGTTAAAAACTGCGATTTTGCAACGAAGTAAAAAATCGCAGTATGATAAGCGAGTTTTCGCAGAAAACTCGAAGTTAAAGTTTGCGGCGGTATTTCGACGCAAACTTTAAACACAACTTTTCGTGCCGCATTCTATGAATTCGTAAACCGTCGAAACGAAAAAATCGCGCCATTCCGGCGGAAAGTTACGATGCTTTCCAATGAACAAAAAAGTAATCGCCAGGACGGAAACCCATTTTATGAAAATATCCTTCGCATCACCGAAGCCCAAAGTGAAATCCGGCGGAGGATTTTCCGAAAGGAACGAAAAAACGCTTTTATAAAACACTTTGTCGTAAGCCCCCATATCATGATATGTGGAAAACGCGTGCATTAAAATAAGCTGCGGATGCTCAGAAAAATAATTCACTTCGCTGCAAAGCAAAATGTAAAACATTTCATCGAAGTTTTCGGCGAAGGCGCATTTTTCCTGCAAGACTTCAGCGAAAAATTCCATCTCCTGCCTCAGCATGTCTTTCATATAATCCGTCTTGCCAGAAAAAAAAGTATACATCGAGCTTTTCGCCATCCCTAACTCGTTCGCGATCTTCTCAACGGTAACGTTCATTCCGGAATTTTTTTGGATCGCCTTGAGGAACGCATCGAAAAAGCGGTCGGTCTTTTCGTTCTTTCCGAATTTCATCTTGCAAAGCGCGTCCAATTCCTTGCGCTTTTCGACCGAAATCAAATCCTTTTTTCTTCCCAAGCCGTCGAAAATTATCTTGGCGATTTGCATGCGGAAATCTGCCCCCCCCATATCTCCGATAATTTCTTTTTCTTCCGAAGCGCGCGTAACTTCAGCCCAAAAATACAAGATAGTAATTTCAATATAAAGAGGAAGGATTTGCTCGCGCAGCCAATTTTTCTTGTCGTCAAGGGAATTCTTCTTGAAAAACGGAATTTTGTTGCGCGTGAGAATTTCGTAAAGTCGCGCCGTCATTTTTTCGTTGCAAAGCAAGGCATGTGTGTAATATTCGATGTAGCCAGGATGTTGTTTGTCGAATTCAAAAACATAATTTATAGAATTGTAAGTGGCGGCGAAAGTGCCTTTGCCGTTCTCGCTCGCAATTTTCTCTGCCAAAATTTCAAACGCCTCGAAAAAGCGTTCGTTCATCGTGGAAAAAAGCTCAGCCTTGTTTTTAAAATGCCGGAAAATCGCCGTCTTCGTGATTTCGGAAGAGCGCGCGATATCGCTCAAAGAAACTTCTTTGAAAAGCATTCTTCGGTACATCAAAAACGCAGAGGAAATGATTCTTTCTTTCGTGTTGGTCTGTCTTGGCATAGACTTCAAGTTACCGAATGTTCGGTAACTATAATATACTGATTTTTTCAAGCAACGTCAATACTTTTTGAAAAAAAATTTGTTCTTTAATTTTTAAATAATGAAAAAGTTTCAACTTTTTCGTTATTTAAAAACGTGCTTTCGCAACAGCGTGAGAAAGCGCAATGGATAATACAGTTTGCAGCGCAAAATGTAGTTAAACTCCGCACGCCATTTTAGTGCGGAGTTTAAACCTTCCTTAAAAAAAAGTCCTGTAACTTCGGGGAAAAATTCCTTTGCTTTCTGATAAAAAGTCCTTTAGTTTTCATGTAAAAGTAAAGGACTTTTTCTTTAAAACTCCTTTAGTTTTCATGTAAAAGTAAAGGGCTTTTTCTTTAAAACTCCTTTACTTTTTGCCCAAAACTAAAGGAGTTTTTTCCGCAACGGCTAAATTTTCGCGTGGCATTTCGACGCAAACTTTAAAATTCATTATTTTTTAACATCGCAGGAAACAGGCTTGAAACTTCGCCTAACGGCTCGTTGCCAAAACAGTTTCCGAGAATGTTAAAAACATCGTTTCGCAATGAAATGAGAAACGACAGTAAATGGCGAGTTTTCGGCGATGAATTTTTTAGTAAAATTTTTGAAAATCTACTTGACAAAATCCTTGAATAACATCAATATTCTATTTATTATGCGTTTTTATAGCGTAAAACCGCACCTTATTTTTTAAATAATGAAAAAAGTTTCAACTTTTTCATTATTTAAAAACGCGACTTCGCAATGAAATAAGAAGTTGCAATGGATAAGCGAGTTTTGAAACAAAACTCGAAGTTAAAATTGTCGGCAGTATTTTTGACGACAATTTTAAACGCAGGATTATTTTTAAAATAGAGGATCGCAAATTGAAAGGCAGTCAGGTTACAATTGACCATGTGTCCAAGCGTTTCGGCGATTTTGTCGCGTTGGACGACATCGATTTTTCAATCAAGGGCGGCGAATTTTTTTCGTTGCTTGGTCCTTCGGGATGCGGGAAAACGACGCTTCTCCGCATTATAGCCGGATTTGAATTTCCTGATGAAGGTGCGGTTCTTTTTGACGACGAGAACGTAATTCCGCTTCCGCCGAACAAAAGGCAGTCGAACACGGTTTTCCAAAATTACGCGCTTTTTCCGCATTTGAGCGTCTATGAAAATGTCGCGTTTCCGCTCAGATTGCAAAAACTTCCGAAAAATGAGATCGACGAGCGCGTGAAAAAATATCTGGCTTTAGTCCAGCTCGAGTCGCACAGTCACAAAAAGCCTTCGCAGCTTTCGGGCGGACAACGCCAGCGCGTGGCGATCGCGCGCGCGCTTATAAACGAGCCGAAAGTGCTACTTTTGGACGAGCCGCTTTCCGCGCTTGACGCGAAACTCCGCGCGAACCTTTTGATTGACCTCGACACGATTCACGACAAAATCGGAATCACATTTATCTATGTCACTCACGACCAAAGCGAAGCCCTCGCCGTAAGCGACCGCATCGCCGTGATGAACGCAGGGCATGTTTTGCAAGTGGGAAGTCCGTTTGAAATCTACGAAAGTCCCGCGACTCAATTCGTGGCGCAATTCATCGGCGAGACGAATCTTTTTGAAAGCACGGTCGTCAACTGCGAGGCGCACAAGACCCCAAAAGGCGAAGACGATTTCATGGTGACGCTCAATACGCCCGCGCTGGGACTGCAGGCGCAGCTCGCCGGCGACACCCAAGCCACGAAGGAAGAAGACAAGAACATTTTGGTTACGGACTGGGAACATACCGATGTCGGGCAAAAAGTGGCATTTACGATTCGTCCGGAAAAAATCCGAATCACGCTCGAGGAGCCGGATGTCCACGGCAGGCGCGACATCAATGTTTTCAAGGGGATTGTCGAAGAGCCGATTTACACGGGATTCCAGTCTAAATTCTACGTGCGCCTTGAAAACGGCACTGTGATAAAGGTCTTCAAGCAACACGTGAACTATCTTGATGACGGACCTGAAATCGCGTGGAAAGACACGGTTTATGTTTCGTGGGCGGCCGATGACGGCTACATCGTGGAAGATATTAACAAATAGGAATTGAAATTGGAAGAAGCGGAAAAAGCCACATATAAAAAAAGCAATCCCGGACCGCGCTACGCATGGCCGATGGGGATTTGGTTCACGATTTTTTTCATCGTGCCAATCGCAATCATCGTATGCTATTCTTTTATGAAGCGCGACGTTTACGGCGGAGTGGTGCGCGAATTCACGCTCAAGGCATACCGACAAATGATTGACACGGCCTACGGAAAAATTTTCTTGCGCACTCTTTGGATTGCCGCCGTTTCAAGTTTCATCTCAATCTTGCTCGCGCTTCCATGCGGATATGCCATCGCCAGAAGCCGCCATCAGACGCTCTTTTTGATTTTGGTGATAATTCCGTTTTTGACGAATTCGCTCATTCGCATTTTCGCTTGGATGACGATTTTGGGCGACAACGGCTTGCTCAATTCGCTTTTGAATTTTTTTTGGAATTTAGCGCACTCGATTGGAATTGCCAGCGGAGAAAATTTCGTTCCACACAAATTCATGTTCACGCAAGGCGCGATCATCGCAGTGAGCATCTATATGTATTTGCCTTACGCGATTCTGCCGATTTTCACCGCCGTGGACAGGTTCGACTTCAGTTTGCTTGAAGCCGCGCGAGACTTGGGCGCGACGAAGGCGCAGTCGATGCTGAAAGTCTTGATTCCGGGAATCAGGAGCGGAATTTTGAGCGCGATGATTTTCACGTTCATTCCGATTTTCGGGCAATACACGGTGCCGCAAATGGTCGGCGGAAAAGACAGTTATATGCTCGGCAATATTATTGTGGATCAAGTGCAAAAGGTGCGCAACTGGCCGCTCGCCTCGGCGTTCAGCCTCGTGATAACGATAATTTCCGTGGCGGCTATTTTGTGGATGCTCACCTCGAACAAAAAAGAAGAAAGCCTCAAAAAAGTTTCCGCGAAAGAAGAGATTGCCGCGAACACGAACACGCCGTTTTTGGCGGCAGCTTTGGCAAATGCCGAAAGCGCGGCGAATTTTTCGAATGCAAGCGGAGGCGGCGCGAAATGAGAAATCCGTTCAAGATCTTCTTGAAAAAGCCGCATTTTTCAGAACTGACTCGCCACGCAAAGCGCAGCTGGAAAAAACGTTCGCCGCATTTTAGTTTTTCCAACACGATGCTTGCGCTGTGCCTTTTGTTTTTGTTCATTCCGCTTTTCGTGATAATTTTCTATTCGTTCAACGAATCGAAGGATTCGAATTTTACGAATTTTTCGTTCGTTTGGTATGAAAAATTGATTTTCAATTCGGGCGATCTGTGGGCATCGCTTTGGAACAGTTTTTTTGTGGCAATCACGTCTTCCTTTGTCGCGACGATTTTGGGAACGCTCGCCGCGATCGGAATCACTTGGTACAAATTCCGAGGACGCTCGTACATTCAGACCACTAGTTTTTTGCCGATGGTTTTGCCCGAAGTGGTTATGGGCGTTTCGCTTTTGATTTTTTTCAGCGGAATAAAAATGTCGCTCGGCTTGCTTACGATTTTCATCTCGCACACGACGTTCTGCATGCCGTTCGTCTATTTGATGGTGAGCGCACGAATCGACGAATTCGACTATTCGATTATCGAGGCGAGCCACGACTTGGGCGCAAACGAAATCCAGACTTTGACGAAAGTCGTAATCCCCGCGCTGATGCCGGGAATCATAAGCGGATTTATGATGAGCGTCACGATGTCTCTTGAAGATTATGTGATTACATTTTTGGTGAGCGGGCCTGGCAGCACGACGCTTCCGCTCTATGTCTATTCGATGATTCGCTTCGGCGTAAGCCCCGTGATAAACGCGCTTTCATTTGTAATCGTGCTCGCGATTTGCGCGATAACGATTGTCCTTCGAAAAAGCATAAAAAGTTTCGCCGCGTCAAGATAATAGGTGTTAAGTAATACGTCAGGCAAGCCCGACGATCTTACTTATTACATCTTACCTATTACCTACCATGGAAAGGATTTTCATGAGAATGGAAAAAAAATTAAATTCCAATCATTTAAAAATAATAGCTATCATTGCTATGACGATAGACCATGCCACAGATTTGTTTTATCCTGCTTTTCCGGCACAGCCTTTACCAATTATGTTACATATTTTGGGAAGGCTAACGGCACCAATCATGTGGTTTTTTGTCGCGGAGGGATATTACTATACGCGTATTGTTTTAAATAAATTTTCAATTTGCCAGATAGACTGCAAAGCCTTCCGAGCCACACTGATGGCGCGTGTGACTACGATGAAAGCACGATAACAGTGGCAAGCGAAAATCAAGCAATTGCGGCACGGCTTTGACGGTTGCACTTGCAAGGCATTTATGCTATACTTGAAAAGTGCATTCGTAAATTAGGTAATAAGTAATGGGTGTTAAGTAATACGTCAGGCAAGTTCGCCGCTATTACTTATTACATCTTACATATTACCTAACATGGAAAGGAGTCATGATAAAAATGCCGCTGAAATAGCGCGGCATCTTTATCATAACAAGTTTGCGTTGCAAACTTGCTTATATACCTGTGCGCGTCGCAGCAAGTTGCTTACCGCGCACGCTAAAAAGTCAAGAGCAAAATTGCAATTTTGCTCTTGACTTTTTATGGGAGTTTTTATGAAAAAAGTTTTTGGCAAGAATCTTGCGCGCGCGGCTTTCGCGGCGTTCATTGCTACCGCGTTTTGCGCCGTCATTTCTTCCTGCTCTAAAAAAGACGAGCGAGTTCTCTTTCTTTACAATTGGACTTACTACACGCCAGACGAAGTTCTGCGCGACTTTGAAAAGGAATTCAATTGCACGGTAAAAGTGGACAGCTACGCTTCGAACGAGGAAATGTATTCCAAGTTGCGCGCCGGCGCGAAAGGATACGACATCGTTGTTCCATCGCAAGACTATGTTTCTATAATGATTCGCCAGGGAATGCTTCGCGAATTGGATCAGGCGAAATTGACGAACCGCGCGAACATAAATCCCGTGGTTTTGGAAAAAGCGGAATACGATCCCGAAATGCGCTATGCAGTTCCGTATTATTTTGGCGCGGCGGGAGTGAGCGTGAACAAGACGAAAGCACCTTTTGAATACGAGCGCAGTTGGAACATTTTTTCCGACGCAAGGTTTGCGGGGCACGCCACGATGATGGACGACATGCGCGAAGTGATGGGCGACGCGCTCGCGCATTTGGGCTATGATGTCAATTCGCTTTCCGATTCCGAATTGGACGAGGCGGAACAATTCATCACGCAGAACTGGCTTCCGAATCTTGTCAAATTCGACGCGGAAAGTTTTGGAAAGTCTTTCGCTTCGGGCGACTTTTGGCTTTGCCACGGATATGCGGAAGTGGTTTACGGCGAAGTGCCAAAGGAAAAATGGGAAGAGACAATCGACTTTTTCATTCCTGCCGAGGGAGGGGCTAGTTATCTTGACAGCATGTGCATCCTGAAAGACGCGCCTCATTATGACTTGGCGAACGATTTCATCAACTACATTCACCGCCCGGAAGTGTACGCGAAATTTTTGGACGCGTTCAACTTTCCGTGTTTCGTCAATTTGCAGGCCGCGCAATTTATGAAGGAAAAGCCGATGTACGAAGCCGAGCAGATGAACAACTGTACGCTCAAAATCGACTTGGGCGAAGGCTTGGACAAATTCAACGAAAGATGGCAGAGGATAAGATTTACAGATTGAAAAAGCGCAATGCGCTTTTTCAATCACGAGTTTTCGTTTGCTCTCAAAAGGCTCGCATTTTTGTCCGCTTCGCGTTCAAAAAGCACGAAAACTCGCAGATGGTTTTGTGTGGAAGTGTTTTTCAATCATGAGTTTTGTAAAAAACTAGTTATTGAAGTCAGTGGCATTCTTTTGACGCTGACTTCAAATTTCCGCAAAGCGGACAAAAGGCATAAAAACTCGCAGTCGTTTCAAATGAAAGCTGCGCAGTTATTTATAAAACTAAAGCGGTGTCGTATGATTGCCGCCAAATTCAAACGAGGTTAAATAGATACAGGAGAAAAAAATGAAACTAATTAAAAAAGCGAATCTTGCTCTCGCCATGGCATTTTGCGTGGCGACACTTTTCACGGTCACATCGTGTTCGAAAAGCAAGGCGAACACTCTCTATCTTTACAATTGGACTTATTACACTCCGGAAAAAGTCGTAGAAAAATTCGAAGCCGAATTCAACTGTACAGTCAAACTTGACAGTTACGCCACTTGCGAGGAAATGTATTCAAAACTGCGCGCCGGCGCGAAAGGCTATGACATAGTGATTCCTTCGAACGACTTTGTTTCGATAATGATAAAACAAGGGATGCTCCGCCCGCTCGACAAATCGAAATTGTCGAACGCCGACAAAATAAATCCGCGCGTTTTGCAAATGGCGACTCACGATCCCGAAATGAAATATTCCGTGCCCTACGCTTTGAGCGCGACGGGAATTATGGTGAACAAAACGAAAGCCCCCGCCTCGGATTATTCGCGCGACTACGATATTTTCGCGGACAAGCGTTTTGCCAGTCACGCCACGATGATGGACGATATGCGCGAAGTTTTTGGCGACGCGCTTTTGTTTCTCGGATACAACGGCAATTCGCTCAAAGATTCGGAATTGGATGCCGCGTTGAATTTGGTAAAAGAAAAATGGAAACCGAATCTCGTGAAATTCGATGCGGAAGGATTCGGAAAGTCTTTTGCCTCGGGCGACTTTTGGCTTTGTCAGGGCTATCCTGAAATCGTCTACGGCGAAGTGGACGAGGCGCGCTGGGAAGAGACGATCGATTTTTTCATTCCGAGCGAAGGCGGAATGGCGAGTCTTGACTGCATGTGCATTTTGAAAGACGCGCCGCATTATGATTTAGCGAACGAATTCATCAACTTCATCCATCGCCCCGAAAACTATGCGCTTTTCATCGACCAGTTCCGCTATCCTTGCGTAGTGAATCCCGCCGCGCTTGAATATGTCACGACGAAGCCAATGTACGATCCCGAGCAAGCCTTGAACTGCACGCTCAAAGCCGATTTGGGCGACGGCATCGACAAGTACAGCGAAAGGTGGCAGGAAATCAGGTTTGGAAATTAAATGAAAAAGGTCGCCGCTAGGCGACCAATTTTGACGCGGCAAATAAAGTTCAAAGTCGTTATAACAAAATAAGTTACAACTGAAATTTTGGCAAGACAAACGCAACTTGATTAGTTGTAATAAAAAACATTACAACATAAATTTCGCCAATCATTTTACATACAAAAAATCATTTCATTACAAGCGTGCAGATGAAGTTGACTGCAAGACGCTGAAAAATTTTATTCCGCTGCTTTCGGGAACGGTGAAATTGTAAAAGAATTCAACATAGAATTCCCGCTTTTCGGCGGCAAGTTTGCTTGCGTTCGACATCGATTTCAATGAAAGCGACTCTCCGGGCAAAAGGCTTTTTTCATGCGAAGCGACCCAGACAGTCGAACCGGGCACGCTGAAGTTTCCGTTTCCTGCAAAAAAATTCAAATACACAGTGCGACGGCGGTTTTTCCAATACTTGCTTTCTGTGATTGAAACTCCAGGTTTTTCGTCACGGAAAAATGCTGTTATTTTTCCTTTTTCGTTGTAAGAAAATCCGCTTCCGCCTTTTGCCTTAATATGGAGTTCTTCGTGCAATTCTTTTTCGTAATAAGCAAGATTTTTGTTTTCATTTATAACTGGGTTAATCTGAATGCGAAAGTGGCAATCTTCGCCGGCTTCGCACAGCGGAAAAAGACAGTTAAGATTTTTCTTGCGGACGGCAGTTCCGTTCACTAAATACGCGCGCACGATTTCATCGCCGCTTTTGGCGAGCTTGTAAATAATCACCGTGCCGAAACCTTCGGAATACGCTTTGTCTTCAGGGCGTTGTATGGTGAAGAGAATGCCTTTTTCTGTCGCCTGCGCCTTGACATGCTCTGTTTCAGGCTCGAAGCGCACGTCCGCCATTTCGTTTTCCTTGACTATGACATTCCGCGAAAATGTGTCCGCGCCGCGAAATTCCACCGCGTACATTCCGGCAGGAAGATTGTCCAGCACAAGCGTTCCATAAGCGCGAACTGTTCCTGCCTGAACGCCGTCAAGATACACGCTTCCCGCCTGAGGGCTTGAAATCTTGAGCGATCCTGATGCCTGCGAAACGGCAACGCTTGCGCCATCCTGCGAGACAGAATGATTTTCCGTCTTTGTAGTTGAATTATTTCTGGCAAGATACACGATGTCCGTCATTTGGGAATATTCGCCGGGAGTCTGCGCTCCGTCCGTAAGCCGCTGCACTTCGCGCCGCACGTTTATCAGCATTGCCTGAAGGCTTTCGCCTTTGCGCGTAAGTTCCTTTGCGAGAACAGGAGTGAACACGCCGTCCTGCGCCGTGCATCCTGCTTCCGCCGAATAGACAATGATAGAATTTTTGGGCTTGACGGAAAACGCCGCAAGTCCGCGCGACGCGCTCCGTCCGCTTCCCGCAGGCAGGGGATTGTTACGACACGAGTCAAAGACGACTATGTTCGTGTCGGCCGCCATGCAATTCATCACTTCGTCCGCATCAAGCGCACGTGTCTTTACGCGTTGCTCGTCGGGGATTTCGGCAGTGGACGGAATGAGATAATTTTTTCCTGCGACTTGCACCGCGTGTCCGCCGTAATGAAAGAACGCCGTGCCGCCAGATTTTTTTACGATTGCTTCAAAATCAAACAGCGCGTCGTTCATTTCTTCAAGGCTCGCATTCTTCACGATTTTCACCGTGAAGCCAATTTGCTCGAGCGCGGCGCGAAGTTGTTCCGCTTCTTTGACCGGCCCCGCGAGGCTTGAAAAATGTTTGTATGTTCCGTTCGCAATCAAAAGCGCGTGGCGCGATTCTTGTGATGCGAGCGGAGCGGCAAAAAGAAGACAGAATGCCGTAAGTGCGAAAATGGATTTCAAGATGGATTTCATTTTATTTTTCATTTTCCTTATTATTCCAACTCGTAAAAAAATCCGCCTATTCCAACACTGTGTACGTAATCTTAAAGACGCTTGTTTCATAACTCCCTTCGGACTGCTCCTTGACCGCCATGATGCCGCGCGTCGTCTGCTGAATGTCACCGCGGCGGTATGTTCCGCCAGAATTCTGCTCTGGAAGTCCCGCCGGAGATGTTGAGGCGTAGACAAGAATTTGCTCCGCGCCGTATACGCCGTCAACGACCTTGTACACTTGATTCGGAATGTCCGGGAATGTGTACACTTCGTCCGCCTGCAAAAAATTGTTATTGAGCGGAAGCCAGTTCTTGTCGCCGTTCGCATCGATTGAAAGAAGCGCAATGTAGGAATCGAGTGAAGTACAAATCAGAAAACGCACCGTGTCGTTGGGGTGCAGAATGTTCACAAGGTTGTCCTGCGCGTCGAGCATTGCGGCGGTGATAACGCAATTGGATTTTTTCTGAATGGAAGGAGCGGAAATGTCGGGTGTTTTGTTCGATGAAGCTGGTGACGAACTGTCCTGCTCTTGGGATGCGGCAAAATCTTCTTGAACCTGCTTTGCAAGCACATTGTTTTCAGGATAGAGCGACAGCCTCCGCCGCTTGATTTCAGAAAGCGGAATCAGCGCAGTTTCCGAGGCGAACAATCTTCCATCGTCTGTGTGAAGCGAAAGGAACAGTTCGAGGTTTTCGCCGTTCTCATAATATGTTCCGCTCAATACAAATGAGCGTGCCCCGTTTTTTTTTGCCGAAGAAAGATTACCCGAAACTCCGCGTGTGGCGACAACAGTTTTCGCAGTCAGCCCCACGCTAGAAGAATCCACAACAGAAATGCGTCGTGTGGAAGCCGCCGCTCGTTTCAGTTCCGCCTGAATCCATGGACCGACCGAGCCGCATGCGCCAGTGTCCTCGTATGTAACAAAGCCAATTGCCGTGTCCGCCCGCGAGCCGGAAGAATTGAACACCGCCGTGTCGAACGCGCGCACCGCATCCGCAATGGACTGCGCCATGCACAACGAAGCGAGCGAAAGAACCGCCGCCATGAGAATTACTCTTTTTGCTTTCATAAAATGCCTCCTATAAAAAGTCAAAAGCACAATTTCTGCCAATCCAAAGTATTGCGACTTTCACCTCTGGCTTTTAGATTACCGCGATGTATATTACCTTATTGTTTATGCGTGTTTCCTTACCATACTAAAAATGCGGCAAGGCACAGCAAAAAAATCGTTGCGCCTTACCGCTGCAATCATTAGATTATTTCTTTCTAATGATTGTTACTGGAAGTGTCACTACTAGTAGTGCTGTTGCCTTTTGTGGCATTGAGTCCATCTGTATAGCCATTAAGGCACTGCTCAAACTTTTTATTTTGCTCATCACGTTTGTTAAGTTGGTACTGACTTCTTGGTTTAGCGTCAAAGCCTTTTCCTGTTGCATCTGTTGTGCCACATTTGTTAGTTCCTTGTGTTCCATAGTAATATCCTTGATTGTATGCGGGAGTGTTTGTTGTTGTACTTGTAGAGTTGTCATCGGCACATGCAACACCCAATACTAATGCTCCTATCAGAGCGACAAACAATGTTTTTTTCATTTTTTCCACCTTCGTAATTTTGTCTCATTGCGGAGAATAATTTATTTCAAAATTAGAAGAAATAGGCGGCTATGTGCACAGCCATTGTGCATCTGCTCGAATATAATACGGTAGCGAAAGATATTATATCCAAGCAGAATTTCCATCTGACTTCTGTACACGGTTCCGCCACATTCTTCAATTTTGTCACCACCATTAAAAACTGAATTGGTATCCGATAGTCGTTTGAATGCCGTTCGTGGCAAAACAGATGTTTTTCAAAACGGGATCCTTTTCCAACGCAGAGACAAAGCGCGTTTCATAATGAAATGAGTTTGGTAGTACCAATCCAATGAGGAGTGAAAGTAGACCAGCCCCACCAATAACGCCTCCTGCAATTGTAGCACCCGAAACGTCAAGCCCTAATCCCAATCCTAAAGATAAAATACCACCAAGCGTTGCTGAACCTCCCAGTGTTACAAGACAAATTGCGCCCGTACTCCATCCGTCATCAATCTTAATTTGTTCCGTTTTAAAATATATGTTGGTCGGTTCATTTTCGTTTATGGGGACGGTTTTCATTGATTTGCCTATAGAACTGCGGAGTTCGACTTGATATATCCCTAATGGAATATTCTGTTGTAAAAACGGTTTTGAAGCGACAAGTTTTCCTATTTTATTTCCGTTAAGATAGACATCGCTATCAACGCCGCTTGTGATACATAATGTTCCTGCCTTGTTCTGAACAGCGTCGTCGTTTTTTTTGTCTTCCTGAGACATAACAACAGACACTTCCATTTCACTTTTACCCGCAAGATACACAATGTCCGTCATTTGGGAATATTCGCCAGGAATTTGAGTGCCTTTGGTAATACGCTGCACTTCTCTTCGCACATTTATTAACATCGCTTGAAAGCTCACATCCTTGCGTATAAGTTCCTTTGCAAGAATTGGCGTAAACACACCATCCTGCGCAGTGCAACCTGCCTCCGCCGAATACACAATGATAGAGTTTTTTGGGCGAACAGAAGAAATAACAAGACCGCGCGAGGCGCTTCGTCCGCTTCCCGCAGGCAAAGGATTGTTGCGGCACGAGTCCAAGATGACAATGTTCGTGTCGGCGACCATACAATTCATCACTTCATCCAAATTGAGCGCACGAGTACTTACACGCCGCTCATCAGGAATTTCGGCAGTTGACGGAATGAGGTAATTTTTTCCTGCAACCTGAACTGCGTGCCCGCCATAGTGGAAGAAACCCATGCCTCCAGACTTCCTGAGCGAAGCCTCAAAATCAGCCAATGCGTCATTCATAACTTCAAGACTTGCATTCTTCACGATTTTTACCGTGAATCCAATCTGCTCCAGTGCGGCGCGAAGCATCTCTGCTTCCTTTACTGGCTCTGAAAGCCCAGAGAAATGCGTGTATTCTCCGTTCGCAATCAAAAGCGCGTTGCGCGCTTCTTCAGAAAAGAGACGCGCTCCAAATAAAGTCGCAACTAGCGCAAGACAAAAAAATGTTTTCTTCATTTTTCAGCTCCTTTTAATTGTATTATTTGATGATTCTTTGAAATTTTTCCTGTGGAAGTGACGCGCACAATTTTGAACGGAGCGCGACGGTTGTTGTCCGCGTCAAGCGCGCTCATTCCTACCAAAAATCCATAGTCTTCGCACGGAATCAAAAACGCCACATCGTTCAAGCCTTTGAATAGCGATGCGCTATATGTCTGCTCCCATAGCGTTTGCAAATCCTGCATGCCGAACGCTCGCATAAACGGCACACGATTTTTTCCAAAAGCCGTCATGCCGCAGACAATCAGTTCGCCAGCAGCCTCGTCAAGCCACGCTTCGGAAATCCACGACGGCGTATCGGGTGAAATAAATTGCGTTTCGCAAGAATGTTCGTCAAGCCGTACTGTCAAAATGCAAGCCGCCGTCTTTGAACCCGCAAAAGTTTCGCCTGTTAAAAATACATCTCCGTTTTGATTCATAATAATAGAAGAAATCGCGCAGATTTTTTCCTGCAAGTTGATTTCATTCATTGCACAGCCGTTAGACGGAATCTTGTAGAGGCGGGAAAGAGGTAATCCATCTGCGCCTTTTATATTGACAGCAAGAAGAATAAAGTCTTCCGTTGCCGAGCAGCACAGTCTTATTCCGTCCGCCGTTTCGCCATCAGTAATCGGAAGGGCGGCAATTTTTCTACGCATAAATGATGTTCCGCACGAAACGGACATGACAACGATGTTTCCATCTGAATCAATTCCGCCCGCAAAGAAAGACGAACTGTCCGTGCCACGGCAGAGCGCACCGAGCGCGATCGTTTCTTCCGCCACGGCAAAATCAGAAACCGCGCCATCCGCCGTATAGCGCACAATTATTCCACACGGCTCTTCTGTCGAAACCTGTCCGACTGCCACAAGTTCACCATCGTCTAAAAACATAGCGTCAAAAAACTGAGCGTCGCCATCAACATCGAACGGATCGTAACAAAATTCCTCTGCCACAGATTCTGCGCCACCGTTTGAAATCTCAATTCGCCCCGCAACGCCTCGCAAGAATGGAAAACCCTTTGCGTCCAAAGCGGTTTCTGTTCCTGCAAAATACAGCGCGTCTGAATCAGGCCGTCGCAACATCTTGCACACGGAAACATTTTCCGCAAAAGTCGCTTCCCAAGTTTCTTCCCCCATAGTAAGGAGCGGGCGGGAGTCCACAAGACAGGCATTTTTGCCATCATATTCGTATGTGTAGACAAAACTTGCTTGAATGTCTCCATCTTTAAAAATACTTTGAATTCCTTTATCATTCTTTATAGAAAGCGAAGAAACATTTCTTGCTTTCACTATGCCGATTTTTCCGTTTGGAATATAATAATCATTTGAATAAGAAACCCCATTTATCTGTCCTTTAAAAAAAATGGGAAGATAGTTATTGCCCGTGCTTGTTATTTGAATTGAAGCATGGGAATTGTTTTTTATTTTGATATATGTTTCTGTTTCTAAAACGCCACTCGGATTTTTGATTTCGAGAGCATTCTGACTGTCTGCAATAGTTATTTTCTCAGAATGAAGATAAGACTCTGTTTCTGAAATAGGAATTTTATATGTTACACTCCATCCGTCATACAAAACTGATTCATGCAAAGGAAGATTATGCTGAATGATTTTTCCCGGCATAATTTTTTGGGAATCAATTTCAACTTCAAAACGCGAGCCGTTTGAAATATCAATGCGAAATGTATTGTCAATGATTTCTGTGCGTTTGTTTCTTGCACTCACGCAAGAAAACAAAAAAGCAAATACAAAAAGAGATGAAAAAAATATTCCTATCCGAACGATTGATTTCATATTGTTATTGTCTTATTCCTAAAAGACCGTCTGCAAAAAGCAGACGGAACAATCTTTATTCCATAAAGAGCTGAATACGAGAATCCTCTACAAGACTCTTCTTTCCAACCTCGCGAATGGCGTACTCATAATTTCCATTCATTTCTGTAATGACAAGCTCATACTTGTATCCTGGCATAAAGGTTGTTGGTGCAATTGCCATTTTTGAGAAATTATCGAATTCTACTTTTAAACCAGTATATGTCTGACCTGAATCTCCGTTTTCAGAAGTGATTTCATAAACATCACTTCTTCCAGAAGCAGTAAAACGAATTCCTTTCTGATTTTTCAATGTAGTTTCTCCGTTTCGGAATTCAATACCAGAGCCTGTATCGTTCTGAACACTGATAAACGCCACATCATATCCAAGTTTTGACACAGACGGACCCTCAAAACGCATAGGTGTTATATTTCCTCCCACAGCCTCAGGAATCGCACGTTTTCTGTCCGTTTTCCCGGAGTTCATTGATGTTTTTTCATTTGTCTGCGGATTTACATATACCCAAGTCGCATAAAAATCATATGCGAACCCATCATCTCGTCGATTCATAAAAATGCGTTTGTTTGTTTCAAGCGGGGCAAGTGTTGCAATCACTTCACCTTGCGATGGATTTCCCTCACGAAGTTCAAGCACATAGTTTTCAGACTCGTTGCTCGCATAAATGCAATTTTTCTGTGCTACATCAACACCTTTGTAAATTGTCAAAGAACTTCGGTCACCAGGATCTTTCAAATCATATACGACAAGCCCTGTGTAAATAACATCGTCTTCGGTAACGCGTGCTTTGCCTCGATATGTTTTGTATGAGGCAACACGAATTAAAAGCGAACCGTTGGTTGGGATTCCAGGAATCTTTGACAAATCGAAACTCCTCACCTCTTTTTTTTTGATTCCGCCTAAAACGCAGTCTTTTTCAACTTTTCCCGCGAACACAACAACATCGTCTGATACATCATTTTTGATAGAAAGACTTCCCGACTCGCTTTTAAAGCTGATGCTTTTTGTTTTAAGTTCTACGGTGCTTCCCGAATTTTTCGGAGAGCTTGCACATCCTGCAATTACTGCCAAAGCAACTGCCGCAATAACGCTAAAAATAATTCCCTTTTTCATTTTTTATTTCTCCTGTTTCTTTAGTTTATGCGAATTGTTACATCGCTTGTATAGCGTGCATCGACCTCAATATCCGCGGAGCTGCCATCTTTTATAGAACCATATCCATGGCCCAATTCAGCATTCCCAGAAAGAAAATCTACACTCACAAAAATATCGCGTCCCGTGTTGTTGGAAATGTTAACGATGCCGTAGTTGTTTTTGTTTCGAACATCATTAACTGTAATGCCGTCCAAGTCAGTAATGACTTTTACGCCATGCGCAAAGGCCGCCGTACTAATCAATCCTGCCACAAAAATCGTGGCAAGAATCCATTTCTTTGTGTTTTTCAATTTCATAAAAAACTCCTTGAAAAAAAATATTTCAAAAACTGAATGCCAAAAAGCATCAGTTTGTTGAATCCATAGCAAGCCAATTCTGACTTCCAGCATGCAAACAAAGAAATCTATTCTCCAAATAATTGTATTGGTTCTGCATCTTGCATCTCTTCCATTTGCGGGTTGCGTATGCGACAAAAAGCTGCATTATCCATCGGATTCATTCGTACTATAAATCTATTTCGCCTTTCGCCAGAGGCGTACAACACCCCATTCTTTGCATAGATATATACAGGAAAAATGGTAGAACCATGTCTATCATCATTAGGCAATCCGTAAACTTTCAAACTATTGCAAAGGGGTGGCAATGTAGCAATAATTTCTCCATCTGGCATATCTCTATGAAGCACCACAACAAACGGTGAGTCATTACTTACATAAAAACCAAATTTTCTTGATATATCTATTGAATGCGGAATCTCTATTTTTATCAGTTCCGCATCTTTCAAATCATACACAACAAGCCTTGTGTATACTACATCTTCAATTGTTGCCCGCCCTTCGCTTGCATACACTTCATACGGAACCGCCCGCATAAGAAATACGCCTTGCTTCGGCATATCAGCAATCTTTGAAAGGTCAAACAGCCTTGTTTCGCCGCCCTTAATTCCGCCAAGAACAACATTCCTTTCAATTTTTCCCGCAAAAAGAACCAAATCACACGGCAAAGGATTTACACATTCAAGACTTCCATTTTTTTCTGTCTTGAAGTTGATTTTGGTCTTTTTCGCAGATTTCGCAAACCCAGAAAAACTTGCCGCCAAAGCGACCGCAAGCGCAACCAAAACCACCTTTCGTTTCATAAAAAACTCCTATAAAAAGTCAAGGGCGATTTCTAAAAATTGCTCTTGACCTTTTAGCGTGCGCGTCACGCGCACAGTTCAATAAGCAAGTTTCCAACGGAAACTTGTCATGCAGAAAGTGCCGCGCCATTTGTGCGGTGCTTTTTGCATGACTCCTTGAAAAAAAGTGAACTTCAATAAATTGTTTCTTTGAAGCGAACTAACAATAATATATTGAACTTTGGATATTAGTTTACAACAATATCTTAATTTTTGCAAGGGGTCAAGAATCATTATTTTGATATGCTGAGAACAAATGGTTTTCAAAGACAGGCTGAGAGAGGAAATCGAATTCAAGGGTATGCTCGTAAAGGAAGTCGCGGCGGCGGCGGGCATCAGCAAAAGCACGTTCTTGTCCTACATAGACTCGCGGGGCGTGCTTCCGAATGTGGAGACGGCGGTCAAGATTGCAAAGACGCTCGGCGTTTCCGTGGAATATCTTGTAACGGGCGAGGACGCGCTGCATGTTTCTCGGCTGAACGATGTTCAGAACATTGTTGACGACTTGCTTACGCTCGACAAGGAAAAAATCGCCGTGCTGAAGAAAATGATTCACGCGTTGGTGCGCTAGGGCGAATTCAAAATAGCCGTGAAGTCATTCTCGCGCTGTTTCTGCAAAACGGCGAAAATCTTTGTCTCGTCCGTTTCTAAAAAAACTATCATATGTCTCTTTAATTTTTTTCATGGCAAATTTTTCGCTCGCATAAAAAGGCGATGCTTTCAGCAACTAAAAAAATTTAAAGAGAAAAGGGCAAATGAAATTTTCAATATTGCAAATTCTTTTCTAAAAACATTTTGCCTCTGCCCACATTTCTTGTGAATGACAAAATCGAATTTTAAAAAAGCGTGCCACAAATGAAAGCGCGCTTTCAGATTTTGCATTTCCGATTTCCCTAGGAACTTAATTTCGCCCGCGTTAGCAACTTGTTGCGGCGCGGGCAAGTACAAAATAGATTGTCGGGTCAAGCCCGACAATGACAAACAAGCGAGTTTTCGTAAGAAAATTCGAAGTTAAATTTTGCGACAGTATTTTGGCGCAAAATTTAAACGCTCGTTATTTGTTTTAAACTAATTTTGTTTTTTTTCCGATAATTAGGTAAGAGACAAAGGGGTATTTCTACGATGGGCGTTTCAAAAAAAGCACTAAAGGCGAACAGTTATAAATTGACAAAAAATTCTCTCAAAAGATGCGGCTTCGACCGATGGCGTTGGGTATTCAACGCCGTCAATGCGACGAGCGGAGAGGAACGTTGTTTTTTCATTGAAATAGCAGTTTTAAATCCTGCGCTGAATTCTGACCGCGTGGTCTTTTATGAAGCCCAAAGCGAAAATATCAAATCCGCGGACTTGCAAGCCGCGCTCGCGGGAAACATAGATTTGGCTGGCGAAGAAAACAAAGCCGTGCCAAGCTACTGTTGCGTTTGCTCAGGAATTTTAGGAAGGAATCCTCGCAGGCTGACGCGCTATATTCCAGCCTGTGAATTTTCATTTAAGAAAAATGGACTCAACATAAAATCCGACGCTTGTATGTTCGACGAAAATTCCCTTTCGGGCGTTCAGGAAGTGACGAGGGCGGACTGTCGCACGCTTTTGCAGGGCACGAGAAGCGATGTCGGCAAAATGGAATGGAATCTGAAATATGAAAAAATTTTCGACTCCGCGCCGGTTTCTTCCAAAAAGTCTTTTTCATGGTATGCGAGCGGAATCAAGACGCAGTTTTCGGGGCGCGTGATATTTGACGGAGATGAATTTCTGATTTCGCCCTACAACAGCTTTGGCTATGCGGACAAAGCGTGGGGCTCTGAAATGCCTTTTCCGTTCTTGCACATAAGTTCTTCGCGAATGACAAGCATTTTCACCGGAAAGATAATGTTGGACTCCGCGTTCGCGCTTGAAAGCGATCTCGACGGAAAGGTCGTCGTGCTTTCCAAGTTCGGCGACAAGGAATTCAGTTTTGGTCCTAAAAAGAAAATCAAAAAATATGAGTCTAGCTGGAGATGCGTGCGAAGCCCTTCCAATTCTGGCGGAGAAGAACTCCATTGGTCTGTAAGCATAAACAGCAAAAAATACATTCTCGATGTAGACGTGTTTTCCTCCGTGAATGAGCTGATCATAAAAGATTATGATTTGCCGCAGGGAGAAGGCGCCTTGTTGAAAATCGTGAGCGGCGCGAGCGCGACCGGCGAAATTCGCCTGTATCGACAAATCTACAAAGCCCTGGAACTGATTCAGCATGCGAAGATTGTAAGCGCAGTGGCGGAATACGGCGTAAAGGATTCTATTGACGAATAATCGAAGGATACCGCAATTCTTTTCACCTTCTAGAATTTTTCGCAAAGTACTTGTAATTACTTGCGATATCGTGTATAATATGCCGATTATGGGAACACGGTGTTTTGCAATGTTAAAGCCTGGCGTTTTGAATCGCAGGCTCGTAGGCGAGGTTGTCAGTCGCTTGGAGAAAAAGGGCCTTAAACTTGTCGGCCTTAAAATGATAAATATTTCTCAAGATTTGGCCGCCATGCATTATCTTGAGCACAAGGAAAAGTCTTTTTATGACGAACTTGTAAACTACATAACTTCAGGACCTGTAGTGGCGATGTGCTGGCAGGGCGATGACTGCATTTCTATTGTAAGAAAATTGGTCGGCTCGACGCGTCCTTCGGAAGCGATACCTGGCACGATTCGTGGGGATTTTTGCCTTCACACCCAGCACAACATAATCCACGCATCCGACAGCGATGAAAGCGCGGAGCGTGAAATCAATTTGTTCTTTAAGGAAGATGAGCTGATTGACTGGGAAGACAGTTCTTCGACTTGGTATTGAATTCGTATTATGATCGTTTCGACTGTGTGAATAAGGGCGCAAGTCCTTTCGGTGTCGCGGAATAGAGAAATCTGTTTTGGAAAAGATTCTCAAGTATCCGCGAGGAATTCTCATTAAGGAATGTTTGGAATCCGCGCTGAAATGTCTCGCGGACAAATTAAGCATCCTAGGAAATTGACATTTCCTGCGGACTTAATTTTTAAGGAACATTTAAAATCAGCAACTAAAATTGCGTTGCTGATTTTAATACGAGTTTTTTTTCAAAAACTCGCCTTTTGTACTTGCCTGCGTCGCAACAAGTTGCTAACGTAGGCGAATTAAGCATTCTCGAAAACTGACGTTTTCTGCGATGCTTAATTTTAAGG
>CAJUBD010000020.1 GCA_910584475.1 uncultured Treponema sp.
GGGGCTTTCCGCCCGGAGCGGGACCGCCGCGCGGGATTCGCCGGCTAGCCGCAACGCGAACCTTTTGGCCAGATATCGCAAATCCTTGATTTGCCTAACAAATTTTTCACGAACTTGAGAAATTTACCATGATGAAATTTGCGATAAAAAGCAAAATTTATCACAAATTTGAAAAATCTATAAACAACTTGCGATAAATTTCCAAAAAAATATCACGGTATTTGCGATAGAAAAGATGATGTCATCGCAAAACTAAAAATTGATTCGTGCGGAGGGTTTCATACCCCGACGCCCTGTCTCGAGATATGCTGTTTTTGATATTTATTAAATTTTTATCAAAGATTTGCGATAAGAATTCTTTAACTTGCGATAAAAATAAAAAATTTATCGCAAGTTAAGAAACTTACAAACGAATTGCGATATTTGCGATAGAAAAGGTAAGTTTTTTATCGCAAGCTTAAAAAATCTATAAATAAATTATGATATTTTCTTTCGGATTGCGATAAAATTCCCTCAAAATTATCGTAATCCTTGCGATAAAAATTCTAAAACTTTGATTTGCCTAACAAATTTGTTTTATAAATTTGAAAATAAAAATAGTTGCAATCTGAAACTATTGAAATAAATTCCATAATTTGCTATCATTTCATTATGAATTACGATGAAGAAATTTTGAACTTGCTCGCAGAAAACGCGCGGCTTTCCGTTGATGACATTGCCGCAATGACAAAAAAATCGCCCGAGCAAGTGGCGCAAATCATAAAGCAGATGGAAGACGACGGAATCATTTTAAAGTACGCCGCCATCGTCAACAAAGAAAAACTTTCGGATTCCAAAGATAAAGTTCTTGTGCAAATCCAAATCCAAGTTACGCCCGAACGCGAGCACGGCTTCGACAAAATCGCCGATCGCATATACCGTTTTCCTCAAGTAAAATCCGTCTATTTGATGAGCGGCGGCTACGATTTTATGGTCACAATCGAAGGCGACTCTCTCAAAGAAGTAGGACTTTTCGTCAGCGAAAAGCTCGCCACAATCGAAGGCGTACGCTCCACAAAAACATCTTTCGTTTTGAAGACATACAAAGAAAACGACGTGATTTATGTGGAAGACGAAAAGGACAGACGCGAAGGCGCGATGGCGTAATTACTTTGTAAATCCGCAAGTGACGCACGGGGGAAATTAAAAATGCCTAGGAATCTTTCTTATTGCGACATCGCTTATAAAATTCTAAAGCAAGAAAAAGAATTTCCTTCGTTGCATTATAAGGAAATAGCGAAACGCGCATTTCAAGAAGAACTTCTCGATGACAACAATGTAATAATTGCAAGCAATATTTCGTCTGCAATAAATTCTGAAATACGAAAAGCGAATTTGGAAAACACAGAATCTCGCTTCATTTCTTATGGCAAAGGAAAATATGGACTGACAGAAAACGAACCAAGAGGAATTTTCAAGGAAATTCGCGACAAAAATAATTCGGTTAAGGATCGACTTTTGAAATCCCTCTTGGCAATGTCGCCGTTCGGATTCGAGGAATTGGTTGGTGAGGTTCTGCGGCACTTGGGATTTGAAAACATTGTCGTCACCGCAAAAAGCGGCGACGGCGGAATTGATGTTATAGGAGAACTTGTGGTTGCAGGCGCAATAAAAAACAATGTTTGCGTTCAAGTTAAACGTTGGCAGAATAATGTGCAGCGCGGAAGCGTTTCTGAATTACGAGGCAGTCTGCGTCCTCATCAAATCGGACTTTTTATAACGACATCGGATTTTAGCAGAGCGGCGATCGAAGAAGCCAGCGATCCATATAAAGCGCCGATTTCGCTGATAAACGGAAAAGAATTTGTTGAAATAATGTGTTCTTATGGAATTGGAGTGAAATCAGAAGATGTCACGGTGCTCGATGTTGACGAGGACAGCGATTTTTTAAAAATTAAAAATAGCATTGATATTAACGAAGATGGTACGGAAATTTTTTGCGTTTACAAAGACAAAACTTATTATGCAATATATTTTGCACCAACAAAAGTTATGTATGACAACGAAGTCTTTTCTTCGCCATCTGCCGCTGCAGTGAGAGTACAAGGACAACAGGCGAATGGCTGGAAAGTTTGGAAATTCATCGACAGGACGGATGGGAAAATATATCCTCTAGACAAATTAAGAAAATAAAAAGCAAACTTTCCAAATTTGGAAAAGTCATTTGACAATGCCGTGCGCTACGGCAAAAATTTTTTGCGCGAGGAAAAATCAATGAACACACGACAAGACAGATTCAGCGAATCGATGGTGCGGACGCCACCGAGCGGAATCCGCAAATTTTTTGAAATGCTCATTGGGCATGACGATGTAATTTCGCTTTCGGTGGGAGAGCCGGATTTTCCCACGCCGTGGTGCATCCGCGAAGAGGCGTTCTATCATTTGGAAAAAGGGCACACCAGCTACACTTCGAATTGGGGCTTGCTGGAATTGCGACGCGAAATCGCAAAATATTTGACGCGCTATTCGTTAGACTACAATCCAGAAAACGAGATTTTGATTACTGTCGGCGCGAGCGAAGGAATTGACGCAGCGCTTCGGGCAATTTTAAATCCCGGCGATGAAATCATCGTGAGCCAGCCTTGCTATGTGAACTACGTTCCGCTTGCCGAACTTTGCCATGCGAAAATTATTCCGCTTGACACGCGAGCGAATGGGTTTTATCCGATGGCGGAGCAAATCCAAAAACTCATCACGCCGAAAACAAAAGCCTTGATGTTGTGTTCGCCGAACAATCCGACCGGCACGGTAATTCCAAAATCCGAATTGGAAAAAATCGCGCGCATCGCAAAGGAAAATCGCATTTGGGTCATCAGCGATGAAATTTACTGCGAATTGGTCTACGACGGAACGGAACATGTTTCCATCGCTAGTTTTGACGGAATGAAAGATTACGCTATTGTGCTGAATGGATTTTCAAAGTCGTTCGCGATGACCGGCTGGCGAATCGGCTACATCGCCGCGCCGCGAGATTTGCTCGAACAAATCGTAAAGCTTCACGGCTACAACACGATTTGCGCTCCGATTTTTTCGCAATATGCGGCGGCGGAAGGTTTGCGAAGCGGTTGGAAGGAAGTGGAAAAAATGCGCGTTTCCTACCAACAACGCCGCAACTTGATGGCAGACGCGTTCCTTAAAATGGGCTTGCCGCTTCCCGAACCAAAAGGCGCGTTCTATATGTTCCCCGACATTTCTTCCACAGGAATGACAAGCGAGGAATTCGCCACCGAACTTTTCAAACGGCACAATGTCGCGGTCGTTCCGGGAAGTGTTTTCGGCGCGGGCGGCGAAGGACACATCCGCGTTTGCTATGCGACTGCGACCGACAAAATAAAAATCGCTTTGGGCAGAATCGCGGAGTTCGTCGGCGGGAAATGAGAAATTGTGCTGAAATGATGCTTGCGGATGATTTTTACATTATCGCAAGTCATGGGATGGCGTCAGCATGGGCAAAAAAATCACGCTTATTCCCACTACCGATATGAGTCTTGGTCAAATTATTTAAAAAAAGTAAAAAATAGTTTCCAAAATTCTCGCATTTTTCTGAATGTATGCGAGAATAAGCGAATTTTGCGTTAAAGCAAAAAAACTCGAAGTTAAAATTGTCGGCGTCATTTTGACGCAAAATTTAAACTCTCCTCATAAATTAAGTCCGCAGGAAGTGTCAACTTCCGAGGACGCTTGATTCGTCCGCATTAGTAACTTGTCGCGGTGCGGACAAGTACAAAATAGATTGTCGGGTCAAGCCCGACAATGACAAATAAGCGAGTTTGTACAACAAACTCGTATTAAAATCAACAACACATTTTCTGTGTCCTTTTTTTCATTGTCAAAAAATCCTAAACAATTTTCGCAAATCGCCGACAATTTGAGTATGAATAAGAAATCAATTTTTTGCCTTATTTTGGGTGTTGGACTTTGCGCAGCGACTTTCGCTGCCAATACTGTTGGCGTTTACAAGTCGAACGCTGTCGCTTCTTATTATGCTGACAAGTTCCACGGACGCAAGACTGCAAACGGTGAAACATTTGATATGTACGCGCTCACTGCCGCACACAAGTCGCTACCTTTCAATACGATGGTGAAAGTGACTAATTTGGACAACGGAAAATCCGTCGTGGTGAGAATAAACGACCGAGGTCCTTTTGTGGCTGGACGCGAAATAGATGTTTCCAAGGCGGCCGCTTCCAAACTCGGAATGCTTTCTGCTGGAACAGCTCGCGTTTCTTTGCAGATTTTGGGCGACAAGGAAAATGCTGTTTCTTCTACTTCTGTGCCTGTTGCTTTCACGGAATCTGAAACGAAGGAAAAAATTATAGCGGACGATGTGCTTGCACAACACTGGGACATCCAGCTTGCGGCGTTTTCTTCCAGAATTAACGCAGAAATTTTCGCGAAAAAAGCGCAGAAGTCCGGCATAAAGAATCTCGCTTACCAAACTACGAAAGATGTTACGCGCGTGATTATTCGCGACCTTTCCACTGAAGAAGTCGCGTCTCAACTTGAGATTCTTGAAGCAAAAGGATATACGGAATATTTGGTGAAAGAGAGGAAAGACTGATTTTCCAAATCCACCGATTCACTTTGAAAAGGCCGCGCAAATTTGCGCGGTTTTTTATGTATTTTTAGAAACAAAATCCACACAAAAATGAATCGTGAACCTACGATCCACTTAATTTATTTACTGTCGCTTATAATCCTGTTGCAAAACAACTTTTCAACATTTTCAGAAACTGCCCCGGCAACAACCTGTTATGCGAAGTTCCAAACTCGCTTTCTATATAGTTGAAAATTAAGGAGCATTTAAAATCAGCAACTAAAATTGCGTTGCTGATTTTAATACGAGTTTTTTTTCAAAAACTCGCTTGTTTGTCGTTGTCGGGCTTGACCCGACAATCTATTTTGTACTTGCCCGCGTCGCAACAAGTTGCTAACGCGGGCGAAATTAAGTTCCTCGGAAACTGTCCTCGCAGCGAGCCGTTAGGCGAAGTTTCAAGCGCAAGAAGTGTTCTGGACTTTTTTATAGGACTCTTTATGAAAAAAATATGGTGCGTTCTTATTACTTTCGTCTTGGCGGCTTTGGCGTCTGCGTTGGATTTTGCCGTGGGGGCTAGGGGAAATTTCAATATGAACCTTGGCACAAGTGCCGGAGAGAACGGAGTGTCGGGAATGAAGAGATATGATTCTTCCCCCATTGTTTTAGGCGGTGGTTTTGGCGTTTGGGGACACATTGGATTCTTTGACTTCGCGGGCATGACGCTTGGCGCGACGCTTGAATTTGGAATGAACTTTCACAATGGAAAGTCGCACAAGAGGAATCTGGCTGACGAGCAATGGACTATGGGAACATATTATGATGCGACAATAGACATTCCCGTTATGGTTGCATTAAGAATTCCCATTGGTAAAAGAATGAAATTTGACTTTGGAGTTGGACCCAACTTTTCAATTCCGTTTGACGGAACGTTGCGAATTGATTTTAGCAACGGCGATTCCATTACGGAATCTTTGGACAAGTATGTGGAAGTTACTTACTATATGAATTTTGGAATGGTTTTTGATGCTGGCTTTGGATATAAGATTGGACACGGACATTTGATTTTTGATTTAAGATATTTCTTGGACTTTACGCCGACAACCTATAAAAAGACCTATAAAAAGGGCGGTGTCGAGGTGAGCGACGATATGGAGATGTTCTATCGCCGAAGCCTTGCCATTGGCGTGGGCTATGAATTCAGTTTTTAAGTCCATATACCGAAGACTCATTTTGCAATGAAACGAGAAAATCTCGGTGAATAAAATAAGCGCGTTTTGAAACAAAACTTAATGTTAAAAAAGTCGCGTCAAGTCTTTTGCTACATCGCCGCGGTTTGTGAAACCGCCTTGACATTGCCGCTCACTTTGTGTGATAATTTGGCTATGCGGCTTTTAAATGCCAGCGTAGTGACGCGCGTATTGCAAAAGCACTTCATTCATCATAGTTTGATATTTCAGATTTTCCTTTGCAGCGGCGGTCTTGAAAAATTGCACGCATTCCGAATCAATGGAAATCGTGATTTTTTCTTTTTTCTGCTTGCGGACAAGTTGATCTGGCGGCGGTAAAAAGTCCGCCACTTTCACAGAAGATTCCAATGATTCGCGAATTGATTTTTCAGGAGCAGTGTAGATTTTCTTCATAACGTTTCTTTCCTTGCCGCCAATATCCGGCACCAAAAATTCTAATTGCGCCGTTCCGCATCGTAAAACGAACCGTCAGAATTCCTCCGGCAGTCTTTCCGATACAAAAATAGCGTTCTTCGACTTTTGAATGTTGCTTGTCTTTTAGAATCAAACGGTTGGCATCAAAGAATGCTTCTTGCGCTTCTTGAAAACTAACGCCGTGCTTTTTCTGATTCTTTACGTTTTTGTTTTCATCCCAATCAAAAGTCATATATTTAATATACATATTTTTATATGTATTTGTCAATAAAAAAGTCGCGTCAAGTCTTTTGCTTCATCGCCGCGGTTTGTGAAACCACCTTGACATTCCTCGCCAATCCGTGTGATAATTTGCTATGCGCCTTTTGAATGAATCCCAAATCTGCGAAGTTTTCGAGCGGCTTTCCGCGCAAAATCCGAATCCCCAATCCGAACTTAAATGGAAGAATCCGTATACGCTTTTGGTTAGCGTCGTGCTTTCGGCGCAGGCTACTGACAAGAGCGTGAACAAGGCGACCGAGCCGCTTTACGAAACTGTCGATTCACCTGAAAAAATGCTCGCGCTTGGCGAAAAAAAATTGATCGGCTACATAAAGTCAATCGGCTTGTACAGGAACAAGGCGGCGCATGTGATGGCGTTGAGCAAAATGCTCGTGGAAAATTTCGGCGGAAAAGTTCCAGAAACGCGCGAGGAATTGGAAACGCTTCCGGGCGTCGGGCGCAAGACCGCGAACGTGGTTTTGAATGTCGTGTTCGGAAAGCCTACGATGCCTGTGGACACGCACCTTTTGCGCATTTGTCCGAAAATCGGTTTGGCGGAAGGGAACACGCCGCTCCAAGTGGAGCAGAGTCTCGTGGAACGCATCCCGCAAAAATATATGCAACACGCGCATCACCATTTGATTTTGCACGGACGATATGTCTGCACCGCGCGGAATCCGAAATGCGGCGAATGCGTCATCTCGGATTTGTGCCACAAAAACGGAATGGAATAAAAATTTGCCAGAGATTTTTTAAACCCCCGTGCGGAAGCGAAACGGCGCAGAAGGTAGCTCCAGCGGAAGCGAAATTTTTTTGTTCCTCATTTGAAAACGCGGGTTTCGCTTGCAAAACTTTTTTTTCGCGCTTCTCACGCATTTTTGATTTACGCTTCATTTGAATTGCCCTCAAAAAAAAATTATGCTATACTAAAGCAATGCGCCTAGTTTTTTTCAATACAAATTCAAATCATTTCGATCCGAAAATCGTGCACATAAAGACGATTCCTTCTTGGTATGAAGAATGGAGTCGCGTGGCGAAAAAATTTGCAGGGCACGATTTTTTTTTGGCGGCTATGTTGCCCGCGATGTTTTTGTTGGATTATGAAAAGGAAACTGTTCAAAGAGCGGCGAATGTGAATTATGTTGATTTGCGCGGCGAAAGCGCGACGGAAATCGCAGAAGAAATTCTCGCTCTCAATCCGGATGTTGCCGTGGCCGCGAGTTTTTGGATTACGCCTTACGATTGGCTCGGCTTGCAAGATGCGATGGTCGCAGAAATTCTGCGCGGGTGTGGCATTCGCACTGTGGCGCATTCGGTTCGGACTCAGGCGATTTGCTTTGACAAATTCAAGACGCATATTTTTTTGCGCGAAAACAATTTCAAGTGCGCGAAGGCCGTCCATGTGAATTACGATTTGTTTTTTGTCGAGCGAAAAAAATCCGAAATTCAGAACAATGTCTACCGCGAATTTATTTTGCGCGAAATTTCAAAATTGAATTTTCCTGTAATCATCAAGGCTACAACGGGCGTGAGTTCATACGGAATGGAAGTCGTGCGCACGTTTGGGACCGTTCGCGCATACCTTGATTCCAAGAAATTCAATTCCGACAGATTGGTCGAAGAGTTTTTGGACGGAATTCAATTTGGCACGGAAATCCATACCGTGAAAGATTCCGATGGAAGTTTTTCGCCAAAAGTTTTTCCGCCGCTGATGTATTCGGTGAACCAATACGGAATCACAAGTCCGAAGCAATCAGTAAAACTCGGTCCGCTCAATTTGGAAAAATTCAAGACACAGGACTTGTCGAGCGAACTTGAACGGCTTGCACGGCTTTTGCAGTTCGAGGGAATCGCGCAAATCGATTTGGTTTTTCACAAAGACGAATGGCACATCATAGAAATCAATCCGCGCTTGAGCGGCTCGAGCGCGGCGATCGCGCTCATCAAGCAAAAGTCGCTTCCGCAAATCTTGGCGGAGTTCGCGCTCGGAATCTACGACGCCCGCGCCACCGATGACGCGATGAAGGTCGCGCAAAATTCTTGCGAAAAATTGCCGCTTTACTTGAACATAAAATTTCCGCATCTTTCGGAAGGGCAGATGCGCGCGCTTTTCGCGCTTCCTTTCGTGAAATATTTGTGCCAGACGAAAAATGACGCGGCGAAACAATTCCGCGAGATGGGCTTTTGCGAAATCCTTTTCGGCGGCGTTTTTTCTCCGCAGGAACTTTTGGCGCAGCTCGAGGAAATCAAAGCTCGCTTTCCCGAAGTGATTGAAATTTCTTTTTACGAAACGGCGAAAAAGATGATTGCGGGCTTGATATGAACCTCGCCGCAAGGATAAGTAATGAGTAATAGGTAATAAGTAACATTCGGCAAAATCCTCCTGGCATTTCAAAAAAAATGCGAAAACCTAGGAACTTTTCGTTAAAAAGTTCCTAGGTTTTCAGTGAAAAGTTCATAAGGAATTTGTCGAAAAGTTCCTAGCTTTTCGGTCAAAACCTCCTAGCTTTTTGGAAGAAACTTCCTGTCTTTTTGTTTTTTCAACGCCGTAAACACAATGCCAATACACACTCGCGCGTGGCTTTTTATCTTCGCCCTCCGTTCAGAAGCGCAAAAACTGACGGACAGATTTTGTGCAAGGCTTGCCCAATTGCCGTCGCAAGCGCGATAACAATGAGCGAAACGCCAAAATATTCGGCAAGGCAGAAAAACGCGTTTTTCATCGGCAAAACGGCGAGCCACAAAGCCTACACGCTTCCAAGCAACGGCGGCATGTGGAATGCAAGCACAAAGAAGCTCGGCGGCGCAAGGAACTCGCATACCGCGCGGGCTTTTCGCTCAACAGCATTTCTACGGGAATCGCGCGGCAAAGTATTCCTGCCGTCGACATCGCATGCCGCATTGCGGACGCGCCGGGTGTGAGTGTCGAATTTTTAGTGATGGGAAAATCAAAGAAAAGTAGGAAAAGCAATGCCGACGAAGACGAAAAAGTCGAGACTCAACTCGCCGCGAAAAAGGCGAACCTCGCAAAATATATGGACAAGTACGCCATTTTATATAGAAGAATTTTCCGAACTTTCCACGCCTATGCAGAAAGCCGTGTGCGACATTGTTCACATCGCGCGGGCGGATAAGCAGGGTTTTTGCTAATTTCTCTCCGAATTCCTACTTGCCAAAATTCGATTTATGTTTTACAATTTAAGAATGAATTTGTCAGAAAATAAATGGACTCGAGGCGCGATTCCAGCGCTTCTTTTGCATTGTTCAATTGGCACTGTTTATTGTTGGTCGATTTTCAGCTAGGAAATTGCCAGTTACATTGGCTTTTCCAAGGGCGCGGTGGAATGGGCGTTTAGCTTCGCGATTTTCTTTTTGGGAATGAGCGCGGCGTTTTTGGGCAACATTGTCGAAAAGGACATTCACAAATCTTCTCTGATTGCCACGATTTGTTTCGCGGCGGGTTTGGCCGGCACGGCGTTTTTCATTCAATATGGCGGTGCGCACAAGCACAGCCTTGTTTCGTTGGTTGGCATTTACGTTTGCTACGGCTTGATTATGGGCGTCGGATTGGGAACGGGCTACCTTTCGCCGGTAAAGACTTTGATGCTTTGGTTCGAGGATCGCAAGGGCTTGGGCACTGGACTTTCCGTGGCCGGATTCGGCGCGGCAAAGGCAATCGCCTCGCCGATTATGCAGCGAATGGAAAATTCACCTTCAATAGGAATTTATAAAATGTTCTATATTTTAGCGGCGGTTTATTTCGTGATGATGTTTGCGGGGCATTTGCTTTTGAAAAAGCCCGCCGCTTGGCACGAACCCACTGGCGCGGAGCACAAGACAAAAACTTTCGATGTGATTAAAACAAATCCGATCACGTTTGTGGGAATTTGGCTGATGTTCTACATCAACATCACTTGCGGGCTCGCGCTCATTTCGCAGGAAAAGATGATTATAAAGTGCGTCGGTCTTGCGTCTTACGCCGGAATGCTCGCTTCGATTACGGCGATTTTCAACGCGGGCGGAAGGCTTGGATTTTCTGCTTGGGCAGACAAAATGAAAGATCGCAACACGATTTACAAATTGATTTTCGTGCTTTCAATTGTGTTCACCGCGCTCGTAATTTTTACTGGCGGCATCGCGAATCACGGCGAAAACAAATTCCTGCTCACGCTCGTCCTTTTGTTGCTTTTCGTGGTGAACGCGGGCTACGGCGGCGGATTTTCCAACGTGCCAACTTTGCTTTCAGACCATTACGGAATGAGCAACATAAGCGCGATTCATGGAATTACGCTTTCGGCTTGGGCAATCGCCGGTCTCACTGGAAACCAGATGGCGACTTGGATAGTGAACCATTTCGGCGGGCAAGTTGAGGTTCACGGCGTAATGGTGAACCCTGTCGGCTATCAAACCGTGCTTTATGTAACTTGCGTCCTTTATATTATCGCGTTGTGCGCCAGCGTGTTTTTGGTGCGCCATAAAAAAGAAAGTCGTGCATAATAATTCGTATTCGATTTTTTTTGGAAAAACAATCCTTCTCGTTGACGACAGCAGCATCAGCAATTCAATTGTGCGCACGATGCTGGAGTACAACGGCGTGAAGATTTTGACGGCAGAAAATGGCGACGAGGCTGTTTTGACGTTTTGCGAAAATCCGGAATTCTCAATCAACGCGATTTTGATGGATTTGGCGATGCCCGTGATGGACGGAATTGAGGCTTGCAAGAAAATCCGCGGCTCGCATCGCGCGGATTCCAAGGTCATTCCAATAATTGCGTTCACTGCCAACGATGAGGGAGCGTACAGAAAAAAATGCGAGGAAGCGGGAATGACTGATTTTTTAACGAAGCCCCTTGAGCCGAACAAATTGTTGCACCATCTCAGTTTGTATTTGGAATGAAAATGAGACGCGTCTTATTTTTTTTGATGGCATTGCTTTTGTGCTCGATTTTCTTTTCCGCCTCGCGACATCATCGCCGGGAAAGCGATGACATTGAGGCGCAAAAAGAGGAACAGTCGCGCCGAAAAATCCGCCAACTTACAGCAAAGGAAGAATTTGACATTTTTCGCAAGGCGTATCCATTCGTAAAATTTGAATTGGGATACGACAAGGAAATTTCCGATTGGACGCTTTCGGTAACTTCTTACGACAAGACTACGATTTTCTATCGTTGCGACGGCTTGTATTTGCCGAAAGAACAGTTGGCGAACCGCGACCATTTTTGGCGCGTCATTTACAACTATCAGCGCATATTGCGCGATCCCGCGGATTTTACCGAAGAAGAAAAGCGGCGGATTCGAAATTATGGTTCTGATGAAAATCGAAAGAACGGCGCGGTTTCTTCAAAATTCATTTTCGACGCAATTTACGATTGCGCTACACAACATTCTACCGAAACGCATTTGCGTAGCATGACGCTTTGGGGAAAGCCGCTTAGTGTGAATCGCGTGGTCGGCGAAGTGGTGGATCGAGTAGAAGCCAAAGTTTATGAGCTTGCCAAAACGGACGCGGAAGTGGCGGAATTTTTGAAAAACCTCGGAAGTTGCTACGGCTACAATTGGTGTCAAATCCGCGACAGTCCGACAAGGTCATTTCACAGTTATGGAATCGCGCTGGACATTCTGCCGCGCGGCTGGGGAAACAAAATCGTTTATTGGGGCTACGAAAAGCAAAATGGCAACGCGGACTGGATGCTCATTCCGCTAAAGGATCGCTGGCTGCCGCCGCCTGCCGTGGTAAAAGCTTTTGAAGACGAAGGCTTCATTTGGGGCGGTCGTTGGGCGGTTTGGGATAACATGCATTTCGAGTATCATCCCGAGCTTTTGCTCGCTTCGAAAATCTATGAGAAGATGTAGAGCGCGGGCGATGTCATTTCGACCGAAGTGCAGAAGGCATGTAAGTGGAGAAATCTATTTGCGAATGCAACGCGCGGCGATTGGACTGTCGAAATCCCGCATTCGTTGAACCTCGTGCAGTGATTTCGATGCGCTAAATTTTTTTTGCGGTTTCTACGAAAAAAAACGACGCGACAGTCGCGCGTTTAAAGTTTGCGTCGAAATGCCGCCGCAAACTTTAACTTCGAGTTTCCTTACGAAAACTCGCTTATCTATTTGCAACTTCCGCTGGAAACTTCGCGCTACGCGCTTGTTGCGAGGCATTTCATTGCGAAGTTGCGTTTTTAAGTAATGAAAAAGTTTCAACTTTTTCATTACTTAAAAAATAAGGCGCCGTTTTTTAAGAAAACTCAAAACCTAATTTTGCTTTTTGTAGTCTCTGTACCATTCGTAAGGCTCGCCATCATCTGTACCAGAGCGTACTATTCGCAATGTGTTGCCATCTTCAAAGAGTTTAATATAGTATTTAAAGACTTCACCGTCGGAATCTTCCCAATCTTTGAAAAGACTGGACAAAGACTCAGGTTCATTCTCTTGTTTTATAGTCAAGGTATTTTTGCTGTCGGAAAGTGTCATATTGGAACCAAGATAATAAATCTTATAATAGAATGTCTCTTCCTTCTCGGATTCAGATGTGTCATCTTTTCCATATCCATAAAAGAATTTTTCAAACTTCAAAACACGAGGCTCACTGTTAAGTGTTTTTTCAAACTCCTCAACTTTTGATGCTGCAATGCCGTCGTTGTTGTTATTATAATCGCAAATAGAATAGGAAATTTTTAACAAATCATCTTTGGTGAAGATGCCGTCGCCGGACTTTGTGTATGTCCAGACATCGGTTTTTGTTACATTTTCTGAATTGATGACCAAAGTTTCTTCAAAATAATATTTTACTTTCAAATCTCTATGACCATACCATCTTTCATCTTGATAATTATATTTCCATGTTCCGACAATTTTATTCACGTCGGCGGGATTGTTCACGTCGATTTCAGTCCACAATTGCGCTTCCGATGTGAGGTTCGGCGTTTTATAGAGGAAATTGTCCCATTGATATGTGTAGTCAATGCCATCATAAGTGTATTTATTCATTTTCGGACGGATGCAGAGAAAGTTGATGCTTTTCAAGTCACCTTTCCAGCCATTGTAGTCGGAGGTATACAGGTTGTGCTTTTGCTCAAGGAGTTTCTGCGGGATGAGAATTTCCCCTCCCCATTTTGTCTTGCGCCCTTCCTCCAACCAAGACACGCCTTCGACCGGGCATACCGCTTCCGTCCAATCGTAATCATTTCCAGTAAGCAGCTGTTCGCCTTCGAATGTGGGTCTCTTTGTAAAGCGGAAATCGCCGTTGTCTTGTACTTCGATTTCGCCTGTTTCCGTAAGCTTCACTTCGCCCAGGCTGTTTTTGCCGGCAATCGCCGTTGTCTCGAACCATCCGACCGTACCGTCACTGATGTAGTTTATGACGAAGCCTTCGTCGTCCGTGTCTTCTTCCCTCGGGAATCTGAAGCGCACCGTGTACTTTGTGCTCGGCTTAACGAATGGATAAAAGAAAGTGCCTTTGTTCCCCTTTTCATTGAGCGCAATGACTTCCGCCACTTGCCCGATTCCCGCGATGCTCACCGTGCAGGCGTTTCCGCCGCGCGCGCCCTTTGGAACGGAGAATTCAAAATAGATGCCGTCATCGCGGGGTATTGCGGAATAGTAATCTTTAGGAAGCCTCAAGTTTTCGGCGGGCGGTTCTCCGAGCGGATCGTCTGCATCGCCAGGATTTTGCGTGCCGCCTGTCTGCTCCCCTTTTTCCCCTTCGGCGTATCTGTCGATGTCGGAAGATATAACCTCGATTTTACCGTCCTCCGCGACTTTCAGTTTCAGGACATCGCCGCTCTTTGCCAAGTTGACGCTCTCTTTATCTACCAACAATGTCATGTAGCCGGAGACGCTCGCGTAGAGACCTGAAATCTTTGAGGTGCTGTCCTTCAGCGAAATCGTGAATGTCTTGTCGTTGTACAAAGATATTTCGTCGCCTTTCAAGCCATACGTCGCGACGACTATCGGTTTTGTTTCCGACGGATTTGAAATGTCGCCAGGATTTTGTGTGCCGCCTGTCTGCTCTCCTTTTTCCCCTTCGGCGTATCTGTCGATGTCGGAAGATATAACATCGATTCTATCGTCCGCGACTTTTAGTTTCAGTATGTTGCCGACGTTTGCCACGTTGCCGCTTTTTTTGCCAACCAAAAGGGTCATGTAGTCAGAGGCATTCGCGTATGTGCCTGAAATCGTCCCTGCGTTATCTTTCAGCGAGATAATGAACGTCATGTCGTCATACAAAAAGATTTTGTCGCCGCTCAAGCCATAGGTCGCGACAATTTCCGAATTTTTTTCCGATGGACTTGTCGTGCTGCCGTTATCGCACGATGCGAGAGAGAAGAGAAGCGCCAAAAGCAGGGTCGTTAATACCCCCCCCCATACAGGTTAGTTTGTTTTTCATTTTTTCCTCCAAATGAATTTTATTCACAGAAGTGAATTTCTTAAATTATGACATAGATTCGCTTGCTTGTCAAGGAAAAATATGTTTGTAAAAAAGATTCCTTTTTATTTTTAAGTAATGAAAAAGTTTCAACTTTTTTATAGTTTAAAAACGCCACTTCGCAATAAAGTGCTTTCGCAACGAGCGCGGTGCGCGAAGTTTCCAGCGGAAGTTGCAATGAATAAGCGAGTTTTCTTGCGAAAACTCGCAAAACTGGATTGATGACAAAATTGCGAGGTGATTGAGCAGAGTCGAAATCCCGTATTCGCCGAAACTTGTGCGCGCGGCGATTTAGTTTGTCGAAATCCCGCGCATTTTTTTTTCGTTAATTTTTTTTGCAAAAAATTTACTTATTCTTGTTTACGATTCGCGATTCAAATTTTCCCGAAGCAATTTCGATGAAGCGCGTGAAAAGCGAAATTTTGTTTTCGATGTTTAGCGCGTTCCAAATTGAATCAGTGAACTCGTCGATCTTGTCTGTCGCGATTTCCACAGGAAGCGGCTCGCCCTCGAAACTGGGGAGGGGATTTCCATCGCCCAAATATGTGTGTAAAAAATGCCCTTTGCCTTGGCGCGGATTCGTGTAGGCGAACGCGAAACGCTGGCAACTTTGCGGATTGCCGCCATCGCTTTTTAAAATCGAAAGCGCGTAGTTGAAAATGCCGTCGTGTATGTTCATTACGCCTGAAATTCTCGGCGTGAAATTCGGCGCGTCGTTTTCGAATTCGCGAGCGCGCAACGCTTGCTCGAAAGTCAAATCGTTTTCAAAGCCTTCGTAAATCGTGTCGGTTTGGTCGCCGTTCGTGACGATTGTCCTATTTCCCCAAACGCGCACCGGCGAATAAATTATCAAGCTCGGGTCAGTCATCTTGGAAGCGTCGAACGCTTGCGTGCGGATTCCATCGCCGTCCTCAACGAATATTCTGTTGCGGCTGTTTTCGCTTCGTCCCATAATGAAATACGCGGCCACGGCGAATTTTCCGTTCGGGCTTTTGCCCAAAATAATTCCGCGTCCAGGATAGGTGGTTTGTGAAATCGCAGATTTTAAATTTTCAGTTTTCATGGTTTTATTTTATCAGAAAATTATTGGCGTTGCAAGCGCGAAGATTGGCGAGGACCTTTCTTTTGTGAATAAAAATTTATGGAAAAAAAATTGAATGTATGTTATAATAAAAAGATGATGCGCGTTTTCGCAGGCAAAAAAAATTTTTACTTTCCCAAGACACTTATTTTTTTTACAATTTTATTTTTTTCGCAGATGAGATTTTTGCAGGCGGCAAGGCAAATTCAAGCCGTAAAAAAAAATGCGGAAGACTCCACGATATTTGTCCAGAACGCGAAGGAGCTTTCAAATGCCACTCTCACTCTTGACGGTCGCTGGGATTATTTTAAGGCGAGCCTCGTGCAGCCTGGCGATTTTTACCCTACGCGAAAAAAAGTCGGCGGCATCCTGATTTTGCTTCCGCATTGTTTTGAGCAAGGCGTGAGTTATTCTTCGTATCATTGCAGGATTGAAGGGCTTTTGCCAAACACGAATTACGCGATGAATATTTATGGGAGAATTTTTTCTTGTTGCAGAATTTGGTGCAACAGGCAAATCGTAGGTGTCTCAGGCTTTTTGGGCGCGGACAAAAATTCTACAAGGGCGGCGCAATCTTCTGCGATAATAGATTTGCCATCTGACGAAAACGGTGTGCTAGACATTGTGATGCATGTAGCGGACTACGAACTTGGAAAAGGCGGAATTGTAAAAATTCCCGTAATTTCGGAAAAAGCCTTTCTCCAAAAAAAATGCATGCGGCAATTTTTTTTCTGTGTTTTTGTGGCATCCTTTTTGTTTATGCTTACCGTATACAATCTTATTTTGATTTTTATGAACCGCAAGCCGCTTGTTTATTTTGCACTGGTCACGGTATGCGTATTTTTGATTTTGTCAATATTTTCTACGGGAATTTCGATTTTCAATTTGCTTTTTCCGAATGCGCCGTTTTGGCTTGAAATGCGGCTTTCGGTTTTGTTGCTTGCCCTTACTGTGTGCGCGTATATTTTTTATATGGGCGTTTCCCGCAAAGTCTCGAGAGGAAGAATTGTTTTTCTGTATGCGATTTCACTTGCGAATACAGCCGTGATATTTTTCGTTCCGATAAATTATTTTGAGACATATAGAATTATTTTCATCGGAATTTCGCTTTTGCTTTTATGCGCGCTTTTCGTAATGTCGCTAAAATTCCTGATCAATAAAAATCTAAAGTCAAAAGTCCGAAGCAGCATGGACGGACTTCTCTATAATTTTGATATGTTAGTGAATGTTGGAATTTTATTGGCATATTTTTACGATTTTTTGATTGCGGATAAGGCGACGACGCTTGTCTATTCGTACAATGCGCTGTCGTTTGCCGCGCTCTTTTTCGGATTTATGCAATGCGCAATTCCGGCTTTCAGCCGCTATTTTACAAATTATAGAATTCGGCAACTTTCGGAACGCTTTGAGCAAAACAACAATCTTTTGCAAAAATTCATTCCGGAACAAATCCTGAAATTTATGAACATCGAAAGCGTAACTAAAGCAACGCCTGGAGGATGCCACAATTTTGATGCGGTAATCCTTTATGTGGAAATTCGATATTTTAAACAGCTTGTCGAGTCTGTCGAAAAAAAAGAATTGTTTGAGATTGTCTCCGAATATTACAAAGCGATTATGCCGTTGGTTGAAAAATTCGGCGGCTATGTCGCGCAGTATTTGAATCATGGTTGCCTTGTGCTTTTTCCCGAAAAAAATGATTCGGCGATTCGTTGTGCCGTAAATATGCAAAAGAAAATGGAAGAAGTGCGCGGCAATTTGCGGCGAAAACATAGCGCGGATATTTCTATCGGCATCGCGATTCATTGTGGAAAAATTGCATGCGGTTTTGTCGGCTCTGAAAAGCGCATCGCGCCCATGAGTTTTTCTCCTGAAATAAGAAGTACGATTGATATAGGAATGCAGACTTCAAAGACAAACAGAAATATTCTGATAACTGAAGAGGCGATGGCTTATTGCAGAAGTTATGCCGACTGTATGTATGAAGGTCATTTTATTATGGTAAAAGGAAAACGAATTTTAGTTTACAATGCGATGCCGTTTAAAAAAGCATCCGAGGAAATGCCTAATGAAAAATAGATTTTTACTTTTCTTTATGGCGTTTTTTTCTTTTCCGATTTTCGCTACCAACGTGAGCAATGGAATGATAAATTTCGGACTCGCAAGCGAAGATGAGAAAATCATTCGGCTTGACGGCGAATGGGAATTTTTCAAAGGACAGACATTTGATACGCTTGGTTCGGCGCAGTTGAAAATAGATTGCATTCAAGTGCCGGGAAATTGGGTGGGAAAAATTTCTGATTATGAGATTCCACATTATGGTTGCAATACTTACAGGATTATTATAGGCGGGCTTCACGCGAATTCCGAATATGGAATTTTTTCTCAAGAAAGCCCCGCACTTTCTGCGCGAATCTTTGCTAACGGAAAATTTGTAAAGGAATGTGGAAAGTTTTCTATGAAACGTAAAGATTATAGACCTGCGCAATTGCCGCTTATCTGTTCTCTCGAATCCGATGGTCGGGGCGTGATTGAGCTTGTCGTTCAGGTTTCAAATTTCAGCCAATGGAATGGAGGGATTCTTTCTCCGATTGTTTTCGGACAATATGGCGATATAGTTCGACTTTTTGTTTTGAAGCTGTCAATTATCGGCGCGATTGCAGGGGCGATAATTTTTATTCTTTTGAGTAATTTTTTGATTTGGTTTTTTGATAAAAGTCATACATCCAATCTTTGTTTTTCAATATTTTCGCTGACTTTGTTTTTTAGAGTCGTGCTTGGAAATTTCAATGCGGTCAGTCTTTATGCGAATTTTTGGAGTTATGCTGTTCAATTGAAATTGGAAAATTTAGTTTTTCTTTCGTTTGGAATTTTCGCAATTTTATATAGACTTGACAATTCTTTTGTCGCAAGGCATCCAAGACTTGACAGGAATATTTCTTTTTTCGCGTTTGGCGCGGCTTTGATTTTCGTCTGCTCGCCGGTGGAGATTGCTTCCGTTCTCGTGGTGCTTCTTGAAGTGGCATCGTTGGTCTTTTTCGTTTATTCGATTTTGCGTTTGGTCTTTGCCATCCAAAGTCATAATTTTTATGTTGGTGTGTACGCCTGCTCTTATATCGTAGTTTTTTCGGGAATTTTTTTGGATAAAATTTTTGATGTCAATTTTTATTTTTCTTGCGGCGAGATTGGAATCATAATTTTAATTTTTACGGCAATCGCGTATTTGGCATTTTTTTTGAAAAGGCTTGTCAGAAATTATTTGCGGCAGAAAACCGTTTTGTCAGAAAAGTATGTGGCATACAGAAAATTTGTTCCAAGCGAAATTCCGCACATTCTCGGCAAGTCAAGTTTCGGGAAAATTGATTTGGGCGATTGCGCCGAAATGAACGCTATGATTATGGTAATTGGCGAAGTCGTAACGTCTCCGAAAAAAATACAAATCAGTATGCGCGAGCAGTTTGAAACGATAGGATTTTATTCTTCGAAAATTATTGAAATAATCGAGCAAAGCGGTGGTATGATTGTTTCGCTCGGTCAGAATTATATCACGGCGTTTTTCCAAAGCGCGTCAAAGAGTGTGATAGATACCGCCCATGAAATCCAAAGCCTTTTGCAAGTGATGAACACTCGACGCGCTCAGGATTATTATCCTTGCGTTGATTTCAATATTGCGATACACTGCGGCAATGTTTTGCTGGGAATCATCGGCGGCCAAAAACAAATTGACTTTACTGCCATTTCTACGAGCGTTGAGCTGGCCAATGAAATTTGCACGTTGGGATATTATGAAAAAATTCCTGTCGTTGTTTCTGAATATGTTGTGCAGAATTTGCCTGAACCATACAAGATAAGAATGAAATTTCTAGGAAAAATAAAATTCAGCGCGCTTTCATCTCCACTTGGTTTGTATGGACTTTCGACATCTGACAATTCGAAGCAAATTGAATTGTCGAAAGTCATCACGCAGCGCAATGCAGACAAATGCATCAATGTTTAAAAACGGCTCTAAATTGGCGCGCATTTTTGGCTCTGGTTTGTCGCGCAAACTCGCTTATCGTACTTGCCCCTCACGCCGACGATTCCGATACAGGCGGTCGCCGTAATGTCCGCGCAGAGACGCAAAAAGATTTTCTTTTCTATGTGCTAATTTTTTCCATTTCACGACTTACATCGTTCCCTGTTCGGAGACGCTGCTCAAACGCCAAAAATTTTAACGATGTGATTTTTTCCGATTCGTTCCAAATTTTATTTTCCATATTTTATAACCAAAACCCTTGAACAAGTTGCGAAAATTCATTAGAATTAAATATTGCAAAAATTATCTTTTGAGAGGTAAATTATGGACTATGATATTTCCAAGGTAAGAAATATCGGTATCAGCGCCCACATTGACTCGGGCAAGACGACTCTTTCTGAACGCATCTTGTTTTATTGCGACAAGATTCACCAGATTCACGAAGTTCGCGGCAAGGACGGTGTTGGCGCAGTGATGGATTCGATGGATCTTGAACGCGAGCGTGGAATTACGATTCAGTCGGCGGCAACGCAGGTTCACTGGAAGGATTATACAATCAACTTGATTGACACTCCTGGCCACGTCGATTTTACAATTGAAGTTGAACGCTCTTTGCGCGTTTTGGACGGCGCGATTTTGGTTTTGTGCGCGGTTGCTGGCGTTCAGTCGCAGTCCATTACTGTTGACAGGCAGCTCAAGCGTTATCATGTTCCTCGAATCGCGTTCGTCAACAAATGCGACCGACAAGGCGCGAACCCTTTGCGCGTTCGGATGCAGCTTCGCGAAAAACTCGGCCTCAACGCCTATATGATGGAATTGCCGATTGGTTTGGAAGACAAGCTCGAAGGCGTCGTGGATTTGATCAGCCGCAAGGCGATTTATTTTGAAGGACACGATGGCAACGAACTTCGCTACGCTGAAATTCCGGCTCACATGAAAGACGATGTTGAAAAGTATCGCCAGGAATTGGTGGAGGCGGCTTCTATGTTCGACGACACTTTGATGGAGCACGTTCTCGAAGGAACGGAAACCGAAGAGGAAATCATCAAGGCGATTCGCGCCGGAACGCTTTCCGAGCAATTCGTCGGCGTTTTCTGCGGAAGCGCGCACATGAACAAAGGAATCCAGCCTTTGCTCGACGGCGTTTTGCGCTATTTGCCGTGTCCGACGGACGTTACGAACACCGCGCTCGACTTGGACAACAACGAGGCTCCGATTGTATTGGAATCCGTGGCGAACAAGCCGACTGTCGCGCTTGCGTTCAAGCTTGACGACGGACAATATGGTCAGCTCACTTACGTTCGCGTTTATCAGGGACGGCTTTCAAAGGGCGACGAACTTTACAATATTCGTTCTCGCAAGCGTTTCAAGGTGGGACGATTGGTTCGAATGAACGCTTCGGCGATGGAAGACATCAACGTGGCAGAACCTGGCGACATCGTTGCGCTTTTCGGAATCGACTGCGCTTCAGGCGACACTTTCACGAGCGGCGGACTGAATGTTTCTATGGCTTCAATGTATGTTCCGGCTCCAGTTATTTCTCTTTCCATTAAGCCGAAGGACAAGAACACTGCGGCTCAAATGTCAAAGGCTCTCAACCGCTTTACGAAGGAAGATCCGACGTTCCAGACTTACCTTGACCCTGAATCAAACGAAACGATTATCAAGGGAATGGGCGAACTGCACCTTGACGTTTATGTGGAACGAATGCGCCGCGAATACAAATGCGAAGTGGAAACGGGTGCGCCTCAAGTAGCGTACCGCGAAACGATTACTCAGCGAGCGGATTTCAACTACACGCACAAAAAGCAGACTGGTGGTTCAGGACAGTACGGACGCGTGGCGGGCTTTATGGAGCCGTTCGCCGAAAAAGACTATGAATTCGTCGATTCAATCAAAGGCGGCGCGATTCCAAACGAATACATTCCGTCTTGCGACAAGGGATTTAAGCGGGCGATGGAAACCGGAAGTCTCATCGGTGCGCCTGTCGTGAACGTGCGCTGCACAATCAACGATGGTCAGTATCACCCTGTTGACTCTTCGGACATCGCGTTCCAAACGGCGGCTATCGGCGCGTTCCGCGAAGGATATGCGAAAGCCAAACCTGTAATCCTCGAACCGATTATGAAGGTTTCTATTGCAGGTCCTACGGAATTTCAGGGAAATATGTTCGGCCTGATAAACCAACGCCGCGGCGTAATCGTGGATTCAACGGACGAAAACAATACTTCTACCGTGAACGCCGAAGTGCCGCTTTCTGAAATGTTCGGATTTTCTACGATTTTGCGTTCTTCTACGCAGGGGAAAGCCGAATTTACGATGGAATTTTTGAAGTACGGAAAAGTTCCGAACAATGTTTCCGAAGAACTTCAGAAAAAATATCAGGAAGAGCGCAAGGCGGCGCAGAAATAATTAAAAATTGTTGCAATGCAATTTTTAATTGACGGGTTTTCGCTTTGCGAAAACCCGCGGTTAAATTTTGGAGATTTAAAGCCAGCGTCAAAAATATTGCCGCTGGCTTTAATACGAGTTTTCTGCGAAAACTTGTTATTTACTGTCGTTTCCGCTTGAAACTTCGACAGCAAGTCTTCGACTTGCGTACTTGTTGCGAAAGCATTTCGTTGCGAAACGACTTTTTCAACATTCTCGGAAACTGATGTTTCCTGCGATGTTGAAAATTATGGAGATTTTTATGGAAAAGAAAGAACTTTTGGATTTGAGTCCGATTCGCTATTTTGACAAAGTCGTGGAGGGCGGTCTTAAGGCTGGCGAACTCGGCTTGATTACAGCGAAAAAGGGTTTGGGAAAAACATCGCTTCTCGTTCAGTTTGGAATGGACGCGCTCATTTCCGACAAGCCGCTCGTACACGTTTCGTTTGACCAGCATTCTTCGAACGTGATTTCTTGGTATTCAAGCGTGTTCAGCGAAATCGCGAAAAAGAAAAATATTTCGAATGTTTCCGAATTGCGCGACGAAGTGATGCGCGAGCGCACGATTTTGAATTTCAACCAGGAATCTTTTTCTTTGCCGAAAGTCATCAATACAATAGGCGCGCTCAAAAGCGGCGGAATCGACGTTCAGGCTTTGGTGATTGACGGACTTGATTTGGACAATATTTCCACTTCCGACATCGCTTCCGTGGCGGATTTCGCGAAGCAAGACAAAATCACGGTTTGGTTCAGCGACACGAAGGAAAGCGGAAAGCTGCTTGATTCTGCGCGTTCGGAAATCATTCCGTATTTCGCAGTCATCGCGCACATCGAAAGCGCGGGCGGTAACATCAAGCTTAATGTGCTTAAAGCCCATTCGTCAGAAAATGTCGGCGGCGTGAACCTTGATTCAAAGACAATGCTGATGACAAAATAAGGCGTTCATTATACAGTTCGCTTACGCAAGATAAATCAAGCGTCCTCGGAAGTTGAGACTTCCTGCGGCGCTTGATTTATAAGGAATCTTAATTTTCAGCGGTTCTAGAATTATCAATTTTTGGAACTGTTGAAAATTCGATTTTGCAATGAAGTGCCTCGCAACGAGCTTGGAACGCGAACTTTCGAGCGGAAGTCGCAATTTGACAAGTAGCTTTCCGCAAAATCTGAAGTTAAGAATATCACGATATTTTGGCACCATTTTTTAATGTTAAAATTCTTGTAACTTATTCTGCTTTGCTGAGTTTCTATTTTGAGGCTAATTTGTCGCAAGATAGGAGTTTTTTATGAAAAAAGCGTTTTTTCTCTTGATGTTTTGCGTGGTTTCCGCACTTTCTTTTTCGGAAACGATTTGGCATTTTGAAAGCGGTTCAAAAGAATTGAATCATAAAACATTTTCCACAGTCGTGCTGACTAACAAGACTGGAAGCACCCTTGAAGTTGAGGATGTTTTGGTTCATAATAAATCCAAAGCGACTTTTTTTACGGATTCGATTTTTATTTCCAGCGACGCTTATGACAGCGATGATTTTGAAGCAATTTATTCTTTGAAAAATGGCAAATTGGAAATTACGATGGTCGAAGACGAAGGCGATTATGAAAAAGCGGAAGTCGTAGTTGTTCCGGTTTTTCCGCCGCCAGTGTTTGGTCATGTATGGCACAGGCATGAGGCGCGTCCTCGTCCGCCGCACGAGGCTCGTCCAGCGCCAAGACCACGACCGAAACCTGCTCCAAGGCCGCAACCGAAACCACAGCCTAAGCCTTCGGAAAGGCCGAGATCGCCAAAAAAGTAATTTTTGCGTAGAAAAAGCATGGGAGGAAGAACTGTTATCTTTCTCCCTTGTCTGAAAATAAAACATTGCAAAGTTGCGATTTGCTGGAAGGATGTGTTCATAGAACCGAAGTTTCCGAGCACGTCAGATGCAATTCACACTGTGTTTTTCGCGCGGATTTTAACTTGGAGAAAAAATTGTGAAAAAACGACTTTTCATTGTCGCCGCATTTTTTTTGATTTCGACGAGCGCGTTCTCTATCAGCCTGACTTTAAAAGCTGGCGGCAATTTCGGTATGTCGCATCTTATGACAGATTCTTTTTTTTGGAATGACGATGCGCTTAAATCTGGCGGGAACGGTTTTGGCTTTTATGCCGGAATTGATTTTATGTTTACGAAAAAAATCGGCTTGTATTTGGATGTGCCGCTTACTTTTGGAAAGGAATTCAGATATGACGGCTATTTGATGGATGGCGACGCTTCATATTTTGACGGCGGCGTTTTGTTTGGGCTGGTTTTCGCTCCTATCAATACAGGGCATTTTGAATTTTATTTGGGTTTTGGCTTAGGTGTGCTTTTCCAAAATTTGGAGCAAAAGGAAAATTCAGAATTCGAGGCGACAAAAAGCCTTTATGAGGCGATGGGCTTGAATCTTAAAATGGGCGTCGCGTTTTATCCTATAAAGTGGTTTGGAATTGATTTGTCGGTAAGCGATTCAGTCGGATTTGCCACGAAGACAAGGTTGGTTAGAATTGGCTATGCTGAAAGCGACGACCTTTCGGACGATTTTTCGATTTCGAATTTCTTCAATGTAAATCTTGCTTTCGCGCTTAGGTTTGGAACGTAAGATTTTCAAATGCAGATGATTTGCCTGAGCGAATAGAATTTCATACAATTTTCCTTGCCTTTTTCCGCGCGTTTCATTATATTTAAAGATAGCGAAAAAAACTCAAAATTAAAAATGGCGCATATTTTTGCGCCATTGATATTCATTTTTAAATGAGCGTTTAAACTGTCCGCGAAGCGCGGACGAATTAAGCATCCTCGAAAATTGAAATTTTCTTCGGTGCTTAATTTTATGGAGGTTAAAATGGCGACATACCAATTTCAGACGGAAGTGAATCAGCTTCTAAAACTGATAATTCATTCGATGTATTCCAACAAGGACATTTTCCTTCGCGAAATCATTTCCAACGCGAGCGATGCCTTGGACAAACTCAAATACCTTACGGTGAGCGATGATGCTTACAAGGAAATAAAATTCGAGCCGCGAATTGACATCACGTTCGACGAAAAGGCGGCAGTGCTTGCGGTGCAGGATTCGGGAATCGGAATGAACGCCGACGATCTTACGAACAATTTGGGAACTATCGCGCGCAGCGGCACGAAGGCTTTCATTGAAAAATTGGACGCGGAAAAGGCGGCGGGCGACTCGAATTTAATCGGACAATTCGGCGTGGGATTTTACAGCGCGTTTATGGCGGCGAAAAAAATCGACGTCTACACGCGACGCGCCGGCGATGCTGAAAAGAAGATTTTCCATTGGTCGAGTGACGGAACGAATTCTTATCAAATAGAAGAAATCGCAAGCGACAGCGAAATTGCCAAAAAGTACGGATTTGACAATATGGATTTGAGTGGCTCGGTGGTGGAAATGTCGCTCAATGACGAGAGCAAGGAATACGCCAGCCGCTGGAAAATCGAGGAATTGGTAAAACGTTATAGCGACCACATCGCGTTCCCGATTTATCTTCATTACGAGCAGAACAAGTATGACGACAAAGGCAACGTCACTTCCACCGAAAAAAAAGTCGACCAAGTGAATTCGGCCAGCGCACTTTGGAAGCGTTCAAAGTCAGAATTGAAGGAAGAAGATTATAACGAATTCTACAAGACATTCGGGCACGATGGGCAAAATCCGCTTCATTACATTCACACGCACGCGGAAGGAACGCAGGAATACACGACGCTTTTTTTCATTCCGCAAACTGCGCCTTTCGATATGTATCAGGCGGACTACAAGAGCGGCGTGAAACTTTATGTCAAGCGCGTTTTCATCACCGACGACGACCGCGAACTTTTGCCGGCGTACTTGCGTTTTGTGCGCGGAATCATTGACTCGGAAGATTTGCCGCTGAACGTGAGCCGTGAGATTTTGCAGCAAAACCGAATTCTTGAAACGATTCGCACCGCTTCGGTGAAAAAATTGCTCGGCGAATTCAAGAAAATGGGCGAGGCCGCTGACAAAGCGCGAAAATCGGAAAATCCTTCAGATGATGAAAAGAAAGCGATTGAAAAATGGAACACGTTCGTCAAAAATTACAATCGCCCGATGAAAGAAGGCTTGTATGGCGATTACGCCAACCGCGATGAAATTGCGGAAATCGTTCGATTCAAAAGCACGGACGCTAGCGGCACAGGCGCGGACAATTGGACGAGTTTCGCCGATTATGTCCAGCGAATGAAAGCCGACCAAAAGGCGATTTATTACATCACCGGCGGCGACGAGGACAATTTGCGAAAGTCGCCGTTGCTTGAAGCGTACACGAAAAAAGGCTTCGAAGTTTTGATTCTCGACGGCGACATCGACGAAATCGTCATTCCTGGCTACGGCAAGTACAAGGACTTTGAGCTCAAGGCGGTAAACCGCGCCGGTAGCGATGAAGAACTCGGCGTGGACAAAAAAGAAGCCGAGAAAAAAGAAAAGGAATTCAAATCAGTAGTGGAAAAAATCAAAAAGGCTTTGGGCGAGCGCGTGAAAGATGTGAAACTTTCCAATCGTCTCACCGACAGCCCATCTTGCATTGTAATCGATGAAAACGATCCGAGTCTGCAAATGGAGCGAATGATGAAAGCGATGGGGCAAGGCGGATTCAGCGAAGTAAAGCCGATTTTGGAAGTGAACGGCGACCACGCGATTTTGCAAAAACTAAAGGCGAGTGATGACGAAGAATTCATCGCGGATGTTTCCACCGTTTTGCTCGATCAGGCTTTGTTGCTTGGCGGAAGCGAAATCAAAGATCCTGCCGACTTCGTTAAAAAATTGAACAAATTGATTTCGTAGAATTGAAATTCGGAGTCGAAAGCTTACTTCATAAGAATAGCCGCGCGAAGCGCGGCTATTCTTTTTTTGCAATTCGTGGGTCAATGAAAAAAGGAACGTTAAAAGTTTACGCCAAAATTCCGTCGCAAAATTTAACTTCAAATGAATTATCGTGAATCTTATGAAATAAAATTTGTTTGCAATCCGCAAGGTTTGAGTACAAATTCCTCCGATTTCTGCCTGAAATTTTGCGCTACGCGCTCGTTGCAGACATGCTACGTTGGCGAAATCACATTTTCAATGTTTTTCATAAATTGAAATTTCTGAAAAATATTAAAAATAATAAAGAACTCTAATTCACGCATTCTTTTCCGGCACATTGTAGATGCAAAAACGCACGCGGCCTTTTTCCACGCAATCGCGGATTTGCTTTTCGCGTTCGGAAAGCGCGGCACCGCCCGTTTTTACTTCAATCAACAAAATCTCATTTATCGGCATGCCTTCCGCCGCGCCGCAAAATGCTACGAAATCTACGGGCTTTCCGATAAATCGCGCTTCGCACGGATTGCACGGAAAGCCCGGCAAAAATGGCGCGAGCTGTTCGCCAGCAAGCCCACCCAAAACTGCGCGAGAACGTTTCAAAGCGTCGGCGCGTTCCGAAGAAATCCGCTCCTTGAATTTTGTTCTTGTTTCAAGATTGGCAATGAGTTTTCCTAGAAAGAAAAATGAAATCGCTATTATGAAAAAAAGCGCGAGCAAAAAAAATGCGCCATGTTCTTGTAACAAAATTGCAAAAACTTTTTTTAAAGAATTGAGTTGCATGCTTTTATTATACATGCGTTTTTTCTATAATGCAACGGCACGAATGTGCCGATGCGCAAGCCGTGCGAGCGGCGATATAAATAATTTCCGCTCATGCAAACGACGCGGAGCGGCGTATGCGCAAGCCGCGCGAGCGGCGAGATGGATAGTTTCCGCTCATGCAAACGACGCGGAGCGGCGTATGCGCAAGCCGCGCGAGCGGCGAGATGGATAGTTTCCGCTCATGCAAACGACGCGGAGCGGCGTATGCGCAAGCCGCGCGAGCGGCGATATAAACAGTTTCCGCTCATGCAACGGCACTAATGTGCCGATGCGCAAGCCGCGCGAGCGGCGGTATAAATAATTTCCACTCACGCAACGGCGTTTTTACGCCGATAAACTGAAAAGGATTTTAACATGAAAAAATTGCTTGTTATTTTTTTTATGGCGACCTTTTTCTCTGACGCGATTTTTTTTGCGCAAGAGCATTCGCCGCAAAAATTTGAATTCAAATATAAAAAAGGCGATTCCTACAGAATTCTCTCGACCGTAAATGAAGACGTTTTTGTCAACAATGAATTGAATCACAATGCTGAAATATTGAACAGAATTTCCGTGCGCGTTACGGATGTCGATGAAAATGGCGATGGCGTTCACGAAGCGAATTTTATGACAAGCGAAAATTCCACTGGAGCGGCTGGAGGAATTTTTTCTTACGGCGAAGATTACGAGAGCGTTTTTTCGCGGGACGCTTTTGGCAAATACAAAATCGGCGACGAATATTTTATGCCTGTAGTACGCGATGTTCCGATTTTTCCTGACAAAGAAATTTCTGTCGGAGAAAAATGGAGCGCGCAAGGACACGAGGCGCACGACTTGCGGCGCACGTTTGGAATAAAAACGCCATTTAAGATTCCGTTCACCGCAGAATACGAATATCTTGGAATTGAAAAAAATGATGAAGAAAAAATTCTTCACAAATTTTCTTGCAAATACAAAATGGAATATTCAAGCCAAGATTTGCCGGCAGAATATTTGAACCTTGAGTTTTCACTCGATGTTCCTGTGCGAACGGTCGGATTTTCAAATCAAACAATTTTTTGGGATTCCGAAAAAGGCTACATTGACCATTACATCGAAGACTTTAAAATTATGATTCAAAGCAGTTACGGAAATGTTTTTCTTTTTCAAGGAACGGCGCATGCGGAAGTGACGGATTTCGTTCGCACCGCCGACGAGCAGAATGTGAATTCCGTTTTGGAAAAAATCGAAGATTTGGGAATTTCCGATGTGAGCGTTTCAGCGACCGAAAAAGGGCTGACGCTCAGCGTTGAAAACATCCAGTTTATGCCAGACAGCGACATTCTTTTGGAAAGCGAAAAAATCAAACTTCAAAAAATCGCGCAGATTTTGAATGCCTATCCAGAAAACGATTTGCTGATTGTCGGACACACGGCTTTGCGCGGTACTCAGAAAGAGCAAATGGAACTTTCCGAAATGCGTTCGCGCGCTGTGGCGGATTACCTCATAAAAAACAAAGTGCGCGACAAGTATCATATTTTTACGAAAGGAATGGGCGGCTCTTCTCCAATTGGCGACAATCGTACCGAAGCCGGTCGCGCGAAAAATCGCAGGGTGGAAATCACGATTATGGATAAATAAAAAATCGCTCTTTCAGAAAATCTTTCGCGAAAAATCTTTTTTGAAAGGGCTAGATTATTTTTTTGTTTTTTTTCATTTGCTTGTCTATCCAGCCTGAATCTTCCAGATATTTTCGGCGCGTCATCACGAGGTTTATCAATTCTTGATACATATTGTAGTCCACTTCGAGAGCAATCGGAAAAACGAAAAATTCAGTTTCGTCGCAATATCGATTTATGAATTTTGGATCGTTCACCCAGCCAAGCGAAATCATATTGGAAATGCGGTCGGCAGTTTTTAGGATTTTCGCTTTTTGACTTCCTTCTTCGATGATGCGGCGCAAGAATTTGTTTTTGTCTTCGCCTTCGCGTTTCGTCACTTCAAGGACAAGGCGCAAAACTTCTTCGCCGTCCTCGTCAACATTTCGGATTTTGTTCGCGTCAAAATTCGGAACGTCTTCGATTACATCGTGTACGCAAGATGCCTTGAGCAAAACACTGTCTATGTAACCGTAGTCAATCAGAATCGTCATTGTGTCGAGTTGGTGGCGAAACATATTGCCGCCCGCGTGACGTTGTTTGCCGATAAGCTCGGTGGCAAGTTGCATATACGGCGCGAGAGAAATGTTTTTGAGTTGGAGCATTTTCTCGTTTTCCATTTGCGAAGGTTTTTCCGTCGCCATTTCGTATCTTGCCATAAATCCTCCTATATTTTTCAAAATGTAAAAACTGCAAATTTAGCATTTTGAAAAACGCCATTTCTCAAGCGAAGCAAGAAATTTCATGTCAAACACAAATTACAAAAATTTGTTCAAGACAGAAAGCAGCCTGTCAAAGTCGAGTGGCTTTGCGACATGCTCGTTCATTCCGACAGAACGCGCCTTTTGGACATCTTCGGCAAATGCATTCGCGGTCATCGCGACAATCGGAATTTTCTGCAAATATTCGCTTCCGGATTCACGGATTTTTTTCGCCGCCGCATAGCCATCCATAATTGGCATTTGGATGTCCATAAAAACGATGTCGAATTTTTTTGGAGAATCCGCGCAATCCGAATCGAAAAGTTTTTCCGAGGCTTCTTTTCCGTTCCACGCGATTTCCACTTCAAGTCCTGCCATCCCGAGAATTTCTTTCGCGATTTCGGCGTTCACCTCGTTGTCTTCCGCCAAAAGCACGCGCTTTCCCGAAAATTTTTTCTCTCGATATTTTTCCAGGGGAATGGAATTAGACTCTCCGTTCGCCGGATTTTCCTTGCTTGTAAGTTCGGAAAAAGTCCGCGCCACTTTCGACTTGAAAATCGGCTTTGAAATGAACGCGCTCGCTCCAGCTTCCCGCGCTTCGTTTTCGATGTCGCTCCAATCGTAGGCAGAAATTATTATAATAGGAACGTCTTTTCCGACGGCTTCGCGAATCGCTCGCGTGGTTTGAACGCCGTCCATCTCGGGCATCTTCCAATCGACGATAACGGCAAAAAAATCCTGCCCCGTTTCATGGCGTTCCACCACTTTTCGCACGGCTTCCTTTCCCGAAAGAACCCATTCGCCGAACATTCCAAGTTCATTCAAAACAAAGCAAGTACTTTCGCATGCCATTTTGTCGTCGTCCACGACAAGGATGGGCAGGTTCAAAAGCGCCTCCAATTTTATCGCGCTTTCCTTGTCCTGAATTTCAAGGAAAATCGTCACGGTGAATTTAGTGCCCTTGTTGATGTGGCTTTCCACTTTTATGTCGCCGTCCATCATTCGCACGATGTTGCGCGTTATGGACATTCCCAAGCCAGTGCCTTGTTGTTTCATCGCTCGCTCGTCGTCCGAGGCGCGCGTGAACGGCTCGAACAAATGTTCCATAAATTCTTCGCTCATGCCGATTCCGTTGTCTTCAAAAACGAATTCGTAGCAGGCGACTTTCGCACGGTTCGTCGGTCGTTCCGTAATCGAAAGTTTTATGCTTCCTTCTTCGCCCGTGTACTTCACGGCATTGCTCATGAAATTCATCAGGCACTGCTGAATTCTCGAGGCATCGCCGATGACGTTTTCGTGCTCGATGTGACGAATGTCTACGAAAAATTCTTGCCGCTTGTTTTTGACGAGCGGTTTGGAAATCGAAATGAAATCTTCTATCAAACTTACCAAACTGAACGTGCTTTTGTTCAAACTCAATTTGCCAGATTCGATTTTGTTCATATCCAAAACTTCGTTTATCAGACCGAGCAAATGCTTGGATGAAACCGTTATTTTCGAAAGACAATGCTGGACTTTTTCCATATCGCCCAAATTGGCGGCGGCAATCGCCGTCATTCCGATAATCGCGTTTAGAGGCGTTCGAATGTCGTGGCTCATGCTCGCAAGGAATTCAGTTTTGGCCGCGTTGGCACGATTTGCTACGCGGCAGGCTTCTTCTAGCGCGAGTTCGTTTTTATGCTTTTCGGTGATGTTGACGAACGTTCCAGTTATCAGGCGCGTGCTTCCGTCCAAATATTGGCTAGTTTCTCCGCGCATCCTGAACCAATCGTATTCGCCGTTTTTTTTGAGCAAGCGATATTTTACATCAAGATCACTTTTCCCTTTGACACAATCCCAATATGCGGCAAGCGTCGCCTCCTTGTCTTCAGGATAAATTCGGCTCGTCCACGCCTCAAAAGTGTCGGGAAAATCTTCGGCGCTTTCAAATCCAATCATTTCGCGGAATTTTTGATGCCACGAGACTTCTTGCATTTTTCCTTGCTCGTCGAAATTCATCGTCCACATTCCCGAGCCGATGATTTCGTTTATTATGTCCAAATATTCCCGAGTCTGGCTTGCAACCAAACTTGTCATTTCTTGCTGAAGCGCGATCGCCGTCTTTTTTTGCTCTTCAAGGCGCAAGCGAAAAATCAAGTTGCGCTGCCGAATTGAGCTTGCAATGTAATAAGCCATCACTTGCAAAACTTCCTGCGCGCGTTCCAAAAAATTTGCGGCGGGATTGTCCACGCCGTAAAATCCGATTATTTTTCCGGTTTCGTATAGCGGCACGACGACGAGCGAAGAAATGCCCTGCATTTTCAGAGTCTCGTATGGGGCGGGATCTTTTTCGCGGATTTTTTCCAAATCTTCGATTACGATGCATTTGTCTTCGCTGAAATTTTTGTACCAGGTGGCGCATATTTCTGCCGGCAAATTCTGCAACTTTTCCTTCATCGGAAGAGCATCCATGGAAACCCATTCGTAAGTGTTGGAATCAGTACCGTCGGGATTTTTTTCAAAAATGTAAGTACGCTCACCGTCAAGGATTTTTCCGATGTATTCCAAATAAAGGGCGATCGATTCTTCGGGATCTTCTTTCTTTAGCGCGATTCTCAAAGCTTCATTCGCAATCGCGGTCAAATCTTCGCCGTTCTTCACGACGTATGCTTGCCATTCCTGCGGATTTATGTTTATGGCGACTTCCATTCTATATCGGCGGCCGTTCTTTTCGATAAGCGTGTCTTTTATCGAAAGATTTTTTTTCAAGATCGGATTGTAATAAAGCCACTCGCAGAATTCGTTCGGACGAAGTTCGTTGTTGTTGCAAATCGCGCAAGGCGAGCCGCAATGTTGGAGAACTTCATAGCATTTTTTGCCTTTATATTCATCATCGGAAAACCCGAGCATTTCGCGGAGTTTTTTGTTCATATAAACCAATTCGTAACTGTCCGCATCGGACACATAGACGAATTCGCCGAGATTTTCCGTGAACTCACAAAGGTCTTTCAATTCTTACTCCCATAAAAAGTCAAGGGCAAAATTTTTGGCAATCCGAAGGATTGCACCTTTCGCATTGGCTTTTTAGCATGCGCGTTAAGCAACTTGTTGCGATGCGCACAAATCAAATAAGCAAGTTTCCAATGGAAACTTGACTGACAAAAGTCGCCCCATTTGTGCGACTCTTGTCATACACCTCTTATGAAAACTTAACTTTGCTCACCGCTTTTAAAGTTCCGCCAAATACGACGTGAGTTTTTCAATGCGGTTTTGCGCCGCCGCCAATTTCCGCCTTTCCTCTTCCACCAAATCTTTGCTTGCATGAGTCGCGAAATTTCCGGAAAGTTTCTTTTGAGAATTTTGTGCGAATTTCTTTTCGGATTCGATTTCCTTTTCAAAGCGCGACTTTAACTGCTCGGTGTTCACGTTTTCGTCCACGAGCAAGAACGCCTCGAATCCTGCGCCCACAGTGCCAATGGATTTCGCGGGCTTTTTTTCCACGAAGTCCACTTCGCGCATTCCCGCCAAAAGCGAAATCATATCGACTTTTTCTCGGCAAACTTCCGCAGCTGAATTTTTTTCTATTAAAATTGAAAGATGCAATTTCGCCGCAGGGTCAAGCCCGCATTCGGTGCGAAGCGCACGCGTCTTTCCAATCAAATCTTTCAAAACTTCAAATCGTTCGGAGACGGCGGCGTTTTCGCGCTCCGCCACAAATTCAGGATAAGGCGCGCAAATCAGCATTCCGCAATACGAAGAAGTTGAGAGAATTTTTTCCGCTTCGCTCCTATTTTTCGCAATCTGTTCGACGGGAAGCTTTGAATAAATTTCTTCGGTAACGAACGGAATGAACGGATGCAAAAGCCGCAGGTTTTCTTCGAGCAAATTCAAGAGAACCGTCGCTTGGCGATTTTTTTCGCGCTCGTCGCCGTTCTTGAAATTGAGTTTCGTCGCCTCCACATACCAGTCGCAATATTCGTTCCAAAAGTATTCCATGAGCGCGGCTGCCGCGTCGTTGTAGCGGTAGCCTTCCAAAGCGTCACGCGCGGTTTTAGCGGCTTTGTTCAAGCATGCGTAAATCCACTTGTCAAGTTCCGTCAAATCCGAATCGTGAATTTGAATGAGTTCGCGACCTTCGAGATTTTGCAAAAGGTAGCGGCTTGCGTTCCACACTTTGTTGCAGAATCGGCTTCCGAGTTTGAACGAGTCCTTGTCAATCAAGATGTCCTGCCCCTGCGCGCACATAAAGCCAAGCGTGAATTTCAATGCGTCCGCGCCGTACATGTCGATGATTTCAAGGGGATCCATGCCGTTTCCAAGCGACTTTGACATTTTTCGTCCCTGTTTGTCGCGGACGAGTCCGTGAATGTAGATGTCGTGGAACGGCGCTTTGCCAATGAATTCCAAGCCTGCCATCACCATGCGGCTCACCCAGAAAAATATGATGTCGTAGGCGGTCACAAGCGCGGTTGTCGGATAGAATTGCTCCATGTCGGGAGTTTTTTCGGGCCAACCGAGAGTGGAGAACGGCCAAAGCCATGATGAGAACCATGTGTCAAGGACATCCTCATCTTGATTGAGTCGCTCCGCGCCCGCGCCGCATTTCGGGCAGGTCGAGGGGGTGTCACGGCTCACGATGAGCTCGCCGCAGTCCGCGCATGTCCACGCGGGAATCCTATGCCCCCACCACAATTGGCGGCTTATGCACCAGTCGCGGATGTTCTCCATCCAGTGTGTGTATGTGTTCTCCCATTTTTTCGGATAGAAGACAATTTCGCCGTCACGCCATGCCTTCATCGCTTTTTCCGCGAGCGGCTTCATTTTCACGAACCACTGGTACGAAAGATACGGCTCGACGATGGCGGAGCAGCGGTAGCAATGTCCTACGGAGTGCGTGATTTTTTCCTCGCCCTTGAAAAGTCCGAGCGCCGTCAAATCCTCGATGATGAGTGTGCGGGCCTTTGCGCATGTCATTCCGCGATATTTTTCAGGGCAGTTTTCGTTCAATGTTCCATCAGGATTCAATATATTGATGATTTCAAGATTGTTTCGCTGTCCCACTTGCCAGTCGTTCGGATCGTGCGCAGGCGTGATTTTTACCATTCCCGTTCCGAATTCCTTGTCAACATAATTGTCGGCGATAATGGGAATTATGCGGTCTGTAAGGGGGAGACGCAATTTCTTTCCGACGATTGATTTGTAACGCTCATCATTTGGATTCACAGCGACTGCGGTGTCTCCCAAAAGCGTTTCGGGGCGCGTCGTTGCGATTTCAATTTTTGTCGAGCCGTCTGGAGCGGGGCCGTCCGCGAATTCATACCAAATGTGGTACATCGCGCTGGCAGTGTCCGTGTGGTCCACCTCGTCGTCGGCAAGGGCGGTTCCACAGCGCGGACACCAGTTCACCAAATACCGTCCCTTGCAAATCAAACCGCGCTCATACAGCGTCACAAAGGCATCGCGCACCGCCCGGCTCAAGCCCTCGTCCATCGTGAATCGCTCGCGCTCCCAGTCGGTTGAATTCCCGAGTTTTTTCTGCTGCTTTACAATCGTCGCGTGGTGGTCGTCCTTTACCGCCCATGTGCGCTCCAAGAATTTTTCGCGTCCCAAGTCGTTTCGCGATTTTCCCTCTTTTTTGAGCGCGCGCTCCACGATATTCTGCGTGGCGATTCCCGCGTGGTCAGTTCCCGTGAGCCAAAGCGTATTGTCGCCCTTCATTCGGTGGTAGCGCACAACGATGTCCTGCAAGGTGTTGTTGAGTCCGTGTCCCATGTGCAGGACACCCGTGACGTTCGGCGGCGGTATGACCACAGAATAGGTTCCGCAATTTCCGCAGGAACAAAAATTGGTATGTATTGGTGATGACGGGTCGCTTGCCGGCTTGAAATAGCCTTGTTTCTCCCAAGCGTCATATATTTTGTCTTCGAAATCTTTTGGCTTGTAAGATTTTTCAAGTTCAATCGCTTTCATAAAGAAAATTATAGCACAAAAAAAAGTTTTATGCAATGCACATTGAAAAAGATGAAATTGAAATTTTATTTTGACTCCAATGTTTTCATCGTTATAAAAGACAAATTCATTTGCTTGACTTGGCGTTTTTCGCGTAGTCATCGAATTTTTCGCGCAAAAGCGTTTTTATCTTGTCGGTTACGGACTTGTAGATTTTTTGACTTAATTGCGTGGCGATGTATTCGTCAAGACCAGGCGTGCCATTGGGCTTTTCAAAAAGGAAAATGTGCAAAATGCTTCCATTAATCTCGCGCTTCATGGCAAGAATCGTGTTCGTCTTGAAATGCATTCCGTTGAACGAGATGAAAAAATCTTTTATCACCGTATTGATTGGAATGGACGGATAGGTTTTCGTCGGATCCGGCAAGAACGAAAAATGGCTCAGGCTTATGTCGCAAATCATTCCGTTTATAATGGCGCGCTTGTATTCGAAATTCGCCTTGCTCGTCGAATCGCCAAGCGCACGAATATTATTTCGCCGTCCGCATGCCTGGTTCGCGAACATGACGCGGTCGATCAAAGCGAAATTTTTCATCTTTTGAAATTCCAGCGCAATGCAGCCGCATTGAATTCCCACGTCGAAAAGATAATGTTTTTCGAGAGCGCGCCGTTCGGCTTCGCCTTTTCGTTTCGTATATAGGACGCCAATCATGATGTCGCCATCGTGCTCGCATTGAAGCTTCGCGATGTATTGATCCCAATCCACGCCTATGTTGCTGTCGATGAAAAAAAATAAAAGTGCGTTCGGAAACAATTCGAGGACTATTTCGACTTTCTTTTCAAGCGGACAAAAACGAAAGTCATCGATTATATAAGTTTCATATCCGTGCGCGAGAAAATCCTCAAGATGGGATTCTGGCAAAAGAGTCGTGTCAGGCGCAAAAAAGAATGTTTTGCGTCCTTCGATTACAGTTCTGTCTTCCATATATTGGGAATCTATTATATTGGACATATTGTGCCTTGTCAAGGACATTTCGTATATCCGCATTGACAAATCCCCTTGACTTTATAGAAAAATGATTTTAGAATACAATTGATTTCAGATTTCGTTTTAAGGTGCAGGATTATGAAAAAAAATATATTTGTTTTGACCGCGCTGCTTTTTTTTTCCAGCATTTTTGCGCAGACGAATACGACTGTCGCAGTTTCAGATGAAGTCTACCAAATTCTTTCGAATGCGGAAATGCGAGGACTTTGTTCCACGCTTGCGACGGTGCGCCCCTACACCGAAAAATACATACTCGCAAAACTTGACGAGATTTTGACGAACCTCGAGAATCTTGAAGGCGCGAGAAATTCATACAAGTCGGCTACGGAATACGAAGTCGTGGCTCGCGAAAAAGAAAGGTTCGTCCGAAACTACGAAAAGGGATTTAAAGGCGACTGGCGCACTTTGGGATTTCGCGTTGACGGCGGCTGGGGAAAAATTCCGGTTTCTTTGGAATTCAACAATTCCATTTCGGGATTCATTTCAGACGGAGTGTATTCGGAAGGCGGCAATTATTTTGGATACGAGATTTTCGACAACGTGAGCTTTAAAGGCGACATCGGAAAATATGTTTCGTATTCCGCTTCCGGCTACTTCGGTTTTACGAAAATGCCGCTTGAAAAAATGGGAAATTATGACATCGGCTATTGGTGGTACGACAAGGTCAAAGAAGGCGAAGACGACGATTACAAAGATTTCGCCGCGCCGTTTGACAAAAATGATGCAGAAATTTATAAAAACATTCGCCGCGTAAATTCGTTCAGAAACCGCTCTTATTTGCCTTACGCTTTTTCAAAATATTGGGGCGGAAATGTTTGGCATCTCGGAAACATGAACGCGGGCGGACTTGAAGATTGGTGCGGTGTGGACAGTTTCGCGTTCGGAATCAATGCGGAAATTCACGCGTCTTTTTTTGACAACAGGCTTGAACTCGGAGCGGCGAGAATTCGCCGCGAATGGGCGGCGATGGACGAAGGAGCGAGTCTTATTATGAACGCTAAAGCGCGTCCGTTCTTCGCGTTCGATGTTTCGGTTCATCTTTTTCCGTTTTTGTCGCTTTCGGGGCTTACGGGCTTTCTCGAGTTCCCCAATCAAAATTTCATAAATGGCGACGCGTGGCCGGATACTGATTCGCGTTATTTTCAAAACGTGTTTTCAATCGGACAGCTCGACTTGGACTTCAAGTATTTTCATTTTGACTTCGGCTCTACGGTCGTGTGGCCTCGCCGCTTTGACATCACATATTCGATGCCTTTGATTGACAAAGTGATGCATCAGGATGTGATCGGCGACTACGACAATCTCGCGCTCTTTTTCGATTTGAAATTCCGCTATCCGAAAGTCGGCTCGCTGTGGTTCTCGTTTTATCTCGATGAAATGCCCGAGATGAACCCTGTGACGGTCGCCAAGAATATGTTCTCGCTCGACAGGTATATGTTTGCGTTGCAGGCGGGAGCGAAAGTCAATTTGCCTTTCCTGCCGTTCGCGACGCTTTCGTTCAGATATACGAAAATCGAGCCATATTGCTATACCCATCATTCGATAAACTATACGCCGTGGTACGCCCATTATTTGAGCGAATCGTATGTGAACAACGGCGAGTCGCTCGGTTACTACCTTCCTCCGAATTCCGATGAATTTTTCGTTCGCTTGGAAGCTCGCCCATCGAAATTTTCAATGGCCGCCCTGCAATACCAGCTTGTTCGGCACGGCGCGGATTTCGGGTCAAGGCAGGTGGACGGAAGCAGCTTGTATTCGGAACTTCCGCCGTCCGCTCGCGGTTCGATGAAAAAATATTTTTTGAAGGACGGCGCATACGAATGGACGAACATCGTGGCTTTGCAAGGCTCTTATGATTTCAAGCAATTTGCAGTGCCGGTAGTGCTTTCATGCACGCTCGGATTCGTATACACATTTTATACCGACACGGATTCTGCGCTCGGCGAAAAAGGCAGTTATCATAGAATCGATACGGATGAATACAAAAAGACGGCGGGCTTTATTTTTACGCTCGGCTTTACATTGTTCGGAAGATAAATCTAGTCGCGCGGAGGAGCGAACCGCGCTTTCCGATGCGATTATTTTTCGACAATTATTTCTTTGAATCCAAGCGGCGAAAGCATTTGCCTTATCACGAGCGCGGCGCGGGCATCGGCATCATCGAGCAAGCCTTCGGCAATGATTTCTTTTGCGATTTCTTCTTTCGCCGCCGCGATTTCGTCGAAAATTTCCTGCGTCGTGATTTTCGCGAAAATACCTTGCCTTTCATCGAAAACTTCTTCGCTTTGAATGTCGTTTCCCAAAAGCGTTGTCGGCGGAATTTTCACGCGAAGGCTTTTGCCGTTTTCCGAAATGCTTATTTGGCATAGCGTGAGGTCTTCTATGCCTGCGCGTATTATGCCCGAAAACCGCACGAACGAATATGCGCTTGAAACGGACTTTCGCTTTTTTATGGCTATGATGTCGCTGTATCGCATTTTGTAAAGCACGAGTTCAGCGCTGGCTTTGATTTCCCTTTCGACAAGCGCGTGCTTTTTTTCGATTTGATAGCGCGTGAATTCTTTCATTCCGTATTTTCCGCCGAAAAACAAGGCGAGCGCGATGCAAAAAATCGTCACGATTCGCAAAATTATTTTCACGAAAATTTTTCCTGCGAAATTATTTTTCTTGCATAAATTTTCTTTCTGGGAAATTGATTTTTTTTGATTTTTGCTCTTGTCCATTTTTTCATTATATATTATTTTTAGATTAATGTGAATCTCTGGAGGTCGCGCATTATGAACATAGTCGCCGGAAGCAAAAGAAAAACTGTCTTGAATTCTTTTTTGAATGAAACGAATTTTGGAAAAATTCAGCGTGCCATCGATTTGAACGAAAGCGGAATTTTGGCGGAATGTCGTGGCAAAGATTTTTCATCCGAAATGAAATTCAATTTTACGCCGTGGAAATTTACTGGCACTGAAGTGGAATCGCAGAGCGCGCTCGTGCTTTTTACAGGGAATGGATTTGAAGGCAGGACTCTTTTGGCTTTGATGCAAGGCTCATCTTTCGCCGAAAAAGCGCGGGCGGTTTTTGCGTACAGCGCATGCGTGACGCAGGCCGTCAGGCAAAATGTCGAACTTCCGGCGAACGGCGCAGGCGGAATTCTTTATGGCGAAAACGATGGAAAAATCCGGCTTCTTTTTTTGCCGCAAAATATTTTCGATTTTGCCGCCCGCAATACTTCCGAAAAAGACTACGCGCTTATTCAAGGCGTTTGGCAGGACAAGGCTTTTTTAAGCGACAACAAGGCGGACTCGAGCAATCCGCGGGCATTGTTCTTTACGCGGGCGGTTTTGATTTATTCCGCGCTTTCAGGGGAATTTCCTTTTCCGAAAGAAAATTTGGAAGAACGCCAGGCGGACATTTTGGACGCGAATTATTTGCCTTTGAAAAACAAAGTCAATGGAATTTCCGACGCGCTTTCGGATTTACTTTCATTCGATTTGGAACGCTCTAGCCAAACGACCGAAAAAGGGAATGTCAAAGAGCAAGGTGACGAAAGCGCGCGCGGTTTTTGCTTTGACGAGCTTGCCTCTGAATTGGGCTTGCAAAAAGACGGCAGCGTAAAAGAATTTCACCGCGAAGCGAAAATCAGCGATAATGAATTTGACGCGCGCGCGAAAAAAATTCTCAATAAAAAAAACGCGCAAGCAAAGACGAAAAGAATTTTTCGCAGAAATACCGCGCTTTTCGTGGCTGGCATAATTCTTGTAGTCATCGCGATCGGTGTTCGATACAGCGCGCACAAAAACTATATGTCGCGCCCGACGACGATTTCCCTTACCGCGCGTGAAAGCGCAGAAGTTTTTTTTAGCGGAATGCATGACGTCGACATTATTATGATGCAGTCTTCGAGCAAGGGAAAGAAAGCGCAAAACTTTTTGGATTCAGTGAGCAATGTCCATGTCGCAAGCAAAATGCATTCCGCCTATTCTCAGGGCGAAGATTTGCTAACGCCGGAATTTTGGCTTTATAGAAACGAACTCCAAGATTCGTGGCAATTCGGCATTACGAATTTTATGCTGGGCGAAGACGCCGCAAGTCTTTCTCCGGCGGACAATCGAAAAGTCGCTCCGCGTCCAAAAGAAAATCCAGTTCCTCAAAAAGAAAAAAACGGCGCAAAGAAAATTCTCGCCGCGTCTTTTTATCGCGTGCATTCTGAAGGTCCTGAGACTAAAATTTCCGCAGAAAAAATGTATGGCAACATCGAAATGACATTTGTAAAAAATAGATGGCTTGTTACCGATGTGGACTTTCTTTCGGAAGAAGAGAATGTTTCTTTTGAAGAATTCAGAGTGCAGGACGAAGCCGCGCTCGAACAAAGCGAAGGCGATGCGATTGCCGCCGCGGAAATTCTCCGTAAAAAATACGATTGGATTCCGACATCTCAAGCAATGCACGCCGCCCGCATAGAATATGAGACGATCGCCGCAAAGCGCGCACGTGGAGAATTGTATTAAAATGCGGCGAGGCGCTCGCCATTTTTGCTATGTCATTTTTGCTATTGACTTTTCGTTCGCTTTGTGGTATGATAGATGTGTTCGGATTTCTATTATTTTCGAACACGTCCAATGTCGCACAAAATATTTGAGGTGTTTATGGTCGCTTTGATTTTAGGAATGCTTTTTATCGCTTTTACGGTGTTCAGCGTTTTGCCAGGTGCGCCGCTTGCTTGGGGAGCGAACGTAGTTGAATTTCTCAAGGGCTTTTTGCCCGTGCTTTCTGGTTTCATCGGCTTTATCGCGATTTTGATTGGACTTGCGGACATCAAAGACAAAAAGGAAGCCAAGCGCGAGGAAATGGAAGCCGCCAAAAATAATTGACGCGATTCGTGTGGAGGGCTTCGTACCCCGCGCCTGCGTCGATGTATGTTGATTTTCTTCAAGTAAATTTTTTTCGAATGTGCCAGGGCAAACGCATTATATATTCTGAATGACATTGAATAAAAAATCAGGAAATTT
>CAJUBD010000021.1 GCA_910584475.1 uncultured Treponema sp.
TCAATGCAAATGGGCGCACTATTCCCCACCTTCTCATAAGGGCGATTATCATCACACACTCTTCCATTACACAAAAGGCCCTCTTTCATTGCAATGATGGACACCCTTTTATTGCAATGAAAGACACTCCATCATTTACATGAAAGACATCCTTTCATTGCAATGGAAGACTCTCTTCCACGTAATGGAAGACACTCTTTCACCTACATGAAAGACACCCTTTCATTTTTTTGAAAGAGAGGCTTTCAAAAACGCATTTTTCAGAAAAATCGCAAAAAAATTTAAAAAAAATGCTTGACAAAAATGGAAACTACGGTTATATTATTGGCAAGAACAAACGGAAAGTACACTTGCCATTTGTTCTGCAATTCAAAAAGAAGTCATTGCGAGAACGAACGTCGTTGACGTGGTTGCGGCTCAAAACTTTTTTGAAATGGAGTGAAAGGTATGGGCAAAGAATTAGGAAAGAAGATTCAAAATCTTATGCAAAGGAGCGGGCTTACTCAAAAGCAGCTCGCGGAACTTGTGAACGTGACGGAAGTGTCGATGAGCCGCTACATCAGCGGGGAGCGCGATCCGTCCGTGGAGACGCTGGCGAACATCGCCACCGCGCTCCACACCACCACGGATTTCCTTTTGGGGAAAGGAAAAAAATCGGATTTCGACTTGGGCGAAATCACCACGCTGCTTGCGCGAAATGCCCGCAAACTGAACAACGAGCAAAAGCGCGAAATCATCAACGCTTTGCTGGGGGATTGATTGTATGGAAGAAAAAGGAGAGAGTTTGAAAAGGCACTCCTTGCCGTATTGGAGACAGTTGAAAATCGCGAGCAATGCTTGTGAATTTTTCTTCGGACTGCTTGAAGAAGGAGCGCATGACATCCTGCCGCGTGCGATGGAAAAAGTTTCAATTTTTTCAACATAAAACTTATTGAAACAGTTAAAATTAGCGACTAAAATATCGTCGCTAATTTTAACTCGAGTTTTCTGCGAAAACTCGCTTATCCATAGCAACTTCTCACTCCGTTGCGAAGTTGCATTTTTAACACTTCCCGAACTTGACAATTCGTTCACTGTCAAAAATTAACGAACATTTAAAACTTATTATTGACTTCTGCCGTCGATTCTGATACAATTAAATTCCAAGGTCAACAAACTTCTTTTTACAATATGGAGAATTTTCGACTATGCGAAACGCATTCAAAAAACATCTGTGCATTTTCAGCGCGTTGCTTACGACGGCATCGCTCTTCGCCGTTACCCCCCCCCCGCGCAAAATCTTGACCAAACAATCTCTTTAATCGGCGATGACATTATGTCGCGCCTCAAGTTCAAGTCAATTTTATGCGTGATGGATTTTTCCACTCCAAGCGCGGACTTGAGCGAATATCTTCGAGAAGGAATCACTTCCGCACTTCTCGAAAGTAGTTCGTTCAAAATTGTTTCCCGAAAAGAAATCGACAAAATCCAAAAAGAGTTGGATTTTCAAGCGTCAGGCTATGTGAGCGATGAAAGCGCGATTTCGATTTGCAAAAGGCTCGGCGCACAATATATTTTGGTGGGCGATTTAAGAGAACTGAACAACGCATACAATCTGCGAGTGAAGTTGCTCGGCGTGGAAACCGCCGAATATGTGATGTACAAGACTTACAGCATAAAGCGTTCTATGGAAACCGAGCAACTTTTGGGCAACGCGTCGACATACAAAAAATGCGATTTGGGACTTATGGCGGAAGCGAACAAAAATTCGGTCAGCGCAATTTCTCCAGGCGTTGGTATTTCGTTCGCATATAACGTTACAAAAAAAATTACGGCGGGCATAAATGTAATCCTCAGCTATGATTTTGCATTCAAGGAAAAATCAATTTTTTCGCTCGAGCCTTTGGCGTTTTTTAGGTTTTATGCCGTTTCTCCGACTGGCGAGCCGTGTTCGGGAATGTTTATACAAGCCGATGTGGGAGCGGAAATAATTTTCGTAGGAAACGATTCGAATTGTGTTTTCGACGGCGGTGGCGCAATCGGCTACAAAAAGAATTTCAATTCATTTTATATTGAAGGATATTTGCGCGGCGGCTATCCGTACATATTCGGCGGCGGAATCGGCTTGGGAATGAGTTTTTGATTTGCTTTTGCAAGAACATTTTATTCAGGAGATTTTTGTGAAAAAGATTGTTTTGTGTTTTTTTCCGCTTGTCGCGATTTTGTTTTTTTCATGCACGAACGCCGCATTTTTGAACGCGGCAAAAATCTACAATGTCAAATTCGTGACGAACGGCGGAAGCGTGGTCAAAGAAATTTACACGAACGAAATAAGCGAAATTCCGTACACGCAAAAAGAAAACTGCGAATTCGGCGGCTGGCACACGAAGTCGGACTTTTCCGAAGAAGCGATAACATTTCCGTTCAAGGTCAAAAATGAAATGACCCTTTACGCGAAATGGCTTCAAAAATTTCTGGTGCAATTTGAAACGAACGGCGGAAGCAAAGTGCCAAACCAAATAACGGCAACGCTTGAAACAAGTCCGCTTTCGTTCAAAAACGATTTCGCGCTTGAAGGCTGGTACGAAAACGCGGATTTGTCGGGCGGGAAAATTTCATTTCCATACGCAGTGACGAAAGAAACGATTTTGTACGCGAAATGGCTTAAAACATACAACGCGATTTTCGATGCGAACGGCGGAATCGAAGTTTCACCAAGAAAAACCGCGCTGATTTCCGAAAGTCCCAAAACAAGCAAGAACGGATTTTCGTTCGCCGGCTGGTATTTGTCGCAGGAATTTTCAGGCGAGGCGATTTCCTTTCCTTATGAGATGACAGATGACACGACATTCTACGCGAAGTGGGCGCAAATCTTTACAGTGAATTTTGAAACGAACGGCGGAAGCGCGTTGCCGCCAATGCAGACGGGCTGGATTGAAAACGCTCCTAAATCCACGAAAGCGGATGCAAGTTTCGGCGGCTGGTATTTTGATGCAGACCTTAAGGATAAAGTGGAATTTCCTTGCGAAATAAAGTCGGATACGACATTGTATGCAAAGTGGACTCCGATTCAATGCACAATCACTTACAATGCGAACGGCGCGAAATCCGGCAATCCGCCCAAAACCGACACGGCGGACAAAGGCAGCGCGTACACAGTGCAAGGCAACACAGGCAACTTGACAAAGACAGGCGAAGCGTTTACCAAATGGAACACAAAGGCGGACGGGCGCGGAACAAGTTATGCGCCAGGCGCGGCGATGACGGTTACAGAAGATGTCACGCTTTACGCGCAATGGGGCAAAGACTACGCGCAGATGATTGATGTGACGGGCGGTACATTTACGATGGGAAAAGATTCTTCTGGAAGTGACGTAAAACACCAAGTGACGCTGAATGACTTTAGAATTGCCGCCTATGAAGTCACTTACGAACTTTGGAGCGAAGTGTATTCTTGGGCGAAAGAAAATGAATACACGCTCATCAATGCAGGAAAAGGCGTTACATCAAATGATAAATACACAGACTTTGAGCCTGCGACTCTCATCTCATGGAACATGGCGGTTGTTTGGCTGAACGCCTACAGCGAAATGAAAGGGCTTGAGCCTGTGTATTATTACAATGGCAAAATTTTGCGCGACTATTCCGCGCTTGGTGAAAGCACGGCAATTACATTCGATACCTCTAAAAACGGCTACCGTTTGCCGACAGAAGCCGAATGGGAATTCGCAGCCGGTGGCGGAAACTATGAATTCCGGGACGACCTCACATACGCCACGACAAATGCCAATTCAAAGATTGATGACTTTGCATGGTATAGCGGAAACGCTGGAAGTGAAACAAATCCTGTCGGCACGAAAAAACCGAACTACCTCGGCATATATGATATGAGCGGAAATGTCGAAGAATGGTGCTGGGATTATGATGGAGGATATTCGAAAGATGCACAAAACAATCCAAAAGGTCCTGCAAGTGGAAGTTATAGGATTATAAGAGGCGGCTGTTACAATAGTTATTATGCTTACTGCAAAATTCGATACAGAAATTATGATAATCAAACTTATATAGGTGATGGTTGCGGTCTTCGCATTGCGCAAAATGCGAAGTAGTTATAAATTGATTTTCATTCCGCGCGTCGCTCGGAGAAAGTGAATATATTTTGGAGGAAAAAATGGAAGGAATACTAATCGTAAAAAGTTGGGCGAATGGAAAATTAAAAAAAGATTCTGCGTGGAATTACAACAATCTAAGGTACGGTTTTAGATTTTCAACAAAAGACAAAGAAACAATTCTAAAAATGCGTTGGACTAAAATTATTTTGATTTTCCCTTTTAATAATGGCGAAGTTACAGAAACCGTAGAGATTACGGGAGGATTTTATAACGAATGTAATGAAATAAGACCAAACAATGCAAATAATTGGTTTATGGAAAATAATATGTTGTGTTGGGAAAGCGGAAATCCTTATTCAATAGAACTCATTCACATTGAGAATAATATTTTTAGAGTTGCTTTACATGAATAATCTTCATCGCCTCATTTCCGTATCCCTACTTTTCTCCGCCGCGTTTTGCCCCGCCGCAAAACCCGCCCGCAAGGTCGAAGTCCCGATTTGGATTTCGGACGAAGGACGGCTCGCGCTTTTTCCGCGCGAGGAATTCCTTTCGGCGGTGTCTTCGGGAAAATCTGCGGAAATTGCCAAACAGAATGCCGCCTCTGAAATCTCGAAATCTATTCGTGCGAAAGTCAATTCGCAAAGTATTGCGGAACAACACATGGCCATCGTAAACGGCGAGCATTCTAATTCACAATCTATTTTTCGCAGCGTGGAAATCCTTTCGGATGGGAATTTGTACGGCTTGGAATTCACGCAAACATTTTTCAGCGAAAAGGAAAATCTTTTTTATTGCGCGGCATTCATTCACAAGCAAAAGGCGTGGACATTGGTCGAGCCTGTCTTGAAAAACATTTCGGCCAAAATTCATTTGGCAAAGAAAAGCGCGGACGAAGCGGACGACAATTTTTCAAAAACTGTTTTTCTTGTTTCGGCGAAAGGCCGGCGGGAAGAATTTTTGTCGGCATACAGCTTTGCCCTTGCCGTGAATGAAAACGCGGCAAAAGAATTCAATGCGGTTTTAAATACAATCTTATTCTGCGAAAACGAAATCGCAAAAAACAAATCGCGCAACACAGTTTTCGTAAGGGCGCAAAATTATATCGAAGAAAGCGTGTTTCAAAAAATGTGTGATATTTTTGATGCGAACGGATTTTCTCCCGTAAAAATCGCATCAAACGCAAGATTCACGGCGAACGCTACTTGCGATGTTCATATAAAACCTGACGGCGAAATTTTTTCGTGCTATCCTGGAATTTCGATTGAAGTCAAGGAAAACACCACTGGAAAAATTTTATACACATTTTCAGAAAGTGCGAAACGGACGGCGGGCAAGGATTATTCTGCGGCGCAAAAAAATGCGCATCGAGAAATCAGAAACATTTTGGAAAACAAATTTTTGAAACAAGGCGAAAGCCTTTAAATAATTTTTTGGAGGATTTTATGAAAGAAATCATCAAAATTGCTACCGCGGCAATTTTCGCGGCATTGTTGGCAAGTTGCGCTACGACAAAAGTTGAAGGTTCCGGCATAAAGGGAAAATCCGCAAAAGTAAAAACGCCAAAGGCGGAAATCGTTGACTATCAGGGCGCGACGTTCGGCTCTGAAATTCCCGAATGGGTCGTCCAAATCTCAGACGGACAATATTCGCGGGATGCGCTTTCGCCGTACATGCCGGGGCTTGAAAAGAAAAAAGTCTTTATAGTGATAGCGTCCGGCGACAATTTGGATTTTGTAAAGCAATGGACGGATTTGGTCGAAGTGGAAGTTCAGGTCGGCGACACTATGCAAAGAATTGTCGGCAAGGCGGTTTCCGCGTCCCAAAAGGCAAGGCAGACACAGACAGGAAAGAACAGCGACCCAACGGAAATGGAACGCGAACTCAATATGTACAAGGAAGCCGTTTCAGCAGTTGAAGTGAACGGCCTTGAAAAAGCCGCGAGCTATTGGATTGAAAAAATCGTGCGCGGAAAAGACAAGGAAGAAAAAGATTCGTTTGAATATTATACGGTTTGGACAATGGATCAAGAGAAATTCGATCGCCAGCTCGACGCGTCTATGAAGAACATTTCCGACAACACAAGCGAAGGCGCGGAACTAAAAAAAGCCTTGCGCGAAAAACTTACTGGAACGACGGTTTCTTCCAACGACGAAACTCTGGAAACGCAATAGCGCGTCCGCATATCGCGCGGCGTTCTATTACTGTCATCGTCGGGCGACATCTTGTCACCTTCGGGCTTGACCCGAAGGTCTATTGCACTAACAGATACCCGCGTCAAGCACAGCAATGACATTATTGCAAAAAAAGCAGATTGTCGGGTCGAAGCACAGGAATGACAAAAAATTGCTAGTATTGCACATTGGCTTGCCAACACGCACATCGCGCGGCGTTCATCTCTTCCGCTTCGCCGGGACTTTGCGTATCTTTATTTTCTTTAGCCTGCGCCTAATCGCGATTATCGGCGTAAAAAGCATCTTTATGCCGTCCACATCCTTTGCCTGAACGTCCTCGCGCTTTTCGCTGCCCTTGCCGCTGAACGAAATGCGGAATGTCCCAAGTCCTTCAATTTCAACGATTTCGCCGAGTTCAAGATAGCGCGGAATCATCGCCGCAAAAATGCTCAAAACGCCGTAAACGTCCGCTTCGGTGAACGAAGAGGCGTAGCTGATTTGCTCCGCAATCTGATGCAAATCCACCTTTCCAGTGTAGCGCGGACAAGGATAATACTTCGACTCCGATGGGTTTCGCGGATTCGTCTTCTTTCTCGTATTAAAAAACATATCGCCTCCTTATGTTTTTTTCACTATAAGACATTTCGTTTTCCAGTGAAAACAAAATGTTTCTCTGTATATATTCAAAAATATTGTAGAAAGTAATTTGAACTTTATCAAGGTAAAGCTATAACTTTACCAAGGTAAAACACTAACTTTGCCTTGGCAAACTATAAATTTAACCTTGGTAAAACTGCAACTTTATCAAGTCAAAATTGCGGAAATCCACAGAGAAAAAAACATTTTTCCACGCAAAAACGAACGAATACTCACTGAAATACAAATATTTTTCTGCACTAAGAAAACAAAAAAAAGACGAGTAAACGCAAAGTTTTTTAAGGAAAAACTCGCCTATTTATTGTCGTTTCTTGTTTACTCGACCTTTTTGACAGTGAAGAAAGTTGAAACTTTCTTCACTGTCAAAAATTAAGGAACGGAAAAATGAAAATAACTTTTCGGAAAAAACTATCCCGCTATCTTGTCCAAAAACTCTTCTGGCGAGAGCGCGGCGATTTTTGAAGCTGAGAAATCTCTTGCGTTCCGAGTTATGATGTAGTCGGCATTCGCTTCGTGTGCGCACTCGCTTTGAACGCAGTCTTCAAAATCACTGAAAGACGAATTTTCCAATGAATGTTTAAAATTGTCGCTGAAATAGCGCGACAATTTTAACTTCGAGTTTTGGAACAAAACTCGCTCACCTATTGCAACTTCTCATTTCATTGCGAAGTTGCGTTTCAAAATAATGAAAAAGTTGAAACTTTTTCATTATTTTGAAATTAAAGCACGAATTATATTCTCTCTGCTTGTTCCAACTATGTCGGCGAAATCAAAAAGATTGAAAAACAAGTCTTTGATTTCTGGCACAGAGAATTCCTTTCGCATAATATAAAAGCAATTCACGACTGTCGTGGAAGAAAAGCAAACCGAGAAATTCCGTTCAACGCATTTTTCCATAACTTGCCTTGAAATTTCTGATTGCGGGCGTTCCGAAAAATAATCGATGACGATATTTGTGTCAAGAAATATAACCATGCTTTTCTCTCAATGCTTTTTCAAGTTTCTCTTTATAATCAAAATCATCATTGATTTTTAAACGACCTCGATATTTTTCCAAGCGTTTTAGAGCCGCCAGCCTTTCTTGTTTCCGCTCCTCCGCACAATAGTTTTCAGGAGCGGCAGAATACAATCCTTTCGCGCTCTGCAAAAGTTGCACGACATATCCAATCTTTTCTCGCGGAATTTCATCTACAATGCTGTGCGCCTGTTTCAACAAAATCTCATACAGCATAAGCGGCCTCCAAGTTTTTCCAGCAATTCAACAAAATAAGTATAGCACGACTTTTGATTTGCCGCAAGTTTTCATATTGCAAAACGAGGCAGATTTTGGGCAAGGCGGAAAACGCACGTCTCATTCCGCCTTGCTTTTCCCTTACTCTATCCTGCACTCGTAGCCCGCGCTCCGTCCGAAGATTTCGCCTTCGTACATGCATTCTGCGAGCACGGCGGGCGTTTGGTATGTTCCTTTGCGCTCGGCGCGGAAGAGGAATTCAAAGCTCTGCGTTCCTGCCGCAAGGTAGTTCCAAAAGCATCGGATTTCCGCGTCATATATGTCCTGATGACTCATACGCCACGGAGAATACCAAGTTTTCGCGCCATTCTCCGCAGCATCGCCCTTTTGCGAAACGGTGGCGGTGGTGACGAACGCAGCGTTCATAATTTCACAGCCCGCAGGAACTGCCGCGCGCAATGCCACGAACGTCCTGTCTTTCGTAGTCGTAACGAAAACTTTCTGCCTGTATATTTCGCCGCTTTTCAGCTTGGCGGCCTCCACTTTTTCTCCCGTGCGTGCATCGGTTATTTCTGTGTAGACGCAAAGCCCTTCGTCGCGCGCGAGTTGCTCTTCGGCAGGAATGGCGTATTTCATGCTCGCAGTGTAGTAAAGCGCGCCCTTTCCCTGCTTTTTTATTTCAAGCGGAATTTCCTTTTCTTTTTCAAGCGAAGCGATTTCCTCGTCCGCAAAATCAAACTGCGCGTTCACTGGATTTGCGTCCGCTCCTTTGAATTCGCCCTCAAGCAATTTATTTCCGTCGAGCAAAACCTGCGCGGAAAAGTCCGAATCTTCAAGCCCTGCCAACTTGATGTACGAGGCAAGCGCAATGAGGGCGCGGCTCGTTTCCGCCGTGGAATGCCACGCGCCTTTGAACGCCCTTTGCATTTCAAGCATTTCGTAAACAATGCGGCTCACATAAATGTCGCTTGCGTCCAACTTTGCAAAAAGTTCAAGGCACAACGCGTACTGTTCGATTTTTCCGCCGAAAAAATGCCAGCATTCAAAATCGCCGCTCTGGAATGTAACGCCGCGCGTGGTCAAAGCCATCGCGTTTTTGATTTTCGCCACGGCATATTCTGCAAGTTTCCTTTCGCCATTTTCGAGCGCGGCAAGCGACGCGAACGCAAGCGCGTTTATCGAAGCGTTCTTGTTTTCCAAGATTTCGTTCAACTCTGCCGCGCCGAATTTCTCGCCCATCCGCGAAAGCACGTACATGCAATAACTTTGCGCGTAAAGTTGCATTTTCTCTTTCTTGCATTCATCGAATTCTTTTTTAATGAAAGAAACGAGTTTTCGCACATCAAGAGATGCTGGAATCTCGATTTTGTTTTCTTTTGCCAGCGCGAGGATTTCCGCGATTCGAAGGCTCACGGCAAGCGACGATTCTCCCGAATCCTTCCAATACGGAAAGCCACCGTCATTTTTCTGCGCCGCCGCCCATTCGCCGAATTCTTTTTGCACCGCTTCGCGCGGCGAATCCACTTCGCTTTGCAAGCCGAAAACTTCGATGTAGTCGCCGAACGCCACGAGCGGCATCACCGCCGACGAACGCTGTTCAAGGCAGCCGTAAGGATAATGGAAAACGTAATCCACCGCGCTCGCCAATGTTCCAAGCCTCGTAGAATCAAGTTGCAAGAAAAGCGAGCCTTTGCCATCTTCTGAAAGCGAAGGCAAAATTATTTTTTCCAACGCGGACTGCGCTTCGCTTTCCACGCCGCCGAGCGTCGTTACGGTTTCATAGACATATGGCTTTTGGATTTCAAGGCCCTTGTAAATCACCTCGTTGAGGCCGTCGCACTTCGCCTTGAACGAAAGCGTAACCCATCCGTAATCCTGCGCGCGCAAATTGAACATCACGCTTTTCGTTTTCCCCGCTTCCACCGTAACGGTCTTCCGGCTTTCGCCTGAAACTTTTGCGTTGCCGTTTCGCCGCACGAGTTCGCCGTCCTGCCTTTTATAGCCGGTCCTTTCAAGTCCTTGCAAAACGTCGAATTCGATTTGGACTGTCTTGTCTTCCGCGCTCGTGTTCGTGATGACCACGCCCGCCTCACCCAAATCTCCGGGGCGCAAAATCTTCGTCTGCACGTCGCGCACGGAAACAGGATTCGCCACGCAAACGCTCTGCGAAGCGAGCGCGAAATTGTCGCCCGAAACGCCCACCACCGTAACTTCGTATTCGGTGAGAGTGTCGGGCAATTTAAACGTAGCAACGGCGCGTCCGTTTTCGTCCGTAACCAAATTCGGAATAAACGCCGCGGTCATGTTGAAATTGTTGCGCACCTGCACGCCTTCATTCGTGCCGCCGTCTGCGCCGCCAGACTCCGCCTTCGCCATCGGAAGCGCCATATCATACTCATACGCGCTTTCAAATTCAACGGCATCTTCCATCACCATTCCGTTGGCGGCATACAAGCGGTTTCTGTACATTATAAGTTCGCGTTCCCGCGCGGCAGTCGTGTAACTTTCATAGTCCAACTTGTCCAAAAGCCTAAAGCGCGAATCGTCGTAGTTCGAATAAGTTTGGAAGAAATTCCTGTCATAGAAAAAGTCAAGCGGAGAAGTTATCTTGTAGCCGCTCAAATTCAAAACGCCCTTGTCCACCGCGACGAGCGCGAGTTCCGCGCCTTGCAACGGAACGTCGTTTTTTGTGGCTTGCAATTCGATTTTGACTTCGCTTCCGGGCGTGTAAGTTTTTCGCTTTGAATCGATTTTCACTTCAAAGGATTTCGTTTCGCAGGAAACATCAAGTTCGATTGAAGCGTGCGCGGCCCGAGGCTTTCCCTCGTCGGCGGAATCATAGTCGCCCGCGCCGTTTCCGCTCCGATGAGAATGCGAGGAAACACGCACTTCGATTTTCGGCAAATAATTTTCCTTGATTGGAATTTCAATTACGGCAGAATTTCCGCTCGACTTCAAAACTTGGCTTTCAAAAACGCCGTCCGCGCAGACAGTAACAAGATAATCCGCGTCCGACAAATTCGAGTTCAATGCAATCGAAGCCATTTCGCCCACAGAATATATTTCCTTGTCCGCGACAAGTTCGATTTTCGGGGAATTGTCGTCGCGCGCAAAAGGCGAAACCCATTCTTCGCCGCTCGCATAGAAATTGAATTCCGTCAAGACCTTGCGTCCTTTGGAATCCGCGCCGCTCAAAGTGAGAATGCAGTTTCCGCCCTCTTTCGGCACGACAGAAAATTCTCCTTCGCGCTCTCTCAAACTTCCTTCGGACTCTTTTTCCAAAACTTCCTTCCACCTGACTTGCTGGATTCCGTATTCGTCAAGATAAAATTCGCTCTTCCAAATTTTTCGCTCAAGTTTCCAAGAAAAATTTTCTTTTGAAAAAAGCGAACTGTCCGCTACTTGCGCTTCGGGAGTGAGCGAGATGTATTTGAAAGAAATCTTTTCGCCGGTCTTCGCAAATCCGCGCGAGCCGTCGAGTTTTTTCACTCCGATATAAAACGATGCGGGATGGACAATCGCGCTGTCCCTGGCGGCAATCATTTGGTTTGAACTGTCGGTGACAAGCGCCTGCAAATTGTATGCATAAGGCGCGCCGACTATTTTTTCAGTCCCACTTTTCACCGAGAAATTTGCCGCGCCGTCATCGTTCAAGTTCGCCTGCTCGCTTTCATAAAAATTTTCTTCTTCCGCATCTTCTTCTACATATTCACCTTCATCGTAACTTCGCAAATAAGAAAAAAGAGCAGGGCCAAAAACGTATTCCGCGTAGTCGCCGCCCGGAGCGAAGTTCGTCTGGCTGCGCGTCCATTCCGCGCGAGCGTTTCCGCCCGAAAGCGAGCCGCCGCCCAAATATGACGCGCTTACATTTGCCGTAAGCGTGTCGCCGCGCGTGTACAAAATCGGAGTGATTTTCGCGCTCGCGCTGAACTTGAGCCGCTCGAAATATTGCACGGAAAAAAGCGCGTGCTGCCTTTGATGCTTTTCCGCGCCGCGCCGCTCGTATTCCACGAAATAATTTCCGGGCTTCGCGTCTTCGGGAACGCGCCATTTAGCGTTCGCCGTGCCTTGCCCTGAAACAGAACCTGAAAATTCCGCGAACACTTTTCTTTCGTTGCGGTAATAGTCGTACTGACGGTCAACGATTCGCAGAACATAGCCGCCCTGATAATTTGAATATTTTCCGTCCTTCAAAGTGCGGTCGATCACTTTTATTTCCACGTCGTCGCCCGGGCGGAAAACGTCGCTTTGCGTTATGATTTGCGTCCGCTGGCGTTCAGAATTTTGCGCCGCGCTGAGCGAAAGAAACGCCCTGTCGTTTTTCGTGCGGCACAAAAGAAAATAATTTTTCGAAACGTCGAAACTTCCTTCAAAAACAGCAATGCCGTCGGACGAAGTTTTTTGCGAGGAAATTGCTTTCGCACCGTCCAGCCTAAAAACTTTTTCCCAATAATTTTCGCCGTTCTTTCCGCGTTCTTCAGGCATTTGAAACAAAACGATTTCCGCGTCAGAAATCGCTTTGCCGCTTTTCAAACTTGAAACGCTCGCGATGATTTTTTCGGGAGTGGCGCGAACTGTGATTCCCAAATCCGTCACCTGAATGAAAGCCTCGCGCGAATGCTTTGACTCTTCTTTCGCGCCAGCATAATTTTTATAGTAGAATTCGCTTATGAATTTTACGATTCCGCGCCGCTCGCCGTCATCGCATTCTTGCAAAAACTGCGACAAATCGACCGTAACAATTTCGCGGCGGTTTTTGTTTTCCGCGCTCGTCTTTGCGGCGAAAGTTTTTTCGCTCGGCAACTTGAAATTCTCTGAAACGCCCGCAATCGGCACGATTTTATAAAAAGACTTTTCGCTCTCAATGTTTTGCATTTCAAACGCGATTTTAGGATTCGCGCCGCTTTCCAAAAACGAAAAATTTCCCAAACGAGAATCCGCGAAAACGTCCGCGTCGCCCACTTGGATTTTCCGCGCGATTTTATTTTCGCAAACTTGATTATAAAAATCGCGCACAGAATTTTCCTTTATCTCGAACGAATATTCGTCGGAATAAGTCACGGGCAAGTCGCTGACAGTAATCGCGTTGCCTTCGATTTTGATTTGCTCAAGTCCTATCTCAAATTGCGGCGCAAAAGAAATCGCGGAAAGAATATCGGCTTCAGTTCCCGCCTTTATCGCGTGGTTAAACGAAACGCGCAAAGTGCCGCCGCCGCTCGCCTCGACAAATTCAAACGGACGCAAAGTGTGGAATTTCAAAGCCTGCTCGCTTTCAGTCTTGCGGTAGCCTTTTTGCGGCTCGGCTCCGCTTTTCAAAGTGACCGTGATTTCCTCGTTCTGCGAAAAAGAATTTTTAATCTTCAGCAAAATCGAATTCTCTTCGATTTGCGAGGCGGAAAAATTATACTTTTTGTTTTTGGAATCGCGCACTTCGATGTGAGATGAAATGACTTTCGCGCTCACTTTGTTTGAAAAATTGACCGCTATGTTTTTCGCGTACTCGGCGGGAATGTCATCGGAATTGAAAAAAATGTTTTCCTTTTTTTGCTCCAAATATCCCGGCACGATTTTTTGCATTCTGATTTCTTCGGTGAAAAAGTTGAACTCGCTCTGTCCCGAAAATTTCTCGCCGTTCACGGAAACGATTTCGGGATTTATTTTTACCGTGTAGATTTTCTGCGGAATCAAATCGTCCGCGCAGTCGAAGCTCAAAACCGAAGTGCCGTACCACCTGAAAACGCCTTCGAGTTTCGGCGTGATTTCGACATGCTCGCTTTTCAAAATCGGCTCGCCGAGTTTTGCGAGCGGAACGACAGGCTCGGAAAAGACGACTTGAATAGAAGGATGATGAACGCCGCTTGAAAGCTCGCCCTCAGGCGTTACGGAGACCGCGTAGAACGGCGTGGGAATTTGTGGCGGCATGATTTTTTCCTCCTTGGAATTTTTTCCTTTGGCGGCGAACAAAAACGCGCCGCTCGCGAGAAGCAACACAACAAAAATTAAAAGCGAAAAAGTTTTTTTCTTGAATGACATATTTCCTCCGGTCAATGGACAAGTTCGGAATCTTCGGTTCCCCGAACATGTCTAATATAATAAAAACAACATTTAAAATCAGCAACTAAAATTGCGTTGCTGATTTTAATACGAGTTTTGTTTCAAAACTCGCCATTTACTGCGACTTCTCATTTCATTGCGAAGTCGCATTTTTTGAATAGCGAAAAACTTGAAACTTTTTCGCTATTCAAAAATTAAGGAACATTTAAAATCAGCAACTAAAATTGCGTTGCTGATTTTAATACGAGTTTTGTTTCAAAACTCGCTTGTTTGTCATTGTCGGGCTTGACCCGACAATCTATTTTTAAGGAACTTTCAAAAAAATTGTAACATAAAACACATATTTTCGTCCACCGATTGTAAAAAAAAAGCAAATGCATTATAATTAGTGTATGAACGCAATTATCACCGTAGTCGGCTCAGACAAAGTCGGCATCGTATCAAAAGTCACGACATTTTTGGCGCAGCATTCGGCGAACATCGTTGATATAACGCAATCGATTCTTTCAGGCAACTTCGTGATGATGCTGATGGTTTCGCTTGAAAACGCGGACTTGTCCATCGACAAATTCCGCGACCAAATGATTTCGCTCGGCAAGGAAATCGGCGTGGAGATCAACGTGATGCACGAGCGGGTTTTCAGCTCGATGCACCGTGTGTAAATAAGGAACAGATAAAATTGCCACTAAAAATGTGTCGCAAACCAAAGAGTTTTCATCGCGAATCTTTGGTTTGCTTACGAATTTTTCGCCTTGTTTTTATTTGCGAAAAACTCGCGCGACAATTTTAACTTCGAGTTTTGTTCCAAAACTCGCCATTTACTACGATTTTTCATTTCCTTGCACTAAATCGCCATCACGATGGGTTGTAACAAAAATTTGCAATCAAAATTGAAACGACATTTTAGTCCAGCTTTGACCGCTCTATTGATTTTTCTTTCAAAAAAATGTATCATCTGAAGAAATGCGTCAGATGATTTTGTTTTTATATGGACGTTTAAATTTTATGGAAGAATGATGTTTAGTAGATTTAAAAAACTGACCTTTGTTTTTGTCATATTGATTTTCTCGTTTTCTTTTGGCTGTACGCAAGGTGAAAATTCTTTGGAAAAAAAATATGGGGAAGACATCCATTATTTTTTCGGATTGGAGGCTTTGGGAAAAAAAGACTTTGAAAAAGCCAAAAAGAAATTTACGCGATGTGCTCAAAAAGGTTCATATTATCCAGCGCGAAAAAGTTTCGAACAGCTTGTGCTTTTGGGAAATGTCCAGGAAAGAATAAAACTTTGTTCGGAATTTGTGAAAAAATACGACGATGACGATGCCAAGCTTTTTGCATGCAAGATTCTTGTTCAGGAAAAAGAATTTGCCCTTGCGCTTGACGTAACCGAAGACCTTGACTTGTCGCAGGCAAGCAATGAGCTTGTAAGATTGCGGCTCGATCTTATGGCCAAGAAAAAAGATGCGCGTTTGGAGCAAACGATTTACGATTGGTTTACGCAAAGGCGCATTTCTTCCGATCATTATAATTTTTACAGGGAAAACGCGCACGATGAGCTTGAAGAGGTTTTGTTTGGCGATGCGAATTCGGATGGAATAATTTCTGGATTTTCGCTTGCTTTGAGTTCCGTACAACAATTTAGAATCGCGCTCTACCGCGGCAACTATAACGCCGCTTATGAAATGCTCGATGAAATTCGCGATTTGACGATTGCGCGAAAAGCGGTTCCTTTGACGTATCAGCTGATTGCGGATATCGGGCGGGCCTGTGTAAATGGCAGCAAAGACAATATTGCGAACGCGGAATTTTTTGTCGAACTTGCCGCCGATGAAAATTTTCCGGATTCAAAGATGAAATATTATTCTCTGATTTACTCGGGCTTGCTTTACAACAAGAACGACAGTTACAGGCGGCGTGCCCTCAAACAATTTGAGGCGGCGATTCCTTATGCCGCCGATGAAAGGGAATATGATCAGGCGCTTTGGTATTATTTGCAATCTTGTTTGAAAATCTCGATTGAAGAGGCGGTCGCCGGTTTGAAAAAATATTGCGCGACTTGGAACGACGCGGATTATTTTGATGATTTTTTCGATTCGCTTTGCGTGCTCTTGTTTTCAGGCGGAAAGTGGAATCCTTTCCCCGAAATTTATTCGGTCGTAAAAGATTATGCAAGTCCTTTGACGGTTTCAAAATTTGCGTATCTTGCCGCGCGTATGATTCAGGAAGAATTTGTCGAAGGCGATGACAATCAAATTGAAAATTTGTTTAAGGTTGCGGCAGAATGTCAGTCTGGCACTTATGCTTATTACAATTTTTTGGCGGCGAAGCGACTTGGATTTTCCACGCAGCAAATCGATGATTTGTTTTTTGGAAAGGAATTTGAAACGATTCCCGCAGATGAAGAAAATTTCCTAGATGAAAAGATCCTTTCCGCACGAAAGCTTCTGCTCGGCTATGCTGATTTTGGTTTTTGGGAAAATATTTACAATGAGTGGCTGAAATTTTTTGAACAGGACAAATATATTATTGACATTGAAACTGTAGCGAAACTTTCCGCTTTTTTGCGCGAACTTGACGATGGCAAGAACAATTGTTATTCAAAAAGCCTGAGAATGATTTCTCGAACTGTAAATGTTCACAGAGGAAGAATCCCGCGCGAAGTGTTTTTGCTTCTCTATCCTCAAGATTTTTCCGAAGAAGTAAATGCCGCCTGCGCTGAATTTGAAATGGATGACTATGTTATGTACGCGCTCATTCGCACGGAAAGTTTTTTTGAAGTTCAGGCTCAAAGTCATGCAGGGGCGGTCGGTTTGACGCAACTTATGGAAAGCACGGCGGCGGATTGCGCGGCGCGTTTGAAAGTGCAAAATTATGATTTGAACGATTCTGCCACAAATGTAAGGTTCGGAACATATTATCTTTCAAACCTGATGTCGCGTTTGGATGGGTCAAAAATCTTGGCGCTCTTTGCTTACAATGCCGGCCTTACGAATGTGCGCCGCTGGATTCGCACTTCAAAAATTCAATTTGATACGCAAGGAAAAATTTCGAGCGATTTGTTTTTGGAAACGCTGCCTTTTGCCGAAACGCGCGATTATGGACGGCGCGTAATTTCTGCGGCGGCCATGTATGCATGGTTGTACGATGGCTTGAATCCGTGCGACATAGTTGGCGAAATGATGTGATTTAAAATAAGTGCCGTAGGTTTGCATTGTTCTTCCCAAAATAATTTTCGCTCTTTTCACAAATCGGATTTTGAGATATAATTCAATGAAATCGGCGGCACAATTTTACCCGCGCATTTTAAGGAAAATTTATGAACGATCCTTTTTCGCAATTGCTTCCTAGCAATTTGCATTTTCATTCTTTGCACGCGACACAGCTTGTTTTGCTGCTTGGCATAGTTATGTTTTTTGGCGCGCTTGGCGGACGCATTTTCAAAAAACTGAAAATCCCGCAAGTTGTCGGATATATTGTCATCGGAATTGTCATAGGTTCCTCGGGCTTGCAGATTTTGGGAAAAGCCACGATTGCCGCGCTGAATCCTGTGAGCACCGTCGCGCTTTCAATGATTGGATTTTTGGTCGGCGGCGAACTCAAGTTAAACGTGATTAAAAAATATGGAAAGCAGTTTGTGGGAATACTTTTGTTTGAAGCGATCACGCCGTTTTTCATTGTGGGTGGAATAATTTTTGCCATTTCGCTCGTTGTTACGAAAAATTTGAATTTGTCAATTTCTCTCGGATTGATTTTGGGCGCGATTTGTTCTGCCACCGCGCCCGCCGCCACCACCGATGTTCTGGCTGAATATAGGACGCGCGGTCCGCTTACTACGATTGTCTACGGAATTGTCGCGATGGACGATGCTGTGGCGCTTATTTTGTACGCCGTTGCAAACACGATTTCCGCCCCGCTTTTGGAAGGCAATTCAGTTTCGTTTGGAATTCAATTGCTGATGATTGCGAAAGAAATTTTTGGCTCGATTTTGTTGGGCGGCGTATTCGGGATTCTTTTGGGAACGATAATTCGCAACATTATGACTGAGGAAGGTCGAATACTTTCGTTCGCGCTGGGAAGCCTTTTTTTGTGCACGGGAATTTCCATGACGCTGAATTTGGACAATATTCTTTGTGCGATGTCGCTTGGATTTTTTATGGTGAATTTCGCTCCGAAAAAAACTTTGCCGGTTTTTACGCTCGTGGAAAAATTCACGCCGCCGGTTTATGTTTTGTTTTTCGTGCTCGTCGGCGCGAAACTTGACATTTGGATTATCACGCCGTATTTGGGCGCGCTCGCGATAATCTATGTTCTCGGCAGAACCTTTGGAAAGGCTCTCGGCTCGATGCTGGGCGCGCTCATCACGAAGGCTCCTGCCACCGTGCGAAAATATTTGCCGTTCTGCTTGCTTTCTCAGGCGGGCGTGGCGATTGGTCTTTCGATCGCGGCGGGCAATGATTTTCCCGATTCAGTTGGTCCGCAAATTCTTTTGATAATCACAGCGACAACTTTTATCGTTCAGCTCGTGGGCCCGATTTTCGTGAAATACGGAGTTACGAAGGCGGGCGAAGTCGGGCTTAACGTTACGGAAGAGGACATCAAGAAAAATTCCAAACTGAGCGATGTAACTTGGGGAGCGGAAAAAATTTGCTGCGCGACATCTCCGGCGATAGTTTTGGAAAACTGCACGATTAGTTCAATTTTGAATTCATTTTGCCACCACAATAATTTAAATTATGCCGTAAAATCCGCCGAAGGAAATCTAGTCGGCATAATTTCAATCGAGCACATAAAGGAAACCCTGCAAATCGGCGAAATGGCAGAAAGCGTTTTGGCGATGGACATAATGGATCCTCCGTTCGTAACCTGCTCGCCAGAAGACACGCTGCCCGATGCCTACAGAATGTTCGACGAACATGATACGGAAGCGATTCCAATTGTAAGTGATGACGGAGAAATCCTAGGCGTCGCCGAAAAGTCCACGCTTGACCATTATGTTCATACGCGTATAATTGAATTGCACAGAAAGCTTGAAAAATTGGGGTAAAGCGTGAAGCCGTTTCGTCACATTTTTGGAATGTGAAAAACGCGAATAAAATGAATTTCATTTTTCGTGAAATTTTTGTTAATTTATATATAAAGATGTAAGGGCGTTCAAAGTCAGCGGTAAAATATCTCCGTTAACTTTAACTTCGAGTTTCTTTTCAGAGGCTCGTTTATTTACCGTCTGCACCGCAACAAGTTGCTATCGCGGACGAAATCAAGTTCCTTGAAAGCTGCTCTAGCAACGAGTCGCAAAGCGAAGTTTATAGCGCACTTTCTGCGGACTTAATTCACAAAGGATGGTTTATGATTGATATTGACACGGCACACGGAATGGAATTCTCGATGGACGACAAGGAAATGTACCAAGACATGGTGCAAATGTTCATCGAACAAAAGACCGAGAATGCGGCATCGATAACGGATTTTTTTGAAAAAAAGGATTGGGAGAACTATAAAATCCGTGTGCATGGTCTCAAGTCCAACGCGCGTTTGGTGGGAGCGATGCAATTGGGCGATTTCGCCGAAAAATGCGAGCGCGCCGCCCGTGATGGCGACACGGCTTTCATTCAAGCGAACACAAACGAACTTTTCGCGCTGTACGAACAGACCGTGGACGCTCTAAAAAAAATCGATTTCGCCGCGCTGTAATTGCAAAATTATGCGATCGCGACAATGATAATTTTTTTTTACGATTTTATTTTTTTCGCTTGACAAAAATCTAGAAAATATGATATTATTTTAAAACAATTTTGGAGCGATGGCAGAGTGGTCGAACGCGGCGGTCTTGAAAACCGTTGAACCTTTGCGGGTTCCGGGGGTTCAAATCCCTCTCGCTCCGTTGAGTTTGGAAGCGTGGTAGAGCGGTAATACAACGGATTGCTAATCCGTCAGTTCCATTAGGGCTGGGCAGGTTCGACTCCTGTCGCTTCCGTTTGCCCAAACGCAAAGTTTTTCGAGACTGTAGCTCAGCTGGATAGAGCGCCACCCTGCGGAGGTGGAGGTCGCAAGTTCGAACCCTGTCAGTCTCACGAGTCTGCTTTTTGGCAGACTTTTTTTTTGGAAAGATGTCCGAGTGGTTTAAGGTACACCCTTGGAAGGGGTGCGTGGCAGAAATGCCACCTGGGGTTCGAATCCCCATCTTTCCGTAGAAAAAAATCGCTTATTTATTGTCGTCAGAAATATTGCCGACAATTTTGACTTAAAGTTTTGTTCCAAAAACTCGCTTATTTAGTCGCACGCTTTGGCTTGCTAACGATTTATCACTTCGTTGCAAAATCGCGTTTTTAACAGTTCGAAAGTTGACACTTTCTTCATTGTTAAAAATTAAAGGAAGGTTTAAAATTGTCGTCGGAAATGTCGCCGACAATTTTAACTTCGAGTTTTGTTCCAAAACTCGTTTATCTATTGCGACTTCTCATTTCATTGCGAAGTTGGTTTTTGAATAGCGAAAAACTTGAAACTTTTTCGCTATTCAAAAATTAAGGAAGGAAAAATTATGAATAGAGAAATGGTGCTTCAAGCCAACAATGTTTCGATAACTTTCGGCGGACTTCGCGCGGTGAATGAATTCAACTGCGAGCTTTTTGCGGGCGAACTCGCGGGGCTTATCGGACCGAACGGCGCGGGAAAAACGACCGTATTCAATATGTTGAGCGGCGTTTATACTCCCACCGAGGGGCAAATAAATTTTTGGGACAAAAGCGGCAAAGTGCGCGTGATGAACAAAGTGAATCCTGCCGGTCACAGCCGAATGGGAATCGCGCGAACTTTCCAAAACATTCGCCTTTTCGGAACGCTTTCCGTTGCAGACAACGTAAAAGTCGCGCTCCACAATTCACGCCACGCAAATCCTTTTGACGTAGTTTTCCGTTTGCCAAAATTCAAGCAGGACGAAAAATGGATGCAGGAAAAGTCCGAGCAACTTCTTTCAATTTTCAAAATCGATTCCAAGAAGAATGAACTTGCGAAAAACCTGCCTTATGGCGAACAGCGAAAATTGGAAATTGCACGTGCGCTTGCTTCCGGGCCGAAACTTCTTTTGCTGGACGAACCTGCCGCCGGTATGAACGGACAGGAAACCGAAGACTTGATGAACCTCATCGCGTTCATCAGAAAGGAATTCGATTTGACGATTTTGCTCATTGAGCATGATATGCGTCTCGTGATGGGAATCTGCGAGCGCATTATGGTTTTGGATTATGGCCGAAAAATCGCGCAGGGTACGCCCGATGAAATCAAGTCGAATCCGCAAGTGATAAAAGCGTACCTTGGTAATTAACAGTGAACAATTAATAATTAATAGTTATTAATTGATATTGAAGCGAGTTTTCGCGGTTTTCGGTCGCGCGAGCGAACGAAAATGCGAGCCTTTCGGCGAGCAAGAGAAAACTCGTGAGCAACCGCAGGTTGCGTACGAGTTTTCGCGGGAAAGTGAAGAAGGCATTCGCAAGAAAGCGGGGAGAATGTCATTTTTCAAAATTAAGGAAAGAATTATGTTGCAAGTTGAAAATTTGGAAGTTTCTTACGGCGCAATCAACGCGCTTCGCAATGTCAGTTTTCATGTCGAACAAGGCGAAATAATTTCTCTGATTGGCTCGAACGGCGCGGGCAAGACGACGACGCTTCATGCCATTTCAAACATCATAAAAAAGCGCGCCGGAAAAATTCTCTTTGAAGGCGAGGACATCACTTCTCTTGCGCCAGACGCGATTGTCAGAAAAAATTTGATTCAAGTGCCTGAAGGCCGCCGTATTTTTTTGAACCTTTCCGTCCGCGACAATTTGGAAATGGGCGCGTTCACCCGCAGCAACAAGGATGGAATAAAGCGCGACATGCAAAAAGTGTTTGAACTTTTTCCGCGTCTCAAAGAACGCCTCGGGCAGATTTCTGGAACGCTTTCAGGCGGCGAATTGCAAATGCTCGCGATGGGACGTGCGCTTATGGCAAGCCCGAAATTGCTTTTGCTCGACGAGCCGAGCATGGGATTGGCACCAATTCTCGTGGACGAGATTTTTGAAATCGTGCAAAAAATCAATGAGACAGGAACGACAGTTTTGCTTGTGGAGCAGAACGCGTTCAAGGCGCTTTCCATTTCAAATCGCGCTTATGTCTTGGAAACAGGGAAAATTTCTAAAGAAGGGCTGGCTTCGGATTTGGCGAACGATCCGGCAGTAAAAGAAGCCTATTTGGGGGGATGATCTTTTTCAAATCTCATGCCATATGGACAACTCTTACTTATGAAAAAACATGTTTTCGCCTTGCAAGCCAAGAATTATATTGTCATAGAAAGTTCCGATGTGTATTTTTTCAGATTGTACGCGGACTTTACAGATGAAGGCTATTTTGAGAACATTTAGTGAAAGAATGTCCTTGGTCAATGCGAAAGATGCTCTACAAGAAATAAATGGAGAAAGACGGATGAAGAAAGTTTTGTTTGTGGCGTTCGCGCTGTTGGCACTGAGTTCGTATGCGAGCGGAAAAGAAGACGCTCCGTTTGAGAAGGCTAGCGCGCCTTTGGGCGAAAATGATGTCGCGTTGTTTGAGGCGGCGAAGAGAAATGATGCCGAGGAGATACAGCGGCTCATAAAGTCTGGCGTGGATTTGAACGCAAAGAATGACGGTGGCATGACCGCGCTCATGCTTGCGGCGGAGGCCAACGCTTCGGACGCGGCAAAAGCCTTAATCGAGGCTGGCGCGGATGTGAACGCTAAAGGTTATGGCGACTTGACGGCCTTGATGTTTGCGGCAAACGTGAATTCATCGGATATCGCAAAATCGCTCATAGATGCAGGCGCGGACATGAACGCGATGGATTTTCATGGCGGAACGGCCTTGATGTTTGCGGCTGCAACCAATGCGGCGGATGTGGCAAAAATTCTCGTCGAGGCGAACGCGGGACTTGAAGCGAAGGATATGTTGGGCAATACCGCGCTCATACTTGCCTCGTCCTTCAAGGCGGCGGACGTGGCGACTTTGCTCATAGAAGCCGGCGCGAATGTGAATGCGAGAACTGACGGTGGCAATACCGCGCTCTTATGGGCGGCAATTAAGAATGAAGAGGACATCGCGAAAGCCCTCATTGCGCAAGGGGCGGACGTGGAGGCGGGCTTATACACAGGAACCGACGGCGACGTGAGAGTGCTTATGTATGCGGCTTCACACAACGCGGCAGAAATAGTGAAGGCTCTCATATCGGCGGGTGCGGACGTGAATGCGAAGACAGACAAAGGCAAGACTGCGCTTATGTATGCGGCGCAGCGCGATGCCGCGGTTGCGGCGCATGAGCTCATAAAAGCGGGCGCGGACGTGAATGCGAAGACAGACAAAGGCAAGACTGCGCTTATGTATGCGGCGCAGCGCGATGCCGCGGTTGCGGCGCATGAGCTCATAAAAGCGGGCGCGGATTTGAGCGCGAAGGACAGCAACGGCAATACCGCGCTCTCGCACGCTTTGAAGGCGGACGCAATTGATGTAATGCCGCTGCTTATCAAATAGTCGGGATGCGCGGTGCGACTTTTCCCATAAGCAGGACTTGGGCGGGCAGCCGTATCGATAGCGCAGGGAGTTAGAGGCATCACATCAGAATGAAATTTAAGCGCCTGTATGTAAGCGTTTGGACAAAAGAAATTGAGGACTGCAAGATGAATTTTTTTGCCATACAGATTCCCGCGATGCAAAAATCTAAAGCAAGAGCAGTAGTATATTCCCGTGCCATGCGGTGATTCTGATTTTAGCGAAATAATGAAAAAGGTGAAACTTTCTAACCGTTAAAAAACGTGATTTTGCAGTGAAGCGAGAAATCGTTAGCAAGCCAAAAGCTCGCGACTAAATGAGCGAGTTTTTGGTAAGATGCTCCGTACCGACGAAACTCGAGATTAAAATATGCGCACAAATTTTAGTGCGTTTTTTTGGTGTTCAATTTTGAAGCACAAATTTTTAAACGATTGTTTGCAGCGCACAACCGACAACGGCGTAGCGATAGAATAAATGCGCGTTGTATGCGAAAATTTCGTAAAAAATAAAATTCCACCATGTCTTGTTTATTTCCCTAGCCTCAATCGTGCGGCGCGGGCGTGTCCGGCAAGTCCTTCGGCATCTCCCAAAATCCCCGCGGCATTCGCGCTTGCAATCACACCTTTTTTTCCAGCCGCCGTCCGCAAAGTTGTCACAGTCTTCAAAAAACATCGCACGCTCAAGCCGCCCGTGAATTTCGCCGAGCCGCCTGTAGGAAGCGTGTGATTCAAGCCCGCCGCATAGTCGCCAAAAACTTCAGCCGCGCCGTGTCCAATGAAAAGCGAGCCGTAATTGTGAACGAGCGACTTTATTTTTTCCAAATCCGCGCCTTCGTCCAACGCAAGTTCCAAATGCTCGGGCGCTTTTTTGTTCGCAATTTGAGCCGCTTCTTCCAGCGAAGATGTCACGATTATTCTGCCGCAATTTTCGATGCTTTCGCGGGCAGTTTTTTTCGTCGGCAGATTTTCAAGCTGAATTTCAATTTCCGCCTGAACTTTTTTTGCAAAGTCAAAATCGTCTGTCGCCAAAATTGGCTGCGCCACGATGTCATGTTCGGCCTGCGCGAGCAAATCCGCCGCTACCCATTTTGCGTTCGCATTTTTGTCCGCTATGATGAAAACTTCGCTCGGACCTGCGAGCATGTCGATTCCGACCGTTCCGTAAACAAGCCGCTTCGCTTCCGCGACGAATTTATTTCCGGGTCCGACAATCACATCACATTTAGGAATGGATTGCGTTCCGAACGTCATCGCCGCAATCGCCTGCGCGCCTCCGCAAGCAAAAATTTTTTTCGCGCCGCAAATGTAAGCCGCCGCCATAATTTTTTCGTCGGCATAAGGATGCGCCGCTTTTTTTTCATCGGGATGCAAACGTGGAGGCGTGCACATTACCACTTCATTCACGCCGGCAGCGACCGCTGGAGTTACCGTCATAATCACCGTGGAAACGAGCGGAAATCTTCCCGCCGGAACATAAACGCCTGCGCGCTCGACAGGAATATTTTTTTGACCGGTGAAAAGTCCTTCTTCCAATTCAATTTCAAAATCGGAAAAACATTCGCGCTGCTTTTTTGCAAAACGCAAAGCCAAGTCGTGCGAATAAACGATCGAATCATAAAGCGCAGGATTTTCCGCTTGCATTTTTTTTGCCGCGCGTTCCAATTCCGAAAACTCGATTTCAAATTTTTCTGGCGAGCAAACGTCGAACTTCGCGCCATACTTGCGCAACGCGGCATCGCCAGAATTTTTCACATCTGCCAAAATCGTTTTTACGACTTCAAGCGAATCTGCAAAATCGCGCCCTTCAAAAAAATTTTTATCGATGTCTTTCGCTTCCACAATTTTTATCATAATTCCCAACCTTTTTCCAAAAAATTTATTTTTTGTGCCGTCTGTCCAATTCAGCAAGAATATCGCCCCAAGAAACGTTTTCCTTTTGCAACAAAACGCTGACAAAATAAATCAAGTCGGCGGCCTCCCAAACCACTTCGTCGAATCCTTGCGCTTCGCAAAGTTCCGCGCTCTCTTCGGCGACTTTTTCGCGCACGCGTTTCGCATCAAGCGTGGCGGTGTACGAACCTGGCACGGGATTTGCGAACCTTTCGCGAATCGTTTCGTAAAGCCGCTCAAGGCTTGAAACTTCGTCCGCTTCGGAAGAAAAGCATGCAAAACTTCCCGTGTGGCAAACAGGTCCATGCGGAACGACCGTAGCCAAAATTGTGTCGCGGTCACAGTCAGCGCGAAGTTTTTTCACTTCGAGAAAATGCCCGCTCGTTTCGCCTTTAGTCCAAAGCGTCTGACGCGTTCGACTAAAAAATGTGAGTTTCTTCGTTTCAAAAGTTTTTTCGAGCGCGGCGCGATTCGAATAGCCCAGCATCAAAACTTGTCCGTGTTCGCTCTGCGCTATGACAGGAACAAGTTCATCGCATTTTTTCCAATCCAAACATTCAATAAAAGATCGTGCGAGCGAAACTTTTTTCGTGTAGAGAGCCATTCCAAGTTGAACATCGCACCCAATTTTTTCAAGTGCGGAAATTTCTTCTACAGAAGAAACGCCTCCAGCCGCCACCACTCGGCACGAAACCGCATCGCGCAATTTTTTCACGAGCGACATATCCGTGCCTTGCATGCAGCCTTCTTTTTCCACACAAGTAAAAAGCAATTCCGAACAATATTTTTCAGCGGCGCGAGCGGCTTCCACCAAAGGCACTTGAAGCGTTTCTGTCCAGCCCTTCACGGCGATGTTACCTTCAAGAGAATCCACTGAAATTATCACGCGCTGCTTTCCGATTGCCGCCACAAGTTCCTCCAAAAATTCTGTGTTTAGAATGTCTCCGCCTGATTTAGCGTCGCTTCTAAAAGCCGCGCTTCCAACGATTACTTTTTCCGCGCCCAGCGAAATCAATTCTTTCGCGCGTTTCACCGAACGAACGCCGCCGCCTGTGCGCACATTTCCTTTTCGCAAAAGTCTTTTCAAAATCGGAGTGTTCGCGGTGTCGCCTTTCAAATCAGTTTTGCCCATCGCGGCATCCAAATCTATCATCGCGACTTCGCCATAAAAATTGAATTCGTCTATCAAAGCCTCGGCATCGTCGCGCTCAAGAATCAAATCCTTTCCATTTTTAAGCTGAACGACGCGCCCGCCTTTCAAATCAATTGAAGAAATTACCATAAATTTATTTTAACGAAAATCGCGCAACAAAGCAAGCGAATTTTAAACTCTTTGTTTTTCCGCTTAAAATTTCGCGCTATGCGCCCTTTGCGAAGCACTTCGCCAGAAGCGCGTTTTTATATAATGAAAAAATTTCAACTTTCTTCACCCCAAAATCTTGCCCAGCGTTTTGTCGCGTTGCCGCCAATTTTTGTCAACTTTTACGCTCAAATCCAAATCGATTTTGTAGTCGAAAAGTTCGTCCAATTTTTTCAGCGATTCAAGGCGAATGGCTTTTATCATCGACGCGCCTTTTCCGATGACGATTCCTTTTTGGCTTTCGCGTTCCACGCACAAAAACGCGCGCACCCACAATTTTTTTCCGTCGTTTTTGAATTCCATGTCCGCGATGTCAACGTAAATCGCATGCGGAATTTCTTCATCAAGCCGATTTATAGCCTCGCCGCGAATTACTTCCGAAATCCGAAAGCCCACTTCTTGGTCGGTGTAAAAATCTTCAGGATAAAGTTTTTCGCCTTCAGGAAGAATTTCAAAAATCGCCGCGAGAGCCGCGTCAAGTCCGCTGAATTTTTTGGCGGAAATCCTCACGATGCGCTCGTCAGGAATTTCTGGAAATTCACTTTTCGCGAAACCGGTGGCTTTTTCTGAGTCGGCGTTTTTCAAATCGACTTTGTTTATGGCGACGACGATTTTTTGCGAAAATTTTTTGAGCAAATCCGAAGTCAATTTTTCTTCTTCGCCGGGAGCGCGGCTTGCGTCAATCAAATACAAAACCGCGTCGCATCCGTCAAGCGCGGACTTCGCATTTTCCTGCAACTTCAGGTTCAATTTTTTTTCGCTTTGATGATAGCCCGGCGTGTCGATGAAAACGATTTGACCTTGCGTTTCGTTCACAATTCCGCGAATTGAATTTCGCGTGGTCTGAGGAATCGGCGAAACAATCGAAACATTTTGTTTGCAAACCGAATTCAAAAAAGTTGACTTGCCCGCGCTCGGCCGCCCGATGATTGCGACGACTCCGCTTTTTGCGCGCGCTTGATTTTCATTTTTTTCGTCTAAAGAATTCATAATTTATCATAACAAATCCCATTGAAAAAATCTAGCGAAAATGCTAAAATATTTTGCTATGGATTTATTGAAAAAACTTGAAAGCTGCGCCGCTCGATACGAAATTGTGAAAGAACAAATTATGGATGCGAATTTGGTGAAAGACCAAAAACGATACAAAGAAGTGATGCGCGAAAATAATTATTTGGGCGAAGTTTGCGCACTTTATGACGAGTACAAAAAATTGCTTTCTGGAATTGACGAGGCGAAAATTTTAATCACCGAAGAAACCGATGTGGAAATGAAGGAAATGGCTCGCGAAGAATTGCGAACGCTTGAGGAACGAGAGCCGCAATTGGAAGAACAGATAAAAATGAAACTCATTCCGCCTGATCCGCTCGATGAAAAAAACATCATTTTGGAAATTCGTTCGGCTGCGGGCGGCGACGAGGCTACGCTTTTTGTGCGCGACCTTTGGGAGATGTATGTCCATCTTGCCGAACGAAAAGGCTGGAAAACCGAAACGATGGAAGCGCAGGAAACGGAAGTGGGCGGCTTCAACAAAATCGTAACTTCAATCAGCGGAAAATTCGTCTACGGAACCTTGCGTTGGGAAAGCGGCGTTCATCGTGTTCAGCGCGTTCCGCAAACAGAATCCCAAGGTCGCTTGCAAACTTCCACCGCGACTGTAGCTGTTTTGCCGGAAGCCGAAGAAACCGAAATCGACATCAAGCAGGAAGATGTTCGAGTGGATGTGATGCGAGCGGGCGGTCCTGGCGGACAGTGCGTCAACACGACTGACAGTGCTGTGCGGCTCACTCACATTCCGACAGGAATTGTCGTAATTCAGCAGGACGAAAAAAGCCAGATAAAAAACAAGGCGAAAGCATGGCGAGTTTTGCGCGCGCGGCTTTTTGATTTGGAAGAAAGCAAGCGACAAGCCGAACGCGCCGATGCGAGAAAAAGCATGGTCGGTTCGGGCGCGCGAAGCGAAAAAATCCGCACCTACAATTTTCCGCAGGATCGCGTTACTGACCACAGAATAAATTTGTCGCTGCACAATTTGCCGGGATTTATGGGCGGCGCGATGGACGAAATGCTCGACGCGCTAAATGTTTACGCGAAGGAAGAACAGCTCAAGACCGATGTTAGCGAACTTTAGCGCGTAATAATTTGACGCAGATTGCCACGGATGTTTTTTTCCGCGCCCTGTCACCTTCGTGCTTGACACGAAGGTCTGTTCGCAGTTAGAATCTCTGTCTAATTTATTTGTCGGAAAAAACTAAATTGCAAATGACGATTTTTGAAGCGAAAAATTTCATCGCACAAAAAATAAAAAATGTTTCGCGAACGCCTTTTTTGGATGCTGAAATTTTTTTGCAAAATGTTTTGGGCAAAGACAAAACTTTTATTTTGCTGAATAAAAATTTTGCGCTAGATGAATCGCAGGAAAAAAAAATCATCGAATGGACGCGCGAGCGCGAGCAAGGATTGGCGGTGGCTTACATCGTTGGAAAAAAAGAATTTTTCGGCTACGATTTTTTCGTAAACCAAAATGTCTTGCCGCCAAAGCCCGACACGGAGGTTCTTGTTTCTCGCGCCGTTGAAATTATTTCAGAAAAAATTTCCGCAAATGAAAATTCCATTCTCACAGTCTGCGATATGTGCGCGGGAAGCGGCTGCATTGCGCTGAGCGTTTTGCGCACGCTGGCGGACGACGAGCGAATTCCGTTTGAACGCTTGCCGCAATTTGCGCTTGTAGATATAAGTCGAGGTGCGCTTGATGTCGCGAAAAAAAATGCCGAGAGCCTTTTGCGCGGCGCGGAAATCTCTCGCGTAAAATTCATTCAAAGCAATTTGTTTGAAGCCGTGCCCTTTTCCTTTGATGTGATTTTGGCGAACCCTCCTTATGTTCCGCACGAAGAGGCGCGCGCGCTTTTGGCGGACGGGCGTGGCGAGCCGCTTTTGGCTTTGGACGGCGATATTTCTGAGAATGGAGATTTCAGCGGAACGAGCGACGGGCTTGAAGTGGCGCGGCGGCTCGCGCTTGAAGTAAGAAATCATCTTTCGCCGAACGGAATTTTTTTGATGGAAACTGGCGAATACAATGCGGATGCCGCCGCCGTTTTTTTACGCCTCAACGATTTTCGTGACATAAAAATTGAGCGCGATTTAGAAGGACAAAAGCGCGTTGTAATTGCGGGCGTTTGAAAAACGCGTTTTTGTTTTTGGCATGAATTCAATTTGATTCATGCTGAGGGGCATACCCCGACACTTGCGTCGTAATAACAGGGTAGAAAATCCGACTGCGATACCTTAATTAGAACAACATACCTCGATGCTATGCGTCAAACGCAACGTTGAAAATTGTCGCTAAAATGTGCCGCAAAGCAAAGGTTTGCATCACAAATATTTGCTTTGTTTACGAGTTTTTTCCCATATGCGAGTTTGCAACGCAAACTTTATATGATAAAAGTGCCGCACATTTTTTCGGAGCTTTTATCATGACTCTTTGTTTTTTCGCGAGAAATAGCGCAACAATTTTAATTTCAAGCAAATTATCGCGAATTTCACAAAGAAAAAGCAAACTGAAATTTTAAATCCGTATCAATCTAAAATTTCATTCATGGAGCCAGTTCTGTAGCCTAACAAATCCAGCGTAGCGTAAGAAAATCCCAGTCGTTTTATTTCCGCGTGAATTTCTTTTTTATGAGAAAGCGCGTTTTGCATTTGCTCCGGCGGCACTTCGATTCGCGCCAAATTTCCATGGACGCGCACTCGGCATTGTCCGAAATTCAATTTTCGCAGAAAATCTTCGGCTTTGTCAATGCGCAAAAGAATTTCTTCGGTAATTTCTTGGCCGTATTCGATTCTGCTCGCAAGACACGCCGCGGAAGGCATTTGCCATGTTTCAAGCTTCATTTTTTTTGAAAGCTCGCGAATTTCAGCCTTTGAAAATCCGCATTCTTTGAGCGGCGAAAGCACTCCCAGTTCCGCCAAAGCCTTCATTCCGGGGCGAAAATCGTTTTCGTCATCCGAATTGCTGCCGTCCGCTATATTTTCGATGCCATTCTTCTTTGCGCTTGCCATTATTTGCGAAAAAATCGCTTGTTTGCAAAAATAACAGCGACTTGCTGAATTTTCTTTTATCTGCGAAAAAGAAAGCGCGTCGAATTCAATTTGAACCAAAGGAATTTCATGTTTCGTGCAAAATTCTTGCATTGAAATTCTCTCCGTCCGCGCCACCAATGGCGAATTGACATTTATCGCGATGGCATTTTTTCCCAGAATGTCGCTCGCCACTTTCAGCAAAAACGACGAATCCACGCCGCCCGAAAACGCCACGGCGACTTTTTTCAAACCGAGAAGATAATTCTGAAGTTTTTTTAGTTTTTCTTCCATAAAAAATAAAGCACAAAAACCATTTCGCAATGAAGCGTGGAAATTAACCAGTCGGCGCATTTCCGCTCAATTCAAGCAATTTCATTTTTGCAAAATTCAATCCATAAATCAAGATGAATATCCTCGAAACTTTTGTTAAAATATTTTCGTATCCTTTTATCGCTATTTGAAAAATGTTTCGCGCTTTAAATTTTCCAAAAAAATGTCGGCTTCACCGCGCGTCTTGAATCGAAAAATTTTCACGCGGTCAGAAAATTTTTCCAAAAGCGCGTTTACTTTCGGAAGTCGCTCGCTCGGATATTTTTTTATCCATTCGCCGAATTCCTCATCGAAAACTTCTTCCGTCCACGGCATGTCCTCGCGTTTTTCGCCGACCCGATTTTTCGCGCTTTGCAAGCAAAAGTCAATCGGAAAATCAAGCATAAAAACCGTGTCGCAACGGGCAAGGCGCATTTCAAGCGAGTTCGTATAATCGCCCTCGATAATCCATTCATCGTCTTTGAGTTTTTCAGACAAAAGCGCGATGAAATCTTCTTCAGTTTTTGTCGTCTTGTCAGCGTTATGGAAAAGCATGTCAATATATGTGAGCGGCAAATTCGTAATGTCGCGCAGTTTTCGTGCGAACGTGCTTTTCCCCGCGCCCGAAGGTCCGATGACCAGAATTCTTTTCATTTTCAATTATATTTAAAACTCACTTATTTGTCATTGTCGGGCTTGACCCGACAATCTATTTTGTACTTGCCCGCGCCGCAACAAGTTGCCAACGCGGGCGAAATTAAGTTCCTCGGAAATTGTTCTCGCAAACTCTTTTTATTTATCGCGGCTTATATTTCATTGCAATAATCGAAAATCGTTTTGTACGAAATAGGCGTTGCAATTTTCTTGCCTTGCGCTTTGGCAAAGTCCTACAAAAAACAAGGCGCGGCTTCCCGCACCTTGTTTTGTTTAAATCTGCTTTAAAATCTGTCGCAAAATAGATTTTCAGCAATTCCTGAATTTGAAAATTCACTCATTGCTGAAAATTTAAGAATGTTAAAAATGGCACTCAATCAGTGTGCCATTTTTAACTTCGAGTTTGTCGGTGCGGAGCACCTTACCGAAAACTCGCTTATTCAGTGCGATTTTCGCTTCTCTATAAAATCGCGTTTGCAACATCATCGGAAACTGGAGTTTCTTGCGATGTTGCAAATCAAAGAACTATTTCTTTGCGGCAGTTTTTTTTGTCGCAACTTTCTTTTCAGCTGTTTTCTTTGCGACGGGCTTTTTCGCGGGCGCTTTCTTTGCGGCGGCGGCTTTTTTCGCTGCCTTCGCATTGATTACAGCCTGCGCTCCGGCAAGACGCGCCAAAGGCACTCGGAACGGAGAGCAAGAAACATAGTTGAGTCCGAGTTTGTAGCAAAGCGCGATTGACGCGGGGTCTCCGCCGTGCTCGCCACAAATTCCGAGGTGCAAGTCAGACTTGGCTGAGCGACCTTTTTCTTCCGCGATTCCAATCAACGCGCCAGGACCTTCCTCGTCAAGAACGGCAAACGGATCTTCGGCAAGGATGTTCTGCTTGAGGTAAGAATCAATGAACTTGCCGTAGTCGTCGCGGCTGAAACCGAACGTAGTCTGTGAAAGGTCGTTCGTTCCGAATGAGAAGAAGTCGGCATATTCCGCCAATTTGTCTGCGGTAAGAGCGGCGCGAGGGAATTCCACCATAGTTCCAATTTCAAACTTGAGTTTCGTTCCTTTGCTTGCGTTCACTTTTTCGATAACCGCCAAAGCCTGTTCGCGAATCTGCTTGACTTCGTTGCAAGACACGACGTTCGGAATCATAATCTGAACTTTATGCTTCGCGCCTTCCTTTTCCAAACGCGCCGTGGCAAGCGCGATGGCTTCCACCTGCATTTCGTAAATTTCAGGATAAGTGATGGCAAGGCGACATCCGCGGTGTCCGAGCATCGGGTTGTGCTCGTCGAGCGCGGCTACCTTTGTGGCCAATTTGTCGCGATCAACGCCGAGTTTCTTGGCAAGCGCTTTGAGTTCATTTTCGTCGTGCGCCTGAATGAATTCATTGAGCGGCGGATCAAGCAAACGAATTGTGACAGGGCGGCCTTCCATGACTTTGATGATTTCATAGAAATCTTTTTCCTGAAGAGGAAGAATCGCCTTGAGATTTTCTTTGCGCGCTTCCGTCGTTTCAGAAACAATCATCTTCTGGAAAGAAGTGAGTTTCGGCTCGTCAAAGAACATGTGCTCTGTGCGGCAAAGTCCGATTCCAGCCGCGCCGAATTTGAACGCGTCTTTCGCATTTTGCGGAGTGTCGCCATTCGCGCGAACTTCAAAGCCAGCAACTTTTTTGCCAGAAGCCGTCGTGCGAACGGAAGTCTTGCGAACTTCATCCGCCCAGCTCAAGAATGTTTCCAAATCTTTTGAAAGAGTCGCGGGCATTACAGCCACTTGTCCATCATAAACTTTTCCAGTTCCGCCGTCGATTGTGATGTAGTCGCCTTCTTTGTAAGTTCGTCCGCCGATTTCAACTTTTCCGCCAGTGAATTTAACATCCGCGCATCCGCAAACACAAGGAGTTCCCATTCCGCGAGCAACTACCGCCGCGTGGCTGGTGCGTCCGCCAGTAGAAGTCAAGATTCCCTGGGCTACGTGCATTCCCGCGATGTCGTCCGGCGAAGTCTCTTTGCGAACCAAAAGAATTTTCTTGCCGGATTCCGCCCATTTTACGGCTTCGTCGGCAGTGAAGACGATTTGTCCGCAGCCCGCTCCCGGAGAAGCGTTCAAGCCAGTCGCCAATTCCGTAGCCTTTTTGACGGCGGCAGGATCAAGTTGCGGAAGAAGAAGCTGGTTCAACTGAGTCGGCTCGACGCGGAGCAAAGCCTGTTCTTTTGTGATGAGCTTTTCGGCAACCATGTCCACAGCCATCTTTACGGCAGCCGCGCCCGTGCGCTTTCCGTTGCGGCACTGAAGCATGAAGAGCTTGCCTTCTTCAACGGTGAATTCCATATCCTGCATATCGTGATAATGCTTTTCCAAACGATTGCGGATTGTGACCAATTCCTTGTAGATTTTTGGATTGGCTTTTTCAAGCTGAGAAATTTTCTGCGGAGTGCGGATTCCAGCGACAACATCTTCGCCCTGAGCGTTCATCAAATATTCGCCCATGAATTCGTTCTTTCCGGTAGAAGGATCGCGGCTGAACGCAACTCCAGTTCCAGAAGTGTCGCCCTTGTTTCCGAAAACCATCGCCATTACAGTAACGGCAGTTCCCTTGAGCGCGCCTTCTTTGATGTTGTTCAATTCGCGGTACTTGATCGCGCGAGGATTCATCCAAGAACCGAAAACCGCGCCAATCGCGCCCCACATCTGCTTTTGCGGATCTTGCGGGAAATCTTCGCCCTTTTCCTTTTTGTAAAGAGCCTTGTACTTTGTAACGATTTCTTTAAGTTCGTCAGTGGTGAGTTCCGTGTCTTCCTTGATGCCGCGGTGCGATTTTACTTCGTCGATGATTTTTTCGAATTTCGCGTGCTCCACGCCCATCGCAACATCGCCGAACATCTGGATAAAGCGGCGATACGCATCCCAAGCGAAACGCTCGTTGCTCGTCTTTTCTGCAAGTCCCAAAACTGACTTGTCATTGAGACCAAGATTGAGAATCGTGTCCATCATGCCAGGCATAGAAATCGCCGCGCCAGAACGAACAGAAACCAAAAGCGGATCCTTTTCGTCGCCGAGCTTTTTGCCCATAGTCTTTTCCAACTTTGCAAGATACTTTGCAACCTCGTTTTCAAGACCTTCAGGATACTTTCGTCCCAACTTGTAGAAAGCCTGACACACGTCCGTGGAAATCGTAAATCCAGCGGGAACGGGAAGGCTCAAAGGTGCCTTTGCCATCTGTGCAAGATTGGCGCCTTTTCCACCGAGTTCGGCGCGCATAGACTCATCGCCGTCCGCATCGCCGTTGCCAAAGAAGTAGACATACTTGATTTTTGCCATAGTGGATAACTCCATAAAAGTGAAATGAATTTATAGTAATAATTTTACATTTAAAACGGATTATTGTCAATTAAAAAATTTATAAAATCGAAATTGTTCCTTAATTTTTGAATAGCGAAAAAGTTTCAAGTTTTTCGCTATTCAAAAACTGCGACTTCGTAATGAAATGAGAAGTCGCAATAGATAAACGAGTTTTGGAACAAAACTCGAGTTAAAATTGTCGGCGACATTTCCGACGACAATTTTAAACCTTCGTTAAATTTTCAATGATGAAAAACGCGATTTCGCAACGAAGCGAAAAATCGTTAGCAAGCCAAAGCGTGCGACTAAATAAGCGAGTTTTCGCCCGCGCTGGCAACTTGTTGCGGCGCGGGCAAGTACAAAATAGATTGTTGGGTCAAGCCCGACAATGACAAACAAGCGAGTTTGCGCGGTTCTCGCCCGTTTTGAGGACGAAAATGCGAGCAAGCGGAAACTCGGCAGTAATGAAACGGAGCGCACTTGCGTAATGTTTTAGCCGTTCACTTTAAACATTCGCAATTCCTTTATCTTTCCGCGAAGCTTTTTCGATTTTAGCCTGCGTTCAATCGAAGACGCGGTGGGCTTTGTTTTCTTTCGCTTTTTGGGTAAGAGCGCGGCTTGCACTACAATGCTTTTCATTTTGTCCAAAGCGATGGCACGATTGCGTTCTTGAAACCGTTCCTCCTGCGCGTCGATGAAAATTTCGCCCAAGGAATTCATTTTGCCGGCGAGTCGAGTTTTGGCAAGAGCGCGTTCCGTCTGCGAAAGTCCTTCGAGCGCGTCGATATTGATCTCGGCGTGAACCTTGGTGTTTACCTTGTTCACGTTTTGACCGCCTGCTCCGCCAGAGCGCGAGAATGAAAAATGAATGTTTTTTTCAATTGAGTTCAGCAACGCGATTTTGTTCATCAAAAATCCTGCCCGATAAGCGAGTTTTCGGTAAGGCGCTCCGCACCGACAAAACTCGCAATTAAAATCGGCGCGCGAGTTTCTCGCAAAAATAAATAAAACGAAAAACTCGGCGGCAAGTCGCGAGACTTGCGTATCATTTCAGCTGCGAATTTTAAAATTTTGTAAAACTCATTCCCCGAAAATCGCGCCGCTCGGAATTTCCACGGTGACATTTTTCACTTTGCCTTCGCGCGAGAAAATGTCCGCGCTCAATGCGGCGGAAAGTTCCGCGCCGAACATGTTGGAGTCCACCGTGACTTTTATCGCGGAAATCGCATCGTCCAATTTGTACGCGAACGGAATTCCAAAACGCGTAAAAGAAAGCGTGCCGTCCGCGCCGAATTCTTTTTTCAAGAGCAAAGCCGGATTGAAGCGCAGCTTGCCGCCTTCGATTTCCATTCCGAGTTCGCCCCAGCGCGTTATCACTTCTTCCTTTACCTGTCCTGTCATTCCAGGCTGCTTCGCGCCTTGCAAATACGGAGTGTGCGAATATGGATCGACGGGGAACGCGCCGTAAATTTCGGGAGTCTTGTTGAACGAAAGACCCGCGCGGATTTTGTAGTAATGCTCCCCCAATTTTTTCGTGCCTTGCGCATTTTTCTCGGACAAAGCCCTTTGAAAATTTTCCTGCACCGCCAACAAAAGTTTTGAGACCATGTGCCAATAAATCGAGCCGATACCTTCATAGGCGTAGAACGTGCCGCTTCGCCCCGTAAACGACTTGTGGTTGAAAGCCTTTTCATAGAGCGCGAGGATTTCGCCTTTTTCTTCGGAAGTCATTTGCGGATAATTTTTCGCGATTGCATTTTCCAAAACTTCCGCGTTGCGGAAATCGGGATTGAAATGCGCCCTGCCGCTTTCAAGAGAATCGTTGTACACAAGCGAAGCCGCGTCAGGCAAAGTGTAGCCGCGTTCTAATTCCGCTTTGAGCGTCGCGATTTTTTTCGCGGCGGATTTTTCCAAAACGTTCTTGTTCACGAAGCGCGGCAAATCTTTCGCGGGATAAAGCATGTAAGAATTTTGTCGCACTTCGTACATTCGGCTCTTCGCCAAAGAATCGCAGAGCTCGCAGACTTCTCCCGCATCAAGCAAACCGCTTGAAAGAACCGCCACTTGTCCTTCGAGCATTTCCTCGAGATTGAAAACTTCCATCGCGCTTTCGCCAATGCCGAGCGTGTTGTATGAATGGTAAAGTCCGTCGGAACGTTTGTTCAATCTTATCGAATGCTCCGCGTGCTTTATGAAAGCATCGAGCGCAGAAACGATTTGCGCTTTGGAAATATTTTCGCCTTGCAAAAGCGATTCCGCATTTTCATAAAAAGCAAAGCGTTCGCTTTCAAACGCGCGCCCGCATTTTTCCACGAAATTCTTTCGCTCGCTTCCTGTCTTGATGTTTTCGGGATTCGTGCTTTTGTAGATTTCTGAAATCTCTTCGAGAAACTTTTTGAGCGGCGCGGGAACGACGAAATTTTCATCGCCGGATTTTTCGAACAATCCTTTCGTGAAAACCATAAATCGCCGCAAATAGCAAAGCGTCACCACGCTCAAGCCATAACCCGCGAGCGCGTTGTTCGCGTCGTTCCATTCGGGACGCTGCGTGTTCATCCAAATGCCGCCGGCTGGAACGAAGTTCGCAACTTTCGTCAAAATCAATTGCAAGATTTTCGCCGTCATCGTCACCAAATATGGCTCGCCGTTTTTGCCGAAAAGTTTCGCGTCGCTTCCGAAGCGTCCGGCTTCCGCCAAAATCTTTTCGTTCAATTCAGTTTCAAATAAAATCGTGTCGCGCGGATTTTTTTGGATTTGCGCATAAGGCTTGATGTGATACGGAACGTTCGCCACGGTGAAAATCGGCGAATTCAAAAATTCTTCCAGCGCGGCAGGATTGAATTTTTCTTCCAATTCGAGAAGTTTGCTCAAATAAATTATTTGATGGTCGTTCCAATATCCGATGTTCGCCCATGGATTGTCAGGCTCGGGAATTTCCCAGTCGATTCCGGCGCGCGTGATTCTGTACGGATTGAAGCCATCGGCGGTCGTCGCGTTCAAAAACTTCGCAATCATTCCGCTCGTGTAGGCAGGATAACTCATCGCCAGAGCCTCCCAGTTTTGGAAAATGTCGCGCCAGTTTCCTTCATAATTCAAAATCGGATTTCCGTGCGAATCTTTTAAATTGATTGAAAATTTGTTCCAAGGTCGGCTTGGGTCGCCGTGACGGCGCGAAAACGAAAGCGGCAAATATTCAAGGTAAAGCCTATAAAGCTGATTGTCGCGCGTGGCCTTTACAATTTTTCCGAGTTCCGCGTAATCCACGGTTTCGCCCAAATTCAAAGCCTTCGCATCGGCGGCCTTCGCCTTGCTTCGGGTTTCCACAAAATTGACGAAATCGTCGGAACGAACGGAATTGTTTTCCGCGAAAACTCCGCCGCGCATTATGTTGAACATGACGTTCGCCTCGTGATGAATGCACGCGATTGTGTCCGCCGTGTTCTGCAAGCCGTCCGCTTCGCCGATATATTTTTCAAGCAATTTTTTCCCTTGCTCCACGTCTTCAAGCAAAGATTTTTCCAAAGCGTCGCGGTCGGCGAGTTCTTTTTTGAGAAGCGCGATTTTTGAATTTTCCAAATGCGTGTCAAAAACTTGTTCCCATTTTTCCTGCGCGCCCGCTTCCAATTCCGCGTCAAAGCAAATGAAGCACGAAGGTCGCTTGCCTTTGAGAACGTCACTTTCTTCAAGCGGAATTTCCCGCTCGAAAAATTCCGGCGTTTGCGGGTCAAGATAAACCGGACTTTTTTTGCTGAACCAACAAGTGTTCGCCCAAAGCGCTTCGCTTGGTTCGGCGCGGTCAGTCAAGACTGAAGAAAGCGAAAAAAGCGCGAGACCTGAATCTTTTTCCAAATCAGATTTTTTGTAAGCGTCAAGCAAAATAGAATTTGTCGCCTGCAGCTGCATCGTCGTGCAAGCGGGCACGATGTTTTGCGCGCCGTCGAGAATCTGCACTTTCGCGACTTTCGAGCCGACATTTTTTATGGAAGCGATTTTCACCAAACCGTATTTGTCGCTGGAAGTCCATTCCGTGCGCCAAACCAAATCGAGTTCCGTGTTCACTTCTTCAAGGATGATGTGCGAGCCGCTAGAATTTTTATAGATGTTGCGCCCAACCTTCCATTGCGTGTTCAAATCGAACGGCTTCCACAAAAAAGTTTCGTTCGAGTTTTCGTTCGCGGAAAAAATTTTCACCGCCGAAAAATTTCCGCTGCACGCGCCCATATCCAAAATTTTGTCCGCCGTCAAATACGGAAAAATCGCATGCTCGGAATTCTTTCGTCCCGCGCTCAAAGCTCCGTTCGACCAAATGAAATTCCAAACATCGGAAGAACTCGTGATTGTCATGAAAAAAGGATCGATCGCGTTTGCGTTCGAGATTTTGTACCAAGTTTCGCCGTCGAATTTTACGACTTCGCCGAAAGATTTTTGCGGCAAAAGGCTCGTGGCGAATTGGGTTGTGCGCGGATTGGCGTTCATGTTTTCTCCTGAATAAAAGTCACGGGCGAAATTTCTAGCAATCAAAAATTTCGCATTGGCTTTTTAATGTGCGCGTGGGCGCAAAATATATAATGAGTTCGCAACGCAAACTTTACATGATAAAGATGCCGCACTATTATTGCGGCGTTTTGTCATGTCTACTTACAAATAAAGTAATTTGAAATTGCTATTTTAAAATGATAAGATGGAAACGAATTTTTGTCAATTGAAAAAGCGCGTGAAAAAGCGCGCATTGCAAATTTTTGTAATTTCTTCAAAAGGATTTCTTGCAATTTGTCACGCATTTGCTCCATGCGGAATTTTAACAATTTGTTTGCAAAATAATGAAATTGGTTGTATAATTGAAATAAGAGCGGAGGAAGTCATAACCACCGGCATAGCCGGTGGCTTGACGACCAGCCCTAAAAGGGCCT
>CAJUBD010000022.1 GCA_910584475.1 uncultured Treponema sp.
AAAAAAGAAAAAACATCAACATCAAATATAGTCTGGCCCCGCCACGCGGACGGCAGCTGCGACTACGAGGACGGCGGAAAATCAGCCGCGGAATCCTCCGTCCGAAAGCCCGCGCCCGCCGCAGGCAAAACAATGACCGTCCACGAAAACCTCAAGCTCCGCTTCGGCGAAGCCACCTCAACACAAGTCCTTGCAGTAATGTCCGCCGGCACGCACATCAAAGTCCTCGCCCTCGGTAAAGCCGAAACAATCGACGGCATCGCGTCAAACTGGGTAAAAGTGAAAGTCAATCCAATTAGTTATAATCCGATAAATCATTCAATAAAATGGGAAGGTGCAAAATGAAGAAAAAGTGCATGAGCATTATCCTTGCAGGACTGGTGTCGTTATCAGCCTTTGCCGAAAACTTCTATAACTGTTCTCCTGTATATGAAGTTTACAGGGATACCTGTTACTATCAAATTGACCAGTATAACATTATTTATAGGGATGTGGATGCGGCGTGTGAAAAAGGCACTGAAATTACAGGAACGCCGTACTATTGGGCTCAAAAGGACAAAAACGCGCCAAATTACCTAAGCCCTTATATAGACCCTTACGACATAAAAATCAAAGGTTCGGACACCTTTGATGACTATGTTCTCGGTTCCATTGATGAAAAAAAAGTGAAAGGCAGGTGGCTTCCGGTATGGTATTTTGAAGCAGTGCGGCAGAAGAACAGGGAAATCGTGGCAATGGCAGAACCCGACCGTTTGGTAATGGACCAAGATGTGTTGCCCGTCGAAGTTCCCTGGTATGAGTATGAGCATTACAGAACAGCCGCCCACATGGACATAACAAATACAGGTTTTTTCTTCAACACTCCTTTGAAAACTTTTTCCCCTTACGGCTTTGTCTTTGAAAATCTGAAAAGGATTGACGAGAATACCTATATCGCAAAAGTCTATCCGAGTTTGTATGACAGCGACAGAAATGTGTCATGGTTTCCATATTTGGAAAACTTTCCGTCACTGAAAGACGGAAAGCCTTTCACCGCCCGCTTTGAAATAAACGGCAAGGCAATGAAAATTTATGACAACAATACGAATAAAATTTTATTTGACCTGATCCAAGTGCCTTTTAAATGGGCCACAAATTATTACAGATTTTTTATCAAAGAAAATATTGTCATCGAATCTATGATTGTTCCAGAAGAGTATGCAAACCGCAAGGAAGAAGACATGTTCAGGATGGACAGAAGCCTGAAAAAAGGAAAGCTCATGTTGGTAAAAGAAAATTTGAGACTCCGCGCAGATGAAAGCATTTCGTCAGAGCTGATTGTAGTCATGGCAAAAGATTCATGGGTGGAAATACTATCCATAGGCAAGGAAGAGACAATCGACGGCATCACCTCAAACTGGGTGCAAGTATCCCCGGTGAGAAACTCTATGGATGCAGACGGCAAAAAAGTGCATTATACTGTCGGCTGGTGTTTCGGAGGATATTTGGAGTGAGAGGCAGTATAAGAAATAAGGAATTTAAATTCCCTATTTGGGGATATAAAGATAAAATAAAAAATCCTTTCAATCATAACAGTGAGAATTGGAAAGGAAGGTGTAAAAAATGAAGAAAAATGTAAGTGGCGTTTTATTGTTTCTTGTTGGTGCTGTTGTGTTTTCACAAAGCATTGCTTTTTGGAGAGATCAAACATTTCTCATTGTCAATGATTATGAAATCATAGATGACTGCAATGCGTATGAAATTGATCATGAAAAAAAGGAATTTGTAAAAACCGAAACAATTATAGGAAAAGAGTTAATCCTTTTTCGCATGATGAAAAGTATTGTAATGATTAAATTTAGAAGGTAACAAATGAAAAAGAAAATAATATTTTTTTGCAGTTTTTGCTTTTTGTTGTTTGCTTTGTTTCCGCAAGGAAATGATTATATCGCCATAAGAGATACTCCAATATACAAAATGAAAAGTAATTGGAATGGCATATACTACGACGCAGAAGAAACATTGAAAGAAGACGACCATGTAAAATTATATGGAAATGTTGTATCCGATATTGCAAAATTATACGGAGATGTTGTGTCAGGCATTTTCATAAATATATACAGCGCAGAAGGCGAAGGCCTTAGAGTCAGCGCAAACGACATAAAATCAGTAAAATCAAAGCAGGTCATAGAAAACAAATATCTTTCTGTTCCCGAAGATGAGACTGATACAGTATGGGTGAGAGAGTATTTGCTGAAGATGATTGGAAATCAAAATATACAATTGGCATTGGATTACCAGCCACAGCTAAAAGGATATGGAGAAGCGAATGTATATGACGATGGTTGGTATGCAGAAGTCTTAAGGGAGCCGATGATAATAACTAATGCTGAAATTGGCTTGGGGCTGTCTGGCAATATCGAAAATACAGTCATTGAGAATACAGACAATGGTTTCATCATATATTCAAATGGAACTTTGCTTGACAAAGAAGAGTTTTCAGGTTATGAATTTGAAACCGATGAATTAAAAAGATTTGAATTTAAATTCGATGGTGACTATTGCAATATTTATTTGAGCGATTTTGGCACGCCCCTTTTATCTTTTGTCAAACTGCAAATAAGCGAATATCAAAAGTTGAAGAAATTAATCGAAGTGCCGAGAGAAGTGTTTTTCAATAAATATCAAGACTACAATGAGTATGAAAATCAGTTGGAAGAATATTTAAAACAAAACACAATAAATCTAGATGAATTTATTTGGCCCCGCCACGCTGACGGCAGCTGCGACTACGATGCGAACGGCAACATGACGGCAAGTGCAAGCGACAATCCCGACACGCACGCGGTGGAATCCGCCATCCCAAAGCCCGCGCCCGCATTGGGAAAGACTGCGGGCGTCACCGAGAACCTGCGCCTGCGCACGGACGACAAGGCGACAGCGGAAGTCGTCACTACGCTTGCCGCCGGAACGCGCGTGAGAGTCCTCGCGCACGGCAGGGCGGACACGATAGACGACATCGCGTCAAGTTGGGTGCAGGTGGAAGTGCTCGGCGACGCGAAGGACAAGGACGGCAACGCGATAGAGCGCGGCACGACAGGCTGGCTTTTCGGAGGCTATCTCGCCGAAACAGAAGACCCCGCCGAAAGCGAAAGTTTGGACACAGAAGAAGCGGAAGCGACAAACACGCCCGCTTCACGGCGAGGCGCAAGTCTGCCCACATTGCCGATTGCGGGCGGTGCCGTGTTTTTGGTCGTTTTGCTTGTCGTAATTATTCTTGCGACAAAGAAATGGAAAAATGGCAAGAACTAAAGGAGGGATGCTCACAAAGCCCGAGGTGAGGAAAGCGGTTTGCAGACATCCGATTGAATGGGACAAAAATCAGTTCTCCAAATTGAAAGAGAATGCTTTAGGAAAGCCCGTAAAAGAGCGCCTTGTGAACGAAGCCTCCGCCATCGACTTGTGGAATGGTGGTTTGGACAGGATTTTCTCAAACAGCCCGTATTTCTATCACCCGATATATTTTATCAACCATCTGGAGAAGGCGGGGCTGCTGGAGTTCAACCCGTATGAGGGGAAGAAATATAAAGATGTGTATGGATATGATGGTAATGCGCCTGGCATAGATATGGATGCCGTCATTACAGGGAATCCTGGCTTTGCTCCTATTTATGTAAAAACAACGCATGCAAAGAGTCCTAATATAAATGGCTATGCCTGCGTAACAGGTTTTTTTAACGAAGAATACACCAATAAGTCAGGGGGAAAATATTACCATGAGGGAGTGGATTTTAGGGGAAACAATACGGCGATTAAATCATTCATATATGGAAAAGTTGTGGCGTGCAGGAATCAAGGAAACAAGCATTATGGAGTATCCATATTGGTGCAAGGAGACAGAAAGGAGGATGGAAAGAACATGTTTTATCTGCTTGGACACATGACATCACATATTGTAAATAAAGGTGATAGCGTCTATCCTGGAAAGATTGTGGGCTATGTGGGGAATACGGGAATTTCGTCTGCCTCACATCTACACTTAAGTGTGTATAAGACGGAAGTAACTAAAGGGGAGAAGTTGTTTACAGATACTTATATTACCAAATATAAAGTTGGTAATGAATGGAAATCAGATATTGTAAATCCATTCGACCATAAAATTGAGAGGAGATTTTAGATATGATTCTTATTAAAAGATTTATTCCGATGTTTTGTTTTCTTATTCTGACAAACCTTCAAATCTATACGGAAGATGTTTTTTACCTGTTGCCGAAGGGGTCATATATTTTTGGCGAAGAAGACATATTTAGCTTTGATTCTGTTCCGCGTGAAGAACAAGGCGAAATGATACATGAGGATTTAAGCGTTTTTTACAGGGAGGGCAATGACTATTATTTTGGAGGAATAAGAAATGACACTGATAGCATTACAGTCTTAGACGAACATGGAAACCAATTCACCGTGTTGGCTTCTGACATTGAAAGAACCAACTTGAGTTCGCCGTCTTTAAAAAAGATGTCCAAAAGCTATTGGATATCGTCTTATTATTATGATGTATTGAAATCTCAAGACAAAAATATTTTGTTTGACAAAGAAGAGGGGTGGATAAAATCATGGTCTCCATCCACAGATGAAGAGTTAAGCGAAACCATTCTTCCGACCTTGCTTTATCTGACGGAAAATCTTGTCTATATATTCAGTTATTCTGCGTTTGGAACAGAGTTTTTAATAGAGTCGGACTCAGAAACCGAACAATCCATTTTATTGAATTGTTATTTAAATCCTCATTTTCTAAACGATAGGTATAAATTTTGGGATGAAAATGATTTTATCAGAAAAATCAACAACAAGGAACATGTTTCATTGTTGTTGACTTTTGACGGCGATTACATGAAATTGTATGAAGGAACGACCAATGAGTTATTGGAAACTTTCGTAAGGATAGGAAAAGACGACTATAAAATTGTCACCAACAAATTACGGCAAATTGTTGGTGATAAAAAAGTTCCAGTAGACGACATCATCTTTCCCCGCCACGCGGACGGCAGCTGCGACTACGACGCGATGGACACGCCAGCAACGGAACACATGAAATCTTCGGCGGAAGCCGCCATCCCAAAGCCCGCGCCCGCATTAAGAACGACTGCGGTTGTTACCGAGAACCTGCGCCTGCGCACGGACGACACTGCGACAGCGGAGGTCGTCACCACGCTGGCCGCCGGAACGCGCGTGAAGGTCCTCGCGCACGGCAAAGAAGAAACTATAGACGGCATCGCGTCGAGCTGGATGCAGGTCAGCGTGCTCGGCGGCGCGAGAGACAAGGACGGCCACGTGATTGAGCGCGGCACGACAGGCTGGCTGTTCGGTGGCTACCTCGCCGAAACGGAAGACCCCGCCGAAAGCGACAGCCCGAGCGAAGAAGCGGAAGCGAAAGACTCCGCCACTCCGCCCGTCGTGCCGATTGCGGGCGGTGTCGTGTTTTTGGTCGTTTTGCTTGCCGTAATTATTCTTGTGGCAAAGAGAAGGAAGGCAGGAAAGGAGTGACGCGGCAAATTCAACATGCCCATCGTTATCAGCTTTTGATGTCCATCAGTGCCACATTGTAATGCGCATCGTTGTCGGCTTGTAATGTACATCAATGTCGGCTTGCAATGTGCATTGTTGCCGGCGTGTAATGTCCATTGATGTCACCTTGCAATGTACATCAACATCGCCTTGCTGTGTGCATCAGTGTCACCTTGTAATGTCCATTAATGTCACATGGAGAAAAATAACTAATGAAAATGGCAATCCTTGCGTTGTGCGCGGCGACTTTGCTTGCTTTTTTGCAACTATTCATTATTCATTATTAACTATTTCGTTTCGTCCAACGCTTTTTGCGGGATTTTTTCCAATTCGATTTGGCTCAGGCGTTTGTATGCGCCGGGAAGTCCTGCCGGAACATTTTCATAAATCTCGAGAATTTCGTTGAAATTGTTATAGGCGTTTTCGTATTTCTTTGTCTTGATGAACAAATGACCTAACTCGTATTTCGCCTCTACATAACGTTTTATGTCCGTGCCGTAGCGTTCGAGAACCGCGTTGAAATACATTTCGGAGGCCTTGTATTTTCCGGCATCGTATTTGTCCTGTCCGAGCTGAATCAACTGGCTCGCGTCGAGATCTGCAGGTATTTCGTCAGGAACTGAATTGCAGGAAAATAAAACTATCGCGACGAGCGCCGCGCGGAAAAACGAAAACGCGTTTTTGAAAAAAAATTTGCTCATATCTTTATGTTAATGAATTTTTGGATTTTTTGCAAGTGGAAAAATCGCCGTTTTCATTTGAATAAAATTGCTCATCGCCATAAATTCCCTTGCAAAATTCTTATGAACTATTTATAATGAAAAACATGGAAAGAATCAATTTAAATGACGAGTGGCTCTTTACGCCCGAGTTCGAAAGCGAAATCTGCGCCCAGAAAATCAAGAGCGCGTCGGTCAAAAAAGCCTTGCAGAAAGTGCGCATTCCTCACAGCGTGGCGACAACGCCGCTGAATTATTTCAACGTGCGCGACTACCAAAAGGTGAGCGGCTACAGGCGCGTCTTCAAGACCGAAAAATCATGGGAATCAAAGCGCGTCTTCGTCACATTTATGGCGGCGGCGCACGAGGCGACTGTCTTCATAAACGGCGCGGAACTGGGAACTCATTCGTGCGGCTACACTTCATTTAAATTTGAGATAACGAAATTCCTCTTGCCCGAAGGAAAGGAAAATGTCTTGGCGGTGAAACTCAATTCGCGCGAGGACATCGACGTGCCTCCGTTCGGATTCGTGATTGACTATATGACTTACGGCGGAATATACCGCGAGGTTTTCCTTGAAGTGGCGAACGAGAATTTTATTGATGATGTTTTCGTTTCCACGAGCGGCACGAAAGTGACGGCGCGGGTTTCGCTTGACAAAAAGGAAAAAGCCGCGATTTTCGTCTCGCTTTGCAAGGCGGGAGAAAAGAAGGCGGCGTTTGAAAAGTCGTATGACTTGAAGGACGCGGACAAAATCACCGCCGAATTCGACGCGGAAAACGTCGCGCTTTGGTCGCCCGAAAATCCCGAGCTTTATGTGCTGAAAGTCCAACTTAAATACGGCACGAAAACCATCGATGAAAAGTCGGTGCGCTTCGGCTTCCGCGACATAAAGATGACCGCCGAAGGGCTTTTCCTGAACGGAGAGCGGCTCTTGCTTCGCGGAATGGATCGCCACCAAAGTTTCGCGCACGCAGGATACGCGATGCCGGCGAGCCTCCAGCGTTTCGACGCGGACATTCTTAAAGACGAACTCGGACTCAACGCCGTGCGCACTTCGCACTATCCTCAGTCGCAGGATTTCATCGACCGTTGCGACGAGCGGGGAATTTTGGTTTTTACGGAGATTCCCGGATGGCAGCACATCGGAAAGTCCAAGGCGTGGCGCGAGCAGTGCTTGAAGAACGTGGAGGAAATGGTCTTGCAATATCGGAACCATCCTTCGGTTTTCCTTTGGGGGGTGCGCATAAACGAGTCGCTTGACTGCGACGAGCTTTACGAAAAGACGAACGCGCTTTGCCGCTCGCTTGATCCGACGCGTCCGACTGGTGGCGTGCGATGCATAAAGAAGTCGCATCTTTTGGAGGACGTGTACACTTACAACGATTTCAGTCACGGCGGGAACAACGCGGGCTGCGTTCCGAAAAATACCGTTACGCCGAATCCCGAAAAGCCGTATCTCATAAGCGAATATTGCGGGCACATTTTCCCGACGAAGATTTTCGACGACGAATTGCATCGCACCGAGCACGCCATTCGCCATGCGAACGTCATTAACGATGTCGCTGTGGAAAAGGGCGTGGCAGGCTCTTTTGCATGGGTGGCGTTCGACTACAACACGCACAAGGATTTCGGAAGCGGCGACGGGATTTGCTATCACGGCGTGATGGACATGTACCGAAATCCGAAATTGGCGGCGGCGGTCTACAAAAGTCAGCAGGAAAAAATTCCCGTCTTGGAAGTGAGCACGACAATGGACGTGGGCGAGCATCCTGCGAGCATTCGCGGAAAATGCTGGCTTTTCACCAACGCCGATTCCGTGAAAATGTATTTGGGAAAAACCTTCATCGCCGAATTCAAAAAGGAAAATTCGCCTTACAAGAACATTCCGCACGGGCCGATTCTCATCGACGACTATGTTGGAAACCGCCTTGTGGACGAGGAAAAACTTCCCGAAAGCCTTGCGGAAAAGTTAAAATTTATTTTGAACGCGATTGCGTTTTACGGAGAAGGCGGCCTTGCCGCGAAGCATAAATTTGAATGCGCGAAACTTTTGCCGCGCGGATTCACCCGCCAGAAAATTACGGACTTGTACGCGAAGTACATCGGCAACTGGGGAGGGGAGTCGTCCACTTTCCGCTTCGACGCGATAAAGGACGTAAAAGTGGTGAAGACCGTCTTGAAGGGCGCGGTGGAATCCGTCTCGATTCATGCCGAAGCGTCTTCCAACGTGCTGCACGAGGGAAGCACTTGGGACGCGGCGGAAGTGCGCCTTTCAATGCGCGACCAGTCTCAAAACGTGCTGCCTTATTTTTGCGAGCCGGCGGAATTTTCCGTGACAGGTCCAATTGAAATAATCGGTCAAAATTTAGGCGCGTTCCGAGGCGGAGTCACGGGCGTTTACGTCCGCACTGTCGGCAAAAAAGGCAAGGCTTCGCTCCTCGTAAAATGCGCAGGGCTTGAAAAGAAAATCGATTTTGTCGTGAAATAAAAATAAGTAATAAGTAATGGGTAGTAAGTAATATAATTGAAAAATGCAAAACAAAAGTCGCGGTTCTTTGCCAATGCTCCATCTCGTCTTGCCTTTGGCGGGAGAGCAACTTTTAAGAATTCTCGTTTCGCTCGCTGACACTTTCATGCTGAGCACTTACTCTGACCATGCCGTGGCAGGGGTGGGGCTTGTGTCGCAATATATGTTTTTTCTCCAGATTTTGTTCAACGTGGTGGCGATTGGAAGTTCCATCGTGCTGGCGCAATATTTGGGCGCGGACCGTTCGCGCGAGGACTTGAACAATATCTCGAAGGCGAGCGCGCTTATGACAACGGCGATCGCGCTGATTTTGTCGGCGGCGGTATTTTTGGGAAGCGGCCCGCTTTTGAATTGCTACTCGCTTGAGGACGACGTGCGCTCTTACGCGAAAGAATATTTTTTGATTTTCGGCGGCGCGGGCGCGATTTTCAACGCGTTCAGCCTTTTGCAAAGTTCTATGCTCCGCTGCTATGGCTATGCCCGCGAGGCATTGATTGTCACGTTCATCGCGAACCTTGTCAACGTCGCTGGAAACGCGCTTTCGCTTTACGGATGGTTCGGGCTTCCGGTTTTCGGAGTGCGCGGCGTGGCGGCGGCATCGGCGATTTCTTCCGTCGTTTCGTGCTTTATGCTTGCCGCTATGATTCGCCGCAGAAAGGAAATAGCGTTCGACTTGCACAAAATATTTTCCGTGCCGAAGAAATTCTTCCGCCTGATTTTGTCGGTGGGAATTCCGACGGCGGGGGAGAACCTTTCATACAACGTTTCGCAAATCGTGATTATGGCGATGATTTCTTCGCTCGGGACTTTCGCGATGTCGGCGCAAGTCTACACTACGACAATCGTGCGATTCGTCTATGTTATTGCAATTGCGATTGGCGGCGCGGTTCAGATAAAAACCGGCTGGTATGTTGGTGCGCACCAAAGCGACGAGGCGTACAAAAAGGTGATGCTCTATTCGCTGTGGGCGACAGGCGCGTCGATGCTTTTCGTTTTGATATTGAATTTCGTGAAAAGCCCCGTCATTTCGATTTTTACAAGCGAAGCGCAAATTGTGGAAATGGTGAGCGAACTTTTGCGCATTTCAATCTTGCTGGAATTCGGACGCTCGCTCAACTTGATTTATGTGGGCGCGCTCAAAGGGGCGGGCGACATGAAGTTTCCAGTCTTGTACGGAATGTTTTCGAATTGGTGCGTGATGGTCTTGCTCGCCTACATTTTGGGAATAAAAATGGGACTTGGCATAAACGGCTGCTTTTTGGGAATCGCGGCGGACGAGGTAACGCGCGGCGCGGTGATGTTCTTCCGCTGGAAAAGCAGGCGGTGGATGGCGAAGGCGTTGGTGTGAGGGGGCGAGTTTTTTGCAGGGGAAAATTGTGCATTTTTTTTTCTCCATATTTACGATGATAATCTCGGCTATGTAGGCTCTCGCAACTTGAAGAAAATTTAATATTGTGTTATAGTCATTCTTGTATTGCAGAACAGTTTTTTTCGACGCAACTAAAATTTTATGAGGATGCGCTTTTTGGCGAGGACAAAATAAATATGATGAATGGCATAAAGGATACATCAAACTGGACTTTTAGGCGTTTGCTGGGAAACGGCCTTCGCTATTCAATTCCAAAATACCAAAGGGATTACTCATGGGATTCAGAACAATGGTCGGACCTTTGGTATGATTTGATGCAAATGCTTGATGAAGAAGATTCTCATTATATGGGATACCTTGTTCTCCAAACAAATGACGATAAAAATTATCAGGTGATAGACGGGCAGCAGCGCATAACATCTATAAGCATACTTCTGCTGGCGGTAATCAAATATTTAAAGACAATTGGCAAAGATGACGATGAAAAACAGCTTAACATAAAAAGGGCCGACACGATTCATTCGACCTATATAGGCAATTTGGATGTTCTCACTTTGACCTCGGAAAATAAAATCGTCCTCAACAGAAACAACGATGACTTTTACAGAAATTACTTGTCCGCCTTGCAAGAATTCCCAAAGCGGGGGCTAAAAAATTCCGACAAATTGATGAAAAAGGCGTTTGAATTTTTTTCGTCATATATTAAAACTCGATATAAAACCGCGGAAGATTTGGTCAATTTTGTCGAAACAATCGTGGACAATTTGTTCTTTACTGTCATCATCGTTACTGATGACTTGAATGCATTCAAGGTTTTTGAAACGCTGAATGCTAGGGGCGTTCAACTTTCTTCGTCTGACTTATTGAAAAATTATATTTTTTCTGTCGCCGATTCTGACAAGTTGGCGTCCGCCAAAATAGACAGCCTTGATGAAAAATGGGCGAAAATCGCGGATATTTTAAAAGAAACGCAAATCGCTGATTTTTTGCGTGTTTATTGGAACAGCACGCATAAAACAGTAAGAAAAAATTTGCTTTATCGCACGATTCGTGAAAAAATAAAAACTTCACAACAGGCTTTCGATCTTTTGCGGGATATGCAAAGCCAAGCCGATGTTTATATGGCGCTCAAAACTCCTGAAGACGAGCTGTGGCGGCAAAGCCCTGCGGTAAAAGAGGATTTGCAGCTGCTCAAATTGTTCAATGTTTTGCAGCCTATTTCCTTGCTGCTTGTCGCCTATGCGAAGTTGCCGGAAAGTCAATTTGCAAAGCTGCTTCATAAAATTGTCATAATCTCTTTTAGATACAATGTGATTTGCAACAAGAATCCGAATGAACAGGAAGCCGCTTACAACAAGATAGCCTTGTCTCTTGCAAGCGGGAAGGATTTGGATTTGAATTTATTGAAGAGTTCTTTATATGTGCAGGATGCGGAATTTGAGCAAATATTCGCTTATAAAGAATTTGCCAATAATTCCCGGAATAATAAGATAGCAAAATACATTTTGGGAAAAATAGAGCATTTTGAATCCTCCGCTGACATAGACCTTGACCATTCCACTTTGGAGCATATTTTGCCCGACTCTCCAGATTTAGACATTTGGAATTGGGAGGAGCACAAAGTTCAGCAGTTCCATTACAGGTTGGGCAACATGACATTGTTGGAATGCAGTAGAAACGAAAGCTTGGGGAATGCTGATTTCAAAACCAAAAAGAATGTTTACAAGACTTCAACAATTCCAATGACAAAAAAAATTGCGGAATCGGATATTGAAGAATGGACTGAAAGTGAAATAGACAGACGACAGCAGGACTTTGCAAAAAAAGCGGTTGGAATCTGGCAGTTTTAGGGGTACTCGCTTGGCGTCATTGTATAATTTTTCGCGGATTTTTGCAAAGGATGAGCAAGGGCAACCATAAACATCAGGCAAAATTTGGGCAGACGAAGATTTGAGAAATGCTTTTATTTTAGTTCTTTGATTTTTGTTTCACACTCAAGTACAAATTCCGTAGTTTTATAGAAACGCTGTTTTTTCTCTTTATTTGAATAGTGAAAATGCGGATGCGTTTTATTCACTGCGTATGCTCTTTTCGATGAGTAGATATTTATATCGTGGTTTTCCTTAAACAATTTTATCGTTGTTTCGAGTTGACACAAGGCTTCTTCAAACCAACTTTTTGCTTGATTTTTCAATTCCACAAAACACAAGGTTTTTGCAGTGCGCAAAATGGCATCGCATGTGTCTGTTCCAGCATTTTGTTTTTTGTATTGCAAAAGTTCTCGCACATTGTCAACAGCGATGAACTTATAATCGCGTCGACCGTTGCACTCGACTGTCGCTTCCCATTTTTCAGGATTATCGCTATCCAAAATCGCAGGCGTATTATTGCCCGCATCGTAAAGACCAAATTCTTTACAAGGAGAAACATCTTGCTCGTATTTATAAAAATCTATTCGCAATATTCTTCCTCCAATTCAAGCAGCTGTGCAAAACTTTCATTTGTTTTCTCCATAAATTCATTCAAAACATTGTTGTCTGACGGAAGGTTTTCATACGGCTCAATCTTTTTTATAGAGCCGTCAGCCAAAGTCTCATAAATTGAAATATCCTTTCCATCAACAAGAGAGGCGATGGGCACAATTTTTTCTATTTCCAATTTAGGTACACTCTTGTTTTTCAATTCCATCGCCTTTGCGCAAATTGTAAGATAGGAAAGCAAGTAAGGGCTATGGGTTGTTATCACTAATTGACTCCCAACTGATTTATTAAGGCATCTTAAAAGATCGTATAGAACCTTTGCCTGTGAATCTGGAAAAAGATTTAGCTCCGGCTCTTCAACAATATTGATGAAGCAAGTGTTAAAGTGATGTTCAAGCACAGAAAAAAGCGTTTTTCGATACTCTTCTTCCAAAGACTTTTCAGAACCTGTAAGGTAAAGCCTGTCAAATGCCTCCTTCAGTCCAGCAAAATATGATTTTGTGTTGTAATTTTTGTCAATGTATTTTTTTATCAGTTCCCTTTGCTCGCTACTCAATGTTTTTGTTTTTGCAGGAATATCGCTGACGATTTCATTGCTCAAAAATTCTGAAACCAAAGACAGTGGCACGACAGATTGAATGCCGCTTGACGCATGATGAACAGGAACAGAGACTCCATTGCTAGAAACAATATTTGTAGTTTGAAAGGATTTGTTATATTTAAGTTTAAGATTTGACACAGGAAGGGAAAACAATGATTCGTCAAGTTTTCCTAGAGCAGTATCGTATTCATCAAGAAGAACAGAAAGCATTTTTGGAAGTTCTTTTATTTTTCTCACCGAAGCCAAAACAGAAATAAGATTTCGCTCGGCTGGAACATACATAATTTTCGGTCGATGATAGTTATTTGTTTTTTTTGACTTTATGGAAAAACCGTCTTTTTTATTATACAAAAATGTATATGCCTCGCCTATATATTTTATTTGAGTTTTTGGTGTGAAATATTCTTTGATTCCTTGATTGTCAAGCAAACCTATAAAGTCATCTAGAGAAAAGTTTTTTGTAAAAGAATCGCCACGGACAAAAGCTTTTTCAAGCCACGAACAAGTTGAATAGACTTTTGCAACAGTGCTTTTTCCTGTGGCTTGGTTACCTATAAATAGGGTGACTGGCGAAAAATCCATACATCCACCACTTTTTGAATAGCCATTTTTTATAGGTCCAAAATGTTTTATACCAAGATTTGCCATAATGAAAGAGTATCACAAAACCGTCTTTTTTTCAAGACCTCTTCGAGAAGCAAGGAAGTCCTGCCGAGCCTTGATTTGCTGTGCCACGCGAAAAAGAGACGGTGTTGACGCGAAACAATCGGCTTGCTCGAACGTGGAAAGTACAATCCGTCCTTGTGCCTTGCTGCGGATATTGCCTATGTTTTTGGAAAGAAGGTCGAGGACATTTTCACGTTCCTCCCTGAAACAAACGAGGAAATGCGCAAAATTGAAATATAAAACGATTAAACGGGAAAACCTGCAAGGCTCACAGTTTTGAGCCGCGCATATTCGCAACTTCTTTTTCTCTATGGCTTTGCAAATATTTTTCTTGAAGTTGCGTGTCGAGTTGAAGAACTTTTTTTTGAATTTGAGAATTGTTTTTTGTCTGCCTTGTCTTTCGTGAGTTCAAGCGTACAGTATATATGAAATGTCAAGAAAAAAAGTGAATTTCTTTGTTTGTTTTTATGCAAATGATTCTGAAAAAAGAAATGATTTGAAAATAGCTATTGCTCACTTGGCGTGACGATGGCTGGAGATGAGTAATTGCATAAGACTTGCGGACGAATGTATTGCGATTATTATTTCCAGCGAAATTTTTATTTGATGCTATCACTTTAATATCTCCCTCAAAATTTCTTCGTTCCACTCCCGCCTTTCTCTGTCGAAAATCCACCCCCACTTGTTGAAATACCGAAACGCGCTTTTGATGTGCGTCAGGAGCATCTTACGGCTCTTGTAGCTTTCGGCGGCGTGATCGTGGACTATCTTCACATCGGGAAAATATACCGTCCTTCCGACTTTATGAAGGCGGCGAATCAAGTCGAAGTCCTCGAAGTACATAAAAAACCTGCCGTCAAAAAATTCGCCGTCCCGCCCAACCTCTTGGAGCGAAGAAATTCGCATGAACATAAAGCACCCCGAAAGGCACGGCGGATTCATTGTGCGGTCGTATCCCGAATCCACGAGGCAGTAGCGGGCGTTCTTCCTCTCCTTCCATTTTTTCAAGAAACCAACTGACGGAACGAAGCGGCGAAAAATAAGGTCGGACGGAGCGGGAAGCAGTTTGCAGAGATGTTGCAAGTTCCCATTCGGATAGACGACCCTCGGCAGGACATACGCCGCGTCGGGATTTTCATCCATGAATTTTTCAAGCGTCGCAAGCACGCCCGGCTCAAAGCGAATGTCTGGATTCAAGACAATGTGATAGTCTGCCTTCATTTCAATCGCAAGGCGCATCGCCAAGTTGTGCGAGCCACCATAGCCAAGGTTCTCGTTGTGTATGTAGCGGATTTTTTCCGAACGGCTTTCAAGCTCCCTCCAGCGGTCGTCGGGCGAGTTGTCCACGACTATCAATTTCTCCACGCACGACGGCAGAACGCTTGCAAGCAATGCCTCTATTTGCGGACGAGGGGTTTTGTACAGGACGAGGGACGCGGTTAACATGGGCGGGCCTCCGAAGTTATTTTATAATTTTCAATAATTTTCTTAAGTTGCACGGCCGAATTTTTCCATGAAAATTTCTTTGCAGTTTTCATTCCTTTTTCTGACAGTTTTTTTGCAAAATCAAAGTTTGTTACAAGAGTTTCTATTTTTTCAGCCAATTCCTCATTATTTTTGGGAGTAAAATATAGGCAATTTTCTCTATCGACAGCATATTCTCTACATCCTCCAGAATCACTGGTAATCACTGCACAACCACATGCCATCGCTTCCAGTCCTGGAAGCCCAAAGCCTTCCCACCATGATGTAGAGATAAAAATCAAACTTTTATTATAAATCATTGAAATGTCAATATCATTTGTCGGTTTTACAATAACTGTATTCAATGGAAATTCAAATTCAGACAAGTCCTCGTGACTAATTATAAAAATCCCTTTTATTTTACTTTTTACAGATTCGGAGAGAATTTGAAAGGTCTTGGAAAGGGTGGCAAGACCTTTCCAAGGGTGTTTTCGTCCGACCAGACAAATATTCATTTGTCGGTCGGACGAAAACATATTATAAAAGACATCATGGTTAATAGCTGGATAAACTAAATTATACGGAACATCTGAACGTCTAGAATCTTGACAAAAACTATCATAAACATATTTGGAATTAAATATAAACTTTACTTTATCATGGTATGACTTCAAACAAAGAGCTTTGTAGATCTTTATAAGTATTCTTGATTTTAAAATGTAGCCGTCATCAAAAATTCTATAATCGTCTGCCTGAATAAAACGATACAAGTTCTTGTTTTTCTTGATTCGTCGTAAAAACAGGCACATTATTGGATCTGAAACAATTATGGTTGCATCATAAAATTTTGAAGAAATCATTTTAAATACTTTTAAAATATTTGCAATCTTCTGAAATTTATTTTTTCCCAATCTGCCAAATTTTTCTATAGTAACAAGCGGATTAATATCAAAAGTATTGCTTTCTTCACTATTATTTGGACATATAATTCGTACCAAAAAAACATCTGCTAAACAATTGGCAAGTTCAAAAAACACCCTGTTTCCACCACCAATTTTTAGCGAAGGTGTTATAAAAACCAAATCTGTCATTATTATAGTTCTCCTACGATTTTAGAAAATATTTTTGCCCGCGATTCTATCGTGTAGTTATTTAAAAACAAATCATGCAAAGATTCATAAAAATTATAAATCTCTGTGTTTTTTATATTGTTTAAAACTTTTATGAATTCATCCGCTGTATCGCACACAAAAAGATTGCTATTGAAAATTTCATAACCGACCATTCCTTCTGAAGTAGTGATCAAAGGTTTCCCATACATAATACACTCTGCGGTTTTCGTTTTCATTCCAGAACCTTTAAAAACTGGTTGAACAACAATATCACAATTTTCATAGATTTCATCCAAAGATTGAACAAAGCCTTTCAATTCTATTTTTTTATGACAAAATAATTTCTGCTTGAATTCCTCATTTTCAAAACCTTTGCCAACAATCGTCAATGTATAATCAACATAAGGCAATATTTCTTTTGAAAACCAAACTAATCCGTCTATGTTAGGAGAAAAATATGAACCTACAAAAAGAAGTTTTCTGGGATTTTTTCGTAAAACTAATTTTCCGCGGTGACTATATGTGGAGTTCAATACAATCGGCGTTATATATGTTTTATTTGGCTTTACCTTATATGTATTTTCAACAACATTCACATCTCGCTTTGTCAAAAAAACACAACAGTCGGATAATTTAGCAGACAGCAATTCATTCTTGTAAACAGAATTTAAAACTAGTTTTTTCATTATCCAATTTGAATTACTATAAATAGTAGAATAAAGCATATATTCGCAGTTGTGAAAGAAGGAGATCACCTTTATATTTGTTTTTCTTTTCTTCACTTGATTTATAAGGATTCCATACAAACCGGGGTCACAAAAAAGGACATCTATTTTTTTTGATTTTATAAATTTTAATATTGCCTTTATATGATATTTGCTCAGTCCGCATTTATATCCATTTAAAACGGAAATTGCTTTGTTGACAACGGAATCCGTGGGTTCTATAAGATATTCATAATATTGTAATTCCAAAGACAATAAAGCCAACTTGTTATTAGCACGACCAATACTGCCACCAGTAACATCCTTGCTTTTTATCGAAACATACAATAAATTCATTATTTCACCTTCTCCCATTAAAATGTTTCCATATTTGTTTTCTCTCTTGTAATGATGAAATCTCACCAAACAACCAGTTTTCATACCAATCCTGCGGCTGGGAATAGAGAGACATTTTCAATATGCAGTAAGTTAAAACAAAAAAAGAAAAAAATATCTTATTCCTCTTTTTTTGAAATCTTACTAATTGTGGCACTATAACCCAGTATGAAATGATAAATAGCATAGACATCCTTTCAGAAATAACCCTAATACCAAAAAATGCAAAATAGAATAAAATGTAAAATACAAAACATTTTAAAATCGTCTTTCCTTTTTCAGTTTTTGCTAATTTGCCAAAATTCTTATAAATTAAGCAAATCATTAACAATTTTTCGATAACTCCCAAAGAAAGAAATCCAGACAAGGCTTCATCCGTTATATAAGAATTTACCATCGAAGTAATTCTTCCCAAAGAAAAATATGTCAGTATTGAAAAAGCGGCATGCAAAATTTTTGAAGACAGCAACGCGAAAAATAAAGTTATGATGCAAATAAAAGCGAACCTGCATTTTGTCAAATTCATTCGAAAAAATGGGTAAATAAAAAAATAGACTATTGATGTACTATGAAAAAGGCAGCACAATACACAACACAAATAGTACTTCTTCCAATTCCTTGAAACAACATACCTCAGAGCATAGAAAAATATCAAAATTGATTTTATATTTCTTTGATTATCAAAAAACATTATCATGCCGTTCATGGCAAGAAAGACCATAATTGAAAAGGAATTATTTATTTCAAAATATTCAAGACATTTATACAAGAGAATCAAATCTATGAAAGAATCACAAAATTGATAAAAGAAATAATCATTACAAATTGTCTTGAAAAACGACATGTATACTATAAATCCAGGCTCCCACCACTGAAATTTAAGATAATCAGTAGTAACAATTTCATCTAGAGTCGCAACATTATAAAAATACACTTGGTAATTAAAAACATCTGTAAATACATATCCACGAAAACAAAAAAACACAACCAATATAAAATAATTACAATATTTTACAGGCAGTTTTCCAAGCTGCCTGACATTGGCAGCATACCCCTGCAAAAAGAGAAATATAACTATTGTAATGTATGGAAGTGCTGTCATCTTAACTTGGTTCCATTTCAGTCAATGCTGAATCATAAGGCATATAAAAAACGCATCATTTTCTACTTTATCTCCTTAATCATTTTAAATGCCTTTTTGCAGCGAAAATAATTGTGTGGAAGAGAGTACACAAAAAGAATTTTTTGTCTCATTTTAGTGAACCCTTTATTTGACAAATTTTTTTTGAAATATAAAAGACAACTTTTCCAGTAAAACAACGCCGTCATCTTCCCGAAGTCGTATTTTATTTTGTCCTCTGCCCCAGAGCCTCCAACAAAGTGTACAATTTGCGCTCCGCCTATAATCTTCCGAGAAAGTCCATTCTTCGCCATATATAATTGCAAGTCGGACTCTTCAAAATACATAAAAAATCGTTCGTCAAATTTCGCCATCTCATTATTTTTAAGAAACAAGTCCGCGCCCGTAATATAATCAACTTTTTCAGGTCTTGAATTTATATTTTCATGATAAAGACCAATTTTTTTTGCAATTTTTTTTATTCCAACAGAATCCAACACACGCATAAAAAGATAATGAGAGACATCTTTACAAGTCGGAAATCTTCCCCCCGAATGAATGCTGTTTCCATGCTCATCTTGAAGCCAGCATCCCAACGCCCCCAAATTTTCCCGCTCTCCGTTCTCCTCCCAGTAGTCAAAGAAAATCTTCACCGCGTTGTTCAAAAGCAAGGTGTCACTGTTCAAATAGAACACATATTTTCCCTTTGCAACTTTAAGCGCCCGATTGTTCGCCGCTCCAAAACCCAAGTTTTCATTGTTCTCTATCAAAACAATCCGCGGGAATTCCGTCCTCATCATCTCGATAGAGCCGTCCGTAGAGCCGTTGTCACTCACTATAACCTCAAAGTCTATGCCTTTCGTCTGTTCAAACACGGAACGCAGACAGTTGCGAGTGAGTTCTTTTGTATTGTAGTTTACTATTATTACGCTTACATCCACAATTTATTACCTATGCAAAAAAAAATATTTTTTCTGCCCGAAAACTCAAAAGCCAAGAGAATGAATAATAACAGCAACATAAAATACCAAATGTTTCATTCCTTATCCTCCAACACAGCCTTGAATTTTCCAAATGCTCTTTCCCAAGTGAATTGCTTGATGAACTCATTTCCATTCCGTGCCAATCGCTTCCTCAAACCATCGTCCTGTACCAAACGCAAAATGTTTTGCGCCAAAGCATCCACATCGTAGACAGTAGACATCAACGCAGTTTCATCATTCTTTGCATAAACGGAAAATCCACCTATATCAGTACAGACCAACGCACATCCACACATCATCGCCTCTGCGGGTGGCAATGCCATTCCTTCTGCCTTGCTAGCGGCGACAAAAATACTCGCCTTGTTGTAAATGTTGTTGTGTGTTTCTCTGTCTGGCATTTGAAAATATTCAAACCAATTAGGAACATCTGGTCTCTCTGGAGTTTCAAACATCGTCACATGCAGCTGGGGAATCTTTTCTTTTACTTTGTATAATGCCGCGATGGAGTCGCAACAGCGCTTTCTGTCATCGAGGTGATAAAGCATCGCAACCTCATACGGAGACCTTTTTTCTATTGGATTTGTCATTTTGAAATACTCAAAGTCGAAACCGTTCTCCACCAACACGGCGGAACTTCCAACAGACTCGATGCGTTCCACAAGCCATGGCGCGATTGTGATTTTTTTCAGGGGAAGCCTGTAGGAATCATATACACACTCACTACTAATGCCGTTCCAGCTTTCAAAATCTTGGACGAAATAGAATTTATTCTTGCTTTCTATTTGCTTTATTTTTGAAAGTTCAAAAGATGTCGCAATTGCGGTGGCGATAAATTTAGCTCCATGTATTTTCATTGTTTTTGAATTTTTGAACCTAAAAACATATTCGCAGTGAACGAGGAGATTAAGTTGAAACCAATTTGGATTACAATCCGTTTTTTTTATTTTGTTGTAGAAATAGCGCAACAGATTTACATTCCATCTTAAGAAATTAAAAAATATGTTTTTATGTTTGCTCAACTTCAAAAACTGTGGATAGACAATAAAAACCTCATATCCGTCAGCGGCAAATCTGTTTGCATATTCATACACTACTTTAAAGCCACCGATAGGGCATATATCTCTACAAGGCAAAAACCAAACAATTGTTCCTTTCGTTATCATCTATGTGCTTCCCCTTTTGCTATCCTTGACATTGCAAAATCTAAAAGATACCTGTACGATTCTATCTTGAGAATTTTTGACAAAAGAATATACATCGCCATAGCGACAAAAATTTGAACGAGCAAAATAAATAGCGTTGAAATCGGAAGAAGCGCCACGAGCCAGCATATTCCACAAGAAACAACCGAAAGAAAAAAAGCGGGGAGCAAGTCCTTTGTCAATTCTCTAAAACTGTAGCCAATATACAATTTCAACATTCCCGCATGCACCACGGCTACATATACAGAGTTTACTAGAAGAGAGAGCGTAACAGCAAAGACCCCTCTTCTCAATCCTAGAACCAAGAGCGCGAAATACATGGGCTTCTTTATCAATTCTAGTTTTAGAACCGCACCACTCTCCCCAATGGCATTCAACCCTTGCACGCTAATGGAATCTATCAATTCTATTGCTGATGACATGCATAAAATTTGCACAAAAGGAACAGAGGGTAGCCATTTCTCCGTAAGCAAAATCAAAACCATAGACCTGGCGATTGTCGCCATTCCAAAAAGCAAAGGGAATATGATATATGATGAAACTTGAACAGAGCGACGAAGCATTGTTTTTACCGTCGCAATATCATCGCTTCTATTTGAAAGGGCTGGAAAAAGCACGCTCATTATGGAAGTTAATATATTGTTTGTTATGAGAGAAGGAAATTGCTGACCTTTATTGTAGTAGGCAAGTTCTGAGGAAGTGTAGAATTTTCCAATCAGTATATTTCTAAGCTGATAAAAAAACACCCCTAAAAAACTTGATGCAAGTATCTTCCATCCATACCCCATAAGAGATTTTGCAGATTTCCATGAGAACAGCAATTTTGGATGCCAAGAAATTGTGAATGCCAGCACGATTGAATCAACAAGCGAATTTGTCAGATATTGAATTACCAAAGCCCAAACGCCATACCCCTTCATCGCAAAAATGATTCCTGCCACGCCGGAAAGAAGCGTGCCAAAAAGCGTTGAAAAAAAGAATTTCTTGAACATCATGTGCCTTGAGACATAGGCGTGTTGCACAGAATTGAACGAACTTAGAGGAATCCTTAACGCGAATACTTTGAGCACGGACGAAAGAATCGGCATATTGAAAAAACTTGCGATTGCATCCGACGCGAAAAACACCGCAAAATACAAAACTACAGAAACAACAAGACTACAATAAAAAATTGTGGAGAAGTCTGTTTCGTCAGCCTCCTTTTTCTGTATAAGCGATGTGCTGAAACCGCTTACAACAAAAACCTCTGCAAAGGCCATGAATACAAGAACAATTGCTACAGCCCCATAATCCTCGGGAAGTAGAATCCTTGCTAGGACAAGGGATACAGCAAACGACAATCCTTGCGCTAGAATCCGTTCGGCGAATTTCCAAAAAATGCCAGAGAATACTGCATTTGCGGAAGACGACACTTCCAACGTCTTTCTCCTGCTCTTGTCTCCCATAATTATTCTAGAAACACTCACTCCGCCAAGTCCCTGATGTCCACGCCGAGCGCGTCCGCTATTCGGATGCCGTCGCTTATGCGCGGCTCTGTCCCGAACTGTCGCATCGACGAAACCGTCGTCTCTGCCTTGCCCATCGCCCTCGCTATGGAGCGGTATGTGAGTTTTTTCTGCTGCCTGTAAATCTCCACCTTATCCCAGAACATTCTTACTCTCATCCTCGCTCCGCAAATTTCCCAATCTCCCGCAATATGCGTTTGTTCATTTCCTTTCGCTCGCTGTCGAAGAACCAACCGTATTTGCCAAAATATTTTGCCGCGCTCCGCAAATGGATTTTCAGCATTTTCCAATTTTTGTAGCTTTCCTGCGCGTGCTGGTGGCTTGCCTCCGCATCTGGAAAATAAAGTGTTTGCGAAACTCGATGCAGTCTCCGCACAAGGTCGAAGTCTTCGAAATACATGAAAAATCTTTCGTCAAACTCAATTCCGAATTTTTCAAGCGAAGAGAGACGCAGAAACAAAAAGCATCCTGAAAGGCATGGCGGATTCATCACTTGGTTGTAGGCGTGCGCGAGGCAGTTTTTTTCGTCGAGGCTTTTTTTCAGTTTTCCGAAAACTCCGAAATTCGGCAAAAATCTGCGCACGAACAGATCGAACGGATTAGGCAAAAGTCTGCAAAGTTTTTGAACCTCACCATCGGGCGAAAATATTTTCGGCATCGTGATAGACGCGTTGGGATTTTCTTCCATAAAATTTGCGAGTTTTTTCAATGTGCCCGGAACGAATGTGATGTCGGGATTCAGCACTGCGTGAAATTGCGCGTTTTCCTCGGCGGCAAGATGAAGCGCGATGTTGTGCGATGCGCCGTAGCCTAAGTTTTCGTTGTAAATGTAGCGAATCTTTTCCGACTCCTTTTCCAAAATGCGCCATTTGTCGTTCGGCGAATTGTCGATGACGAAAAACCTTGTAGCCGCTCCGTCCGCCTCAATCGAAGAAAGAAGGTTTTCGACTTGTCGCTTTTCCGTCTTGTAAAGCACTACGCTTGCAGTGATTTTTGCATTCATTTCAAAATCCCGCCCTTGCTTCCGTCCGTGAAAATCGCGGATAAATTTCCGCCATGTTTTCTTCCGCCATATCTTTCGGAACAATTTCCGCGCATTCGTCTTGAATGAAGCCAAGCGCGAACAACGCCCAGTCCATCGTCCTGCCGTTCTTGAGAAAACACGCTTTCATCGCCTCGATATCCTCTTTGCCTTTATCGGTTCTGCCGTCATATATTTTTTCTCACATTGTTTTAATGAAAAACCGTATTAAAAAGCCGCTAAATACACGACTTTAACGCATTATAAAACATTGTTTTACGGAATGTCAAGCGAATTTGTTTGAAAAATTCGTTAAAATAATGTATTTAAAAATGGAAAATGTTCTTAAATAAAGTATGTCGTTGCAGGAAACATTCATCGAAAACCTGAAATACTATCGTCGCGCCGCCGGGTTTTCGCAAAAAGATTTGTCGGTGCTTTTGAACAAAGGCTACAATTATATCAACAGCATCGAAGGAGCATCGTCTTTTCCGCCGCCCGCCGTCATCGATGAAATCGCGAATATTTTAAAAATTGAAGTGGAGGTTTTGTTTATGAGAGATGCCTGTCCAAAAAACCTTGCTTCTTCGTTCAAACGAAAATGGGGAGAAACTTTCAAAACTACGCTTGTTTCCCGTGTTCGCTCCGAAATAGAAAGAACTTGCGAAGAATTGTTGTGAAAAAAATTGCAAAGAAAATCAAATGGATATTGACAAAGAAAAATTTTTTGGATATGAAAAGGCTTTTTGCGACAGACTGCGGTTTTTGCGGAACGGCAAGGGAATTTCTGCGCGCGAGATGAGCATCGCGCTAGGGCAGAACGTGAACTACATCAACCTGATTGAAAACGGAAAGCGGCTTCCGTCGTTGCAAGGCTTCTTTTCGATTTGCGCATATCTTTCGATTTCGCCCGAAGATTTTTTCGGCGAGACGAATGAATGGGGGAGGGGCGCGAGGCAGATGCCGGAAATTTTTTCGCGCCTGCACAGAGAGCAGCTTCTTGCGATCGCGCAGATGGTTCGCGCGTTCATTGGGGAATGAAATTTTTTTCCCGGGGCGGCATTCGTTTTTTATTTCGGCAACGAAAATTCTTTTAAATTCCTATTGACAGAATTTTTTTTTGAGTGTATATTGTTCTTATTGTGTTTCTATTTATAGAAACACTCGGTTTTCCGCGTTTTCGTTTCGAGCGAAGCGTGAGAATCAGTTTTGCAAAACTTGGCATTTGCAAAAGCGCGGAATTCAAATTTGTAATTAAAATTCTTTTTTGGGAAAATAATTTATGGAAAAAAGAACGGATTCGATTTATGTTTGCCTTTCGAGCGAACGCTACACGCCGTTTTCGCTTGCGAAGAAAATCGGGGCGAAGGCGATTTTGGAATCGGCGAGTTTCAACAAGGGGCGTGAGCGGTTTTCGATTTTGATGGCGGTGGAGGCTTTCAAAATCGTGCAGGACGACGAGGGCATCGCGTTTTTGATTGACGGGCGGCGGCTTCCGTTCAATGATGCCGGCATAGTGAGCCGGAACGCCGTGGGGCAGGAAAAAAAGGCGGACATTTTGGACGCGCTCGTCTATGTCGCCTCGCAGAACGAAAGCCCTGCTTCGGGAATACCCCTCCCTGCGAGCGGCATCGGATATTTGGGCTACGAGTTCGTGCAGAGGTGCGACACGGTTCGCTTGGAAAACCAGTTCGACGAATTGCGCATTCCCGAATGCTGCTTTGTCGCGGGGCATGTCTACATCGTCTTCGATCACTTTACTGAAAAGCTTCACATCTTCGGTTTGAATTACGCCGAGCGTCAGATTGACTTGAAAAAGGAAATCGACGCGCTCGTAAAGCGGTTGAACGACATGGATTTTTCGTATATGGATTCCGCCGAAGATGCCGCACCGTGCACTGTCATAACGGACATCGAGCAGAGCAAAAAAGAATATTGCGAAAAAGTCGTGGAGTTGAAAAAACACATAGTCGCGGGCGACATAATTCAAGCCGTGCCTTCGCGTCGAGTGCAGCTTGAGTGCGAAACTTCCGCGCTGGAAATTTACCGCAGACTTCGCGCCATAAATCCGTCGCCGTATCTGCTTTATCTTGACTTTGGGGATTTCCAAATTGCGGGATGTTCGCCTGAAAGCCTTGTGCGCGTGATTGGCGGCAGGGCTTCGATTCATCCGATCGCAGGCTCCATTCGGCGCGGAAAAAACGAGGCCGAGGATGATATGCTTCGCCTCAAACTTTCTAAAGATCCGAAGGAACGCGCCGAGCATTTGATGCTTGTGGATTTGGCGAGAAACGATTTGGGGCGGGTGTGCAAAGCGGGCAGCGTAAAGGCGACGCAATTCATGGAAGTGGAGACTTTCAGCCACATAATGCACATCGTGAGTAATGTCGAGGGCGACGTAGAAGATGGAATTCCGCCGGTGCAAGTTTTGCGCGCGGCGTTTCCAGCGGGCACTGTGAGCGGCGCGCCGAAAATTAGCGCGATGCAAATTCTCTCAAGACTTGAAAAAGTGAAGCGCAGGTTTTATGCGGGCGCGGTGGGCTACATTCGCGCTGACGGAGACTTGGATTTTTGCATAACGCTTCGCTGCGCCTTGAAGCAGGGAAAAGTCTGGACGCTTCAGGCGGGAGGGGGCATTGTCTACGATTCCAATCCCGAGCGCGAATTTGAAGAAACGAACGAAAAAATGGGCGCACTTATTGCGGCGTTCAAAGTTGAGTAATAAGTAATAGGTAGCAAGTAAGGGAGGGGCGTTTATTACTTATTACCTATACTTGAAATATTCTGGAGCTAAAAATGAAAGTTGTTGTTATCGACAATTACGATTCCTTTACATACAATGTCGTGCAGGCGTTTCAGGCACTGGGCGGCGACCTTGAAGTCGCGGTTTTGAGAAGCGGAGAATGCCAAATTTCCGACATCGAAAATTTGCGTCCGAATTACCTTGTGATTTCGCCTGGTCCTGGAAGACCGTGTGATGCCGGCATAAGCGAAGAGGCGATAAAATATTTCGCGGGAAAAATTCCTGTTTTGGGAATCTGCCTTGGACATCAGGCGATGGCTGAAGCGTTCGGCGCGAAAATCGTTCAGGCGAAATTCATCAGGCACGGAATCGTTGAGGAAATCGACTTGGACGGTAAAGGGCTTTTCCGTTCGATTGGGAAAAAGGGAAAATTCACGCGCTATCATTCGCTTGTCGTGGACGAAAATTCTCTGCCCGAAGAATTTGAAATCACGGCTCGCGCGAAAGACGGCGACATCATGGGAATCCGGCACAAGACGCTTGCGATGGAGGGGGTGCAGTTTCATCCCGAATCGATTGCGTCCGATGATTGCGAAAGGCTTTTGCGCTCGTTTTTGAACTATCGCCGTGAAAATATTCCGAGCGTGGATTTTTTGAACCGCCTAATCGCCAAAAAGGACTTGACTGAAACGGAAGCTGAATTTTTTATGGATACGATGACGGACGGCACTATGGACGAGCGGATCATGACTGCGGTCCTTGTCGCCATGGCGGCAAAAGGCGCTGTGTCAAGCGAAATCGTAGGATGCGCCCGCGCACTTATCAAAAAGAAAAAATTATTTCCGCTTGAGATTTCTGGACACGCGGAAATTGTCGGAACTGGCGGGGATGGAAAAGGAAGTTTCAATATTTCCTCTCTTTCTGCGATCGTCGCGGCGAGCCTTGGACAGACCGTCATAAAGCATGGAAACCGCGCGGTTTCTTCGAAGTCCGGCGCGGCGGATTTCTATGAATCTCTTGGCGTTAAAATTGACGGTACGCCTGAACAGAGCGCAGGCCTCGCGCAAAAAACTGGCTTCGCTTTTTTGATGGCTCCGATTTATCATTCTGCGATGCGCTTCGCCGCCCCTGTCAGAAACGCGCTCGGCATCAAGACGATCATGAACATCCTTGGCCCCCTCCTCAATCCGTCCGAAGTCACTTATGCCGTTCTCGGAGTTTATTCTGAAGATTTGCTTGAAGAATATGCGCGAGCGGCGAAAGGTTTGGGCACGAAGCGCGTGATGGTCGTGCACTCCCGCGACGGCTACGATGAAATCAGTCCATGTGCGCCCACCGATGTTTTTCAGATTACAGAAAGCGGAAAGGAAAGTCGCTATGTGATTGACCCTGCGAAATTCGGAATCGAGGGAGTTTCGGAAAAAGAACTTCTAGGCGGAAGCGGCGCGGACAATGCGCGTCTTGCGATGGAAGTTTTGGAGGGAAGAGGACGCGCGACAATTCGAGCCGCCGTCGGACTTAACACGGCGGCAGTCCTTTATTTGAGCGGCAAGGTCAAGACTCTAAAAGACGGATACGAGGCCGCGCTTGGCGCGCTTGATTCTGGCGCGGCTTTGAAAAAGTTGCGGGAAATCCAAGCGGTTTCAAAAGAAATTGACACGGAAGCGATATGAACATTTTGGAGAAAATAGTCGAAAGCCGGAAGGCGGACATCGCGCGACTTGGCTTTGAATGCGGATGCGACGTTCCGAAAAAGCGCGAAGTCAGTGTGCGGAAATTCTTGGCGGAACGCGGCGCGATTTTGGAAGTGAAGCGCGCTTCCCCGAGCAAGGGCGACATTGAACCGCATTTGGATGCGGTGAAGACTGCGCTCGAGTATGCGAAAAACGGCGCGCGCGCGATCAGCGTCCTCACCGAAAAAAATTATTTCAAGGGAAGCCTCGACGATTTGATGGCGGTACGCGCCGCACTCGACGAATACGCCGCGCGGAGTGGAAAGGACGCGCCCGCCGTTTTGAGGAAAGATTTTTTGTGCGAAGTTCAAGATATTGATGTCGCGTATCGCGCGGGCGCGGACGCAGTTTTGCTCATAGCGCGCATCTTGACAAAAAGTCAGTTTTATGCTATGGCGAAAAAAGTCTGCGAACTTAAGTTTTCCGCGTTGATAGAAGTGCGCGAAGTCGAGGACATCGAAAAATTGCGGTATGTTTTTTCCAAGGTGAGCGCGGAGAATTTCGTCTTTGGCGTGAACTCTCGCGACTTGCAGGATTTTTCAATCGATATGCTCGTTCCGGCGAAAATGTTTTCTTCTATAAAGAAGATTTCGCCGAACGCGAAAGCCGTTTTTGAAAGCGGAATCCAAAGTCCAGAGTGCGCGGCGGCAGTTTCGGCGATGAGGTTCGACGGTTTTTTGATGGGTGAGACGGCGGCGAGAAATCCTGAAATGACAAAAGAATACACGAGGGCGTTTGAACGCGCTTCAATTTCCGAGCAAGGAAAATTTTGGCTTCGCGTCGCTTCGCGCTTGCAGGAAAATTCTCTTGCAAAAAATGCAAAAAAAATTCCGCTCGTAAAAATCTGCGGGCTTACGCGAATGCAGGACGCGATTTTGGCGGCCGATTTGGGCTCGGATTTTCTCGGCTTTGTTTTTTGCAAAAAGTCTCCGCGAAATGTGGATGCGGATTTCGTGGAAGAGGCGCGGCGCGTATTGCAAAAAAAGTTCGGAGAAAAAATGCCGCTTCTTGTCGCGGTGATTACGGATCTTGAAAGCGGGGAGGGAGGGGCGGCGATGGATTTGGCGCGTCGAAAGATTGTGGACGCGCTTCAATTCCACGGCTTTTCTCCGCGCGGCTTTGAACAACAAGATATTGATGTCGCGCATTTTGTCGCGGCGAACGTCTCTTGCGAGCAAGACCTCTTGAAATTGGACGCGCTTTTGAAAGTCGGCGAGTTCCGCGTCTTGATTGACTCGCGCTCAGGTTCGTTTTTGGGCGGAAGCGGAATTCGCGTTGATGAAAATTTAGTTTTGAAATGCAAGGAAAAATCTCGGCTTTGGCTCGCGGGCGGAATCAACGCGGAAAACATTTTGGAAATCACGGAAAAATTTTCGCCTGAACTGATCGATGTCGCAAGCGGCGTTGAGTCTTCGCACGGAATAAAGGACGAAAAAAAATTGCGGGCGCTGTTCGCGCAAATTGAGAATTGTGAATTTTATGGAAATTGCAATACAAGGAGAAAATGAAAAAATGAGCGATTCACTCGGTTCAAATGTTTCAAACAATTCGATTGACGGATTCTTCGACATTTACGGCGGAAAGTATGTGGCGGAAGTTTTGCGGCGGCCGCTCGACGATTTGGAAGTGGCTTTCAAGGAGGCGATGGCGGACGAAAAATTTTTGGACGAACTTCATACGGTTCAGCGCGATTATATCGGGCGCGAGACTCCGCTTTACTTTGCTCCGACTGCGACGAAAATTCTTGGTGGCGCGAAAATCTACATTAAGCTTGAAGGCCTTGCGAACACCGGCGCGCACAAAATCAACAACGCGATGGGGCAGTGCCTTCTTGCAAAGCGAATGGGAAAAAAACGAATAATCGCCGAAACTGGCGCGGGTCAGCACGGTCTTGCGACGGCGGCGGCTTGCGCGAAACTCGGACTTGACTGCACAGTGTATATGGGCGAAGTCGATGTGAGGCGGCAGCAGCCGAATGTGGCGGCGATGGAGCTGTACGGCGCGAAAGTCGTTTCCGTCACTTCGGGAAGTCGCACGCTAAAAGATGCGGTGAACGATGCGATGCGCGACTGGGCGGCGAATCCCGAAAGCACTCACTATGTTTTGGGAAGCGCGTTGGGGCCCGCTCCTTTTCCCGACATCGTTCGCGAATTCCAAAGTGTGATTGGGCGCGAAGTGAAAAGGCAGTGCGAAGAACGCGGAGTGAAAATCGGCGCGATGGTGGCATGCGTGGGAGGAGGAAGCAATTCCATAGGATTCTTTTCGCCGTTCATCTCGCAAAAAGAGCCGCGCTTGATTGGAGTGGAGGCGGGCGGAATCGGAACTGGAATCGGAGAAAATGCAATGCGAATGAATGGGAACGCGAGCCGCGATGGAATAATGCAGGGTTATAAAAGCCGATTCCTTTTGGACGATGACGGACAGGCTTTGCCGACTCGTTCGATAAGCGCGGGGCTTGACTATTGCGGAATCGGACCGCAGCTCGCCGCGCTCGGAAAATCAGGTCGCGTGGAATTCACGAGTGCGCTAGATGTTGAGGCTTTGGACGCGGTGAAATTTTTCGCGAAGAACGAAGGAATCCTTTTCGCATTGGAAAGCGCGCATGCGGGCGCGGCGGCGATTCGCATTGCGCGTGAAGTTCCGTCCGACCAGGCGATTGTCATCAATATGAGCGGTCGCGGCGACAAGGATGTTTTCATCACGAGTCCTGTTTTCCGCAGAGAAAAATGGCTCGACTTTCTTCACGCCGAAATCGAACGGCTGGAAGCGCAAAAGGACATTCATGATAGGTAGGAAAACATAATGGCAATAGATTTGTACGACATGATACTTGGCGCGGGCGTTATTTTTTCGATATACGCAGTAATCAAGTATCTCAATAAAAACAAGCGGTTCCGGCATTGCGAGACCACCGAGGGCGAGTGTTCCGAGGTTCGTCGTATACGGTACAACTTCATAGCCTGCACGAGCCGATATTTCTACACTTACACGGTGGACGGCGTTTTCTACTCGGGCGAGGACTCCGAGGCATTTTGGTTTAGGTATAAGAGCCGGAACTTGGACAATCCCGTCACCGTGGAATATCTGAAGGACAGTCCTGAAACTTCCCGGCTTGCGGCCGTCAACCACAAGAACGGATTGCAGGCGATTATGAACTTGCTCCTTTTCATCGCCTTGTTCGTGTATTTGGTCTTGCGCAAGAACGGGATTTTGTGACAGGGCTGGACGGCAGGAAGCGCGAAAGGACGTGCATGAAAAATAAGTAATTGGTAATAAGTAAAAAGTAATGGCGGGGAGATTTGCTTTTTATGGAAATCTTTCCAATTTACCTAATACTTATTACTTTTTACCTGCGCCGAAGGCGCATATTGGGAGAAAAAAATGAAAAAGATAAATTTAATGGCGCACCTTGTGGCGAGTTTTCCGAACGAAGAACTTTCGCTTGAAGCGGCGCGCGCGCTCGTGGAAGGCGGCGCAGACATTTTGGAAATCCAGCTGCCTTTCAGCGACCCGAGCGCGGACGGCCCTGCGATTCAGGATGCCTGCACGACTGTCTTGAAAAGCGGTTGGCGCGTTTCGGACGGCATGGATTTCATAAAAAAAATCCGCTCAGGATTTCCCGCCTTGCCGATTTATCTGATGAGCTACGGCTCTCTCGTATACACTCCGGGCGTGAGGAATTTTTGCCGCCGCGCGGCACAAGCGGGAGTGGGAGGAATGATAATTCCCGACTTGCCTTTTGACTTTGACGAAGGGCTGACTGCGGCTTGCGAAGAATTCGGAATGCTTAACATTCCCGTGGCATCCCCATCGATGTCCGAGGAGCGGCTCGCGAGAATGGCGGGCGCGGGATTCAGATACATTTACGCCGCGCTTCGCACCGGCATCACAGGAACGGAAACTTCGATTGGAAGCGAAACTTTGGACTTCATAAAAAAAGTCGGCGCGGGCGGAAGTCGCGTTTACGGAGGATTCGGCATTTCAAGCGGAAAGCAATCCGCGCTGCTCGCGGACAAAGTTGAGGCGGTGGTAGCGGGAAGCGTCTTCGTGCGCACGATAGCCGCGAACTCAGGTGACGCGCAAAAATTGCGACGCGCGGTGAGCGCGAAGGCGGCGGAGATTTGCGGCGATAAGATTTGCGGCGGGTGTTGACTTTTTGAGTGATTTGATTTAGACTAGGGAAATACTTTTTTAATTATATTTTCCAGATGAATGGGGGGGGGGTAATGACTTTTCCTTCAATAATTTATTCGATAATAATTCTTCCGATTGAAAGTTTTATTGAGTTCGTTTTCTGCTTCACGCTTTCAAAGTTCGAAAAATTCGGCGCGGCGGGGGCAATATTTGCCGTGAGTCTTGCCGTGAATTTCCTCTCGCTTCCCATTTACAATGTCGCCGATGAAATCCAGCTCAAAGAACGAAAACTCCAGCAAAAAATGTCGCGTTGGGTCAAGCACATAAAGAGCGCGTTCAAAGGCGACGAGCAATTTATGATGCTTTCGACATATTATAGGGAAAACAATTATCACCCGCTTTATGCGCTCCGTCAGTCGCTTTCTGTTTTGATTCAGATTCCTTTTTTCATCGCGGCGTACCATTTTTTGAGCCACACATCTTTGCTTGACGGACAGAGCATTTTGTTCTTGAAAGATTTGTCTCGCCCTGATGCCTTGCTTTCGATTCCTGTAATGTGGGGGGGGGTACGCGATTTGCGATAAATCTCCTTCCGATAATTATGACGGCGATAAATGTTGTCTCGTCGATAATTTACACGAAAGGCGCACCGCTTCGTGAAAAAATCCAAACTTTCGCGCTCGCGCTGATTTTCCTTTTCCTGCTTTACCATTCGCCTTCGGGACTTGTCTTTTATTGGATTCTAAATCAGCTTTTTTCGCTCTGCAAGAACATCGCGCTCAAGACGAAAAATCCGCGGCGAATTTTGCACGGATTTTTGAATTTGTGCGTCCTCGCCGCGTCCGCGTATTTGCTTTTTTTCAAGGAAAATAAATTTTCGCCTCAAAAATGCGCTTTCTATTTCTTTAGTGTAGCATTTATATTCGCCCCGTTCGCTATGAAATCCTTGCGAAAAAGAAAAACTTTCGAGTATTGCAAGTCGTCGCTCGCGAAGATTTTTTCTTATGTTTCTGCGCAGCAGAATTTAGCCCTGCTTCTCGCTTCCTCTATCGTGCTTTGGTTTTTGTGCGGCTTGGTTTTGCCGTCGAGCGTGATTGCGACAAGTCCTGCGGAATTTTCATTTCTTGGAAACACGGATTCTCCGCTTTCATACATTTGGTCGTCGCTCGCGTTCTTCTGTGGGCTTTTCGTTTTCTGGCCGCTTGTCGTATACAAGATGTTCGGCGCAAACGAAAAAGTACGGTGCGCAATGCCAGCGGTCTTTTTTGTACTCGGTCTTTGTGCGCTCGCGAACGCGTTTTTGTTTAAGTATGATTATGGAATTATGAACTCTAGTTTCGTTTTGGACAATTCTGATTTTTTGAAAAACCATTCATTCTTTTTTACTGTGTTGCCAATTGTGTTCTTGTTCATAACCGTCCTTTTGCTTGCATCCTTTGTTCGCATTGAAAAGATTCGCGTTCTCATAATGATGCTTTTTTCTGTTTGCGCGACAGAAATTTTCTTGGGAACAAAAAATTTAAAGACGATAGGCAAGGTTTTCATCTCATATAGAAATGAAAAGTTTGAATCTGAAATAGACTTCGTTCCAGATTTTCATTTGAGTCGAACACAGAAAAATGTCATTGTATTGTTCCTTGACAGGGCAATTTCATCTTTTTTCCCTTATATCTTGGAGCAGTTTCCAGAAGTGCGGACCTCCTATGACGGATTTGTTTTCTATCCGAACTGTTTGTCCTTCGCCGTGCAGACGAATTTCGCATCTCCTGCCATGATGGGCGGCTACGAGTATACGATAGATGAGATGAACAGGCGCGACAAAGAGCTTTTGAAGGACAAGCACAACGAGGCGGTTTTGCTTTTGCCGAAAATATTTGACGATGCCGGATACGACACGACAATTTACAACGTTCCTTACATAGACTACGATTCAGGCAAGATTCCGCCAATGTTTGATTTTACCAACATACGGACTACAAATTGGAATCTGGTGAATCTTTACAAGAATAATTACATAAAGTCCGATTCGATGCAAGACATTGTTTGCAACAAGGCTGGGAAATACTTTTTTGTAATGCAAATTCTTTATCCGCCGCTCAGAAATGAATTGTATAATCATTCGGAATATTATTATCAAGAATCTGACTTTCCATGTGAATTTTTCATAAGCCAATATGCGCAGCTTTTCTACTTGCCCGATGACATTGTTTTTGACAGTGTGAAACCTACATACACTTTTATAGAGAACGAGCTTCCGCATGCACCCGAAATTTTGCGCTCTCCTGACTACACTCCAGGGGTAATAACAAAGGAACACCCGGCTGCGGGCAATGGAAAATCATGGATGCCAACACGCAAATCTGAGAAGGAACATTATCATGCTAATGTGGCCGCGCATTTGCAAGTGGCGAAGTTTTTGGAATTTCTCAAAGGACAAGGTGTTTATGACAACACAAGGATTGTCATCGTCGCAGACCATGCGTATGATATTAAGGTTGGCGAATTCGAACATTTCAAAACATTTGGCGATATAGGAGCGTATGCGAATCCTCTTTTGCTTTTCAAGGATTTCAATTCGCGCGGAAGCATAATGACAGACGATTCCTTGAAAACCAATGCGGAAACTGTAAATCTTGCTTTAAAAGATTTGCCTGTTTCACATAAGAATCCATTCACAGGAAAAGACTTGAAGTCCGCATCAGATTTTGAATCCTTCAATGTATATGGCAGGGGGGATTGGCGCGTAAGCAATTATGTGGGCAAGACGCAATTTCCTGCGGATGAAATGAAAGCCTACACTGTCCGCGAAAATATCTTCGATGAGCGCAACTGGATGAAACTCGAAACTTCGGAGGCGAACAAATGAAATCAGTAATGAAACTTGCAGGAGGCTATGAAAACTTCGTCATCGGTAACTTTGTAGACAAGGCGATGCTCTTGGCTTATCCTGCGCGACCAATATCCCGAAAGTTCGTATTTGAGAGGCTCTGGCTTTCCGACGCCGAAAAATGGAGCGCGGCAAATATCTTTTATGAGATCGTTAATTTTCGCGAACATCTTTTTGTCCTGCGACCATTCTTGGTAGTCCGCAAACGCGACCTCGGAAAAAGAAACTTTCATAACGCCGCTTCGTCGATGGAATGCACTGCGCCCGATTCGATTTGCGAAATTGAGCGGATTAAATGCTCTCGGTTCGCCTCTGTGGAAAGAAGATACTCTGTTTCCTCATCGACATCTCGAACGGAAATTTCAATTCTTCGCCCGAAGAACATTTTTTTCAGCGAGTCAAGAAAGTTTAAGTTTAGTTCGTCGCAATTCAATGAAAATGTGCTTTGCATAAAAACTCCAGTGAAAAACGAAAGTTCCCAGCGGAAACTTGACATTATAAAAGTGCCGCGTTGTTTGTGCGTCGCTTTTGTCAAAACTGCTTTTCGCTTGAATAATTATAGCAGAAAACGCGGAGAAAGTCCACAGAATTTTTCGGAGGCGGGCAAATGAATTTTCTTTACATTGACCCAGGCACAGGCTCGATGCTTTTTTCTCTTGCTCTCGGCGTGGCGACGACGCTTGTTTTTGCCATCCGCGCGCTCGCGGTGAAATTGCGCTTTGTTTTTAGCGGCGGCAAGGCGAATAAGATTTCTTCTGAAAAAATCCCGTTCGTGATTTTTTCAGACCACAAGCGTTATTGGAATGTGTTCAAGCCGATTTGCGACGAGTTTGAGCGGCGGAAGATTCCTCTCGTCTTCTACACGCAGTCAGCGGACGATCCCGCGCTTTCTGAAAGATACGAGTTCGTCAAGGCGGAATTCATCGGCGAAGGAAACAAGGGCTTCGTGAAAATGAACATGCTGAACGCGGGCACTGTCCTTTCCACCACGCCGGGTTTGGATGTGCTTCAGTGGAAGCGGAGCAAGAATGTGGAGCGGTATGTGCACATTCCGCACTCGCTCGACGAGATGGGTGGCTACAGAATGTTCGCGCTGGACTTTTACGACGCCGTTATCGCGACCGGTAAAAATCAAGAGGACCTTGTTCGCGAAATAGAGTCCCTTCGCCCTACTATAAAGAAAAAAGAAGTCGCCATTGTCGGAAGCCCGTATATGGACAGAAATCTTGCACGCGTGAAAAATCTTCCGCCGCATGTGCAGGACAAGGAAAACCTCCTCGTGCTTTTTGCTCCGAGCTGGGGAGAAAGCGGAAGCCTTGCAAAGTTCGGCGAGAAAATGCTTTCCACGCTAGTCGCGACAGGCTTCAAAATCATCATCCGTCCTCACCCTCAAACTGTTCAAAGTGAAAAGGCGATTTTAAGTCCGCTGATGGAAAAGTACAAAAATTCTGTCGAATGGAATTTTGACAACGACAATTTGGTAGTGATGAGCCGCGCGGACATTTTGATCTCTGACTTTTCGGGGATTATGCTTGAATTTGCGATGCTGTTCAATCGTCCCGTAATGTACAGAAATTCGGAAAACAATGATTATTCTGTCTATGACTATGCGTGGATTGATCACGAAAAATGGATGTTTTTGGCGGCGGGAAAATACGGCGTTCAGTTTTCCGAGAAAGACTTTCCGAATTTCAAGGAATTGATTTTGAAGGCGATTGAAAGTTCTGAAATAGAAAAAGGAATTCAAGAAGTAAAATCTGAATGCTGGGAAAATGTCGGCGGCGCGGCAAAGAGTGCGATGGATTTCTTGACGAAAATGGAGGAAAAAAAGCATGATTAATTTTACTGTGGGACCAGTGCAATCGGACGAAAAGACTTTGCGGATTGGAGGCGAACAGATTCCGTATTTTAGGACGGAAGAATTTTCTGAGATTATGGCGGAAAACGAGCGCATGATGCTTTCTCTGGCGGATGCCGAAAGCGAGTCGCGCGCGGTTTTTCTGACGGCTTCTGGAACCGGTGCGATGGAAGCGGCCATTGTCAATTCATTCGGCAGGTCAAGCAAGGTTCTTGTCGTGAACGGTGGAAGTTTCGGAGCGCGCTTTGTGGAGATTTTGAAAATCCATGAAATTCCTTTTGAAGAAATTCGCCTTGACTACGGAAAGCCGCTCACAAAAGAAATTCTTTCCGCTTACAATCCAGCGGATTTTTATGGCTTTGCAATTCAGCTTTGCGAAACTTCGACAGGCATTCTTTATGATATGGATTTGGTCAGTGATTTCTGCGCGAAAAATAAAATTTTTCTTTTGGTTGACGCGATAAGCGGATTTTTGGCAGACAAAATTTCGATGCAGAAATTTGGAATTGATATTTTAATAACTGGGAGTCAAAAGGCGCTTTCATTGCCACCGGGGGTTTCGGTAATAATGATGTCGAAGCGGGCGGTTTCTGTCGCGCGGGAAAATCGTTCAAAATGCTTGTACTTGAACCTTTCGCTTGCATTGAAAGATGGCGAGCGCGGGCAAACTCCTTTCACTCCTGCTGTTGGAATTCTCATTCAACTTAACGAAAAATTGAAACGCATAGAGCAAAGCGGCGGATATTTGGCGCAGCAAAAAATTATAGCGAGTAGGGCGGAGAAGTTTCGTTCGGCGATAAAAGATTTTCCGTTCGCTTTTTTTGTGAAAGCGGAAAATATGTCGAATTGCGTCACTGCACTTTCGCCTTGCGATGGAAATACAAGTGCGTACAGAATTTTTGAAATCCTCAAAAATGAATATGGAATCTGGATATGTCCGAACGGCGGCGAACTGAAAGAAAAAATTTTGCGTGTCGGGCATATCGGCGCGATTTCAGACGGCGACATGGACGCGCTTTTTTCAGCCTTGCACGATATGAAAAATCGTGGAATTTTAGGAGATGGGAAATGATTGCAGGAAAAACCGTGGTCTACACGAGTGGCACATTCGATATGCTTCATGCGAACCACATCAAGATGATTGAGTACGCTCGCTCACTCGGCGACATTTTGATTGTCGGGGTGAACACGGACGAACTCGTAATATCGTACAAAAGCCAGCCGATAATTCCCTTTGAGGAGCGAATCGCGCTTGTGAAGGCGTTGAAATATCCCGACATCGTTATTCCGCAAAACTCGCTTGACCACGGCGACAAGGTGGAAAAACTGAATTTCGATGTGTTTGTGGTGGGCGACGACTGGGCGGGCAAATACGACTATCTGAAAGAAAAGGGCGTGAGCGTCGTGTACTTTCCTTACGGTCGTGGCGTGAGTTCGAGCGAACTGAAAAGCCGAATCTACGAAAGATATTCGTCGCTCAAAAAAACGGCGGACAGCCATTTCCCGAACGATGCAGATGTGGGCAAGGCGAAAGGTGTCAGTGTATAACTCCACACATGTATATCTGATGGAAATTTAGTAAAGATTGCAAAGAAATGAGTAAAATTCTTAAAGAATACTGGGAAATAACTTAATTTTTGTTTAAATTAAGAAAGGAAGTCTGATAAAATTATCGTATTAGTTTCTTAATCCCATAAGAAATCCACAGGCTAAGCCTGTGGAGCGATAGAGGGTTACAC
>CAJUBD010000023.1 GCA_910584475.1 uncultured Treponema sp.
TATGAATTTCACGCCGTTTTCTGAAACATATTGCAATACTTCGCTTTTTGTGTACACATTTCCCCCAATCGATAAAAAATCAATATGCCGTTTTATCAATATCGCATTGTCGCAAAATTTTCGCGCGTCTTTATTCCACCGTAACGGACTTTGCCAAATTGCGCGGCTTGTCGGGATCGTTTCCGCGAAGCACCGCGCAATAGTAGGCGAAAAGTTGCACTGGAATCACGGTGAGGAGCGGCGCGAAATCCGCGCTGATTTTCGGAATCGCGATGGTGTCGTCGGAAGTGTCGGAAAAATATCCCGAATCGTCCTGCGTGATTACGAGCGTCTGCGCTCCGCGCGATTTTACCTGCTCGATGTTCGAATGGATTTTCTCGTAAAGTTCCGCGTCGGACGCGATTGCGATGACAAGCGAACTTTTGTCGATGAGCGCGATTGGCCCGTGCTTTAGCTCGCCTGCGGCAAAAGCCTCGCTGTGCATGTAGCTCACTTCTTTCAATTTGAGCGCGGCTTCAAGGCACGACGCGCTGTCGAACCTGCGCCCGATGTAGAAGACGCTTGCTTTGTTGAAATTCTGCGAGGCGAGCTTTTGCACGATGTTTTCGTTTTTCAGGATTTCCTCGATTTTTTGCGGAACGCTTTCAAATTCCAAAAGCGCGTTTTCGTATTCGCTTTGAGAAATCGTCTCCCGCTCCGCGCCGGCCTTGAGCGCGAGCAAATAAAGGCAGACCAATTGCGCCGTGTACGCCTTTGTGGAAGCCACGGAAATTTCCGCGCCCGCCCAAGTGTAAATCACATAGTCCGCCTCGCGCGAAACCGAAGAGCCGACGCAGTTTGTGATGGCGATGATTTTCGCGCCTGCCTTTTTCGCAAGGCGCAAAGCCGCGAGCGTGTCGGCGGTTTCTCCCGACTGGCTTATGACGATGAAAAGGTCGTTCGCGTTCATGATTGGATTTCTGTAGCGGTATTCGGACGCGATGTCAACTTCGGTGGAAAGACGCGCGAATTTTTCGAAAGCGTATTTCGCCACTTGCCCCGCGTAAGAAGCCGTTCCGCAGGCGGTGATGACGATTCTTCCGATGTTTTTCCAATCGATGTTTTCCTTGAGCTCTTCGAATTTTATGTCGGTCGGCTTTTCGCCTGCCTTTACGAGACGAGGCCGCATTGTGTCCAAAAGAGCCTTTGGCTGCTCGTGAATTTCTTTCAGCATGAAATGCGCGTATCCTTCTTTTTCCGCCGATGATGCGTCCCATTCCACATGATAAGGCTCGCGGATATGGCGTTCGCCTTCGGTGGAAAAAAGGTCAACGTGATCGGCGTAGACGACGGCGATTTCCTTGTCTTCCAAAAAGTAAACTTCGCGCGTGTGCGAAAGCAACGCCGGAACGTCGCTCGCGATGAAATTCTCGCCTTTGCCCAAACCCACGACGAGCGGGCTTTCCTTCCGCGCGACGATTATTCTGTCGGGAAAATTCTTGCACAAAACTGCGAGGCTGTACGAGCCTTTGACTTTTGCAAGCGCGTCCATCACTGCGGAAAAAATGTCGTTCGTTTGCGAATAGAAAAAATTGATGAGATGCGCCACGACTTCGGTGTCGGTCTGGCTTTTGAAAACCGTGCCTTGGCTTTGAAGCCATTGCTTGAGCTGCGAATGATTTTCGATGATGCCGTTGTGAACGACGGCTATCGTTCCCGAAACGTTCGTCTGCGGATGCGCGTTCAAATCGCTCGGCTCGCCGTGAGTCGCCCATCTCGTGTGCCCGATTCCGATCGAGCCTTTTATTGTCTCGTTCGCGATTCGCTCCTGCAAGACTTTGAGCGCGCCCTTCGCCTTGCGCACGATTATGTTTTCGCCGTCGAGCACGGCAATTCCCGCCGAATCATATCCGCGATACTCGAGCTTTTTGAGCGAGTCAATCAAAATCGGCGTGGCAAGTTCATTTCCGACATATCCAACAATTCCGCACATAGTTTTCTCCTAAAATTACTTGAATTCAAAAAGTTTGAAACTTGTGAATTCCATCAAAGTATACTTTTTTTCCGCGTGAATTACAAGTCCCAATGCGATACGGTTGACATTGAAGGGTTTTTCATGCTACCATTTCCACGATGACACACGCGGCGCGGACTGAAAACACCACACTGATTGCTCAAAAAATGTATGGGGGGGGGTAGAAAAGCCCCGTAATTTTTTTCCACGTCGAATTTCACTTCATAGGCGCGAAAAGGCTTGCCGCATTCGGCTCGCATCGCGCCTTTTTTATGCCCATCTAGGCTTTTGCAAAGAAGCCGCAACGAATTTCCTCAATTTTTTTAAAGCAAAACTCGGAATTCACGGAATTTCATCGCATTGTCAGCGTGCAAAAGTGCTTCTACACGGAATTTCAACGCATTGTCAACGTGCAAAAGTGCTTCCACACGGAATTTGGGCACATTGTCGGCGTGCAAAGGCCGTCTACACGGAATTTCGACGCATTGTCAGCGTGCAAAAGGCTTTCCATACGGAATTTGGGGTCGTTGTCGGGCTGCAAAAGCCGATTTTCACGCAAAATGAGGCTTGCATTGGGTTTCACAAACAAAACACGGAGGTGTGTATGACAAAACTTTCTTCCCGGCTCCGCATTACGGAGACGGATTCGGCGAGCGACGCTCTCGTGCGGCTTTTCAAGGCGGCGGGGCTGAAGGACGAGTTCCTGTGCGGCGCGTTTGCCGAGCTTGAGGCACTGAGCGCGCGGCTGACGACTGCGATCCGGCAGGACACGGTCAGCTCTCGGCTTGACGAAAAGGATGCCGCGCGGGATTCCGCCGTGCGCGACCTTGGCACGCTGATCCAAGGCTACACGGCGATTCCCGTGGCGGAAAAGAAGGCGGCGGCGCAGAAGCTGGACGCGGTGCTCTCCAAGTACGGAAAGAAAATCGTGAACGAAACCTACGCTTCGGAATCTTCGCTCATCGAAAGCCTGCTGGAGGATCTGGGCGCGCTGGAGGCGGAGACGACGCTGCTTGAGGGCGTGGCGGCACTTGTGGCGGGGCTGCGCACGGCGCAGGACGAGTTCAACGCTGCGAACGACGACTTTACGGCGGCAAAGGGCGCACGGAGCGAGAGCGCGTCGCAGGTGAAAAAGGAACTGGTCGCCCTGGTGAACCTGAAGATTGTGCCGTATTTGAGCGCGGTGGGTGTCTCGGATGCGTACAAGGATTTCGCCGCGAAAGTGGAGGCGGAAATCGTCCGCGCGAACAATGCCGCCGACCGCCGTGTGGCGAGCGGAAAGAAGGAGGATTTTATAGTTAATAATGAATAGTTAATATTGCTTCAACGGACAACGCGGAAGAATAGGCGGTCGCCCCGACAGGCTCGGTAAGCAGGGCGTAAGCCCTGCGACGCAGCCCGTATGGGTTGTGAAAATTAAGCGAGTTTTCGTAGAAAACTCGGTAAGCAAGGCAGCGAAGCAGCCTTGCGAGGAGGTGGCAACATGATTTTGCTAAATCTTATTTGGTTCATCTTTGGAGGTGAAATCGTCGCGCTTTTGTGGCTTGTGCTGGCCGCATTGTTCAGCGTCACGATTGTCGGCATTCCGATCGGAAAGGCGTGCTTGCAGTTCGCGAAGCTTTCTGCGTTTCCGTTCGGAAAGGAAATCATCAGGGAAACCGAGTTGAAAGGCGAGGACAATGTTTCTGCGGCGAGGAAAATCGGCGGGCTTGTGCTGAACATCGTCTGGTTTCCGATAGGGCTTGCGCTCGCGGTGATTTATGTGGTGATGGCGGTGGTCTCGTTCATCACGATAGTCGGAATTCCCGCCGGCGTGGTTCAGGCGAAGACCGCGAAATTCGTGCTCTTCCCGATCGGCGCGAAGTGCGTGAGCAAAAAGCAGGCATACGCTTCGGCGGTGGCGAACGAGCTTGAAAGGCGGCAGAACAGCTGAAAAATCGACTGCTACAGAGTAGTCGCGAGTTTTGGCATAAGCCAAAACTTGGAAGCAACCCGTATGGGCTGTGATAAAAAACAAATCGCCCGTAAAGGGCAAAAGGAGATTTTATGAAAAAGAAATTGTATACCACACTTGCAGCATTGACGCTTGCAACGGCGGCGTTCGCGGCAAAACCGAAAATGCCTGGGTATCTTTATTTGGATCAACGCAGAGGAGTTGAGGCTATGATATCCGCTTGCAACAAGGATAAGTTACCCGCAGATCTCGTGATTCCCGACGGCGTTAAGGAAATCGGCTCTAATGCGTTCAAGAGTTGCGATAGACTTAAGAGCGTTACAATTCCGAACAGTGTATATGCGATCCATGATGGTGCGTTCATTGGTTGTACGTCGCTTGAAAGCGTGACAATTCCTGAAGGTGTGAAGATAATCGGCAAAAGGGCATTCGATATGTGTGCAGTGCTCAAGGAAATACAATTTGGCGGCACAATAGCGCAGTGGACCGCGTTTGGAGAAAAAATAGTAGAATCTCATTGTATTGTACGCTGTAGAGATGGCAACGTAGGTGTTGAAAAAATTCCCGAATATCTCAAAATGAAAGGTACAAAGGTGATAGGGTATACTGGTAAAGTACCCACAGACCTCGTGATTTCCGAAGGCGTTACGGAAATCAACTATGATGCGTTCAAGGGCTGTATTGACATAGAGAGTGTGAGCATTCCTGGTACCGTGAGGAAAATCAATGGAGTTGATTCGGTCTCTAGCGGTGCGTTCTTTGGGTGCACATATCTTGAACGTGTTACGATAGCCGAGGGCGTTATGGAAATCGGCGAAAATGCGTTCAAAGGCTGCACGTCACTCAAGAGTGTTAGCATTCCTAATAGCGTGATGAAAATCGGCGGTGGCGCATTCGATGGGTGTGTGGCGCTTGCGAGTGTCACGATTTCCGATGGCGTGACATCAATTGGCTGGGGTGCGTTCAAAGACTGTACGTCACTCAAGATTGTGAACATTCCTGGTAGCGTAAGGGAAATCGGCGAATATTCTCATGATGGTGCGTTCGAGGGCTGCACGTCTCTTGCGAGCGTTACGATAGCCGAGGGCATTACGGAAATCGGCTGGGGTGCGTTCGAGGGCTGCACGTCTCTTAAGAGCGTTAGCATTCCAAAAACTGTTACGAAAATCAACGATGGTGCGTTCAGAGGCTGCACATCTCTTGCTAGCGTGAGCATTCCTGAGGGCGTTACGAACATCGGCGCTGCTACGTTCTCTAATTGCACATCACTTAAGAGCGTGAGTATTCCTGACAGTATTGAGGGAATCGGCATTAATGCATTCAGAGGCTGCACGTCTCTTGCGAACGTGAGTATTCCAGGTGGCGTGAGGGAAATCGGTGAGGGTACGTTCTGGGGTTGCACATCGCTTGCTAGTGTGACAATTTCGCGCGGCGTGACGAAAATAGACGGATTTGCGTTCCATGGCTGTACGTCTCTTGCGAGCATGAGTATTCCGCGCAGTGTGACGGCAATCCATTGGTCTTCTTTAGGCGATAACCTCAAGATTCAGTACGATGGTACGAAGGCGCAGTGGGAAGCAATCGAAGGCTCAAAGCTCAAAGCGACTGTCCAGTGTTCGGACGGCGTAGTCACCGTAAAATAACAGGCAAAGGCACTAGATTATGTTTGACCGCAACGCGGGCAAACATAATCTAGTAAGCAGTCCGTATGGACTGCGATTCAAACAAGCATCGGCGGATGTTAAACGCAAAGGAGTACAATTATGACATTCATTCTTATCAGTGGAGAAAGCAATGTGGGAAAAACGACCGTATGCAACAAATTGTATGATAGAATCGCGGCAGACCTATCTTTTACGATGCACAAAAAGCAGGATAATCTTCAGCATGCGGACAGGTCTGACTTCTTCACGTATTATGAGAAAGATGATAAGAACATAGTTCTGAACACCCCGTCGGACAGCAATAGTAGCATGATTGAGACCTGCCAGTACCTTGATTCTCTCGCGCAAAACGGAGTGCGCCCCGACATCATCATCACCACAATCCGGGAAGCGGACAATATAAGTAAAAGAGCATATCCCATGAGCCGCATGCTTGCGCTACTTGATGCAATCGGAAAAGGCACGAAGAACCTTGAGAGCCACTTCAATCAAAACATAGCGAGCATAACGTCGTTTACGCCCACTAGTCTCGTCCACCATGCGTTTGTGTTGTATTTGGAGAAGCAGGCGAATGGCAAAACCGAATATGATGCGAAAATGATTTTGGATCGGTACTGGAACTACAAAGCGGAGACCGCAAAGCAGATGCTCGACCTCGCGCTCGCCCACCTGTAGTGTGTGTCGCAGCGCGATGCGCTGCTTACCGAGTTTCGCTTTGCGAAACTCGCAGTCGCTTTTGTGAATCCCTGCGACGTTTTCTCCTTCCAAGAGTTCCGCCGCTTCAATAAGGAAGGATTTTTTTTACAGCCTTCTAATCGTTCTTCGTCAATTTCACATTTTCGATGTAAACGTTCGCCGTACTGCCGAACGCGCCGAAATTATATTCCAACCGCGCGTTGTCATCGCCGTCGCCGTTTACTGTAAACGTGTATTCGAAATGTTGTTTTTCCGTCGTCAAATTCACGGTTTGCTGGAAAAACGCCGTCCACGCTACTTGCTCTTTGAATGCCGCGCTGATTTTTCGCGCTTCGTCCGCCCGCGCGTCAAACGAGAATGTGTAGGAGCTTCCTTTGCGCAGCGGAATTTCGCCTTGTACGACTTGCACCGAATAATCCACGCTACCTGCGTTTTTTGTTTCGACGCAAATCGCGCCGTTTTTTACCGAAGCGTTTCCGTCTCCACCTTGTGCTTGAAGGTAACGCCATTGCCCTGCGCCGCTCCCGAAATTCTTTTCGGAAATGTCCAAAATCATGTTTCCGTCTTCCGAACGTTTCGGATTGAACGCCGCTTCCGGCTCCACGCAATTTGCTTCCATTTCATCATAGCCGCCTTGCCTTTGGTAGACGCGAACATAGTCCACAAGCATCCGCGAGTTTTTTCCAAATTTCGTACTTTCATCGGGATTTCCCACCCAACTTCCGCCCACCGCAAGATTCAAAATTATGTACATTTTCCTGTCGAACGGAGCGGGGTAAGGCTGTCTTTTTCCATTATATGAGCGCGCCGTATACCATCGGTTTTCCGTGTGGACTAGCGAATCGTCGACATAAAATCGAATTTCTCCTGGATCCCATTCGCACGCGTAGACGTGAAAATCTTTGGCAAAATCCGTTTCGCCTGAAGTGACGCCTTGCCCTTGCCGCGCGTCGCGCGAAATGTCGCTTCCATAGTGAATCGTAGTGTAGAGCGTTTTCGTGTCATGTCCCATCACTTCCATTATGTCGATTTCACCGCAACGAGGCCATTGTCCGTAGCCGCTTTCGTTTCCCATCAGCCAAAACGCCGGCAAAAATCCGCGTCCTGAAGGAACTTTTATCCGCGCTTCGAATCGGCCGTATTTGAATTCATTTTTTTGAAACGAAATCAGCCTGCCCGAAGTATATTTGTACCGCCCGCCGTCATCTTTTAAAGCCTGAATCACGAGCGCACCGTTTTTGACGTAGACATTTTTTTCCGAGTCCGTATATTTTTGAAGCTCGGCGTTCACCGTTCCCGGTTCCCAATTTTGGTACGACCAATTTTCCGCGTTGAATTCGTCGAATTCGTCTTGGAAAACCAAATCCCAGCCAGGAATCTCCGCCGATTTTTCGGAAATTTTCGCATCGCACGCCGCGAATGCCAAAGCTGAAAGGGCAAGCAACGCCGCCACAATTTTTTCGATTTTTTTCAAAGTTTTTCCTCCATAACAAGGAAACTAACATAATTTCCTTGCCAAGCATATTATAAACCATTTTCCGAAAATTTTCGAAAAAATTCGCGAAAATTTCTCAAAAATTCTTGCGAATTTTCAAATTTTTTCAAATTTGCGCTTGACCCAATTTGAAAATTTCGCTATACTTTCTAAACCTATCTTTGCAAGATGGGCGGTTCTTTGAGAGTCAATCTGAATTTTTCAGGCGGAATCGTAAAGTTATTGCTTTTTGTTTGCATGTCCTTGCAGAAAGTGATTTCAGGTTTCGCGGCTCAAGAATGGAAATGCGTCGTTGTCAACGGCGCGGTAAAATTGCATCTTGAGTTTTTGTCGTGGCAAATTGCCATAGGCTCTTGGTGCCAAACCAGTTGTCAAGCGATGCTTTGACGGTGATGGTGGTGTCGGCCAAATCGTTCCGAAATGATGGGGCGTTCAAACCTTTCCATTCTCACAGTCATTCACCGCAATAAAAAAGATGTGTATGCGAATTCGAATTTCTTCTTTGAAGGAGCGCGGATTCTGGCTTAAAGTGCAGCACACAAAATATTTTTTTTAATGTCAGCATTTTGAAGAATGCTGGCCAAGGAGAAAAACATGGCAAAGGAGAAGTTCGAAAGAACCAAACCTCACATGAACGTTGGTACTATTGGTCACGTAGACCATGGTAAGACAACTTTGTCAGCGGCTATCACTATGTACTGCGCAAAAAAGTATGGTGATAAAGCTCTCAAGTACGATGAAATCGACAATGCTCCTGAGGAAAAAGAGCGCGGTATTACAATCAATACTCGCCACCTCGAGTATCAGTCTGAAAAGCGCCACTATGCGCACATTGACTGCCCTGGACACGCCGACTACATCAAGAACATGATTACCGGCGCGGCTCAGATGGACGGCGCGATTCTTGTTATCGCGGCTACTGACGGACCGATGGCTCAGACAAAAGAGCACCTTTTGCTCGCTCGCCAGGTCGGCGTTCCGAAGATCGTTGTTTTCCTCAACAAGGTTGACCAGCTTGACGGCGATATGGAAATGCTCGAGCTTGTTGAAAGCGACGTTCAGGATCTTTTGCAGAAATACGGCTATCAGGCCGAAACTCCGATTATCAAAGGCTCGGCGTTCAAGGCTTTGAACGAAGACAGCGATCCTGCCAACACGCAGTGCATCGAAGAATTGCTCGTTGCGATGGACAGCTGGTTTGATGATCCGGTTCGCGACGAGGCGAAGCCGTTCTTGATGCCGATTGAGGACATCTTCACGATTTCTGGACGCGGAACGGTCGTTACCGGTCGTATCGAGCGCGGTGTCGTGAACATGGGCGACAATGTTGAGATCGTCGGAATTCGCCCGACTGCCAGCACAACCGTAACTGGAATCGAAATGTTCCAGAAGACTTTGGATCAGGGAATTCCTGGCGACAACGTTGGAATCCTTCTCCGCGGCATCGACAAAAAAGATGTCGTTCGCGGACAGGTTTTGGCCGCTCCGAAGTCAATCAACCCGCACACAAAATTCGAGGCGCAGATTTACGTTCTTACTGAAGCCGAAGGCGGACGCCACAGCCCGTTCTTCACGGGATATCGTCCTCAGTTCTATTTCCGCACGACGGACATCACCGGAACTGTGGAATTGGAAGCGGGCGTTGACATGGTAAAGCCCGGCGACAACGTTAAAATTGTCGGCGAACTCATCCACCCGATCGCTATGGACGAAGGACTTAAACTTGCTATCCGCGAAGGCGGACGCACAATCGCTTCTGGCCAGGTTGTAAAAATCATAGCTTAAGACTAATATCCGAGTCGAGGCCGTTCGCGGCTTCGGCTTGGATTGTTTTGGAGGAATTCAATGGCCAACGACAAGATTCGAGTCAAACTTCGCGCGTTCGATGTGGAGTTGATCGATCAAAGTGCTAAAGCCATCGTGCAGACGGTGCAAAAGGCGGGGGCAAAGGTCGCAGGACCGATTCCGCTTCCTACAAGAATCAATAAGGTAACGGTGCTTCGTTCGCCACACGTCAACAAAAAGTCGCGCGAGCAATTCGAAATGCGCACGCATAAGCGTCTTATTGACATCTTGAATCCTTCTTCGGACGTAATGGATTCGTTGATGAAGCTTGAGCTTCCTGCCGGTGTTGATGTAGAAATTAAGCAATAATCTTCGGATTTTGCGGCAGCCTTAAGGCTGCAAATAATCGGGTACGGTCCCTTTGGATCTGGGATGGCGGCCTAGAGGAGTTTTCAGATGAAAGGTCTGATTGGAAAAAAATTGGGCATGACCCAGGTTTTCGACGAAAGCGGCAACTTGACACCAGTTACCGTGATCCACGTTGAGCCAAATACGGTCGTTGCCACAAGGACAAAAGAAAACAATGGCTATGAAGCCGTCGTTTTGGGCGTTGGCGATTTGAAGCCCAACAAAGTAACGAAGCCTTATGCCGGACAGTTTTCCGAAGGCGTTACCCCGAAAAGGACTTTGAAGGAATTCCGCGATTTTGACAACGAAGTGAAAATCGGCGACCAGTTTGGCGTGGAACTTTTCGACAAGACTCGCTTTTTGGATGTTACTGCCAATTCAAAGGGAAAAGGCTTTCAGGGCGTAATGAAAAGATGGGGTTTTCACGGAGGACGCAAGACTCACGGTTCAAAATTCCATCGTGAGCCGGGCGGCACTGGACAGTGTACCACCCCTGGACACACCTTTAAGAACACAAAGTTGCCTGGACGAATGGGCAATGTCCGTGTTACGGTGCAAAATCTTCGGATTGTGAAAATCGATCCCGAATTGAAGGTAATTCTCGTTCGCGGGGCAGTTCCCGGAACTCGCAACAGCACGCTGATCGTCAAGTCCGCGGTGAAAAAATAACGGCAGGAGAAGACAATGGAAAAGAAAGTCTATTCAGTCGATGGAAAAGAACTGCGCACAATCAATTTGGACGACGCTGTGTTCGGCCTTCCGTTGAATGAAGATGTCATTTACTATGCCATCACAAACGAATTGGCAAATAAACGTGTTGGAACGGCTTGCACGAAAACGCGCGCGGAAGTGCATGGCTCCAACAAAAAGCCCTACAAGCAAAAGGGCACTGGAAACGCTCGCCGTGGTGACAAAAAGTCTCCGATTACGGTTGGCGGCGGTACGATTTTCGGACCAAAGCCCCGCGATTATAGTTATGCGATTCCTAAAAAAGAAAAACGCCTTGCTATGAAGACGATTTTGAGCATGCAGGCGCAAAGCGACAGGCTTGTTGTCGTTGAAGATTTTACGGTGCAAAGCGGCAAGACAAAGGATTTGGTGAAAATCCTCAACAATTTTGCCAAAGACACTCGCACCGTGGTGATTTTGAACGACATCGTTGATGATGCGAATGTTTCTGAAGCCGAAAAAGTGCTCAAAGAAAACAACGCGTTGCTCAGGCGGGCGGGCGGCAATATCCCTGCGCTCACTTTCCTTTCGTTCAGGCGACTTCGCGCCCACGACTTGTTCTACGGACGCAAAATCATCTTGCTCGAAGGCGCGGCCAAAAATCTGAGTGGCTTCTATGCGGCACAAAGGGGGGCTAAATAATGATTGACTACAACGACATTCTTATTGAGCCTGTGGTTTCTGAAAAGGCGACGGAATTGCGCGAGCAGAACAAATATGTTTTTGTCGTGCACCCGGATGCTACGAAAATTCAGATAAAAGAAGCGGTGAGAAAACTTTTCAATGTAAAGGTTTTGTCCTGCACGACTATGAATGTGGACGGAAAGAAAAAGCGCGTACGCGGTACTTCCGGAACCACTGCTAGTTACAAAAAAGCCATTGTGCGTTTGGCGCAAGGTGAATCAATAGGCTTGTTCCAATAGGGCAAGTTGTAAAGCTGAAAGGCTTTGAGTTTGCTTCGCAAGCCGCGATTTGTGCCATCCATGGCACATCGCTAGCGCGAAGCCTTTATGGGCGGCTAAAAAAATACGTCCGTGTATTTTTTTAGCCTACAGTTTGCTTCGCAAACTGTGATTTGTGCCATCCGTGGCACATCGCTAACGCGAAGTTTTTATGGGAGAAAAAGATGGCTCTAAAAGTTTTTAAGCCAATTACACCTGGTACACGCGGACGTGTTGACCTGCGCAGGGATGAACTGACATGCGACAAACCCGAAAAAAAATTGGTGTCAGGCAAAAAATCCAACGCAGGACGCGGAGCCGGCGGACGCATTGCTGTGCGTCACAAGGGCGGCGGTCACAAGCGACGTTACCGTGAAATTGATTTCAAGCGCAGCAAGCACGGAATTCCGGGAACTGTTCATTCTATTGAATACGATCCGAATCGCAGTGCGAACATCGCTTTGATTTATTATGCTGATGGCGACAAACGTTACATCATCGCGCCGAAAGGTCTTACCGTCGGAATGAAAATTATGGCTGGCGAAAACGCCGCGCCGACGGTCGGAAATGCTTTGCCGCTTGCCGCGATTCCGGTCGGATTCACTGTTCACAACATTGAACTGACAATCGGTCGTGGCGGACAGCTTGCACGAAGCGCAGGAGCGAGCGCGCTCATTTCCGCGAAAGAAGGCGATTATGTTACAATCAAACTTCCTTCAAGCGAAATCCGACGCGTTCATGCGAAATGCTATGCGACAATCGGAGTGGTCGGCAACGAAGATCATATGAACGTTCAGCTTGGAAAAGCCGGACACAAACGTTGGATGGGCATTCGTCCGACCGTTCGCGGTATGGCGATGAACCCAGTCGATCACCCGCTCGGAGGCGGCGAAGGCGCGGGAAAAGGACGCAATCCGGTTACTCCATGGGGTCAGCCTTGCAAAGGTTACAAAACCCGCAACAAGCGCAAGACATCGAGCAGATTTATTATTTCGCGTCGAAAGAAGTAGCGTAGGAGATAATTGTGTCAAGATCTGTTAAAAAAGGGCCTTTCGTCGAAAAGTCGCTCTACAAAAAGATAATTGAGTTGAATAAATCCGGGACGCACGAGAAAAAGCTCATCAAAACTTATTCTCGCTGTTCTACGATTATTCCTGAAATGGTCGGAACCACCATTTCTGTTCACAACGGCAAGTCATGGATTCCGGTTTATGTTACGGAAAACCTCGTCGGCCACAAGTTGGGCGAATTTGCTCCTACTCGTGTGTTCCGAGGGCATGGCGGCACAGACAAAACTGCTGCTAAAAAATAGGTGGATATTATGGCAGAAACAAAAGGCTATGTAGCCACTTCAAAATTCTTGATTGCGTCTCCCACGAAGGTTCGACCGGTGGCTCATGTAATCAGCAGGAAAACTTGTTCGCAGGCAATGTCCATTCTTGAGAACATGCCGCAAAAGGGCGCGAAGCTTATCCGCAAGACTTTGAAGTCAGCGGTGGCAAACGCTTTGTTCGCTGACGAAAAGTTGGATGAAGATACGCTTTTCGTCAAGGAAATTCGCATTGACGAAGGTCCGAGGCTCAAACGAGTTTGGTTCCGCGCGCGCGGTCGTGCCGACCAGTTGCTCAAGCGTATGTGTCATATAACTGTTACTGTTGCTGAAAAGGCGGGGGAATAAAAGATGGGACAGAAAGTTAATCCGATTGGCTTGCGCCTTGGAATCAACAAAACTTGGCAATCCCGCTGGTATGCCGATCCTCGTGAATACGCGGATTTGGTTTTGGAAGATTTCAAAATCCGAAAGATGATTTCGGAACTTCCTGAATGCAAGGGCGCGGACATTGCCGAAGTTGAAATCGTGCGCCATCCGCAGCGAGTTACGATTGTAATTCACACGGCTCGCCCTGGTGTCATCATCGGCGTAAAGGGCGCGACAATCGAAAAAATCAGCGCCGACATTCAAAAGCAGCTGACAAAAAAAGTTCAGATTAAAATCAAGGAAATCAAACGTGCTGATTTGAACGCTTCCTTGATCGCGCAGAATATCGGCAGACAGCTTATGGGTCGCGGTTCTTTCCGCAAGGCTTTGAAGCAGTCGAGCGCGAACGCCATGCGCGCCGGCGCACAGGGAATCAAGATTCGCCTGGCCGGACGACTTGGCGGCGCGGAAATGAAAAGGACGGAGGAACACAAGGAAGGACGAGTTCCTCTCCATACATTGCGTTCGGACATCGACTATGGCACATACGAAGCACTCACGACTTATGGCAAAATCGGCATAAAAGTTTGGGTGTTCAACGGAATGAACTATGGCCGTGAACAGAACGAAGATGCGGGTCAGATGGTGAAAAAGCCAAATCGCGACCGTCCGCAGCGTCCTTCTGATAAGTCTGCGTCTGGCGAAGGTCGGACGAAAGATACTGTCGCAAAGGCAAGGAGTTAGACGATGCCTCTCGCACCGAAAAGAGTAATGCACCGAAAAGTGCAGCGCGGTAGGGCACATGGTTTTGCTACGCGCGATAATCACGTTGACTTTGGCGATATAGCTCTTGTTGCGATGGAATCGACATGGCTCAACGCTCGCGTAATCGAAGCGTGCCGTGTCGCCATCAACAGAAAGCTTGAGCGCAAAGGTAAAGTTTGGATTCGAGTTTTTCCCGACAAGCCGATTTCAAAAAAGCCGGCTGAAACTCGCATGGGAAAAGGAAAGGGCGCGCCAGAATTTTGGGCGGCCAATCTCAAGCCTGGAATGATTTTGTTTGAAGTTGGCGGCGTTGACATCAAGTTGGCGGAGCAGGCGCTTCGTCTTGCAGCCAGCAAGTTGCCGGTGGTGACAAAGGTTGCCTACCGCCCGACGCAGGACTAGGAGGAATAAGATGGCAGACAAAAAGAAAAAGACGAACTATCAGGAACTGTCTTATTCCGAATTGGTTTCGCGCCGCGACGAGCTCAAGAAAAAGTACATGGAGTTTAGATTCAAAATGGTTCTTTCCCATGTAGACAATCCAATGGAAAAACGCGCGATGCGCAAGGAAATTGCTCGTCTGAACACGTTTATCCACCAGCGCGACCTTGCCAAAAAATTCGAGGCCGTCGCGGGTGACAAGTAGGAGTTGACACATGGCAGAAACACAGGAAAAGGCTAAAAGTGGAAAGCGTTCTTATGTTGGGCTTGTAACGAGCGACAAAATGGACAAGACCATTGTCGTTTCGATTTCGACAAAAAGAATGGATCCGCTTTACAAAAAATATGTTTCCAGAACCAAAAAGTGCAAGGCTCACGACGAAAGGAATGAGGCGCACATTGGCGATACGGTAAAAATTGTTGAATGTCGTCCGCTTAGCAAAGACAAGTGTTGGCGTCTCGTGCAAATCGTCGAACGCGCGAAGTAAGGAGTTTAGGTTATGATTCAAATGCAAACTTGTATGACAGTAGCCGACAACTCGGGCGCTAAGATTGCCCAGTGCATCAAGGTGCTTGGCGGAACACACCGCCGCTATGCCGGCATCGGCGACATCGTTGTGGTGGCCGTAAAGGACGCGATTCCCACTTCGACAATCAAAAAGGGCGCGATTAAAAAAGCCGTCATCGTTCGTCAGGCAAAAGAATATCGCCGTCCGGATGGAACTTACATCCGATTTGACGACAACGCTTGCGTCATCGTTGACGATTCGAAAAATCCCGTCGGCAAGCGCATTTTCGGACCTGTCGCCCGCGAACTTCGTGAAAAAGATTTTATGAAGATTGTTTCGCTTGCGCCGGAAGTTCTGTAAGGAGCATTGTTATGGTTAAGAACGTTAACGTTGGAAAGAAGAAGTACAAGATTCATAAGGGCGATACAGTCCAAGTGCTTTCCGGAAAGGACAAGGGCAAACAGGGCGAAATCGTCCGCATGGTTACCAAAAAAGATGCGGTAATCGTGTCGGGCTTGAATCTTGTGAAAAAAGCCGTGAAGAGGCGCAGTCAGCAGGATCAAGGTGGAATCATCGAAATCGAAGCGCCGCTTCATGTTTCAAAAGTGGGCATTGTGTGCAAAAAATGCAACCGCCCAGTTAGAATCGGTTATAAGTTTGACGGCGACAAGAAAATCCGTGTCTGCCGCAAATGTGGAGAAGCGTTGTAATGGCAAATTATGTACCCCGGCTTAAGAAAGTCTACAAAGAAACTATCGCGCCCGAACTCTTCAAGGAGATGGGCTACAAGACTCCCATGCAGATTCCGCAAGTGAAAAAAATTGTGGTGAGCATGGGCGTGGGCGAGGCTCTCGGAAATAAGAAACTTCTTGATGCCGCAGTTGCTGACCTGACACAGATTACGGGACAGAAAGCGGTCAAGACAAAGGCAAAGAAAAGCATTGCCAACTTTAAACTCCGAGCGGGCGCAGAGATTGGCGCGATGGTGACGTTGCGCGGAACAATTATGTATGAATTTTTGGACCGCCTCATCAACGTCGCGTTGCCGCGCGTCAAGGATTTCCGCGGAATCAAAGCCACTGGTTTTGACGGACACGGAAATTTCTCACTGGGAATTACGGAGCAAATCATTTTTCCGGAAATTGATTTCGACAAAATCACTAAAATCGCCGGAATGAATGTTACTATCGTAACGAGTGCAAGAACTGACAGCGAGGCTCGCGCTTTGCTCACCAAGTTCAATATGCCGTTCAGAAAGTAAGCGAGGAGTTATGGCTAAGAAATCGATGATAATCAAGGCGCAGCGCACACCGAAGTACAAGACAAGGCAGTACAACAGGTGCCAGATTTGTGGTCGTCCGCGAGGCTATCTGCGCAAGTTCAAGATGTGCCGCATTTGCTTCCGCAAGTATGCGAGTGAAGGTTTGTTACCCGGCGTAACAAAGTCAAGCTGGTAGGGTAGGAGAAGAAAAATGAGTGTTTCAGATCCCGTAGCAGATATGCTTACAAAAATCCGCAATGCGACGAGGGCCCGCCACGAAAAAGTGGATATTCCCGCGTCAAAATTGAAATTGGAAATTGTAAAGATCCTGAAAACTGAAGGCTACATCAAAAACTTCAAGAAAGTTCAGGAAGAAGGAAGAAATGTCATCCGCATTTTCCTCAAATATGACGATATGAATAATCCGGTGATTCACGGCTTGGAAAAAATATCCACGCCAGGTCGCCGAATTTATTCAGGTTATAAGGATCTGCCCCGCGTCCACAATGGATACGGTTCAGTGATTGTTTCGACGTCTTCCGGAGTAACGACTGGCAAAAAAGCCACGGAAAAAATGGTCGGCGGCGAATTGGTCTGCAAAGTTTGGTAACGGGAGGAAGAAATGTCTAAAGTCGGAAAACTTCCCGTGGCCGTTCCTGCGGGCGTAAACGTAACAATCAATGGAAACGCGATCAGCGTAAAAGGTCCGAAAGGCGAATTGAGCCAGACTTTCAGTCCGAATGTGGAAGTGGTTTTTGAAAACGGTGAAATCATCGTCAAGACAAAGAATACAAGTCGTCAGGCAAACGCCGACCACGGTTTGTATCGCGCCCTCATCAACAATATGGTGACTGGCGTTTCGGCGGGATTTTCAAAATCGCTCATCATAACTGGTGTCGGTTACCGCGCGGAGGTCAAGGGCGAAGAGCTTGTGATGAACCTCGGATATTCCACGGACTTTACCGCCGTGATTCCGAAAGGTCTTTCGGTCGCCACCGATCCGAACGGACGCGTCACAGTGAGCGGAATCGACAAGCAGCAGGTTGGCGAATTCTGTGCGCAAATTCGGAAGTTGAGAAAGCCCGAGCCGTATAAAGGCAAAGGCATTCGCTACGAAACAGAAATCATCAGACGCAAAGTCGGAAAGACTGGCGTTAAATAAGGTGGGGCGATTATGTTTAAGAAACTTAACGACAAACAAAGAAAACGCCTTCACAGAAAGGTTCATATTCGCAAGACAGTCTACGGCACGGCGGAACGCCCGCGCATGACGGTTTACCGCAGCAACAAGAACCTCTATGTTCAGGTGGTGAATGACGACGAAGGAAAAACTCTTGCCGCCATTTCAACTATGGAAAAGGATTTTGCCTCCCTCAAGCCTACGGTGGCTGACGCGGCAAAACTTGGTGAAGCGATGGGCGCACGCCTTAAAGAAAAGAATATTACTACAATAGTATTCGACCGCAATGGTTATCTTTATCACGGTGTTGTCAAGGCCCTTGCCGATGGCGCTCGCAAAGCGGGCATTCAGTTCTAGGAGAAGCTATGGAACGCCAGAAAAATTTTGACAAAGACAGAGAGCCAAGAGAAAAGGAGTTCGTGGAAAAGCTCGTCACTCTGAACAGGACCTCGAAAACCGTAAAAGGCGGCCGCCGAATGTCTTTTGCCGCGCTCAGCGTGGTCGGCGACAAAAAAGGTCGTGTAGGCTATGGTTTTGGCAAGGCGAACGATGTTACGGAAGCCATCAAAAAGAGCATCGACAAGGCGAAGAAAAGTCTTGTAAAGATGCCGATTAAAAACGGCACGATTCCGCACGACATCATCGGAAAATTCAAGAGTTCCGAGGTTTTGCTCAAGCCGGCACGCGCTGGTACGGGAATCATAGCGGGCGGACCTGTCCGCGCGATTATGGATGCGGCAGGTGCTACAGACATAATTTCAAAGTCGCTCGGCTCCAGCGCATCGGTGAATGTCGTGCGCGCCACGTTTGACGCTATCGAGCATTTGCTTGATGCCGGCGTTGTCGCTAAAAACAGAGGAAAGTCTCTGAACGAGATGTGGGGGTAATCGATGGCGAAACTTAAGATTACACTTGTAAGAAGCACAATCGGACAAAAGCCCGCCAAGCGCGCTACCGTGCGCAGTTTGGGCTTGAAGAAAATCAGTTCTTCTGTCGTGCAGGAGGACAATCCTTCTGTTCGCGGAATGGTTGCGTCTGTGGCGCATCTTGTAAAAGTTGAGGAGATTCAGTAATGGCAGAAGAATACAATCCAATTTTGCACGCGCCTCGCGGAGCAAACAAAAAGCCGAAGCGCGTCGGACGCGGCTCTTCTTCAGGATTGGGAACGACAGCTGGACGCGGAAACAAAGGTCAGCAGTCGCGCTCTGGAAAAAGATTGCCGTATGTAGGATTTGAAGGCGGTCAGATGCCGCTTTTCCGCCGCATCGCGCAGCGAGGATTTTCGAACTATCCGTTCAAGGAAGAATTCGCCATCGTGAACCTTTGCGACATCGAAAAGAAATTCGCGGAAGGCGAGACTGTTGACAAAAAGAGCCTCAAGGAAAAGGGTTTGGCGAAATCCAAGTCGCTTCCCGTCAAAATCCTCGGCAATGGCGAAATCACAAAAAAAGTAGCCGTGGTCGTGGACAAGGTTTCCGAATCGGCGAAGGCGAAAATCGAAAAGGTCGGCGGTTCCGTGACTTTGGTCGAAAAGACCAAAAAAGCGCAGAAAAAAGACTAAGGCGGATTAAATGAGTACAATCGGCAACATTTTCAAAGTTGGAGAACTCCGCAGCCGCATTTTGTTCACTTTTGCTGTGTTGGCGCTCTACAGATTGGGATGCGTTTTGACGATTCCTGGCGTGGATGCTGCCGCGTTGTTCGAATATTTCAACACGCTCGCTCAGCAGAACAACAACGCATTCGCAAGTTATATGGACTTTTTTGTCGGCGGCGCGTTTTCGAATTTTTCCGTGTTCATGCTCGGAGTGATGCCTTACATTTCCACGCAAATCATCATGCAGCTCGTTCTCATCATTTTTCCTTCATTGAAAAGGATGGTGATGGAAGAGGGCGGTCAGCAGAAAATGCAGATGTGGACAAGAGTGGGCACGATTTTCGTGTGCTTGATTCAGTCGTTCGCCGTAACGGTCTACGCCAAAAATATAGGCGTGATTTCGCTCAACAATGAAGTCGCGTTCAAATTGCTGGCAATGCTCACGGTGACGACCGGCTCTATGATAACGGTTTGGCTTGGCGATCAAATCACCGCGCGGGGAATCGGAAACGGAATCTCGATTATGATTTTCGCGGGAATCGTGGCGCGAATGCCAAGCGCGGTTGTCGAGCTTGCCGAAAGCGTCCGTGCCGGCGAATTGAACATTGTCTTCGTAATCGTGGCGCTCCTTCTTTTCGTGGGAATAATTGCCGTGGTCGTCTATGAAGAATCGGGCGAGCGAAAAATTCCTGTCCATTATGCCAAGCGCGTCGTGGGCAGAAAAATGTACGGCGGACAGAACACTTACATTCCATTTAAAGTGAATCCGTCGAACGTGATTCCTTTGATTTTTGCTTCATCGTTTTTGCAACTTCCCTTGCAGCTCATTTCTTCGGTGGCGAGCAACTCTGGCGCTGCGCGATGGGTTCAAAAGTTGGCTGTGTTTTTGAATCCGATGGGAATTTGGTACAATATTTTGTTGGTTGTCCTTATAATTTTCTTTGCATACTTCTACACACAGGTAACACTGAACCCTACGGAAATCGCAAAGCAAATTCGCGAAAACGGCGGCTCCATTCCCGGCGTAAGGACAGACAAGACCGAAGAATATCTGCAAAAGATTTTGAATCGGCTTGTTTTGCCAGGCTCTTTGTTCTTGGCGGCGATCGCTGTGTTGCCGACCCTCATCCAAAAAATCTTCAGTTTCCCGCCGTCGGTGGCAATGCTGATGGGCGGAACTTCGCTGATAATTATGGTTGGAGTGGACCTTGATACTATGAGCCAAATTGAAGCCCTTTTGAGAATGCACAAGCAGGACGGACTTATGAAAAAGGGCAGGATTCGTTCCAGAAATCTTTAGAAATTTGGTGCGAAAGTCTAGACTAAAATTGGACAAATGTGGTATAATACGCTTTCGACTTATACCACATCAAGGGGGACTTTTATGAAAGTACGAACCAGCGTAAAGCCTATCTGCGACAAGTGCAAGGTCATAAAGCGCAACGGCATTGTCCGCATCATTTGCGTGAATCCAAAGCACAAGCAGAAGCAAGGTTAATAAGGAGTAATAGATGGCTCGAATTGCGGGAGTGGACATCCCTAACAAACATGTTAATATCGCTTTGACGTATATCTATGGAATAGGACGTTCTTCGGCGATGAAAATTTGCAAGGAGGCGAATGTTAATCCGGACACTCCGATTAACGATTTGCCTTCCGAAGAGCTCAATCGCCTTCGCGAAATCATCGACACGGAATACAAGGTGGAAGGTCGTCTCCGCTCGGAAATCGGCTTGAACATCAAGCGTCTTATCGACATCGGCAGTTACCGAGGCCTGCGCCACCGCAAAGGACTTCCAGTTCGCGGTCAGCGTACTCGCACGAATTCAAGGACTCGCAAAGGCAAGAAGAAGACCGTTGCGAACAAGAAGAAAGCATAAGGCGGAGGTGATTTAATTGGCTACGGTTAAGAAAACAAAGAAAAAGGAAAAGAAGAGCGTATACGAGGGAAACGTGTACATTCAGGCTTCTTTCAACAACACTATTGTTACTGTTACGGATCTGAACGGCAACGCGCTTTCTTGGGCTTCAAGCGGTGGCTTGGGATTCAAGGGCGCGAAAAAATCGACTCCTTTTGCGGCTCAGACTGTCGCGGAGAGCGCGGTTCAAAAGGCTGTTTCTTACGGCTTGCGCGAAGTGCATGTTTTCGTGAAAGGTCCAGGAATGGGACGCGAAAACGCCGTGCGCGCCATTGGCAACGCAGGACTTAAGGTCAAGTCGATTTCCGACGTAACTCCGATTCCGCACAATGGATGTCGTCCGCGCAAAACGCGCCGTATGTAACAAGGAGTTGTGACAAAAGGATCGCACAAATGACGCGGCACTTTTGTCATGTCAAGTTTCCGTTGGAAACTTGCAGATTTTATGTGTGTGCGTCGCAACAAGTTGCTTAATGCACGCGCTAAAAAGCCAATCGCGATTTTTGTAAATCGTCCTTGACTTTTTATGGGAGATATAAATGGCAAAAACACAAGAGCCTTTGTTAAAAAGATGTCGCGCCTTGGGCATAAACCCGCTCGTGATGGGATATGGCAAGGTGAGCAAGCGAACAAAAAAGGAAACTCGCAAGAAGCGTTCCGAATATTCTCTGCAATTGATGGAAAAGCAAAAACTCCGCTTTATCTACGGAGTGCTTGAGCGTCAATGCAGGCTTTGCTATGAAAAGGCCGCGCGAAAATCGGGCGTTACGGGCGAAGTACTTTTGCAGATGTTGGAATTGAGACTGGACAATGTTGTGTTTCGCTTGGGATTGGCGAAAACCCGCGACGAGGCCAAGCAGTTGGTAAGCCACGGACATGTAACGGTAAACGGAAAGAAAGTGAGCATTTCGTCTTATGAAGTCAAAGTGGGCGATGTGGTCGCTTTCTGCGAAAAGAGCAAGACTTCTTCTTCCATAAAGAAATTGGTGGCAAGAATCGAGGAGCGCAAGGTTCCAGTTTGGCTCGAATGCGACAAGGACAATTTTTCGGGTAAGGTTATCGCGTTGCCTGCTAGAAGCGACATCGACTTCGATGTAAAAGAGCAGCTCGTGGTTGAATACTATTCTAAATAATTAAGGAGTTCAAATGGCTCGTAAAAATTTGCTTAAGGGCTTTCAAAGACCCAAAAGTATAACATTTGAGCATCTAGATACGGAGAGTACCGACCATGGAGAATTCTCGGCCGCTCCTTTTGAGCCGGGATTCGGTACGACGGTGGGAAACACATTACGCCGCGTGCTGCTTTCTTCAATTCAGGGCTATGCCGTGACGTCCGTTCGCATTACTTCCTATGATGCAAATGATGTGCCACATGTGATTTCCAGCGAGTTTGAAGCGATACCGAACGTATCCGAAGACACTTTGGAAATTCTGAATACTCTGAAAATGCTGCGGCTGAAGCTTGAGGGCGACCTTGAGCAGGATACCCTTTTCTATGAATTCAAGGGTCCTGGAAAAGTTACCAGCAATGACCTTGCGAAAGCGGGTCAGCTTGAAGTGATGTCCCGCAACGTGCTTTTGTTCACGATGATGGAAGGCGCGAAGCTTGATATCGAAATTCAGGTGGATTTGGGACGCGGCTATGTTCCTGCGGAAACGAACGGCAACTATATTGAGGTCGTCGGCACGATTCCGATGGACGCGATTTTCAGCCCTGTAAAAAAGGTGAAGTACTCCATCGAGCCATACCGTGTTGGTCAAAGAAATGACTACGACAAACTCTTTTTGGAAATTTGGACGGACGGTTCAATTACGCCTGCAGACGCTTTGGCTGAGGCGGCGAAAATCGCCAAAGAGCATTTCAGCGTATTCATTAACTTTGATGACAGCGGATCTTCTATGGACGGCGATTTCAACGAGGACAACGAGCAAGTTCGCGCCTTGTTGAACACTCCGGTGGAAGAATTGGAATTGTCCGTGCGTTCTTCAAACTGTTTGAAAAACGCGAACATCCGCACAATCGGAGAATTGACACGAAAAACGGAAGACGATATTGCCAAGACCAGAAATTTTGGCAAAAAGAGCCTTACGGAAATCAAAGAAAAGCTCCATGAATGGAACCTTTCTTTGGGTATGACGGACTACAGCTATCTTCGGGATGCTGTTAATTTAACAAAGAAGAAGGAAGAATCAGATGAATCATAAGTCGGGTTTTAACGCGCTTTCACGCACTCATTCGCACAGACGGGCGATGTTGCGCAATATGGTAACATCTCTTTTTAGGTTTGAACGCATTACCACTACTAAGGCGAAGGCAAAGGCGGCACGAAGCAAGGCCGAAAAGCTTATCACGCGCGCCAAGGTGGACAGTGTTCATAATCGCCGACAGGTCGCGAGGTATATTTCGGATGAAAGAGTTTTGAACAAGCTTTTTACCGACATCGCTCCTCGCATGAAAGATCGTCCGGGCGGATATACCAGGATCCTCAAATTGGGATTCCGACAAGGCGATGCGGCTGATGTCGCAATCCTTGAGCTGGTAGACTACAAGCTTGAGGACAAGGAAGAGAAAAAAGCCGCCAGAAAAGAAAAGGCTGGCGAAAAGGAAAATGCCAAAAAATAGGCTGATGGAGGAATAATATGTCTAAATCGCACCGTGGAGTTGGTTTGCGCAAGACGCCTAATCACGGACGTGGCACATGTCCTGTGTGCAAGACCACTGGAATAAAAGTAATATATGACTATGAACTTGACGGAAATAAAGTGAAGATTTGCAAGTTCTGCAAAGGTCATTTTAAGAACGAAGCCCGAAAGGCTTCGAAAGCGACTCCTGCCGCGGAAGCCAGCGCGTAATTTGGAGGCTGATATGAAAAAGTTTGTTTTGCCGGTTTTCGCGCTCGCCGCGATTTTCTGCGCGGCGGGTTGCTCGAAGAAAGAATCTGACAGCATAAAGATTGGCGGCGTGTTTCCGCTTACCGGTGGCGTCTCGGTCTACGGCGTGGAATGCAAGAACGGCATTGATTTGGCGATTGATGAGATCAATGCGGCTGGCGGAGTGAATGGAAAGCAGATTGTCCTCATCAGCGAAGACGACGAGGGCAATCCCGACAAGAGCGTAAACGCGTTTCAAAAGCTCACCACGAAAGATGGCGTGAAATTGATAATCGGCTCGCTCACTTCGGGTTGCACCAAGGCCATGACACAGCGCGCGCAGGCTATGAAGGTCTTGCAGATTGCGCCGGCCGCCACTGCCACGGACATCACTGATGCTGGCAACTATATTTTCCGAGCGTGCTTTATCGATCCTTTCCAGGGAACTGTGGGCGGAAAATTTTCGATTGAAACTTTGGGCGCGAAAAAAGCCGCGATACTCTACGACATCGGCAACGACTATTCGGTCGGCTTGACAGAGAATTTTGAGAAGACGTTCAAGGATTTGGGCGGGGCAATCGTAGCGAAGGAATCCTATGCCACGAACGACAAGGATTTCAACGCGCAGCTGACTAAAATAAAGAACGCCGCTCCCGACGTACTCTATTTGCCTGATTACTATGGTACGGTCGCGCTCATAGCGAAGCAGGCGCGCGCGCAAGGAATCACGATTCCGCTTGTGGGCGCGGATGGATGGGATGGCCTTACCGCGAATGCTGGCGATGAAGTTTTGAACGGATATTATTCGAACCATTACGCTACTGACTCGGACAGCCCTGCGGTGCAAAAATTCGTTAAGTCTTTCCGAGACAGATACCGCAAGGATCCGAATTCATTCGCGGCTTTGGGATATGATTCCGTGTATTTGCTCCGAGATTCAATCTTGAGAGCCGGAACGGACGAAGCCTCGGCGGTGCGCGATGCTCTTGAGAATATTGACGGTGACTATGTTACTGGACGTCTCCGCTTCGATGAGAAACGCAATCCAATCAAGGCGGCGGTAATGCTGCAGATGATTCGAGATGCGGACGACAATTTGAACGTGGCGTACAAGACAACGGTAAATCCGTAAGTTTGGCGAAATGACTTGCTAATAAACTGGGTACAGGGAAAAGTGGAAATGCGCTTTGTCTGCGTACCCTCTTGTCAAAATAGCGCAAATATTCTATAATTCTTCAGTGCAAAGAGGCACTTGTCCTTGTTTGGGCAGGTGCTTTTTTAATTATTTATGGAGATATGGAGGAAATGTGAACGCGACCTCTTTGTTTTTTCAACAACTCATAAACGGATTTTCGCTGGGCAGCATATACGCTTTGATTGCGCTCGGCTACACGATGGTTTACGGAATTGTCACGCTTATCAATTTCGCGCACGGCGACATTATGATGATGGGCGCGTATGCCGGATATTTTGTGCTTTGCGCGTTTGGCGCGAGCGTGCCTAGTTTCGCGTTGGCGTTTTTCGCGGCGATGGTTTTTTGTGGGCTTTTGGGAATTGCAATCGAGCGGCTGGCTTACCGTCCGCTTCGGAATGCTCCGCGACTCAATTCTCTGATTACGGCGATCGCGGTGGAATTGATTTTGCAGAATTTGATGCGCGTGCTTCCTTTCGCAGGCCCTGATCCTCGGCAATTCATCACGCCGAATATGGGTGTCGTTCAGTTCGGACAATTTTCGATTGCGGGAATAAAACTTTTCGTCATCATCGTGAGCATTGTTTTGATGGTGGCTCTTCATATTTTGGTGAATCACACCAAGACTGGAAAGGCTATGCGTTCGGTAAGCTTCGATCCCGCGGCTTCGAGCTTGATGGGAATAAATGTGAATAAGACGATTGCCGTGACTTTCGCAATTGGATCTGTGCTTGCGGGAGCGGGCGGCGTTTTGTATGCGAGCGCGTATCCGCAGATTGATCCGATGATGGGATATATGCCGGGACTTAAGGCGTTCGTGGCGGCGGTGCTCGGCGGAATCGGCTCGATTCCCGGGGCGATGATTGGAGGAATAATTTTGGGCATCGCGGAGACGATGACAAAGGGCTACGGTCCGAGCCAATATGCGGACGCGATTTCGTTCGGCATTTTGATTTTGATTTTGCTCGTGCGTCCGGCAGGTCTTTTGGGAAAGAAGCGAATAATAAAAGTATAAGTAATAGGTATTAGGTAAAAGGTAAGGGGCGGGCTTTCATCGGCAACGATATATTACTCATTACCTGTTACTTGGACAAGAGGTTTTTTTATGAATAAGGATTTTAGAAATACGCTGATTCTTTTTTCGCTTGGAATTTTGGTCGTGGTAGTTCCGACGGCTTTGATCATGCTTGGCGTTCTCAACGCGTACACGGCTCAGATTTTTACGCTCGCCGGAATCAACGCTATAATGGCTTTGAGCGTGAACATAATCTGCGGAATTACGGGGCAGCTTTCGCTGGGGCAGGCGGGCTTTATGGCGATCGGCGGCTATGCCACGATTTTGCTTTGCCAGAACGCGCATATTCCGCTTGCGCTTGCGATAATTTTTGCCGCGATAATTACGGCGTTTTTCGGATTTTTGATTGGATTTCCGACGCTCAGGCTTGAAGGCGACTACCTTGCAATCGTCACGCTTGCGTTCGGCGAAATAATTCGCGTCGTCCTTGTGAATCTCAAGCAATGGACTGGCGGACCGAATGGAATCCAATTCAATACGATCATGGTTTTCAATTCGGCAGTGGCGTTCGCGGCTATAACGGGAACGCTCGTAGTGCTTGTCGCGCTCGTCCAGAATTTCATTCGCTCGAGTTACGGCCGCGCGATTCTTGCCGTGCGTGAAGACGAGATTGCCGCCAATTCAAGCGGAATCGGCGTTTTCCGTTATAAGATGACTGGCTTCGTGCTAGCATCGTTCGTGGCGGGAGTGGGCGGCGCGCTTTATGTTTGCCTGATTGGATTCATCAAGCCGGATCAGGCGGGATTTACGAAAAGCATCGACTATTTGATTTTCGTAGTTCTTGGCGGAATGGGTTCAACGACTGGAAGCGTGCTCGCGTCTTATGTGCTCACTTACTTGCAGGAATTCTTGCGCTTCTTGCAAAACTACAGGCTTCTTTTCTATCCGCTCGTTCTCATCATAGTGATGATTTTCCGTCCGCAAGGATTGCTTGGAAATAAGGAAGTTTCGTTTGTTCGGGCATGGGAAAAAGCCGTAGGATTTTTGAAAAGGAAGAAAAGCGTTGCGGAATGAAAAAATATCGAAGAAAAACGCGCGGCTTTGAATTTTGCAAACGGCGACTTTTCGCGAATTCCGAATTTGGAAGGACGCTCCGTTAAAGTTGAGTGGGAAGAAGATTGAGAGTCCGCACTGAAAGAGCGCACCAACTTTAACTTCGAGTTTCCTCTGGAAACTCGCCTATTAAACATACTTGCTCTTGCAGGTTAATCAAGCATCCTTGAAAATTAAAGTTTCCTGCGGTGATTGATAAGGAGAAAAAAATGCTATTTATCTGTTACCCAAAATGCTCGACATGCAAAAAGGCGGAGAACTGGCTGAATGCTCATGCTGTAAAGTACACTATGCGTCACATTGCGGAGGACAACCCTTCGTATGAGGAACTGAAGGAATGGCACGGGAAAAGCGGCCTTCCGTTGAAACGATTTTTCAATACCAGCGGCATGCTCTATAAAGAAATGGAGTTAAAGGACAGGCTTCCGTCAATGAGCGAGGACGAGCAGTTGAGGCTTCTTGCCACCAACGGAATGCTTGTGAAACGCCCGATACTGATAGACGGCGACACAGTGCTTGTTGGTTTTAAGGAGAATGAATGGGAGCGCATGCTGTAGAAAGCAAAAGACGGGGGGGGGGGGAGGGATTATTTTGGTAAAATCAAAGAAGAATCCTTGAAGTACTCAAACAAAAATAAAGGAAATGCATTCAATATGGCAACTGAATCTTTTGCATGCACATATTTCTGCAATTCATTTTTGAAAATTTTTTCTTGGTCAACATCACTTTTTCTTTTTGGAATTGAATTGCTATTATTGCAAATAAAATTTGCCTTTGAAATGTTTTGTTGATTTATAAATTTCCAATTGCATAAAACGCCATCATTATTTATATGTTCATTAACAGACTCTCTGAACTGAAGGCGTTTGTAATCTCTATAGAACGGCTTTTCCTTTGCTAATTTTTCTTTGAATTTCCCGCAATCACACAATGCAACTTCGTAATTAACATAGTTTTTATCTGGAAGTTTATCTGTATATCTATAGGAATCAACCATCGGATAATTTATGTACAGTTTACCGTGTGTCGTCTCATCGTTAAAATATGAAAGCATCTCTTGGATTTTTGAATTGCATTCTGTTGTGTCATTTCCATTTGCGCCTTGAGATTCTTGAATGTCATAATCAAAGAAAAGATATATTTGTGATATATTGTCGGCTTTCAAATCAGTAATATGTGGATTCAATTCAGGATGTGTCTTCAATTCTTTTATGAGCAGCAACGGAAGGTTCGCTTCATCATTCTCAAGCAAACCTTCGTTTTTTATTTTTTTGTAGAATTTGTAGATATTGCAACAATATGAAAAATAAATTCTTTCATCACTTTCTGACGAGAAAAACAATTTTTCAATGGTTTTATAAATTTCTGGCTCTTGTTTCTCGCCTTCAAAAACAAACAAAATCATTCGCCAAATGTCCCGCCTCTATAAAGTTTCTCGAGATTGTGACCTTCACGAAGTTCTTTCTGTGTTGCATTGTGTGCGTTTACGATTTTATTCTTTGAGCAAATATAATAGCAATCCGGGCGCAACAAATCATTTGTAAAAAGCGAGGTGTTGTGTGTCGTAAGGAGAACTTGAACATTGGACTTTTTCAATTTTTCCACGACAAAGCGAGAAAGCTCGAAATGATAGAATGCATCAAATTCATCGATACATACAAAAGAAGGGGCTTTTTCTAAATTATTGATGTCTTCAAGCCAGTAATAAAAAAGCAGAAGAGAACTCATTCCTGTAGAGCGTGCTTCATAAAAATCCACAAGTTTTTTATTTTGAAATTTAAAGAACAATCTTTCTTGTCCTGCTATATTTATATGAACTATTTCATCCCCAAAACCCGCTTCCTTAAAAAAAGTCTTCATATCATCAAAGTGTTTGTTCTTAATTATGTTGACAACAATATCTTCTCTCGGTTGTTGTTTAAAACCGATAAACGAGCGATTTTCAAGGCTCCAAAAAAGAAGCATTTTGTCCACAAAATTTAATAAATCTAAAAACAAATCATTTTCTTCGTTCTGTTCAAGCACTGCATTCGAACGAATATATTTCAATACGGGGATTTTTATTGCATCAAGTTTGGCATTTAAGGTTTCAGTTCCTGCCATTTCAAGTTTCAGCTCAGATATAGAAATGTTTCTGTCATATTCAATAACTGTCTTTCCATTTAAAATCAACTTTTCAGAAAGAATCGTACTTAAATCAGTTTTTTTATAAATATAGTTGACTTCTTTTCCTTGAAATTGAAAAATATATTCAAATTCAGCATATTTTTTTCCAGTCGCTGCATTAAGGTAATTGGTATAGTTTTCTTTTGGCATAAAATTGTCCGTCAAATTTGCCACAATATCAAACAATGCGTATGCAAGCGATGATTTGCCGCTGGCATTCTTGCCATACATAATAGCAGTTTTTACAATACCATTTTTTACGCCATCGGGATTGAATTCATAGTTTCCTGTCGCTGAAAAATCAATGGTCGTTTTTGAATCGAAAATGCGGAAATTATCCACTGAAAACGATTTGAGCATATGTACTCCAAAATTTAATCTATTTATTTTATCGGAAAAGAAGAAAAAAACAAGAGCATTTCCGTAAAAAAATTACGGAGGTAGTAGAGCCGCCGTTGCTCTTTATTCGCCGCGTCATTACAGAACGCCCATCCTTTGTTTCGAGCAGGAATGCTCCTTCCTGTAAAGAATCTCTAAATAAATTGTATTTTACAATTTGACACACTACAATTTATTGGGAAGCGGCGCGAACCTCCTGTACGGAATCTCCGTATCATTTCAAGACCATTTGAATGTTTATTCCAAAATGGCTATAATATCGATAGCGAGGCGCGGGGCTTGCATACAAACTCGCTTGTTTGGTCGCAAGTCTTTGGACTTACTAACGATTTTCGCTGGAAACTTTGAATGATAAAAATTGGTAAAATATCGGGAGGTCAGCCACCCCGTAACGCCCCGTTCAGCATGTTTTCACTTTGTTAGGAGCAGCCATAATGAATTTGCAGATGAGGAAATTGACACCTGCGCTTTGGCAGGATTATTTATACTATTTTGAGAATGTGGCTTTTACAAATCATGAGGAATTTTCCATGTGCTATTGCTTGGAGAGCCATTTGTCTGCGCAGGAAGACGATGCGTTGGATACATAAGGAAAAAGGAAGGTTTAAAATTGTCGTCGGAAATGTCGCTGACAATTTTAACTCGAGTTTTGTTCCAAAACTCGTTTATCTATTGCGACTTCTCATTTCATTGCGAAGTTGCGTTTTTGAATAGCGAAAAACTTGAAACTTTTTTGCTATTCAAAAATTAAGGAAGGAAAAAGGTGAAGGAACTCATCAAAAATGGAGTTATGAACGGCTATCTCGTTTATTCGGACAACAACATCGTTGGGTGGAGTAATATCCTGCCCTTGATTTTATTTAAAGTGGTGTGATAAAATGAAGTCCATGGACATAGAGTGGCAATTTAATGGCATTGCAAAGGAATATGACGCGAACCGTCGCGCCTTTATTCCCTGCTTCGATGAATTCTATGAAGCGACCACGAACTTTATCGCGGCGAATATCCGAACGCCGAAAAGAATTGTGGACTTGGGAGCGGGAACTGGACTTTTAACCTATTATTGGCGTAAAAAATTTGAATCGGCGGAATACACCCTCGTGGACATAGCGGACGAAATGCTGGATGTGGCAAGAAGGAGATTCGCGGATATAGACACCGTGACATTCAAGGTGTCTGATTATTCAAAGGAGCTTCCCGCGTTGGAATTTGACTGTGTGATTTCCGCGTTGTCCATTCATCATTTGGAGCATGGGCAGAAGAAAAAGCTGTTTTCCACCATTTCAAAAAGGCTTTCGGCGGGTGGACTGTTTGTAAACTACGACCAGTTTTGCGCCGCCTCGCAAACGGTGGGCAGGTGGTTTGATGGTTATTGGATAAAAGGGTTTGAGGACAGCGATTTGACGCAAAAAGATATTGAGCGGTGGAGGGAGAGAAGAAAATTCGACAGGGAAATTTCCGTTGAGGAGGAGGTGAGAATGCTTCAGGAATGCAGTTTTACGGAAGTGGAGTGCGTATATTCAAACCAAAAGTTCGCGGTCATTGTCGCGATAAAATAGAGGGCGTAAAGTAGTTCTATAATTCTTACACCAGGCTTGCCTAAAAGGCGAAAATCCGCTAGAATATTCCAATACAATCAGTTGTAGAATAATTGTAGGAATCGTTATTATGAATTATTGGTTGGAAGAAAGTATTTCATTCGCTAATCAGAGAAATTATTTGGACATGCTTTTTTCAGTATATCCAATGAGCGCGAATCCGCCGCGTCCGATTGATGGACAAAGGTGGTCGCTGATAGAAAAAGCCTTTGAAGAGAAAGATAACGATGTTTTGATAAAATATTTGTTGCATTTGGATTTATTCCCAATGAAAGATTCTTATGTCGCGTTTTTGAAGCGTTTTCCCGATGCCGTGAAACTCAATCCAAAGACAGTCGCAAGGCTTTGCGGCTGCCTTTACGACATGGGTTTGGACAGGATATATGAACGGTGCACAGAGCCAAAAGAAACAAATCGTCAAATTGGGCCGCTTTTTAAGCGTTGGTGCAAAACTAAGGCGTTGGGAATTATGCCAGTTCCACTCAATGTTTTTATGTCAACAAATGACGATGCGATTTTGGATACTTCGGATGCCGAAATGCAAGAATGGGGAAGGCGAACTGTAAATTACAATCGAGACAAGGGCTTGGATTTTGTAGGTCGATTCAATGGGAAATATGTCATAGGCGAAGCTAAATTCATATCGGATTTTGGCGGACATCAAGACGCACAACTTGATGATGCGATGCGTACTTTGACAGAACCAAATGTAAACGCTATAAAAATTGCCATTTTGGATGGCGTCATTTGGCTGAAAACACAAAACAAGATGTACAGGACTGTTACAGAAAACTGTCCAAATGAAAATATAATGTCCGCACTTGTTTTGCGTAATTTTCTGTATTCTCTTTAGGAGTTTTTGGTGGAACTATTTTATAAAGGAAAAAAAAACGAAAAGGAAATATTTGAAAATACGAAGTCGTTTTTTTTTAACAGAAAATGGGATGGAGAAAACAATCTGTTGATTAAGGGGGACAATTTGACCGCCCTTAGAACGCTTTTAAATGAATACAATTTGAACGGCAAAATTGATTTGATTTACATTGACCCACCGTTTTCTACAGATGGAATTTTTACAATGTCAAAAAATCGAGCCAACACAATCAGTGCTTCTCGAGATGATGAAATCGCCTACACGGACACTTTAAAAGGCGAAAATTTTATAGAGTTTATCAGAGAACGCTTGATTTTTGCACGTGAACTTTTAAGTAACCGAGGCTCAATTTATTTGCATATTGACTATAAAATTGGACATTACATAAAAATAGTCATGGATGAAATTTTTGGCTCTGAAAATTTTAAAAATGACATTACTAGAATAAAATGTAATCCAAAGAATTTTGAGCGAAAGGCTTATGGAAATATCAAGGATTTGATTTTATTTTATTCAAAATCTAAAAATCTGATTTGGAATTCTCCAAAGATTCCTTATACAGAAGATGATGTCAAAAAACTTTTCAAAAAAGTGGACAAAAATGGCAGGGCATATACCACCGTGCCTGTTCATGCTCCAGGAGAAACGAAGGACGGCGTAACCGGCGGTGCGTTCAAAGGACTTTTTCCGCCAAAGGGCAGACATTGGCGATGTGATCCGAAAGAGTTGGAAGAACTTGACGAAAAGGGCTTGATAGAGTGGTCTGGGAACAATGTTCCAAGGAGAATCATTTATGCCGATGAAAAAGATGGAAAAAAAATGCAGGACATTTGGGAATTTAAAGACAGCCAATATCCTGTTTATCCTACAGAGAAAAACTTCGATATGCTTAAAACCATAATTTCCGCTTCTTCAAATCCAGACAGCATCGTTATGGACTTTTTTTGTGGGTCAGGTTCGACTTTAGCTGCGGCACAGGTACTCGGTCGAAAGTGGATAGGCATCGATAAAAGCGACAAAGCGATAGAAGTTACAAAAAATAGATTGGCAAACTTACCGAATGATTTGTTTGAATGCCAGAAATATACATTTCTAGAAGAATGTGTTGAAGAAAATATGATTATAAGTGCATAGTTGCGTGATAATTTAAAAGCGAACATTTGAATATTATCTTTGAAAATGGTATCATAGAATTATTAGGAAACTGATGTTCTGCGGCTTTGGAGAGCCGATGCCATGGAGATTATTATGAGACAATCACAAACATCAAGGTCGTTCAGGTTGATATGGGAAATTTGTTATGCCCTGCTGATGATTGTCGCGGTCATCATCCTGTTCTTTTGGTACGCGACGCAAAACAGTCGCCGAATGATTGAGCGCATTTTGTTGCATTCTTATATGAAACTGTGAGGATTTTTTTATAGTGTGTGATATAATGGAATTGTGAGAGGGGGAGGTATCATGAGAAATTTTAAAATTATTACTTGGAATATGGAAGCTTGGAAACATGGAAATGCTATAGAACGGCAGAAAAATGCTTGGAATAAAATTTTTCAAATAGAAAATTTAGACATTGCCTTGCTGCAAGAATGTATCGAACCCGATGCTTATTTTGAATGCATTTCGTTTTCTTCCGATGGTTTAAAGGTCTTCTATGATAAAAATACAAAGCGTCGAGTTTTTTGGCGTCAATATCATACATCGGCAGTTCATAAGCAAACATCGTGGGGAACGGCAATTTACATTTCCGAAAAAAATAAAGATAAAAAAATTGTTGAAGAAAAGGCACTTTATCCTAAAGATGAACTCTCAAAAGGGAAAATAATGATAATAAAATTTGAAAGTTATTTTATTGCAAGCGTGCATATTGATACTAATTCATCTTTGCCAATATTTGGGCTTGAGCATTTAAAAAATGTTTTTTCAAACGAATTGATTGAGAAGGGAAATTTGATAATTGGTGGCGATTTAAATGCAGATAGAAAACATGATGATTCCTATCCACAATTTAAATTCAATGAGAACTTTTTTAAGCCACTTCTTGAGGGAAACAACAAAAAGTTGAATGAATGTGATTTGCCTGAAGAAAATACAAGTTTAGAATATAATTGGCAAGATGATCATATATTTACCTCATTAAATATTGCTCCAAATCCTGCCAAAATAGATAGAAATGTAAAAGAATTCTCCGACCATGCAATCGTTGAAGTTAATTTAAATTTAGAAGTAAGTTAAAATTAAAAAACACCACGCAAAACAATTATAATTTAGAAGGAAACACTACATGACAATCCAAATCTTCGGAACAAGCAAATCGTTTGACACAAAAAAGGCGGAACGCTACTTTAGCGAGCGGCGCATTTCTGTGCAAAAAGTTGACCTCAAAGAAAAAGGCATCTCAAAAGGAGAGCTTGAAAGCGTCATTGCTTCGGTGGCGAAAAGAACAGGAGACAGGCAATCCGCCATTGATTCACTCGCAGACAAAAACAACAAGGACTACGCTTCATTCGCCTATCTTGACGACAGCAAAAAAGAAGAGAAGCTTTTGGAAAATCCGTTATTGTTGATACAGCCGATTGTCCGAAATGGAAAGACCGATGCTACGGTGGGCTACCAGCCTGATATATGGAAAGACTGGAATTAACAGTTGAGATTTTCCCAAAAAACATCTAATTGAATTATATTGCGAATGAATATATAATCTTTATAAAATTGCATGCCTCAAAATTGAGAAAATCGAGGAGAAAACACAATGTACTACAATCCGCATCACAATGAAATTGTCCTGCCCAAAGTGAACTTGGACTTTTTTAGGAAAGCTTATAAGGTGGTTT
>CAJUBD010000024.1 GCA_910584475.1 uncultured Treponema sp.
TATACACCTTATTAGCTTTCCTGTTTTAGTCCAAGTTGCGGTTAGGCATTACACTTAAAAACATATTAAGTTAGAAAATTTTTTTTATTTTTTTTCTAAAAAAGTATTGACAATGTAAATCCAACCTCATTCTTTTCTGTTGTGGTAAATATATCATATTTTCCATTTGTATACTCGCTAATAACCTCCCTCCAAAAACTCCGGGCAGGCAGATTGTTTACCCACTGTGATACTTCCCATCCGCCGGGAAACATATCAAAAATCTTCACAGCCGATTCTTTACCAACCCCTTTGCGGCGATATTTTCTCATAACAAAAAATTCCGCTATATTGTGAGGATTAGACAAATGAGTATGTTCACAGCAAGACCTTACCAAAACAAACCCCGCAAGCCTTCCATCAACTCTAATAAAGAAGGGATATCTTCCCTCCTCATTCCAATAATCGTCAATATGCGAGTAGCCAAAGTATCCATACTCGTTTATATCATCACTGGAAAACTCCGAAAAATCATATCTATATAATTCCATCATCTGAATGAAAACAGATTTTTGTTCAATCAATATAGGCTCAATACTAATATTCATACATCGCCCTATCCATCCAAACATCTTCCATAAGATACAACTCCTTTCAAATTTGCATTCTATGATTTTCAGCTTCTCTATATACCGGGATTTTCGCTAGCGTTCTTTTTCAAAGAATCGCTAAATTCCTTCAACTCCTTATTTTTCAACATCGCAGGAAACTTCAGTTTCCTGCGATGTTGAAAAGGTCGTTTCGCAATGGAATGAGAAACGACAGTAAATAAACGAGTTTTGGGACAAAACTCGAGTTAAAGTGTCCGACAGCATTTTGGCGGACACTTTAAACCCTCTTTTTTCGTATCTTCTGAAAGACTGTTGAATTCTCTATTTTGAATTGCACCCTCCAATGTATACAAATGCACAAGACATACATTCAGATATTTTTGTTTTAACTTGAGAAATGCGTCCTTTGCGCCCACCTCAAGAAGTTCTTCGGAAGATTCAATCCCGACAGACATAAGTTTTTTTGCCATTTCTTTACCGATATTTATCATTGATGTTAATTCCGCCACATTTTTCTCCATTATCCCTTATTTTGCAAAATAACATTCAGATATTTATCAATAATAGACTGCTCTATCACTTTATTACCTATCAATGTTATTGCTTTTTGAGGGCAACTACTAAAACACCGATAACAACAGGTGCATTTATTTTGCGGTATAGGTCTGTTTTCAATCATTCTAATATTTCCCATAGGGCAAATTTGGGAACACCTGCCACATGAAACGCACTTTTTATAATCAATTTTTATCTTTTCTTTAAGTCTGTAAGGTTTTCCGTAAAACCATAGCCTTTGACCAAAAAGCCCTGCTAAATGATTGATAACTGTAAGTCCGTCTTGACTATACTTTTTATGTTTTATATTCTCAACCGTTCGCTTTATTTTGCGGTCCGCCTCTCTTACAATCCTTACATTTTTTTCAACCGGCTTTTTCAATGCCTTTACATCTCCTATACAATCAGGCATTTTCAAATGCAATCCACCCAATATAGTGGCTCCATACTTTTTTAAAAGCCTTGCTGAACATCCTGTTCCATCGCCACTAAACAGCCCCATTGTCGCTATGATAAAAATATTTTTATTCGCAAAAAATTCTGAATGATTATTTATGAATTCTCTTACGATCATAGGTATATCGCTATAATAAACCGGATATCCCAAAACAATATCAGAGCTTTCTTTTAATTTCCCTATCGCGCAATCCTCTTCAATAGAGTACATTTCTGTTTTGGAATCATCATAATATTTTAAAAATGTGCCGACACAATATTTTGTATTTCCCGTCCCACTAAAATAGATACCTACCATTTCACGCTCTCCGCTGTATTTCCTTATAGTCCTATCAACCATCTGAACAAGCTGGATTTTTTACTACAGTCAATCTCTTTTGATGTAATAGTCAAGCCCCCAAGTCGCCGTTCATCCGCGCCATCGCCACAATTTTCTCTCCGTCCCATACCGAAACACGGAACAGCGTATGCTTCATGGCAAGCTCAGTCTGCTCCAAAGTCAGCGCGCCTTCCCAAACGCTCTCCCACTTAATTATAAAACTCAAAAATAAGCCTTTTATCATACCATCGCACAATTTTAATTAGAATATATCATAAAAAAACTATCTTGCATAGAATCAATTTCCTTCCAAAATAACTTGTAGATTTTAAAATATGCTTATTGACACATTCCAATTGAACTAATATAATAAATATGAAAAGTATGAAAAATATATTTCTATGAAAGTAGGTAAAATATGAATTTACCAAAAGGAAAACACATATTTGGAACGGTGAAAGTTGGAGAGCGAGGGCAAATCGTCATTCCTAAAGAAGCAAGGGAACTTTTCAACATCAACCCGGGAGACACTTTGCTGGTATTGGGCGATGAAAAACATGGAATCGCCATCAGCAAGGCTGATGTTATGGAAGAACTTGCTCTAAAGATTTTGGGCGGATTTACCAACAAAAAGAAGGGCGAAAAACGGAATGAAACTATTTAGATTTGAACCGCAAAAAAGTACTGCCGTGGCATTCGCGACAGGACTAGTGATAATACTTTTGAGCACCTCGATGATTTTGTTTGAAGACACACAAGCGGAAACTGTCTTGCACATAATTTTGTGGGACTTTCTGATGATATTCGTGGTAGGATTTTGTTTTCCGCTTTTATATGTCCGCTCAAAAGAACACTCTTTCGAGGCACTCGGAATTACAAAACGCAAATTAAAAACAAGCCTTGTCTTAAATCTGGGGTTGGCAGTACTCTTGTTGGCGAGTTTTATTTTCGGAAATAAAACAGCGATTGCTGTTGGCTACAAATCTCTGTTTGCCATCAGTTATATTTTGGTTGCAGGAATATTTGAAATGGTTTGCATATATGGTTTTATGCGGCATTACTTTGAAAAAGCGTTTGGAATTATTCCCGCGATATTATTGACGGCACTGTTTTATAGTTTGCATCATGCGGGATTCCAACCAGAATTTCTGAAGTTGTTTTTTGTTGGAATTATGTATTGCTCCGTATTTTACATAACGCGCAACATTTTTATTATTTTTCCGTTCTTTTGGGGAGTGGGAGCGGCTTGGGATGTTTTAATAAATTCGGCCGCTGGGCAATCACTTCAAAATGCGACTTCGTTTGTTGTTGCCATTGTCTTGCTGATTGCTATGGCGATATTCGTTATGAAAGAGAAGTTGTGGAAGTAAAAGACGACGGCAAGTTCATTGTGTCCGCTTAACAATGCGACGACCATTTTCCGTCTTTGAACACCGCAAAATTTATGCGCGGAGTTCTTTCCATTTTTGCAAATTCAATATCCTGGATTCTCGTTGAAGAGGATTACCTCAAATTCGCCTGCCATCGGCTTGCCCCACAAGACGGAAGTCCACGGCAAATTCTTCCATGGCTTTTGCAGTCGTAGCACCTGTCGCCTTTGATTGCGCAGAGAGTTTTCACGCCGGCCCGTTTTGCGTTCAAGGGGGAGGCGACATTCCTCGCGCCCAAATCCAAACCCTTTTCGGCTCTTGCAAATTTGCCGCGATGAAGTCCGTAGTCGCCGCATAATATTTGTCGAAACAAGGAATAAAAAGCAGCGTGTCCTCTTCGTCTGTGATTGTCTTGCAGTAGAAGCCGAGGAAATATTTTTTCTTCCAGCCCTTGCTGAGTCAAAATTTCTTCAAATTTTTTTATTTTATTTTTTCATATTGACAAATTTCAATGTGTGAATATAATAGTGATATAGACGGATTCAAGGGAGGTGGCAAAGCTGATTGACGAAAGAAAGATACCAACGATTTTCAAGGCATTTTGTGACGAAAACCGTATTGAGATTTTGAAACAGTTACTTACAGGAGAGAAATGCGCTTGTGTACTGTTGGACAATCTGCACATTTCACAACCAACATTATCGCATCATATGAAAATCCTTTGCAGTTCGGGTATCGTGGTTATGCGGAAAGAGCAGAAATGGGCGTACTATTCCATATCGGAAGAGGGCGTTGCAATAGCAATAGAATATCTGCAATCCCTTATGACTATAAAGAGTTCCAGTAAAGATAAGTCATGTTGTGACAGGTAAAAATACTTATGTCCTGCATGGCTTTTCAAAAAAGTTTTATATTGATACATTTCAATATTTCTATAAATGAGGGGGGGGCTATGGAAACATTAAAGACAGGTTGGGATTTCTTTCAGAATGAAATTCTTGGTATGCAATGGCTAAACCGTTTGATTGGAAATTTACTTGATTTATGCGGTTTAGATACTACAACTAAAATCGGCGGCAGTATACAGTTTTTCCTTTATGACACAATTAAAATCATGGTGCTTTTGGGCGTGTTGATTTTGCTTATTTCATACATTCAAAGTTTCTTCCCGCCGGAAAGAACCAAAAAAATTCTTGGCAGATTTCATGGTATCGGTGCAAACATGATTGCGGCTTTGCTTGGTACAGTGACACCGTTCTGCTCCTGTTCATCAATTCCGCTGTTTATCGGTTTTACAAGTGCCGGACTCCCATTAGGCGTGACATTTTCCTTTCTGATTTCTTCTCCTATGGTTGATTTAGGCTCGCTTGTCCTGCTTATGAGCATATTTGGGTGGAAAGTTGCAATAACTTATGTCGTGCTTGGGCTTGTGATAGCGGTTGCAGGTGGCACACTTATTGAGAAACTGCACCTTGAAACGCAAGTGGAAGAATTTATCCGAAACGGAAAGTCTGTTGATGTGGAGGGGGAAGAACTGCATTTCAAAGACCGCATGAAATACGCATGGGAACAGGTCGTATCTACGGCAAAAAAAGTAGCCCTCTATGTTTTGATCGGTGTCGCTGTCGGTGCATTCATTCATAACTGGATACCCGAAGATTTTATTGTGCGTGTCCTCGGAACGGGAAATCCTTTCGGCGTTATGATTGCTACGGTTGCGGGTGTTCCCATGTATGCGGATATTTTTGGCACAATCCCGATTGCCGAAGCACTTTTGGCAAAAGGTGCGAGGCTTGGTGTTGTCCTGTCCTTTATGATGGGCGTAACTACGTTGTCTTTGCCGTCAATGATTATGCTGCGTAAAGCTGTTAAACCTAAATTGCTTGCTATTTTTATTGCAATCTGTACGATTGGCATTATTCTTGTTGGTTACTTTTTCAATGCAATACAAAATTTTATAATTTAAAAGAGGAATAGATAATGGGATATACCGATAAGGCATTAAAATTATTCTCACAAAAATTTCATTGTTCACAAGCTGTTTTGGCTGCTTTTTCTAAAGATTTAGGCATAACCGAAGAACAAGCCCTTAAATTGGGCGGTTGTTTTGGAGGCGGTATGTGTAAAGGCGAAGTGTGTGGAGCGTGTACAGGAGCTTTAATGGCATTGGGCTTAAAATACGGTCAAAGTGAAATCGGTGACTTAGACAGCAGATTACAAACAAATGAACTAACAGTAAAATTCCTTGAAAAATTTTGTGAGGAAAACGGTTCTTATATTTGCAAAGAATTGTTAGGTTGCGATTTGTCAACCTGCAAAGGGAAAGAATATGCAAAAAAGCATAATTTGTTTACAGAATTTTGCCCCAAAATGGTGGCTTCTGCTGTTCGTATAGCAGAAGAACTCTTAAATCTCAAATAAAAGGAGGAACTTTATTATGGCATTATTTGGAAAAAAGAAAGAGGAAGAAAAGAAAGCCCCTGCTTGTGCTTGCAATTCCGACTGCCCTGCGTCCGAAACAACAGAGATTACAAGCGATTGTTGTCCCGAAGCGGAAAACGGTGTTTGTTGCATCAAAGTTTTAGGTTCGGGTTGTGCGTCCTGCTACGCACAATTTGAAAATGCAAAGAAAGCTGTTAAGAAAATGGGGCTTTCTGTGGAAGTAGAATATGTGACTGATCTGCAAAAAGTCATGGAATACGGCGTAATGAGTATGCCCGCACTTGTTGTAAATGAAAAAGTGGTATCTATGGGAAAAGTATTGAAGTCTGCCGACATAGAAACATTATTGCATAAATTGGGATTCTAAAATGGAATGCTTTAATGTAAAACTCTGTCAAGATACGAGCTGCCCTCAGCAATCCTATGTTGGGCGTGTTTTTCACAAAGCGGCAAGGTTGCAGAGCAGGCGTACCCGCCAAACTCAAAGCAAGAAATGGCATTTATGCGAGAATGTTCGAATTGCAAATTGGAATATAATTCATTGCATTTTTATGAGGATTATATTATGATATTCATATATTATAACATAAGGTGATGGATTATGGCGGCAATTACGGTGAATGTTGATGCGGAAGACAAGAAGGAATTCGGCTCAATCTGCGGAATGATGGGAATGACGATTTCGACGGCAGTGAACATCTTCATCAAAGCGGTGAACCGCACGCGCGGCATTCCGTTCAAGATTCAGGCGGACGAGGACTGGAACGAAGAAACGCTCGCCGCATGCAAGGAGGCACTCGACATTTCCGAAGGGCGCATTCCTGCCAAGCGGTATGATTCCGTCAAAGAATTTATGGATGATTTGCTTGTTGCGGATTCTGCGCCGAAGTACAAAGCATGACATACAAGTTAATACGCACTGCGAGTTTTGAACGAGATGTCCGTCTTCCCAAAAAACAAAACCGCGACCTTGACAAGTTGGCGGAGGTGCTTGAACTGTTGCGGCGCGGCGAGCGTCTTCCTGCGAAATATCGCGACCATAAGCTTAAAGGACGACTTACGAAATTTCGGGAACTTCATATTCAACCAGACTGGCTCTTGGTATACATAAAAAACAAATCCGAACTGATTCTGACGCTTTCGCGCACAGGAACGCACGCCGAACTGCTCAATATCTGAACGACAAGCGAAGCAAACTGCCGAACAAGACATACGGAGGGCATACAATGGACATTTCCTTTAAAGTTGACAATCAGAAATTTAATTACAGAGCGTGTGCAATGATGATTTCGGATAATAAAATTTTGGCGATGCATGACGAGCGTTCTCCTTATTTTTATTTGCCGGGCGGGAGAGTTAAAATGGGAGAGACGGCGGAGCAAGCGGTGATCAGGGAAGTTCAAGAAGAACTGGGCGTCGTTCCGGGCATCATTCGTCCGTTGTATCTGAGCCAGACCTTTTTCACGGAAGATGTGGGCAAAATGGATTATCACGAGCTTTGCATTTATTTTTTAATGGACATTACAAAAACAGACTTGCTTTCAAGGGGAAAAGTATTTGTATCAAGGGAAGGTCAGCATACGCATACTTTTGAATGGCTGGAGTTTGAAAGACTAAAAAATGAGTATTTTTACCCGCTTTTTTTGAAGAAGGATATTTTCAACATTCCCTCTGAATTTACCATTCGCACTGACATTGAGTAGATTTCCAAATTCAAATATCGCAAAGCGGCAAACTGCAATTTTATTAGGCGGCGGAAATGAAATAAGAAGTTACAATGGATAAGCGAGTTTTCGGCAAGGGCTCCGCACCGACAAACTAGAAGTTAAAATTGTCGCGCCATTTTAGCGACAATTTTAAACGCACCTTTCTTCCAATTCCTTTTTTGTATCTTCTACTGTATACAAATGCAAAATGCTGTCGTCGCCGTTATGTTCCCACACGCACCTTATTTTCATAGACAAAATCCTCCCTCACTAATCCCGTTTGTCGGAGGTGCTTTCGACTATTGAAAACTGAAATCTTGCAAAAAGCGTTGGAACGCCCGCTCTCTGTCCCTTGCGGTTTCAAAATAGGGCAAGCCGTATTTTTGACATTGCTCTCTAATGCAAATGCTTTGCTCCACAATATATACCGCGTCCTCCCGAAGCTCCTCATCCGATTTGTAAAAGGTATAGTCTTTCTCCGTATCATATTTCTTTTGAATCGCGAACCGCTCTTCCGCTGTCACATCCGATGTGATAAAATAGACAATCTCACAGTTTGCCCCATGGATGTATTTCATATAGTCCTCTGGCAAAAGCTGATATATATCCAGCACCATGCCGGGTTCATATTCATCGTATTCGCCCGAGTCCAGCATTGCCCTTACAAAGGGCGCGATCTTACCGCTAATTAAATGCAAGGTGTCCCTAGAAGACAATCCGGCATAAGTGTTCACCCCTGTCTCGGGGAAGCACCTCTCGAATCCCGCTATGATTGAATCCATGCTGATATGCTGATACCCATACTGCCTTGCCAGCCGATGGGATATCGTACTTTTTCCCGCCCTCGGAACACCCGCAATGATAATATTGTTTTTCATCTTGCAATCTCTCCAAACACCTGTGTCCGCCCGCAAATGATTCCGTTCTCTGCGCGTCCTTATCCTATAAAATTGACCATTGCGTGTACAAAGTGGCAAACCGTAAAAATTGAAACGGGAATGAGCGCGACATTGTTTTTTCTGTCGATGGCGAAAAACAAAAACGCAAGGCACGGCAAAATGGTCAGCCCCACTATTACGACCACATTCACTATTCCAGCATAATAAAATATCCAGCCTGCGAAATAAAGCAGGCAACAAAACACGGTGATTACAATAAAAGGCGTGAAGCGGATTTTTTCACATTCCGTGTTTTTTAAAAAGCACAGAATCGCAATCATACATACTTGACATATCGAGGCGACCATATCAAGGGACTTTGTAATTGACCCGCATCTTAATATGTCATTTGGAGGAGGAAGAGCGAGCCAAATGAAAGTAGGGAGCATAACGACCAAAAACAACAACAGGCTCCAAATGTCAAAACTGAATTTATATTTTCCTGACATTTTTATCTGTCTCCTCTGAAATCCCCTTTCACACATTCTCAATGATTGCGAACACGCAGGGCATTCGTCCATCGACTGTTTTGTATTGGACATTCTCAAGTCCCATGCTTGAAAAAAAATCCTTGTATGAATCAAGATTGAACTGTCTTTTAAAATCAACACCCATTTTTTCCAAAAGCCCCGCGGCAAGCATGGCGTTTTTCCTCTGCCTGTTTATGTATGTGGGAATTACCATTTTTCCGCCTTTTTTGCAAACACGAAGCAACTCTCGCATTGCCTTTTCGGGAGCGTCCAAAAGGTGGATGACATTTGCCGCGACAACCACATCGAACGAATTGTCGCTATACGGAATTTCAAGCATATTCATTTTGCGCAATTCCACATTGGAAAAGCCCCGGAGTTTTTTTTCCGCGCGTTTTATCATGCCGTCGGAAAAGTCCGTCGCGACAAGGCTCTTGCATTTTTCGGCAATCGGCACGGAAAGTAATCCTGTTCCGCACGCGCATTCCAGCACGACATCATCGGCATTCACATAGTTCTTTATTTCTTTCGCGATGCCCTTGAAGACTTTTCCATTATAGAGCGTCTCAAAAAAATCGTAGAACGGTGAAAGCGTGTTCCAAATCATTGTGCCTCCCATACAAACTGTCGCGCTCTTTTTATAATTCTTTTATATTTCACGACTTACAGTATATCACGCTCGGAAATAATAAATCAAGCGCTATTCTTTTGTACGCTCCACCTGCATCCGCCTCTCCCGCAATCCAGATCTGCATTTCTATGTTTCTTGTCCTATACTGCACTCTGCTTCACCGCACCCCCTCCTTCTCATGACCAAGGAATATACCACTGGAATCACAACCAGCGTGACGAATGTGCTTGACAGAAGACCGCCGACAATGCCAATGCCAATCGGCTGGATTATCGCGGAATTTCCCGACGAGTCCAAAGCCATGGGGATTGTGCCGAGAACCGTTGTGAGCGTCGTCATTAGCACAGGACGAAGACGACTTGCTCCGGAGCGGATGCATGCCTCATCCAGTTCCATGCCGCCTCTCACCATAAGGTTGGTCGCATCGACAAGGACAATGCCGTTGTTGACGACCATTCCCACGAGCATCACGATGCCGATGGCGGATATGATTGAAAACGGCTGACCTGTCAAAAAGTAAATCAGCACCACGCCGATGAGCAAGAAGGGAATCGTCATCAAATTGATGAGCGGAGCCTTGAACGACTCGTAGGTTCCCGCCATCACTCCGAACACGAGCAGAATCGCGAGCGCGATTATCACGCCGAAAGTCTTAAGCTGCCCGATGATTTTTTGCCACGACCCCTCAAACGAAATGTAAACGCCATCGGGTATTTTCACTCCTCGACTGATTCTTTCAGCGAGCGTTTTCTCCACCGCATCCGCGCGTCTTCCGTCCTGAATGTCCGCCTTTATGTGAATCGTGCGGATTTGGTTTTCACGCCTGATGGTGACAGGACCGACCCCCTTTTTGATTCTCGCAAGGTTCGCCACGCACACAAGCGTTTCCCTTCCCCGCACGAAAATCGAGTCCAGGTCAATTGACTCGCCGCGGTCAGCGAGTTCGTAGCGGACATACATCGCCAAGTCCTTTCCATCGGCACGGTAGGTCGTTGCCTTCACGCCGTTTACGCAGTTTGAGATTTCATTCGCAATGTCCGCCACCGTCACGCCGAACGAGGCCGCCCTGTCGCGGTCTATGACAACTTCAATTTGCGGCAATCCCTCCGCCATGTCGCTCACTGGCTGGGAAAGTCCCGGCGTGTTCTGTACGACCTCGCATATTCTCCTTGCGACTGCATTTGTCTGCACAAGGCTTGTTCCCCTCACCGCTATGTCGATATCGCTTCCGGAAACCGCGTCGTCAAGATCCGAGCCGAACGAAAAACTCGCCCCTATGAATTCACCAAAGTGCGACTGGAGCTTCCGCTTGACCGAAGCGGCTGTGTCGCCTCCCTGTCTTTCGTCCTCCAGGAAAATGTCGAGCGACCCCTTGTTCGACGAGAGGTTGAAGCTGTCGTTCGACACCCCGATGCTCACGATGACATTCCTGTAGCCGCGAATTTCGTCCATCGCGATTTCCTGCCACTTTAGCATCTCTTCCCTCGTGGTTTGGAATGGCGTTCCCACGGGAAGCGTCACATTCAGCGTCACAATTCGTGAGGAAGATTCCGCCATCATCGTGATGTTCAGGAACGGAACAAGACCCGCCGTGGCGAGCAAAACCGTGGTGGCAATGGCAAGAGTGGTCTTTTTATGACACATTGCGCATAGAAGGATTTTTTTGTAGACACGCAAAATCGCATTGAACCCCGCGTCGAACAGACCATACAGCCCTATGAAGAATTGTGTTCTCACGGGACGCTCGCTTCTGTTTGTAATCGGCAGAAAGTGACCCGCCAAAACAGGAACCAAAAGCAATGCCACGAACAGACTGGTAATGATTGTAATTACAACTGTTATAATTACCCCCTCGAACAGAAGCGCCATAACGCCAAGTCGCTCCTTGTAAAGCAGAAACGGAATGAACACGAAGATTGTCGTGAGGTTTCCTGCCAGCACCGACAAGACCATCTCGTCTGTACCCTTGATTGCCGCGCGTTTTGCGTCCAGTCCGCGGCTTCTGTAGGTGACGATGTTTTCCAAAACCACAATCGGAGCATCTACAATCATTCCGATTCCGAGAATCAGACCAGCCATCGTCATCATGTTCAGCGTAACATGACAGAGAGCCATCACGAGCAGCGTGACCAAAATTGAAAGTGGAATTGAAATTGCGATGATGACAGTGCTTTTGAGCGACTTCAAGAATACGAACAGAATCAGCACCGCAAGCAAAAGCCCTTGCCACGCGGACTTAACGAGAGCCTGCATTGTCGAGCGAATTTCAACCGAGTTGTCGCTGATGACCTCAATCTCAATGCCATCGGGCAGCGACCGGTTCAATTCGGCAATCTTCTCATAGAGCGCATCGGCGACATTCACGGTGTTCTTGCCGCTCTGCTTTTGCACCTCCACAGAAACGCCCGCCTCGCCGTTTATGAACACCGCGGAGTCCTCGTCGAAATACCCCTCGCTCGCTTCGCCGATGTCGCTCAGCCGCACATCAAATCCACCCGCGTTCGCTACAATCGAGTCGTTGACCTCCTCGATGCTCCTGAAGTTGCCCGTCGTCCTGATGATATAGTTCTTCTTCCGCTCTGTGATTTTCCCTCCTCCCAAGTCAAGGTTCAAAAGCGCCAGCGAGTCCGCCACCTGTGAAAGCGTGAGACCGTATGCCTCGAGCCGGTTTTGCGAAAGCTCCACGCGTATAATCTTCGTCTGCCCGCCGTAGACGCTCGCCCTCGCCACCCCGTTGCTCTGCAAGAGACGCGGCTTGATGAAGTCCGTCGCGATTTTCGCCAGTTCGTTTTCGCTTTTGTCCCCGCGAACCGCAAGCGAAAGCACGCTCAAGTCCGACATGCTCATCCGCAGGATTGACGGATTCTTTACGCCGCTCGGGAACGCCTCCTTCGCCTCCTCAAGCTTGTCGCGGATTTCGTTCACCGCCGAGTCAATGTCCGTTCCCTGGTTCAGCTCGAGTGTAACCTCCGAATATCCTTCCATCGAAACAGAAGTGATTTTCTTCAAGTTGTTCAAACTGACAAGGGATTCCTCAATCGGCTTTGTCACCGCCTCCTCCACGGATTCCGGTCCTGCGTTGGCATAACTCGTGGAAATCATCACAATCGGCTCCTCTATGTTCGGAAAGGCGTCGATTGAAATTCTGCCTACTACCGCCACGCCTATCGCCGAAAACAAAGCGAACACGACCAGCACAAGTACTGGGCGATTTAAAAGTTTTTCCGCCATGGTCATTCCTCGATGAATAGTTTTAGCTTCGCGAACATTCCCGCCTCAATCCTTGCGTCGACCTCGTTGAATTCCAGGAACACTTGCTTCGTGCGCTTTATTTCGTCAATTACGGGTGAAAAAGTTTCCACTCGGGCGGCGAATGCTTCATCGGGATAGGCGACAAGGCTCACCTGAGCGCGCAGCCCTTTTTTCAAAAACGCGGCATGGCGTTCAGGAACATCGCAGAGAATTTGAAGACGGCTTGTGTCGCTCACGATTGCCACGACCGTTTCCGTGGAGACAGTGCTTCCTTCTTTTAGCGGAATCGATGTGACTACACCCGAAATCGTGGAACGCGCTATATAATTGTTGTAGCGGCTGCCCGCATCGGACGGATTGATTTCCGCTATCGCGTCGCCCTTGCGAACGCTGCTTCCCAGACGCACAAATGTGTTCACGAGTTTTCCGCCGACTTGTGGAAAGACGCTCACGCTGTTTTCTGCGATGACGCTTCCGTTGATTTTTATGTATGCCATTTTTTCTTCCTTTGGAATTTCATCTTTCGCTTGAACTGTAGAGACAAACATTTTCGTTTCCTCTGTAAATTCAACTTTGTCGTCTGCAATTTCATCGTTGCGGTTTCTTATGCACGAAGAAAACAGAACGGCGACGGTGAAAACAAGAACCGCTTTTTTCATGGTTGCATACCTCCTTACATTCCCAATTCCATATTTATTTTCAAGGCGATGAGCGAATACAAGTCGTAAAGCACATTCACCTCCGCGTTTTTCTTTTGGTCGCTCGCATCCCGAAGTGCGGAGTAATCCTTGAGACCTTGTTGATAGGCGGAAAACACAATCGCGTAAGCTTGGTCGGCGAGCGCACGGTTTTCAATATCGGTTTTTATCGCATCGACAAGCCGTCGTGCCTCCCTGACATTCGCCGATATTTTGGTTTTGCGCGAAACGCGTTGCTCGGCAATCTCAATCCTCAGACTTTCGATGTCGTCCTTCGCATTCTTGATTTGGACGGACGAGGGGGAAAACGGAAGAAAATTCATAAAATTCCAAGCAAGACCAACTGTGAACATACCGTTTTTTTGCCAGCCGCTCGCGCTGTCCGTGCCACGATGGAATTCGTAGGACGGATTGAATTTCATGCCGGCTGAAATCGTAGCTCCGTAAGCTGCGACTTTAAGCTCGTCGACCTTCGCCTTCGCGGCAGCAAGCGACTTTTCAAGATAAGCCGCGTCGAGGTTTTTCACCGCGTCCTCTGACTGGAGACGCAGAAAATCCGATTCAGTTTCCAAAAGGAACGAGTCAATGTCCGAGGGAAAGCCAAACATGAACTCGATTTCATAGTCATCGTTGAGTTCAATTCCAAGCAGGCTCAAAAAAAGTTCCTTGGACTGCAAAACAGCGTCGCGGGCCTCGTTGTATGCCGAGCGTTGCTTGTTGAGTTCAATCCGCGCGGAAAGCAAGTCGTTTTCTGGAAGCAGTCCCGCATTGTATTTCGCTTCGATTTCGTCGAGCTGATTGGAAAGCGTTTCGCAAATCGCCTCCGCATGCGATGCATATTCTTCCTCGTAGATTATTCTGTGAAAAAGAATCCGAACATCAGCCTCGACAAGCCGCCGCGCCTTTTCCATAGTTATGCCGCCCATTTCGCATTCAATTTTCGTCCGCTCGATTTTTTTGACGATTGACGGAGAAAATTCCATCGACATGACGACCTCCGTCTGGAACGACATGGGGTTTTCAGCCTTGTTCAAATACGGAATTTCAAATGCTCCTGTCAACGCCGCCGAGGGGATAAGGTCTCCGAACAGAAAGCGTTTCTCCCTCTCATGTTTCCTTAAGAGCAGCGCCTCTCGCTTGAGGCTCTTGTTGTTCTCCAAAGCCATCCTTACCGCATCGTCTGCCGTGAGCGTCATCTTTCTCAAACCGTCGGCAAATGCCACCGAGGCGAGAAAGAAAGGCGCGAAGATGAAAAGTGTCTTTCTGATTTTCATACGACGAGTCTACGACAAGAAAATGGAATGGGCGTTGAAAGGAAAAATTATTTTTTCAATCTTTATTCAATGCGTTGTGCTATACTAATTGTATGCGGATTTTGATAGTTGAGGATGAGCGGGAAATCGTCGACGGGCTTGAGACCGTCCTGCAACACGAAAAATATCTGGTCGACTCGGTTTATGACGGGCTTTCCGGGCTGGAATGCGTTTTGAGCGGGCTTTACGACCTTGTGATTCTTGACATTATGCTGCCAAAGTTGAGCGGACTTGACATTTTGAAGAACGCCCGCGAGCAGGGGGTTGGCGTTCCGATTGTTTTGCTCACCGCTAAATCGCAGATTGACGACAAGGTGAGTGGTCTTGACCTTGGTGCGGACGATTACATCACGAAGCCGTTCGATGTGGAGGAGCTTTTGGCGAGAATACGGGCAAGAACCCGGAGGCGTAAGGACTCGAGACAGAACGCCATTTTCTTCGGCGACTTGACGCTCGACAAGCAAACGCAGAAATTGTCCTGCGGGAAAAATTCAATAAAACTCGGCAACAAGGAATTTCAGCTTGCGGAATACCTCTTGTCGAACGCCGGACAGATTCTCACAAAGGATATGATGCTCGCGAAGATTTGGGGACCGTGGGACACATCGGAATACAACAATGTGGAGGTCTATGTTTCGTTTTTGCGGAAAAAATTGAAATTCCTTGATTCAAAAATTCAGATTGTCACGACGAAAGGTGTAGGATATTCGGCGGAAATGGCGGAGTGACTATTTGCGGGAGGCGCAAATGTTGATAAAAAAACTCAGACGAAAATTTGTCGCGGTGACAATGATTCTTGTATCGGTTACGGTGGGAATTTCTTTTGTCGTTGACGAATACTGGACAAGGCTTTTTGAGGAAGAGAAAAAAACAGCGTTGATGGAATTTTGGGGCGGCAACGATTGCCCCGATTATATAGACAAAAAAGAACTGCTGGATATGTTCTACGAAAATTATGACGACTACAAGCCGCTTACGGACATTCTCGTAATCGCCTGCGAATTTCTCGTTCTTCTTTTGATAAGTCTTTTTCTCTCGCGATTTGTTACCGAGCCGGCGGAAAAAGCGTTGGAGCGTGAAAAGCAGTTCATAAGCGACGCGAGCCATGAACTCAAAACGCCGCTCGCCGCAATCAGCATAAACGCACAGGCACTACAGGCGGAAATCGGAAACGACAGGCACATCAGGCATATTCTTTCGGAAGCCAGGCGAATGGATGTCCTCGTCCAAAAACTGCTCAAACTTTCCTATATCGAGAAAGTTGGAAAAAGAATCGAAATGGAAAAATTCTCGCTTTCAAAGGCGGCAGAAGAAATGGTCCTCACTTTTGAAAGCAATGTCTTTGAGCGGAAAATAAATTTTGAATACGAGATTGAGGACGGCATTTTCTACTGTGGCAATGAGGATGAAATCAAACAGGTGATTATGATTTTGCTTGACAATGCGATGAAGCATTCTGACGAAGCGGGACGGATTTTTTTCCAATTGCGGCGTTCAGGAAAATCAATCGTCGCCACGGTCGAAAACTCAGGAACCGCGATTTCTCCTGACGACCTTCCGCACATTTTCGAAAGATTCTACCGTGCCGACAAGTCGCGCGCATCCGATGAAAACAGCTATGGTCTCGGTCTTGCGATTGCGAAGGCTGTCCTCGATTCCCACAACGCCAAAATCACGACAGAAAGAAAGGAGGGGGAAGTCACACGGTTTATGGTGGAGTTCTAGGACACCACGAAAAGTTCCGCCGGCAAGATGCAAGGACTGCGTTGCAAACCCGCCCGTTTCCTGCCGTCTCCCGCCTTTTTGAGGTGAAGAGCGGAAAGAGCCTTGACGATGAATTCACAAGGAACATGCGCAAATTTCGCGAGCGCTATACTTCCCATGTTACCAGCATTGAGGACAATTCCGTGCTTGGAACGGTGATTTGCAACGGCGAGACCTACGCTTCCTGCAAGGATTTCGCGTATTTCAATTACCGCGAGACGGAAAACCTGTTTGAGTCGCGGGAAAAACCATTCTCGCTTGCAAATATGCCGTGCCGTTGTCCATGAAAAAGTAGCCTGAAACACTGTCCTTGATTTCGCACAATTCTTCCCATGAAGCGCCCGCGTTTTGCGTTCGGAAAAGCCTTCTCAAGCGGAAATGCTCACAATATCCGACCTCGCCTCCATAAGGTACTTGCGCTCGTATCCAGCCTTACCAGCATAACGAGTACGAACAACAATCTTGTAGTTGCCATTAACCGTCAAAGTTGCAGGAAGCGCAAACAAGAGTTTTGACGGCATATTGTACACCAAAGAGGATTCCGCCTTTGTCCATGCGCTCTCGTCCTCTGAAACGGTTCCATTTTCAGAAACAGGGGCAAACCATATTCCGCTGGACTCTCCTCCAATTTTCAAACCGCTACCTTCTAACAGAACCGAACCGCAAGCGGTCAATCTTCTATCAGATTTACCAGTTGTCACATCAGTAATGCTCACAATTTCTCCATTACACTCAAAGAAAGAAGAATCCGTGATTTCTACATTTTGAACAGCGTCACGCAAAATCTTTGTCGGAGAGAATTTGACAGTTAAACAGGGTTTTTCACCCTCACCTTCAACAGTGCCCTTTCCCGCTATGTAGAATGTACCAAGTTCCCCGAATTTGACTGCGTTACCAGATGAAAGCGACTTCAATACGGTATTTGCATAAGCGTTCAAAACACAGGTCACTGTTCCCAAATCCACTAGTGGGAGAGACTCGGACATGGCATCTAGAATGTTCTGCGTACTGTGCGTGTAGCGCTCTACTTTTCCAAAGAAATTATTCTCCCCATTCTTCGCAAAATGATTCTTTTGTAACTTAACGGACACTCTTCCGTTAGCCGACTTTTGCAACTTGATAAATGCGTTGTTCGCGCCATTTTGAGTAGTTGCCATATTCTTGCCTCCTGTTTTCACATCTTTCTATTCCTAAAAAGACGCTGAAAATTATTTTATCCAGCCACATTCGCAAGCTGGAAACCGAAAAAAGTGAAATCCCTTATATATAACATATAAATTTTTTTTAAAAAATTATGTTAAAAAACAAAAAAATAAAAAAATTTGGAAAAAACTTATTTTACTAAAATCCAAGGGATTTTCTACTTCAATGTAAATTTGAAATTTTCCATATAATATGATAAGAATATTAGCCACTCATAGTAAACTATATGTTTACCATGAGTAAAATGCTTGTTTATCAGCGGTAAACTATCGATTTGCTCTCGGTAAATATATTATTCACTGCGAGTAAATTTACTGTTTATCAAAAGTAAATTTTATAAAAATCCGAGCATACCACGCTTTGTATAGAACTGACCTATATGAAAAAACAGCTAAAATAAATTAGTGAGACTTGAATTGTGTGGGAACAAAAAATGTAATAGTGTTATTTTAGTACCAATTTTAAGCATGCTGTTTTCCTAAACAATGATTCCTTTCGTACTGGGAACTTGTCCGTCTCGACGCGTATCGATTTCCACCGCGCTGCGAATTGCGCGCGCCGTCGCTTTGAACAAGCCTTCGATTTTGTGGTGGTCGCTCCTTCCGCGTAGCGTGTCCAAGTGCAAATTGCATTTTGCGTTCTGCACGAATCCGTTCCAAAAATCTTCGAAGCAGTCTGTCTGAAAAGTGTATTCCTTGCCGTTTTCGTCCGTGCTTATGAGCGGTGTTCCAGCGAGATTCGCTTCACAAACCAAATAAGGTCGTCCTCCAAAATCCACCGCCGCCCGCAAAAGGCTTTCGTCCATCGGGTACAAAAACGAGCCGCTCCTAAAAATGCCGGCGCAGTCGCCCAAAGCCTTCGCGAAGCACATTCCCAAGACAATTCCCGTGTCCTCGATTGTGTGATGTTGGTCAACATTGAGGTCGCCTTGAATTGAGCCGCTTAAATCGAAAAGGCCGTGCTTGCAGAACGAGCGAAGCATGTGGTCAAAAAATCCGATCGGATTTCGCACATTGCAAATTCCGTTTCCGTCCAAATTCAGCGTGAGAACAATTTGTGTTTCTCCAGTTTCTCGCTTTACAGTTGCGATTCGATTTTTTTTACTTTCCATTTTTTCCTCGAAAAAAGATTCCTCAAGACTTCGCTCGGAATAAATCGTAATCCTGTGAATTGCTTGTCATTGTCGGACTTGCCCCGACAATCTAGTTTTCACTGCATAACTTTGCGAAGTTCGTACTCAACGATGTCGGTCGCGCCGAGCGATTTTAACTTCGGCAAAAGTTGCGGCACTTCGCTTTTTTGCACGGCGATTTTCACGGCATAACCGCGCTCGCCGAAAAGCGGGCTGATTGTCGGGCTTTTCATCGAAGGTAGACCTTGCACCAAGTTTTCAAAATTTTTTTCCAAGACATTCATCTCTAACATTACGCGACCGCGGGCATTAAGTACAGCTTCAAAAAGCATTTTAATTTCAAAAATCTTTTTCTTTTTTGATTCGTCCTTCATCGCTTCTTTTGATGCGTACATTCGCGTGGAAGACTCCATCAGCGTGTCAACGATTTTCAAATTGTTCGCGCGTAACGAAGATCCTGTGCTAGTATTGTCCACGAGAATCTGTGCGAGCGATGCGCCGTTGTCTTGGACAAATCCTTCGCTCGTACCCCAAGTGCGGAAAATAGTAGCATTGATTTTTTTCTCGCGCATCCATTTTTTGGAAAGATTTTGATACTCAGTGGCAATCGTAACAGGCTCGGAATTTTTTCCGTTTGAAGATGAAACCATTTTTTCAAAATTCACAGTGTTCGGAACTGCCGCAACGATCCGCACGCCGTCAAATCCCAAATCCATAATTTCCGTCACTTTTCCTTGGACTCCGTTTTCGTAAACCCAATCCTTTCCGCTGAATCCCAAGTCCGCCTTTCCGCTCGCCAAAAGCGCACCGACAATCTGTGGTTTCACCACTTGAAATGCCAAATCCGCCTGGTTCGTAACGGGAAAATAAGTACGCTCTGGCAAATGAATCGAAATACCGACATCGCCCAAAAGTTCATAGACTGATTCGTAAATTCTGCCTTTGGCAAGAAGAATATTCAATTTTTCCATAATGACATTATACACAAAAAATCGTGCACACGCAAGTGCAAAAAATGAAGCACTTTCAAAAGAAAAAAACGCACAAGAACTAAAACATAAAATTCGAACTGACGCCAAATAAAAAATCCCATGGCGACTTATAATTTCGCGGGCGGTTAAAATAATATCGCGCTTCAAATTTCAATTCGGTGTAAAAAGTGGTGTTCGCGAACACTCCGAAATTCGGCGTAAGCGCAAGCGTCCCAGTCAAATTAAAATAGTCAATACGTGCAAGTTTTTCTGAAAACGCATTGTTCGCAAGCGTTGCAATTTTCGCGATTCCAAAAGATGTCGGCTCGCACAAAACGGAAACAGAATATCCGGCAGAAAAATAAAACCTGTTTATGAAAATCGCGCTCAAAAGCGGAAGAGCCTTTTGAATGTCCATCGCAAAAATTATCGCATCGCAAGAAGCCGACAAAAAGCGGTTCGCCTTGCCAAACATCGCAAAATTTAAAGTAAGCGGCAAATTGTAGACAAAAAAATCCTTGCATGATATTGGTATCAATTTTGGAATTGCGATTTTCACGAACGGCGAAACATTCACAAAAAAATCGTTGTACAAATCATAGCTCTCCAAATCGAAAACGCCCGCGCACAAAAACTTCGCGCCAATCGCAAGCCCCGCCGATTCATAAAGTCCTTCTCCAGATTTGTGAATCGAGGAATAATAAAGCGATGCCGCATTTTCCGCATAAAAAATATTTCGCTGATTTGTCCGTGTTGGGAAGAGTTCGTAATTTCCGGAATAGGCATAAATCACATTGCTTTTAGAATCAAATTCATAATAAACATTGTTTCCGCGTCCGACAAAAATTTGCGTTTCATCTGAAAACACAATCGCAGAATTTTTCCCAAACGGGAAATATGAAGAAATTTTTCCAATCGCAAGCGACTGTTTCCACGCCGCAAAATCAAATTCAGTTTGCGATTGAACTCTCCATTTAAAAAGCGAAGAGTCTGTGCCGCCGCTTGCGATAAACGAAATGCCTACAGAATTTGTATAAACACTGTATCCTGCTGAAAGCGTAAACACATTTGAATTCCACGGATTGTTTGTCATATAAGTTATGCCGATTGGCAAAGGCTGCTTTTGTCCATAATTTTCAAAACGCGGGTCAAACGAATAGGAAGTGACAAAACTTATTGGCAGAAGCAAGCCTTTTTTAAAATATTTCAGTGGATTGTATTTTTTAGATTTTTCTAAAATTTCTTGCGACATTGTAAGTTGTGATAAACTTGCTTCCACCATTTGCGATAAAATATTTTCAGAGATTTGCGATAAACTTTCTTGCGACAATGCAACTTGCGATAAAGCGTCTTGATTTTTTGAAAAGATTTTACCTTGCGATAAAACTAAATTTTTATCGCAAATTTTTAGTTTGAAAAGCCTGTTTTGGCGATAAAATTTGCCAATGTAAACAAATGTATTTTCGCCGATGCTCGTGGGAAAGAAAATTCCGCCTGAAATATCGTTTTCATCGCAAGCAAATGTTTTGCTTGCGATGTCAAATTCGCCGAGTCGCGGCATGCTGCCCAGAATCGCGTATGAAAAATAAATTTTATTTGCGATAAAATCAAAAGAAAGATTTCTTATCGCAAATCTTTCCTGCGGCATTTTTTGCTCGAACAAAATTTCTCCCAAGACATTTGCGATAAATATTTTTCGCTCAAGTCCAGTTTTTTGCAAAAAAGCAAATTGTCCGCCCCCGATATCGCAAAAATCGCTTGCCGAAACATTTATCGCAAGCGGAATTTCAATTTGTGCGTCCGATGAATTATCGCAAGCCAATGTTTTTATCGCAATTTTTTTTGCTTGCGAATAAAATTGTTGGCACACAAGATAGGACTTGCTTTCGTATTGTACAATCGCTCCATCCGCCATTCCGCCGCCTTCGCAATGAATCCATTTTTTTTCTTGGAAATCATAGAATTTAACACTGCGAGCATAACTCACAGATTGCTGATTCACATAAAAAACAGCGAGAAAACGACCGTCGCGCGAAAGGTTTATTTTTTGCGCTCCGTCCACGCAAAACAATTTTTTTGGCTTTGGAATTTCTTTTTGCAAATCGTCTTTGCTTGCGATAAAAATCGCTCCACTTTTTTCTTCAAGCCACGCGACAGAATTTTCAGATTGCGCGATGCACGAAAAGATCGCTCCGCCGTTATTTCGTGGCGAATACTTTCTTTGGCTTCCAGAAAAAATATCGCAAATTTCAAATGCGCTTGATTGCAGCGGACTTGGCGGCAAATCTGGAATTTTCAAATCGTTTTCAAAATTATGCCAAGCGTCTTTTAGTTTTAGTCCATAGATTTTCTTAAACGCCAAACGCATGGAAATGGTTTGAAAGTTTACGCACTTGTACCAAAATTGCGCGTACTTTTTCATGCCGTATTTCACCTGAAGCCATTCATTGAACGCGCCATTGAAATTGTAATATGCGCCCGAAGGATATTTGTCGCTCGCGCCTTGCACGTCATCGTATTCGGGAAAGCGACCTTCGATTTTTGCTTGCTTTACTATGTGCTTTGAATATTCGTCATTGAGTCGTCCTTCGCCCTTCGCGCTTTCCGAAGTGAGCGTCGCGCCTTCTGCCCAGCCCGAAGTGATAAAAAGTCCCGCAGGATTTACGGCATCGCCGAAAACTTTGTCGAAACCTGTCCAAAAAGCATTTTTCATATTGTAAGTATATGCGTGCGTCAATTCGTGGCGAAAAGTCGAAAGCAAGTCTTCAGAAAAAACTTGCATATCTCGCGAAACAGCGGTGTCATACAAAACAATGTGATTGTAAAATCCCGCAGAAAAATATGCGTTAAAGACTTCGCGCTTCGGAGAAAGGACGACTGGCATCCTCACCTGCGCTTCACGTCCATACATTTCCGCGATTTCGTAATAAATATTGTCGGCATTTTGCGCGAGCAACGCCGCGCTTTCTTTGCTGCCTTCCGAATAAATGATGTCGAACCATTGAGTTTGAATTACACGGATATTTTTTTCGCCCCACATAAGGCCGTCTCCAGCATAAATCGGCAGAGACAAAACGAGCATCATTAAAAAAAGCGCAAAAATACTTCTTGAGTGCATTTTCTCATTATAAGATTTATCGAGAAAAATTGCAATTTTCACCATGAACCTTAATAAAAAGTGAAAAATAACGATAAATAAGCGAGTTTGCGTTACTAAAGTGGAAGTTCAATTCCGTACGCAAATTTTTCGAAAAAAAACAGGTCGAAAAGATCGTAAGCAAATTAAAGATTTGCGATGCAAATGCTTTGGCTTGCTACATATTTCAGCACTGATTTGAACTATTGTTTTCAAGATCCATTTGATTTCTTTTTTCTCAAAATCCACGCGCCCAAACCGTAAAGCGAGCCTCCGACAATCATTATTATGCACAGCACTTGTCCAGTAGAAATGTTCAAAAGTGAAGCGTTTTGCGAAATTGAAGCCGTCTCGTCGTGAACGATTCGAAATCCCAAGTCCGCGTCCGGCATTCTAAAATATTCAAGGAAAAATCTGAACGCGCCGTAGCCCACAAGATAAAGCGCGGACGAAAATCCGTCGAAAGGCTTTTTTTTGTGAAACGCCCACAAAATCAAAAAGAGTACGATTCCCTCAAAAAAAGCTTCGTACAGTTGGCTTGGATGGCGCGGCAGATTCACGAGACCGCTTTCAGGAATTTGCATGCCGATTTCATTCGCAAAATTTTTCACCCATTTTAGCGACGCGGAAAATTTTTCAGCATACGGAAAAATCATTCCCCACGGCATTTTCGTAATGCGGCCGTAAAGTTCGCCGTTCAAAAAATTTCCCAAGCGTCCGAAAGTGTATCCCAGCGGAATCGCCGTGCACATCGCGTCCGCCCATTTCAAGAAAGGTCTCTTATGAGTTTTGCACCAAACGAGCATTCCGAGAGTGCCTCCAATTGCGCCGCCGTGATATGACATTCCTGCCAAACCTGTGAAGCGTCCGCTTTCGTCGAACGGCCAAAAAATCAGCCACGGTTTTTCGAGATATTTTCCTGAAGTGTCGTATACAAGCGTGGAAAAAACTCTCGCGCCAATTAAAAGGAAAATTATTCCTGTAATGATGAAACTTGCCAAATCGTCTTCGGTAGTTTTTCTATCGATGGAATCCAACGCGCCTTCCTTGAAAATTTTCTTGAGCACAAAATACGCCGTGCCGAACGCGAAGACATACATCAAACCGTACCAGCGCAAGATTCCCAAAAACGGAACGCCTGGAAAAATTTCAGGATGAATCCAAGAAGGATAATTTATGTAAAACAAATTCATTTTATTCCTCAATTATCGGAAACTAAAAAAGGTTCAAGTCTTTTAGTTTCCGATATTGTAATTTTACAACTCGTTGCAGCGCGGACAGTAAATAAACGAGTTTCTAAAGGAAGCTTGAAGTTGAAATTGTCGGCAACATTTTTGACGATAATTTTAAACGTCCTCACTCCTTTTCCACGCGTCTCAACTTCAAGTCCTCCAGCAACTGCGCGTCGACTTCACTCGGACAGTCGTCTAATGGACTTGCGGCTAGATTGTTTTTCGGGAATGCTATAACTTCATGAATCGAATCTTCCTTGCACATAAGCATCACCAAGCGGTCTAGGCCGGGGGCGATTCCTCCGTGCGGCGGTGCGCCGTATTTGAACGCCTGCACCAAAAATCCGAACGCCTTTTGCGCGCGCTCTTGGCTGTAGCCTACGATTTTGAAAATGCGTTCTTGCAAGGCGGGGTCGTTGATACGCATTGAACCCGAAGCGAGTTCGTAGCCGTTCAAAACCAAATCGTACAAGTCGCCTTTTACCGCGCCCGGGTCGCTTTCCAAAGTCTGCCAATATTTTTTCTGAGGAAGCGTGAACATGTGATGCTCTGTTTCCCAATGACCTTCATCTTTATTCCACGCGAAATACGGAAAGTCGACTATCCACACGAAATGAAATTCATCGTTCGCGTTGTAAAGATTCAAATCTTTTCCCAACTGCTTTCGAACCGCGCCAAGCGCAGTGCAAGCTGTCTGCCAATCATCATCGGAAACAAAAAGAAGCAGGTCGTTCGCACCCGCGCCGAGTCTTCCACAGATTTCGCTTTCCTTTCCAGCGAAGAATTTTGAAACGCCGCCTTCAAATTTGAATGCTTTTTTAGAGGCGGATTGCTTCGTCACTTCATTCCTCTCAATGACATCGCCGTTTTCATTTGTGTTCTCTGAGGAAACTACTTTCATCCAAGCCAAGCCTTTCGCCTTGTAAGTCTTGGCGACGGTTTCCAAAGCCTCGATATTTTTGCGACTAAATTTTTCTGCGCAATTTGGCACGACAAGGCATTTCAAGCCGCTTCGCTTGTGTCGCTCGATTTCCATTCTTGAGTTCGCCGCTCCAGCCTTGAACACGTTGAAGTCCGAAAGTCCAGCCATAAAACTTGCGTCCTGCATTTTCAAATCAAAGCGCAAATCCGGCTTGTCGCTGCCGTAAAAATTGAATGCGTCTTCCCAAGAAAGCCGGTCGAACTTCGCGGGCAAATCGTAATTCAAAGTCTTTTTGAAAACGTGTCGAAGCATTTCCTCTGTGATGTCCAAAACTTCCTCGCGGTCGGTAAAACTCATTTCCATATCGATTTGTGTGAATTCCGGCTGACGGTCGCCGCGCGCGTCTTCATCGCGATAGCATCGCGCGATTTGAAAATATTTGTCGAATCCGCTCACCATCAAAAGCTGCTTATAAAGTTGCGGCGATTGCGGAAGAGAATAAAATTTTCCAGGATGAACGCGACTGGGAACAAGATAATCGCGCGCGCCTTCGGGCGTGGATTTTATGAAAGTGGGCGTTTCGATTTCAAGAAATCCTTGCGCCGCCAAAAATTCACGCACGGCAAATGTGACTTGCGAACGCAGGATGATGTGATTTTTCATCGGCTCACGACGCAAATCCAAATAGCGATATTTCAATCGCAAGTCTTCGTTTGGAATTACGAGAGTTCCGTCCTTTTGGCGCACTTCGTCAATCGCGAACGGAAGCACTTCGCTCGTCGTGAAAATTTCGATTTCATCGGCAATGAGTTCAATTTGTCCTGTGGGCATTTCAGCGTTGAAATCTTTTTCATTTCGCATAGAAACTTTTCCGCGCACGGCGATGCAAAATTCCGACTTTAGCGATGCGGCGATTTTTTTCGTTTCATCACTTGCGCCATTGCCGACGACAACTTGCGTGATTCCATAGCGGTCGCGCAAAAGAATGAAAGTAAGTCCTCCAAGTGCGCGCGTTCTGTGAACCCAGCCGTTCAGCGTTACGATTTTTCCGTTGTCCGAAGCGCGCAACGCGCCACAAGTGCAACTTCGTTTTGTGTATTCCATTTTTCCCTCAATTGAGTTCTCGAGCAAACCGACTTTGCAAGCAAACCCCAAAAAATAAAAATTTGCGTGAAGCGTTTTTTTATTCTAGCGCAAATTGAGATTTTGTTCAATCTTTGACACGAAACGATTTTTTTACCGATTACTAAATCTTGAGGATTTGCTTATTGCTGAAAATTCAATAAAACGAAAATTTTTTCAACGCGCCGGTTTGTTTCAATTCCTGCGCAAGTTTTTTCAAATCTCGCGCACCTGGCGTATTTACTAAAATCGTTATTTCAAGCAAATCTTCCTCATAAGAATTGCAAAAATTCATGTCACGCATAACGATTCCATTTTCCGAAAGGATTTCTTTTATGTGCGCTATGTCGACCTCCCCTCCCTTGTAAACGAGACCGATATTTTTAATTTTTGCGGCGGGGAAAAAAAAGTCTTCCACTTTTTGAAAAGCCTTCAATCCTATCAAAGCCAACATGAATGCGAAGAGCGCGGGAACGTACATTCCGAATCCGACTGCCAAAGAAAGCGCGGCCGTCGTCCAAATTATCGCGGCGGTTGTGATGCCTCTTATGTTGAAGCCTTGGTGCATAATCGCGCCGCCGCCTATGAATCCGATTCCCGTAAGAACGCCTGCGGCAATTCGGGTCGGATCACCCATCAAACGCTCGTGTTGTCCAGCAGTCCAAAAAGAAAGAATGCCCATAAGCGCACACGAAATTGAAATCAAAAGCAGCGTTCGTATTCCGATTGCCTGAAAATGATTTTTCCGCTCGAAGCCGAGAACGATTCCGAAAACTGCGCTTAACAAAATCCTTACGCAACATTCGACAAATTTCTCATCCAAAACAAAAAAAACGAAATCGAACATTTTCCCTCCATGACAACGAAAAAGTTCTCGACTTTTGAATTGTTGAAAGCGCGATTTTGCAACGAAGTGAAAAATCGCAGTCCAAATAAACAAATTTGCAAAGTAAAGTTGAAGTTAAAATTATCGGCGATATTTCGGCTGTTAATTTTAAATCTCCAATGAAAATAATTGCGATGTCGAAAATTCAGAAAATCAGGAATTTCGAAACTTTGGAACCGACCTTGACCCATGAAAGGCTTTGCTTCAAGGACAGCGGCTTTTTTTTCGCGTCAAGCTCGTCGAGATAATCGCAAAGCCATTGTCCAAGAGCGTTGTCCGTCTTAGCCATCTCGTTTTCAAAATCCGCATCTGCCAAAATGATTTCCACATATTCTTGTGAATTATAGACGGCGGCAATATTTTCCGCGAAAGCAACAAAAGCAGATGCGGCGGCGGCTACGAACGCATTCGATGGAGCTGGCAAATCTGTACGCAACGCTGCATTTTTTTTAATGTCAAATTCGTTCACGGAGTTTCTTATCAAAAACACGAGCTTTGGAACAGTCTGCGGTTTTCCAAGCGAAGCGTTCATCAAAAAATTTTTTTCAAAACGCGAAAGAAGTTCAAGTGTCAAATATTGATAGCCCAAAAGTGCGTCGTCGAAAGTCTGCGAACAGTTTTGCATTGTAAGCGAATGAAATTTCGTGGCAAAATACGATTCGTCAAAATACAAAACGACCTCATCAAGATTTCCAAAAATCCTTTCACATTCCAAAATCAAAGTGCGCGCTGCTACAGGCGATGGCCTCGACCATGGAAGTGTCTTTATATTGGATGTCGGCACAGTCTCCTTGGAGATTTTAGGATCCGTAATTGCCACATTTCGCATTTTTATTTCCGCGCCATCAGCGAAATTCGTGGCATCTGGCAAATATTTTCCAGCGATTAAAATCGACTTGCTCATACTTACATTGTAGCATAAAACTTTATAAAATGAAAGCACTATATTAAAGCCATCGCGAAAAATACCGCTTTTCTTTTTCTCAAAACTTTGATATAATGTTTTTATATGAAGATTTGGATAAAATATTTAATTGGCATTGCGCTGGGAGTGGCCGCGGCCTTGATTTTGCCTTTCGACGATTTGCGATGGAGTGCAACGCTCTCTTTTATAACTGAAATTATTGTCAGAATCGGAAGATATTCGCTTTTGCCGCTTTTGTTTTTTTCTGGAATTATGGCGGCATATCGCCTTAAATCCGATGGTTTTTTGTTGCGTACGACGTTTTGGACTGTCGGTACAATCATTGCGACATCCTTGCTTCTTACCACTCTAGGACTTATTTCGATATTGGCAGTAAATCTGCCACGCATTCCGATCGCAATTGAGCGCGTAAGCGAACTTGATTCGATAGGCATTCAGAATTTGATGAGAAACGTTTTTCCGTATTCGGCGTTCAACTCGCTTACGCAAGACGCGTTTCTTTTGCCGGCATTCGTTTTCGCTTTGATGATAGGCTTTGGCTGTTGCATAAAGCATTCAAACTTAAAGCCGCTTACATCTTTTTTCGATGCGATGAGCGAATTGTTTTATAATATTTCTTCGGCAATGACAGAACTTTTCAGCGCGGGAATCGTGTTTGTGATGTGCAGCTGGACAATACAATTTCGCGATGTGATAAAGAGCGGCGTTTTTACTCCGCTAATCATAATGCTTTTGGTGGATTTTGCGATTCTTGTGGGAATTGTTTATCCGCTTATTTTAAGGTTTCTCTGCAAAAATCGAAGACCGTTTAAAATTCTTTACGCTTCGCTTGTGCCGTTTTTTATCTCATTTTTTTCAGGCGATACAAATCTTTCGCTTCTTTCGGAAATGCGAATGGGAAAAGAACGCTTGGGGATAAGACAGCGCACGAACGGATTTTCGTTTCCGCTTTTTTCGATTTTCGCGCGCGGCGGAACTTCTCTCATTGTCATAATAAGTTTTATCATGGTATGGCGTTCATACTCTACATTGAGCATAGAATTTTTTGATATGCTTTTGATTTCTCTTACAGCTTTGGTACTTTCATTTATTTTGGGCAACATTCCGGTCGGCGGTACTTTCACCGCGCTTACGATTTTATGCACTTTGTATGGGCGGGGAATGGAAACTGGATATTTGCTTTTAAAGCCAGCCGCAGTTATTTTGGGTTCGTTTGCCGCGTTGTTTGACGCAGCCTCTGCGATGTTTGGATGCTATATAATTGCGAACAAGACGAAAACAATTGAAGCGCACCGTCCTAAAAACTTTTAACAGTTTACGCCGCGAATTGTTAAAAATTGTGGTGATTCTGATTTTAGCGAAATAATGGAACGAGTGAGGGCATCATGTATAAAAAAATGACGCTTGTTTTTCTTTCCGTCGTATTTTTGCTGTGCGGATGCCATAAAAAGAACGAAAGGATGTTGCAGGCGGAAGAAAGGTACAAGGACTATCCGCTCCATCTGCTTGCGCTAGCAAACAAGCCCATCGATGACAACAAAAGTCTTGACCTGTCGCTCATAAACGAGTCTGTGTATGGGCGCACTCCGCTGCAACTGCTTGTGGAAGCGCAATATCAGAACGACTGGTTGCGAAGTCGTCGTTCTATCGCAACTTTTTTGAATTTCATAGAGCATGGCGCAGATATTGACATTTTGCTTGATGTAGAATCAGGGGTCGATATTGTTTTGTTCTGCATAGTTGACTTTGCAAATGAGTATTTAAAAACATACCTTGCGATTTCAGAATGCGGAAAACTTCAAGATTTGTCTGAGTCTGGCACAAATTATCTTATGGCTGCCATAACTTACGGTAACTTTAAATCCGTTCCCATTGTGCTGCCGTATATACAGAATATAAACAGCACGAACAACACAAATTACACAGCATTGCATTACGCCACATGGTATCCGGCTCCCTATAAGACGATAAAACTGTTGCTCGACAACGGAGCGGATGTGACCATGAAAAATGTGGACGGCAGGACGCCTTACAATCTTTATCTGCATTACCACCCTGACAAGTTTTATTCAAAGACAGCTCGCCTGCTGCGGGAAGTTAGCGGCGAGCGGTTTTGATTTGCAGGAGGATACATTGACAAGAAGAAAAACATTCAATGAAGTTACGAAGGAAATAAAGGACATCATCAAGTTTCTTGACACCCTGATTGGAAAAATCATGGAGGCTCGCAGAAACAGGGGCATGACCGAGTTGGCAAAGCGAGCAGTAGAAATGGTGAAAGTGCAGCATGTCCTGCCCCATGCGCCGCAAGTTACAGACGAGGACAGGAGGATTCCACTGGAGGGCGTAAGCCAGGAAGCATTCAGAATGAGGAACGATGTGGAACTTGACCGTCCGCTGATACACTACGGTCCGTATGCAAACGAACTGACACGCTCAAGAAACCTCATAGCACTTGCAATAGGAAGCGACATCTATATGCGGGGCGGACACTACAAGCCTGAAACAGAGGAGGGCAGGGCACTCCTTGCCCACGAACTGACGCATGTGGCGCAGCACACAGAAAGGCGCATTTCTATCAAAAGAAAAGGTGACAAAGAAATCCTGGAGCAAGAAGCGGAGCAAAACGAAGAAAAGGAAATATACAATCCTGATCCAGTGATTGAAAGAATGATAGCAGGGGTAAAATTCAAGATACGGAAATCTCAGGAAAAAATGGTGAAAGCAACAATAAAGGAAAGGCTCGAAGAGAAAATAAAGGAATACTGTGACATGACAGGTGGAAAACAAGCATTTGGCATATTGAAAGCATACGAAGAAGCAAAAGAAAATGGGGAACTAGATGCATGGCTGAATGGGCTATAAGCTGGCATATTTGCCGAGCCGTTCAGGGCATGGAGTCCTGGGTCAAACGGCGCAAGCTCTCCCAAGCCGATTGCCGCGGTGCGGGCGGAGAACGCCATACGAGCGCGGGAAGCCATCCTTGTCAAAAGGAACGCGGCAAACAGGGAGAAACGCGAAGAGGCAATGTCGCCCGCCCGCGGCATTGCGGAAAGTCAGACGCTTGGCGGCACAGGGCAGGAGGGAAGCGTGCGTGATTTTCTTTCCCAAACGCAACGGCATACCGACACGGACGGAAATTTCTTCACTGCAAATGACATAATGTTAGAGCGGGCGGAAATTCGTTCCCCACAAATGACGGAGCGGCAGAACCAGCGGAAATCCGCTCGCGGCGACCGACAGGACTTTGGAACAAGCGGGAATTCCTCCCCCGAAACTGGCAGAACGCTGGCGCTGGCGGAGATTTCCCTTCCTGAAACCGGCGGAACGACAATGCAAGCGGAAATTTTCCCACGGCAACCGACAGGGTCGGCAGACCTCCAAAACGCCTATGGATTCCAAAGCCAACAAAACGCCGAAACCCACAGGAATGCCGCCCTCCGAACACGGCGGAACGACACGGCGGACGGCAATACCACTGCCGAAAAAAGAGACGACACAAGGGAAGGTTTCCATGATATAATTACAGAAAAAGAAAGAAGCGCAAACAGAGAGACGAGGACAACGCCCCTTGGCGTCCAGGCGGAAGAAGAGGCACGGCTCGCCCACTTGAACGCCGCCTACGAGCGCGACCGTGCCGCGCTCGCAAAGACAGACCCTGCGTTCTCGCGCGGCACGTTCCGCGATGTCGGGCACGCGGAGGGAAGCGGGGAAACGGACGACCATGCATTCCAGCATATAGCGTCAAAACTGGCAGACGCAAAAAAGGAGCGGATAAAAGACCAAAAGAGGCTGTATGATGAATAAAAGGAGAGTATGCATTTCCCTTGAAGAAAGCCCCGCGGAACTAAAAGCGGTGCTTTCATGCATAGACTTCGCATTGGAGGCACTGGAGAAATACAGCAGCCTGAAAGACCTTCCCGACAGAATGGAATTGGACAGGCTGTATGAACAGGAGCTGAACGTAGAATGCAAGAAGGACATGGAATTCAAGGAAGAGCCTAAAATTCCTGCGGCAATGCTCCTGCGCGGCCGTTCCAGCGACAGAACTATGCCCGTGGAGTCCGTCGCGCTCAGCGAGTTTGAGCAGAAGCACGAAATGGAGGCGGGCGGAGCGGTCATCCATACGGGCATGTATGCAGATGAGTACGCCCGGTCATTCCATGCGCTCGCGCTTGTCGTTGGAACGGACATCTATTTCCGTAACGGCGCATACAAGCCCGAGACGGAGGAGGGGCGCAAGACGATAGCCCACGAGCTCACCCATGTGGCACAGCACACGAACCGTCCGCTCGCCGACAATCGCACGAAGGAGGAACTGGAAGCGGAGGCGGAAGAGGCGGAGAAAAAAGAGTGCGTGGAAAGAGACCCCTATGTCCTCCTGCGGGTCGGAAGGAGAGAATACAGGGTGCGGAAAAGCGAGGCCAAACGGCTGGACGCATACACGGAACTGGAAGTGAAGGAGTGGGTCGAGCGGGAGAAGGACATGATGCCGGACAAGGAATATGCGCGGCTTGTGAAAGCGTACCGCCGGTATCTGGACGGACGGGAGCAGGGGAGCAGACCATGGACAGAAGAATGATAAGCGTGAAGAGAAGCCTCCCGCGGGAGGAATGCCTCGACGCGATAAAGATGACGCTGATACGGTTCAACGCGTACATGCAGGAGCTGGACAGCCAGCACTACTACTCACCGGGGAAGTTCACGGCGGAGCAGAGGGACTTCCTCTACGCGATGGCGGACAGGCGGTATCTGGAGAACATGAACGCTGTGCTCATGGGAGGGCAGCTGGAAAGGCTGGACGACGCCTCCCTTGAAAAGATCCTCGACAAGTGCAGGAAACTGTCGGATGGGTTCGGGCTTTATGTGGACATTCCAGAGGGGGCGCGGATTGCGGACGGTGGAGAGGGTCATGAGCTAGACACATACAAGAAAGCGAAAGATGGCAAGGACATTTGGGAGACCGTATGGGGAGCACTGCAGGGTAAGTTCAACGAGAACCTGTACCACTACAATCCAGTTATTAAATTAACGATAGAAATAGCAAAAGCAGAAATTCAAATTGCTGGTGCAACCTATGATTTTATTTCCCAATATCAAAAAATGAAAGATGAAAATATAATTGGGAATGATCATTACAATCATGCAATGGCAAACAGCAAAGCAACTCAGCGTGGCAAGTATGGTAAAATGGCAGCCCAAATTTTGAGTTTTATTCGAGAGGCAACAGATGTACTTCGAAAGGGGGATAGTGATAAAGATATACGAGAGGATAATATTGCTAATAGGTATGGTCGTGACATACAACCTGGAGAGAGTCCTGAAAAACATAATGCTCAGTTTGATACAAGACAAGGTGGACATAGAGCAGATTTAACAGGAAAAGCTTCAGAAGAATCTCCAAAGAATGTATTAAAATTTTTGGAATCATATTTTACGAGGGATGAATATGAGAAATAAAGTATATATTGCTTGCATTTTCGCAGTATTATTTATCTCTATGTCTTGCAGCAAAAATAAGGCATATCAATCCTTGATAAATGTTCCGGAAAATCAAAAAGCATGGATTCCGAGATTTTTAGGTGATAATAAAGAAATAAGTAATCAGGTATATAATTATTATGAATGTCATGATTTGGACACCAACGAGACATGGGGATATTTTTCAATTGATGTCCAACTATTTATTCCCAAGACAGATAATCATTTAAACGATTGTATTTTTATCAATAGGAAAAAGTTGGAAAAGAAAATTATAAAACTTGGCTGTTCTGAACAAATAGACAAGGGACAGTTTTTTCAATATGAAAATTCTGCATATTTTTTAATATTTGATGATGCGAAGCATGCATTTTATTTTTTTGGCAAATATAGATGACCACTACATTTGGCGTTTTCGATGTCGATATAGGCAATCTTCCGTTTAGTCCAGGTTTGGATATACCGATCTTGGAGAAAAAATGCTAGCGCTGTCATGCTTTCACAAGGCTAACAAAGTGTGCGAGGAGCGGGGAGAACTTCCGTGGCAGAAGTGACAAGAAGCGAAGCCTTGTCGCAGGTGCGCAGGACGATCAGCGCGTACCGGGACAGGGTGCACGAGGTGCGCGCCGACACGGACTACCTCCCGCCGGAGGGGGCGCGGATAGTGGACGAATATTGCTCATTCGGCAACGACTGGCAGGACCTCGTGCAGGATGCGATACGCGAGCCGCCGTTCCTTGAGGGGATGGACGACGGTCTGCTGCTGGAGTACTGCGCCGTGTGCAAGGAGCTGGACGAGGCTCTCGGTCTGGACTCGTGGCGCATAGGGAGCGTGGGGCGCATCGTCCAGGACGAGAAAGGTTTCTGGGAGACCGTGAGGGGAGCGTTCAACACGGTCAACGCAAACCTGTACCAATCGAGGAACAACCCTGTAAAGTATGCCGCCCTAGATGGAAGAAATATTTTTGATGATATTGGATCCGCCGCAAAATCTGCATGGGAAAAAACTATTGATGTTGCTAATATTTCAAAAGAAGCAGTTGTAAACAATATTGTGGGAGGCAAAAATGAAAGAAATCAGTAGAATAATTGTATTCTTATTGATAGTGTAATGCCTAACCGCAACTTGGACTAAAACAGGAAAGCTAATAAGGTGTATA
>CAJUBD010000025.1 GCA_910584475.1 uncultured Treponema sp.
CCTTCAGCGAGCAGAAAATCGTTATGAGGACGACCGGCGAGTTGAAGACGACAAGACCCGCCACTTGATGAACCATGACGTTCCGGCTTTGGCTGACGGCGCCCCTGTTAGGCTCGTGCCTGAAGTCCACCCAGCCGTAATGCAATCGCACATACGCCGAAAGCCACAGGTAGCGACTCAAATACACAATGGCGGACGCCAGTTTCACGGTCAAAATTCCAAAGCCGATTTTTATAAGAGCCACCGCCACGCAGGTGTTCAGCACGACCGCCACAATCTGCGCAAGCGATATAATGTATGTCTTTCTGTCCGCCGTAAGCAGAACGCGGTACTTGCCAATCAAAAAGAATTCCGCCGCTCCCGTTATTCCGAGCACAAGCACCATGAGGCCGCTTGTAGTCCTGTCCACCTGCGAGCCGACCACGAGCGGATAGACAAGGCTCAAGGCGAAAACAAGCACTGTAAAGGCAACGCCTGACCGCATGTAGAAAAGTCGTGCCGCAGACACTATTCCGCTCACCCCGTCCGAATCGCCATCCGCAAGCGGCCTGTACAAGGTGGCGATGCTTGCCGCCCCGATTCCCGCCTCCACAATGTTCAGGTACGCTATGAACTGCGAGATTGACTGAACCATTCCGTTTATGTCGGAGCCGAATGTCCGCACAATGAGCGGCGGAAGTATGAAGCCACAGACGGCAGTCACCAACTGCAACGCAACGTTCGACGCGACCGTCATGAGAACTTCCCTTTTACGAGAGAGAATGCTCATGCCCTTACTCCGCCCTCAGCGTGGCAAGCACCATGCGCACCGTGTACAGCGACACCAGCATTATCAGTATCTGGCAGAAGTAGAGAAACAATGTGTTCTTTGCGATGCGCTTCGTGGATGAGGAATATGCGACAGTCTCCGCATTGCCTACGAGTGAGGAATTTCGCGATATCTTTTCTCCCGCTTCCTTTTTCATATCTCCCTAGAAACCTCGCTCCGCCAAAAAACTCACAGCCTTTTTTCAAAAACACTGTGAGTTCTTAGACAAAACTCAAAGAGTTTCAAAAAAAACTCAAAGAGTTTCAAAAAAAACTCAAAGAGTTTCAAAAAAAACTCAAAGAGTTTTTCGCCAAAAAAACAACATTTCGGTGCAAAATATTATTGCCAAATCCGACAAACAAACTTTGCATGCTCACTCTGCAAAGTTTGCACACTCGCAAAACAAACAGGTCACGCGTTTTCTGCGCGTCACTCCGCCAAATCCCTTATGTCCACGCCCAACGCGTCCGCTATCTTGATCCCGTCGCTTATCCGCGGCTCCGTCCTGAACTGCCGCATCGAGGAAACCGTCGTCTCCGCCTTGCCCATCGCCCTAGCTATGGTGCGATACGTGAGATTTTTCTGCCGTCTGTAAATCTCCACCTTATCCCAAAACATAAGTTCCTCCGATGGCTCATGACACGCCGTGAAAATTTCGTATCAGATTCATCTAAAAATTGACAATTGTATCTTTGCTATTAAAATTATATCAAAAATATCATAATTGTCAACTATTCCATGCCGATTTTTTGACAATTGTATAATGTAAAAATATGGACTTTTGGGCACGTCTCGACAATTTGATTGAATTCAAAAATTTGACAAGAAAGGAAGTTGCGGCACAGGCGAATTTTTCCTACTCAAGTTTTACGAACGGAAGAAAGCGCGAGAGCGTTCCCGCCGCCGATGTCGCCCTGCGAATCGCAAAAGTTCTGGGCGTTTCAGTCGAGTACCTTTTGGAAGGCGAACTACCAAAAATCAAAAGCGACAAAGATCTGCTCGAATTGGTAAAAATTTACAGAAAACTTTCTACAAGAGACAAATCCGTTCTTCTTACATTGGCGAAAAAATTGAACGAATAAATCCGTCCGTTGTTATGACGTTTAATTCCATTTTAACGGATAACTAAAAAGAAATTCCAAATTTCCCCTAAACTTTTTCTGCTCGCCGCCGAAAATCAGAATGCTATGAAAAGAATTTTTTTTGCGCTTTGTCTCTCTTTTATTTTTTCGAGTGCGATTGTTTTCGCGGCGGAAGCGGAATTCGTTTATTCTGGAAGCGTGAATTATTCGCTCGTGGAGCGCACGGATTTGCGCCGTTATGATAACGGAAAATACGCCGGCCTCGTGAGCCGCGAGATTCGTTCGTTCATCGTTTGCGACGGCGGTGTTTACGACGGCGATTTTTATATGAGCCAAGAAACGCTTCGCGACAGGCAAATTGTTGACAAAGGAATTCACACCAGCATTCATTCGGTTTTCAAGATTCACGGCGACGGAAAACTTGAAATGATCGAAGACAACGGCTTTCCCACGTTCCGAAGTTTTCCGACTTTTCCAAATCAAAAGATTCAAGTTGGTCAGTCTTGGCAAGCGCAAGCCACGCGCTGTGTCGATCAGCTGAACAAAGGCATTCCAACTCGCATGCCGATTTTTGTCGAATACACTTATTTGAAAGACGAGGTTTTTCAAGGACAGGAAGTTTATGTTTTGAGCGCGAAATGGGCGACTCGCTATGGAAACTTTGCCCGAACAAATCACGTTGACTATGCCGGTGATTCGACCTTGCAAAAAGCGCAAGGCTCGCACAACGCCACCATGTTTATCCGAAAATCTGATTGCGCCGCGCTCGTAATTCGCGACAGCGTTGACGAAACTTTTTTCTATTCGGACGGAAATCAATATTCCTTCCGAGGAACGATTTCTCTTTTTACCGAATATCCGCCGACCGTCGACAAAACAAAATTGATTCCAGCATTGCGCCGCGCGGAATTGATTGACGAAGATGGCGCGAAATTTTTGGCGAGCGATGCCCCTCCCTTGCAAAATGGCGGCTCGAAAAATGTCGCAAAAAATGACGATTCAAAAAATCCGTTCGGAACTTACAATGGTGAGCCGACAAATACAAGTCGTTGGCTTGAATCTTTTGGAGATGGAAAACCGAGCGCGAAAAATTCAGACAAAAAGAATTCTCTCAAAGACGATTCGAAGCGCGCAAGCGTCAGCGTGGAAAAAACTAGCGGCGGAATAAAACTCACGATTCAAAATCTGCATTTCAAGGCGGATTCTCCAGAACTGCTTCCGGGCGAAGAAAATCTTTTGGACAAAATCGCTTCGGTTCTAAAGCAAGTTCCGAACAACAAACTTTTAATCGAAGGGCACACGGCGGACACGGGAAATCCGGCGGGCGAAATGCAGCTTTCCGTGGAACGCTCGCGCACCATCGCGCAGGAACTATCCAAACGGGGAATCAATCCCGACTTGTTTTTGTGCCGAGGAAGCGGAAGCAAAAAGCCAGTCGCCGACAATTCCACAAGGGAGGGGATGGCAAAAAATCGCCGCGTGGAAATCACGATTTTGGAATGAACGCGCGCTTGGTGCTTGCCTGTCGAAACCGCGCATGCGTCGAACCGCGCTTGACTTGATGTCACCTCACCACTCGTGCCTTTTTTCCATAACAATACTTGACTTTTTTTCAATAATAATTAGAATTGTATTATGAATTTTGGTAAAACGGCCAGCAAATATGTTGACAAAAAGCTGCTCGCTGCAATTTCTGAATTTCTAGAAACTGAGAATTTTCTTGCGTCCGCGGATACTGTGGCCGCCGCTTTTGGCGCAAGCGCGCAGACTTTTTCCCGCAAGGCTTCCGACTTTGATTCAAAGCTGATTATGAGCTTTCAAAAAAATCTTTCTCTTTTGATTCAAAAAACCTGGGTGGAAAAATCCGATGCGGAACTCAAAGAAAATGTGCTTTATAAACTCAACGAATATTGCGAATCGGTTTCCGGCGGCGCGTGGAACAATTCGTACACCTCTCTTTTGCAAATCGTGAACAATGTCGTCTACTTGATGTTCGGGAATTTGGCGAAAAGCAACGATTTTGAAGAATACGCTTTGCGCGTTGATCCGGAATTTGGGATTTTTTGGCTTTACATCGAAAATCTTCCGCCCGAGCAAAACTGGTCGAAAGAAAAAGTCAAGACGGCGATGCTTTTGGGAATGTATTTTTTGGCGAATTATTAGATCGCGTTTCGCAGAAAAATATCCGCTAAATTTGACTTCGAGTCTTTTTCAAAAACTCGTTTATTTACTGTCCGCTTGCGCGGACAAAATTAAGTATTTCAAAAACTCAATTTTCAAGGAAATTTTATGCAAAAAATTTTCGTTTCCAATATCTGCTCGTGGATGCCGCCAAATGAAAATTTGTCCGCCACGCCAAAGTTAGAATTCACCGACGCGATTTTTCGGCGAAGACTGAGCGATTTGAGCAAAATGACAATTCAAGTCGTGCATGATTTTTTCCAAACCGGAATCGATCGTGGAATAAAAATCATCTTTTCCTCGAAGCGCGGCGAAATCGCACGCGAATTCAAAATCAACAAAACGCTCATTCAAGATGGAGAAATTCTTCCGGCAAGTTTTTCGCTTTCCGTTTTCAACGCTCCAATCGCGCTTGCGACAATTGCCGAAAATCTGCGCGGCGGATACAGCGCGATTTATCCTTCGCAGGGAAAATTTTCGGATGCAATTTTGGCGGCCGTCGCTCCGATTCTTTGTGGACGCGAAAAGCAAATCGCGTTTGTCTACGCCGAAGAGTTTGTGCCAGAATTTTACGAAGGAATTTTCCACGAAGAAAATTATCCTCTCGCGTTCGCGGCATTGCTTTCCGATTCTTCACAAAATGCGAATCTTGATGTACAATTTAATTTGGAAAATTTGCCAAAAACTCCGCAAGAATTTTTGGAATTTTATCGCAAATATCACTAGACATTGCGCTTGCGATAAAAATTTACGAAGTTACAAGGATTTGCGATAAAATTTTTGACCTTTTATCACAAATCCCCCAAAAAATTTTGCGTGAAATTTTGTAATCTTCTCGCGTGAAGTTTTGTAATCGCCCAGTTGCGCGAGTCTCGCAAAGCGAAACTCGTGGACGCGTAGCGACCTGTCATCTTCGGGCTTGACCCGAAGATCTTCTTCAACAGATTGCCTTATCAAGTACGGCAATGACAAGGGTTGCGATATACCTATCGCAAGTCTTAAAAAATTTTACGATATTTTTTTATCGCAAGTACAGAAATTGACTCTTCCAGCAAACTTGTGGTAACTTATCGCAAGTACGCACTAATCTTGCGACAAACTTGCGGTATTTTATCGCAAGTGCAGATTAATTTTTCGGCAAATTTGCGGTAATTTTTTATCGCAAATATCACAAGAACATTGCGTTTGCGATAAAAAATTTACGAAGTTGCAAAAATTTGCGATAAAATTTTGACTTTTATCGCAAATTTCACATCACTTGCGATAAATTAAATTTTAGAATCAATGAAATTCTTAAAACTTTCTTTTGGAACAAAGCCGACTTGGCTTGCGATAACTTCGCCTTTTTTGAAAAGCGCGACGAACGGAATGCTCACGACTCCGAATTGTTGGGCGAGCGCAGGATTTTCGTCCACATCAACATTGTAGAACGAAACGCGACCGGCATATTCATCGGAAAGCTCTTCCATAATTGGGGCGAGCATTTGACACGGACCGCACCAAGTCGCGGAAAAATCCACGAGCGCGATTTCATCATTTTTTGTTTGGGCGAATTCATTTTGCCCGATTTTTTTTACCATAATTTCCTCCTGTTTTATGGAAACATTTCAACTGTTTCTCTAAAACTATTAATTGCCTGCAAGATATTCCACAGCGGAAAGGGCGGCAACATTTCCCTCTCCTGCGGACTTAATATATTGATACGGCTTGCCCGTCGTGTCGCCGCATGCAAAGCAACCTGAAATATTCGTGCGCATCGCGCGATCCACTTTTATGTGTGCGCCGTCCATCGCAAGGCCAGGAACAAGCTGCCCTGCGGAAATGTTTTCGCGCAAAATAAAAATTCCGTCAACATCATAAGAATTTTTTTCCGTAAGGATTTTCGAGACTTTCATTTCGCCTTCGATTTTTTTTGGAATTTCCTGAACGATTTCAATATTGGGAAATTTTGTTTTGTCCAATTCGCAATTTTTATAAATCGGGAAGTAAATCATCTTATCGCAAATTCCCGCAAGATAAATCGCTTCGCTTTCTTCCGACTGCGAATACGCGGCGACGGCGATATTCTTGCCTTTGTAAAAAGTTCCATCGCAAGTCGCACAATAGCTCACGCCGCGTCCTAAAAATTCCGCTTCGCCGTCAAGCGGCTTTTGCGCCAAAACTCCAGTCGCGAGAATTACGGATTTCGCTTCGTACTTTTGAGATGCGCCTTGCACCAAAAAATATTTGCCCATCGCGAAAACCGATTTTATCCTTTCTTCGGTGATTTCGATTTTCATGTCCGAAAGGTGAGTCAAAAATCTTTCGCGAAGCGTTTCGCCCGAAGAGTCAGGCAGTCCCAAATAATTTTTTATTTCTTGAGCGGCGTTTATTTTTTTACTCAAGTTTTTTTCACCAAAAAGCAAAATATTCTTTCCACGCAATTTCAGCGTAAGCGCGGCGCTCAAACCCGCAGGTCCAGTTCCGATTATCGCAGCGTCAAATTGTTCCATAAAAAATCCTCCTGCAATGGATAAGCGAGTTTTTGAAAAAACTCGAAGTTAAAATTGTCGCGATATTTTAGCGACAATTTTAAACACTCCTTAAAAAAGTTGAACAAGCGAGTTTTGGAACAAAACTCGAGTTAAAATTAGCGACGATATTTTGGCTGCTAATTTTAAACACTCGTCTATGTTTAAATGTACAAAATTCATTGATAAAAGTCAAATTGAAATCTGACACATTCTCGAAAGTGAAAATTTGCGCAAGCAAAAAGCAAGCATTCCGACGCCAAATTTAAGCATTTATGTTTTCATCAAAAATATTAAAAAAAATTTCAAAAGCCTCTTGCAAAAAAGTGAAAGTTAGTATATGCTATTTTAAGTTAGTGATGACTAACGAAATATAAAAATTACAAGGAGTTTTTATGAACAAAAAAATTTTGCAATCGTTCGCTGCGATTGCAATGTTCGGCGCGTCCGCTTTTTGGGCGCAGGAATTCAGTTTTGCGAATGAGATTTCTTCCGATGTCGTGACAATCGACAAAATTTGGAATGATGAAAACAGCTTCGCTGGCATTTCGGAAAATGCCGCTTTGGAATTTTCTTCGGAAAAAATCGACGCGTATCTCGAGGTGGAATTCAGTTTGGGCACAGGAAAGAGCAATGAGACTTCCGAAACAAATCATTTGAATTTCGCTTGGACGGATTTGGACTTTTGGCTGCGATTTCGCCCGCTGAATTTTTTGACGCTCGCTTTCCATGATGATTTGTGGATGAATGGTTCGTATTTGCCGCTTTGGGACGACAATGCGCCTGCGGGCGGGCTTGGCTCTTGTGGCTTTACTCTGATGGTCGAACCGCTTGAAGGACTTCGCATTTCCGCAACAATGCCTATGGAAAATCTCGACGACGAAATCGCGAATTTTTTGAATGGCAAAGAAGAAGACGGTGAAAGCAAGCCGTTCAATTTTGGTTTTGGCGCGGAATGGGATTTTGGCGAATTATTTTCAGTGGGCGCAAAAGTCGGCGACATCATTGACAGCGAAGGAATTTATTTTGGCGTTTTCGCGATGGTTCGACCGTTCAAATCCGATGATTTGATAATCCGCGCAGGCTATGGGCATTACGAAGGCGTTGGCGAATTGGAAGAATTGGATTATTCTGAAAACATTTCGCTCGCAGGCAAAAATATTTTCAATGCTTCTGTCGAATGGAATGTGAGCGATTTTTCAATTGTCGCTGAAATTGTAGCAGACACGGATGCTGATGACGAAGATGAATCAATATATGATATGTACATCGGTGCGGGAATCGGCTACGCCTTTAACGAAAATCTTTCGGTGGGCTTGGGCGGGCAATGCTTTTTGGATTTTGGCGAAACGGAAGCAAAGCCAGTTTTCGGATTTGAGCCTTCGGTTGCCTGCGCATTTGGTAATCACGAATTTTCTCTTGCAGTCGACTTTGAATTTTGCGATGGCGACATTTTCGTAAAATTCCCAATATCATATGGTTATTCATTTTAACTTGAATTGCTTAAGTGATTGAAATTTGCGATGAAGATGCAAAACTTTATCGCAAATTTTATAAAAATATCGCAAGTCCAATGAAGTGGAATTAAATTTCCACGGTCGAACCTACGGCAGATTTTTTCACTACGATTTGGCTTTTTATGCGCTGCTGCAAATCGCCGACATGCGAAATTATTCCCACTTGGCGTATGCCGCGAATTTCGTCCAAAATAGAAATGGCGTTTTCCAACGCTTGGTCGTCGAGCGAACCGAAACCTTCGTCAATAAAAAGCGAGTCCAATTGAACGCCGCCATTTCTAGAAAGAACGCTGTCGCTTATCGCAAGCGCTAAACTTATCGAAGCCATAAAAGTTTCTCCGCCAGAAAGCGTCGTGCAAGGTCGGCTTTTTCCTGTGTGCGAATCAAATATTTCTATGTCCAAACCTTTGTGCGCGTTGCCGCCTTGTTTTTCAGGATTGACGAGCATTGAATAGCGTCCGCCAGAAATTTTCTCCATGCGAAGATTTGCGAAGTGAACGATTTCTTCAAGGTACATTTGCAATACCCAGGAAGTCAAATCTATTTTTTTTGAATTGCTTCCACAAAGCACTTCGTAAAGCCTTTTGTAATGCGACGCTTTTTCTTGAGTTTCCAGCCGCTCTTTTTCAAATCGTTCGAATTGAACTTTCAAGTTTTTCAAATTAGAAAGCCGCGTATTCAACTGCATGTTCGCTTGCGATAAAACCTTCAAATCGGATTCTATTTTATTTTTCTGACTTTGAATTTTATTCTTTTCTTGCGAAATGTTTTTTGTATCGATGCCTTGCGATAATTTTTCCAAAACATCACTTATCGCAATTTGAGTGCTTGCGATTGATTGCTCCAGATTTGTTTTTCGTTCTTTGAGTTGCGATATTTTTTTATCGCAATCTTTTTCGTTTTTATAAAATCCATCGATTTCATTTTGCAAGGCATTTTTTTCTTTTTGAGAATTTGCTATATTTTTTTCAAGCGCGGATTTCGATGCGCTTATAGTTTCAAGCGTGATTTTTTCCGCGCTCAAATTTTTCAAAACTTGCGATATTTGCGTCTTTTGAATTTCGATTTCTTGCGATAAAGCCGCTTTTTTGCTTTGAATTTCTGTGATTTGCGATAAAATTTCACTCAAATTGTTTTGTTGTTGCGATAAATCGTTTATCGCAAATTCGCGTTCATCTATTTTTTCTTGCAAATTTGCGATAAAACTTTCTTTTTCCGAAATCAACTCTTCGATTTCTTGCAAGGCAAAGCGCGTTTTTTGCTGCAAAATCTCGTCATATACGGCAATTTCTCCTGTCCTTTGGGAAATTTCCTTTTGCAAATTTGCGATACTCTTATCGCAAATTTCTTTTTGCTTCTTTTGTAAATCCAAATTTTCTTGCAAAGAAATATTTTTTTCGGATTTTATCGCAAGTTTTGGATGATGAATCGCACCGCAAACTGGACATGGCTCGCCTTCCACTAAATTTTGCGATAAAATTGCCGCCAAATTGTTTTGCTCTTCTTTTTTAATTTGCGATTCAAGTTCTTCGATTAATTTCTCTTGCGATAAATTTGTTTGCGACAAATTTTCCAATTCGTCTTGCCTTTGCGATAAAATCGCTTGAAGTGATTTGGCTTTTTCCTGCTTTTTTAAAATTTCTCGCTCATCGCAAAGTGTCTTTAATTCATTTTCGCCCGCGCTCTTTTCTTTTGCGGTATTCTCGGTGCTTGCGATAAAATTCTGTCTGCTTGCGATATTTTCGTTTATCGCAAGTCGCTTTTTTTCGGCATTTTCCAAGTTGCGAGCAATTTTTTCTTGCGCTTCCAAATTTGATTTTAAACTTGCGATTGATTCAAGCGATTTGTTTTGCGCGTCAAGTTCCAAAATCAATTCTTTTTGACGATTTTCTTTTTGCGATATTTTTTCGCCATCGATTTTTATCGCAAGCATTCTTTCTTTTTGTTCCGCCAAATCTTTATCGCAAATTTCCAAATTTGAATTGCTTATCGCAATCGTGTTTTGCAAATTTTCGAGGTTTTCCAAATTTGGAATTTGCTCGGCAATTTTTAGCAATTCTTTTTTCAAATTCTCTTGCGATAAATCATTTTTTTCGATATTTTCCAAAATCGATTTTACTTCGCTTTCATAATTTTCCGCATCGTAGTCTCGACAAATCGCATCCTGCTGATTTTGAATTTCTTTCAATCGCACGCTTGTGTTGTCAGACTCGCCTTTTATACGCGCGACAATTTCATCGAATTTTACAGGGAAAAGTTTTAAAAGCAATTTTTTGCGCTCGCTGGAATTTTGCCTTAAAAATGTCGCAAAATCTCCTTGCGGCAAAAGCACGATTTTTGAAAATTCTTCGGCAGAAAGTTGGAGCAAATCCAAAATCATTTTTTTTGCTTCGGACTGCGAATTGGAAAGCAAATTGGGATTTTTGTCTTCGATATTTTTCATCGAGTAAAATTCAGTGCTTTCGCCTTTTTTCCCGAACGGCAAGGTGCGAATGATTTTATAAGTTTGACCTTTCAGCGAAAAAATCAGTTCGACAAAACTTTCCTCATTCGCCTTGCAAAAATCGGAACGCAAATGCGCAGTGCCGCCTTGCACATCGCGCGCGCCCGGCAACTTTCCGTAAAGCGCGTAAGTGATCGCGTCGAGCAATGTGGTTTTTCCGCTGCCGGTATTTCCGCTTATCAAAAAAAATTCTTCCATACGGAAAAATTCCACGCGATGGCTTCCCACGAAAGGACCGATATTGTTAAGCGTTAAAATTTCAACTTTCATATTTCAATCTCTTTAGTAATCAATTCAAAGATTTCTTTTTCTTTTTGCCATTCTTCGATTTTAAAATCAGGAACGACATCGCTTACGAAATTTTCAAAAATTTGCGAAGGCGAAAAATTTTCTGAATTTTCGTTGAAATCTCTTTTGGAAATTTCTATCGCATTTTGTCTTGAAAAATATTCTTGTTTGACTGAAAGAATGTTCGGAAAATTTTCCCTCAATTTTGCGACTGGATTTTCAATTAAAATTGGATCTGTACAAGTGAGCTCGATATAGTCATCACGCCTTTCGTAAAGTGCGGGGGTTTTATTTTTGTCGAGTCGATAAAAATCTTCAAATTTTCCTTTTAAGCAACTTGTCTTGTGTAGCGGCTGGACAGGAATTTTTTTTGCCGAGATTTTTTGTTCGCTTTTTTCATCGAGCGTGATGTCCAAAAAATTCTTTTCGACAGAAATTTCATCGAAGGAATATACAAGCGGACTTCCGGCATAATAACATTTTTCGGAAACTTTTTGACCTTTGTGCAAATGTCCGACAGACACATAGTCGAAAAAATTAAAGACGCTTTTTTCGACGAGTTCGGCGTTGCCTATGAAAATGCGTTCGGAACTGCTTTGTGCGCCGCCCAATACAAAAAGGTGCGCGTTTAGAATCGCTTTTAGGTTTTTCGTTTTTAAGTTTTCTTTGTGGGCGACTTCGATGCGGCGCACCGCTTCTTTAAGCAAATCGCTTTGGCTTGAAAGACGATCGCCGTCTGTATTTTCCAACGCGCCGCTTTGCAAGAATGGAATTTGATAGACTGCGAATTTTTCGCCGTCGCTTCCACATAAAATCGTCGGCTCAACAATTTTTTTTGCATCGGTCGCTATGAAAATATTTTGCCCTTTTAAAAAATTCGCCGCGTAAGAAAGGCGAGCGGCGGAATCGTGATTTCCTGAAATCGCGAAGACAGGCAAATTCGGGAGCGCGGAATTTAACTGCGTCAAAAAATCGTCAAACAGCGCGACTGCTTCCACTGACGGAATTGCCTTGTCGTAAATGTCGCCTGCGATAAACAGCGCGTGATATTCGTTTTTTGTTCCGAGATTCTTTTTTAAAATGCCGAGGATTTGCTCGAGGACAAATTTTTGATCGGCGATGAGAGAGATTCCATAAAAAATTTTTCCAAGATGCAAGTCACCAGTTTGTAAAATGTGAAGCATTTTTCCATTATACATTTTTTTCCGACAATTGCAACAAATTTTTTTTTATGCTAAAATTGGAATATGAGTTTTTTGAAATTTCAAGACGTGAATTTTTCCTATCCTCCGCTTGAAGGCGATGTCGATGAAGACGGCAAGCAAAGTGTACCGCCTGTGATTTTTGACCATTTTTCTGCGGAATTGCCGGCGGGATTCGTAAGCCTTGTAGGTCCGAACGGTTCGGGTAAATCTACTTTTATGCTTTTGGCGGCAGGAAGAATTCTTCCAGTTCACGGAAGCGTGGAACTTTTCGGCAAAGACACGCGGACGCTTTCGCAAGAAGAGCGCGATGAACGGGCGTCATACATTTACCAAAATATGGAACTGGAGACTGAAGATGAATGCGGCGCGCTTTTGCAATTCGTCTACAAAAACGGACTTTTGGACGGAGCGGGGCGTGGCATCAGAAATCCAGAAAAAGATTTTTTGGAAGAAGTGAAGGAAGTTTTTGAAGTGAAGCCGCTCGCGCAAAAAAAATTCAACGCGCTTTCAAAAGGCGAATTGCAAAGAATGCTCGTGGCGTTTTCGATTTTGTACGGCTCGCGCTCAATTTTTATGGACGAGCCTTTTTTCGCGATGGAAGACAAATACAAACATGCGGCGTTGCAATATTTAAGAGAATATTCCGCCGCCACTTGCGTTTCGATTTACATTTCGATGCACGAGCTAGACCTCACGCGAAAATACGCCGAAACCGTGATGCTTTTTTATCCGAATCATGACATCGATTTGGGTACGGCGGAAGAGGTGCTTACCGACGCGGATTTGGAAAAAGCATACGGCGTGCCCGTGTCGATGCTGAAGCACAGCGAGGCGCTCACGCGCGAAATGATTGGCGGAAGGATGTGATGGGAACCATGGGCAAAATCCGAACGATGAAAATAGGTGACTATGAAGCGGTGCATGCCTTGTGGCTTTCCTGCGAGGGAATGGGACTGAACAATATAGACGATTCTGAAGACGGCATAAAGCGATTCTTGGAAAGAAATCCCGAAACTTGTTTTGTCGCCGAAGAGGACTCAAAAATCATCGGCGCTATCATTGCCGGAAACGACGGACGAAGGGGCTACATCTATCATGCCGTCGTCTCTCGTTCACACCGCAAAAATGGAGTCGCCACAAAGTTGGTGAACGCGGTTTTAGACGCGCTTACTGAAATCGGAATTGTGAAAGTCGCTCTTGTAGTGTTCAGCAAAAACGAAAGCGCAAGCGCGTTTTGGGAAAAGCAAGGATTTACTGTCAGAAACGATTTAATATATAGGAACAAATCGCTTGCGGAAATTGTGCGGATTGACACTTAAACTGATAAAGGTTGACAGGATTTTTTTAACAAGCAAATTTTCAAAATAAATTGGGATAAAAACAGCCGCCCGCATTTCGCGGGCGGCTGTTAGTTTTTGCGCTTCGTTATGCGGCTTCAATCGCGATTCGCTTCGGCGAAGGCAATTCCTTGCGGTTCATCGTCACGTTCAAGACGCCGTTCTTGAAAACCGCGCTGATTTTTTCTTGGTCCACGTCGTCGGGCAGCGTGAAGCGTCGGGTGAAGCGGCTCGAACTGCGCTCGCGGATGAGCCATTTCTCGCCGTCCTTCTTCTCTTCCTTTTCCTCAACTTTCGCCGAGGAAATCGTGAGGACCCCGTGATCCACCTCGATGTTCACGTCCTTTTCCGTGCAGCCCGGCAAATCCATCTGGAGCGCGTAGGAATCTTTTTCTTCCTTCACGTCAACCTTTGGCATCTGCGAGACTTTCCAAGAATCCGGCATTCCGCCGAAAGCCGTGTCAAAAAGCGAGTTGAAAAGTGCAAGTTCGTTCATAATGTACCTCCGAGCCGCCGATTTTTTCGGACGGTCTTTTATCAGAATCAGGAAGTTTGCCACGCAAACTTGACGGAAAACGCGTCTTGCCTTTTCCGTCGTCCTGCCTTTTCTTGTTTTGCGGGGCGGAAATCCGTCCGTCGCAAGTTATCTAGCAAGAACTGTGCCAAGTTTTTGAAATTTTGTCGAAAATGCAATTTTTCTAGAGATCTGAAGCGAATTTCGATTTCTGAGGAATTTATTCTGGTTTAAGGAATCCAAATTGGGCGTGAAAATTCGCAGAAATTGAGAAATCGCTGTCGAATTTATTCGAGAAGCTGCCAGAAAAAGCAAAATTCAGAGTATTTCTGCGCGGTTATATAGTGAAATTATAAGAAATGCGAAAATTCGTGTCATTTTGGACAAGGCGTTGGGTTAAAATTTTAATATAGATGAGATATTTTGATACAAGTTTTTAGGAATTGCGTCAAAAAAGTTTGTATTTGGGTCATTTTGATACATTTTGCAAAAAAAATTATCACTTATCCTCATCCACGCCCAGCCCGAACAGCGCGAAATCGCCCTTTGCAGGGTCGTTCGGCCAAATTTGTGCCATTTTTCGTGTCAAAGCGAGCGCGGTTTTCGCGCTTGGCGAGCATTTTGGCGGAAGCAAGCCGAGTCGCGTGGCTTCTTGCATTACGTGCACGTCGAGCGGAATGAGCAAATCTTTCGCGCTCGCCCATTTTCACAAGCCCAAATCCACGACCGAATTTTGGCGAACCATCCAGCGCAAGAACATGTGCAATTTTTTGCATGCGCCGCTTGCGTCCTGCGAAACGCATTTTATTTTCGGAAAGACCGCAATCAAAGCGGAAACGAGACTCAATGAATTTTTTTGCTCGATCGATTCGTAATTTTTTCGGACGGCTTCGCCGAGTGCCCCTTGCTCTTGCAGTATTTCCGCGAGCCGAGCGCAAAGCGCGTTCAGGTCGGCATAAGAAAAAAATCTGTAAAATTTGTTTTCGGCTTTCGGAAAAAAATCTTCGAACTTGCCGCTCAAGATCCATTCGCTCGGCTTCATCGCGTTTCGTTCGATTTCCTCGAACATCGAATTCAATTTCGCCAAAAAAAGCTCGCGCTTTCCAAAAGAAAGCTGCGCGACGATGAACGATGCGATTTCCTGCTCGCGCGGCTCGGAAAACCTTCGCAAAACCTGGCTCGGATCATTCGTCACGAATTCGGCGTTTTCGTATTTTTGCGCGAGCGCGCGAAGCCTTTGTTTTAGTTCTACGGGAACAGGTTTCTCTTCATACATATTTGCTTCAGCCTTTTTGAAAAAGTCTAGATTTCCGTTTTTACAATTTCCTAATTTTTTCGATGTCTAAAATCAATTAAAACTGCTTCGCGTATACGGCGAGCCAATCCACATCCAAACATCTTCGCCTGAACCGATGTAATCTTTGTGTTTGCCTTCGATTAAAAATTGCACGCTTTCCACAGTGGCGAATTCCGTAGCGGTAAAAACAATTTGCATCAATTGCGCGCGATAGCCTTCTGCGCCGATTGTGTTGAATTCGAATTCTTCGCTGAAATTCAGCGCGGCGATTCCGTCACGAACGCTCGCTCCTAAAAGGCGCGTTCCTTCCGGAATGAGCGACATACAATTTTTTTCCGTTTCAGTCGGACCTGCCACAAGCGCACGGATTGTGCTTGTCAAAGGCGAGTCATTTTTCGCGATGGCGCGCGCAACGCTCTTGCGGTTCACATTGCCGTCGGAATCCACTTGCACGAAAAACAATTTTACATTCATAGTTTGCGCGGGTTTTGGTTTTTCCACTTTCGGCGCGGCAATTTCTTCGACCGGATTTTCAGTTTGCGGCGGCGGAACTGTAACATCTTCTTCGTATTCATCTTCATCAGTTTTGGCGGCTTCCACAAAATCTTTTTGCCCTTGCTTCAAATCCAATATTCCATTCGTTTGAATTTCGGATTTGCCTGGCGCGGGCGTTTCTTCCACTTCTACAAGACCGCTCGTTTTATTCGGCTTTTCTTTCACTTCATAATTTTGGATGAACTCAGGCGTAGAGCCTGTGACTCGCTCGAAAAAATTTGTGGACTTTAAGTTTGCGATGAAATCGTCTTTTTTTACCAAAAACACAATCACCAAAATCAAAAAGATCAAAAGCCAGAGCGCGGCAAAAAATTTATTTCGCTTTGTTTTTTTCGAAGCCATAAAATTATTATAATAGATATTGATTTTATGTTCAAGTTGCGCTATAATATAAAAATCAATTTGACAAAAAATAAGTTTTTGTCAAATTGATTTTTATTCGGCAAAACGAGAGGTGGTATGATGACGGTCGTTAAAATGGCGCGGCTATCATCAACTCAAGTTTGTTCAGTTGCGTCGCGACTTACCAAACTTGTCATATACTTGTGCGCATCGCAAAAAGTTGCTTAACGCGCACATTAAAAGCCAATCGCAATTTTGAGAAATCGCTGTTGCTTTTATAGGAGTTCGACCATGATGGACGTTGAAGGGAAAACAATTCCAAGATTGTTGCGCGAAAAAGCTTTGAAATATCAAGATGTGCCGGCACAATATTTTCGCGACGCTTCAGGCGATTTTGATTTCCTGACATACGGCCAAATGTGGAATCTCGCGATGGATTTCGCAGGCGCGTTGCTTTCGCACAATGTCGGACGCGGAGAAAAAATCGGTTTGATCGCCGATGACCGCAAGGAATGGCAGCAAGCGAGCCTTGGAATTCTTGCCGTGGGCGCGGTCGATGTTCCCCGCGGCACGGACGCAAGCCGCGAGGATTTGAAATACATTCTTTCTTTCGTTGAATGCAAAATATGCGTCGCCGAAACTTCTTCCGCCGCGAAAAAAATTCTTGACTCAAAAAATGATTTGCCCATGCTTAAAAGTTTGATTATGTTCGATGAGCCAGATGAAGAAATTGTCACTTTGGCAAAGGATTGTGGAGTTTCGATTTTTCAATTTGCCAATCTGCTTGAAGAAGGAAAAAAATTCCGCGATGCAAATTCCGGGAAAGTCGAATCGGAATTGGAAAAAGGAAATTGGGATGATGTCGCCACGGTGATTTTTACGAGCGGCACGACTGGCACGCCAAAAGGCGTCGTCATCACGCACGGAAATTTTTTGTCACAGCTCATCGAAGTTACGGACAGAATTTGGCTTCGTCCGAACGAGCGTGCGCTTTGCATTTTGCCAGTTTGGCATGTTTTTATGCGCGAAGTGGAATATGTAATTTTGAGTCAAGGATGCGCGCTTTGCTATTCCAAGCCAATCGGCAGTGTTCTTTTGGGCGACCTCACGAAATTGAATCCGGTGATTTTGCCGGCAGTGCCTCGTGTTTTTGAAAGCGTCCTTGAAGGAATAAACCGCAAGATGCGGCGCGCCGGCGGCATCACGCTCGCGATGTACACTTTCTTTGTGCATTCCGCTATTTTGCACAGCCGAATGCATCGAAAACTTTTCAGGCAGAACATTCGCTTTAGAAAAGAATTTATGCCGTTTTGGTGGGCAATCTTGCTTTTGCCGTGGCTTTTGCTTTGGCCGATAAAACTTTTGGGAAACGCGCTCGTGTTCAAAAAAATCCGCGCGATGCTCGGAACAAATTTCCGCGCTGGAGTTGCCGGCGGCGGTGCGTATCCAAAGCAGGTGGACGAATTCTTTTGGGCAATCGGCGTGAACATCGTGGAAGGCTACGGTCTCACCGAAACTTCGCCAATTGTTTCCGTGCGATTCATCGACAAGCCGATTTTCGGAAGCATCGGAACTCCGCTTTACGGCGTGCAGGCGCGAATCGTCGATATGGAGGGAAATGTTTTGCCGAAATGTCAAAAAGGTGTTTTGCAAATAAAAGGTCCTACTGTGATGCAAGGTTATTACAATCGACCCGAGCTTACTGCGAAAGCGATTTCGAGTGACGGCTGGCTTGACACTGGCGACCTCGCAATAATTGGAATGGGCGGCGAACTGAAAATTTTGGGGCGCGTGAAAGACACGATTGTTTTGCGCGGCGGAGAGAATGTGGAGCCGATTCCTCTTGAAATGAAACTCACAGAATCGATATATATTTCTACGGCCGTTGTCATCGGACAAGACGAGCGCAACTTGGGCGCGCTGATTCTTCCCAATCAGGAAGAACTTGTATTGTGGGCGCAAAGCAATAGCGTGAAATTCGATTCGTTTGAAGATTTGGTGAAAATGCCGGAAGCGTATAAATTCATTGATGAAATTGTCCGGGAAACCATCTGCGCGAAAAACGGCTTCCGCGCGTTCGAACGCATTCCGCGGTTCGCGCTTCTTTCAAAGCCATTTGAAGTGGGTCGCGAACTTTCTGCCAAGCAGGAATTGATGCGCTACAAAATTACGGAACTTTATCCGAATGAAGTGAAATCAATTTTCCGGGAATGCTGAAAATGCGACTGCGCCCTTGAAAAAAAATCGATAAAAAAATAAAATGGACGAATGCAAGACTACAAAAAAGAATTCATTGATTTTATGATTGAATGCGATGTTTTAAAATTCGGCGCGTTTACGCTCAAAAGCGGACGGCGCTCGCCGTTTTTTATGAACGCGGGCGCGTATGTCACGGGAAGCCAACTTCTTAGGCTCGGACAATTTTATGCCCGCGCAGTCCACGAAAATTTTGGCGATGATTTCGACGTTTTTTTCGGGCCGGCGTACAAAGGAATTCCGCTCGCCGTAAGTGCCGCCATCGCCTACAGCGAACTTTTCGGCAAGGAAATTCGATACTGTTCAAATCGCAAGGAAATCAAAGATCACGGAGACACAGGAATACTTTTGGGAAGCAAATTGCGCTCGGGCGATCGTGTTATTGTAATTGAAGATGTTACAACAAGCGGCGCGTCAATCGAGGAAACTTTTCCAATCATAAAAGCGCAGGGCGATGTCCAAGTCAAAGGTTTGATTGTCAGTTTGAACCGAATGGAACGCGGCAAAAATTCCGAAAAAAGCGCGCTTGACGAAATCCAAGAAACTTACGGCTTCCCTGCCGCATCGATAGTTACAATGCGCGACGTAATTGATGCGCTTGACAAAGGTGATGATTCTAGTATAATTACAAGGGAAATTAAGGTCGCGCTTTACGAGTATTATGCTCAGTGGGGCGCAAGATAATGTAAGGAGAAAAGAATGAAAAAATTTCTTATTGCGATTGCCGCTGGCGTGATTCTTTTGAATTCCGCAGGCGCACAAATTTTAAAGAAGCGTAGTGTACAAAACATTCTGTACACAGGATTAGGTCTGCCTTATGAGAACGACCACGATGACGGTCACGACGACTTCAATTGGACAGGTCTTTTGGACACGATTCAAGTTCGCTTGGACTGGGAATGGTTCACGATGGATGGTGGACTTACATGGGGAATCCCAAAAATGGACTGGGATGGTAGCGGCATAAGTTTTTTAAACACAAATGCAACGCAATTTGCCTTTATGGGCGAAAACCGCAACGGCTACGACCACTACATCAACTTTGTCGTGCGTCCGTTCAAGAACTTTGAAGCGGGAATCGGAACTCACCTTAACTGGACGGTTGGACCTTCTCCGCAGACGGAAGGATTTCCGTGGATGCCGCTGGCACATGTCTGGCAAGGCGATTTGGCAAAAGGAGCGCCACAACCAGATGGTGCTGCAGACGGAAAAAATGTTTTCGGCTTTATGGATTACGCGTATAAATGGGCCGATCCTGCTATTGCCGCCCGCTACACGATTGGATTCGACAGCGCGAACAAGCACTATTTGCAGCTCGGCGTAGCGATTCCAGATGGCGCGACTTCAGACCATTTCTTTATCAATGCCGCTGCGGAACTTAAGCCGATTGACTTGCTCACAGTCGCCGTTGCTTACAAGCATGCCGACAAGGACAGTCACGGTGGAAAACTGTACGCAGGCGTAAAACTTGACTTTTCACAGTACTTTAAGATCGATGCATGGTTCGGCTTGAATGGAATTGGAATCAAAAAAGACTATGATACTGCTGGCGACAAAATGCTGGGAACCGGCGCGTCGGTCTACATAAAGTTCGGCAAACTTCCGCTTTGGATTAGACCCGAGGTCGGCTGGTCAAATTACCTTTATGCTGACTACACTTGGGCATTGTACACTGGCGCACGCATCCAGTGGGACATCACAGATAAAATGCACTTGGGCGCGTGGACTTCGCTCGCATGGGGCGCGGAAAACGACAGCTGGCCTGACGATTATGACGGAGGGTTTGTTTGGAACATTCGCCCCGATTTCACATTTGACATAAACGAACGCCATTCAATCAGTGCGGTGTTTGAATATGAAACTACCCATTTGCCAAACGATGACAGGTACAATCGATTCTGCTTCGGTTTTTATTGGAAATACAATCGCGCGTTCTGATTTATTTTGAAATTCAATTCAAGAAAATATCGGGAAATTCTGTGCGCGGAATTTCCTGATTTTATTTGCAAATACCTTTCGCTGGAAATTCTAGTTCGTCTCAAAGGAATTGGACTTTTATGCGGCACGGATTGGACCGCGCTTTTCAAAAACAAATTTTTTTATTCGCGATTCGAGCACAGCGTGAATTGCGCGCTAATCGTTTGGAATTTCACTCGCGACAAAAAGCAAACTCTTGCCGCGCTTTTGCATGATGTTTCCACGCCCGCTTTCAGCCACGCAATCGACTTTAAAAACGGAGACGCGCTCACGCAGACTTCCACTGAAAGCGCAAACGCGAAAATGCTCCGCGAGGACACGAAGTTAGCGCGACTTTTGGCGCAAGACAATTTGACTGTGAGTGATGTTGACGACTATCACGCCTATCCGATTTGCGACAATGAAATTCCGCAGTTGAGCGCAGATCGCCTTGAATATATGTTTCCGAGCGGCGCGGCTTTGCAAGGAATTTTTTCGCTTAGAAGCGTGCGGTACTTTTATGAAGATTTGACTTTGGCTCAAAATGAGTTTGGCAAAAGTGAATTCGCATTTCGCACGAAAAAAATCGCGCTTGAGTATTTTTTGAGTTGCTTGAAAGTCGGAAAGATTTTGCAGCGCGACGAAGACAAAATCACAATGGAACTTTTGGCGCGTGTCGTGGAAAAAGCTTTGCGATGTGGCGCGCTTTTTGAAAATGAACTTTTTGAATTGTCCGAAAAAGAAATAATCACGCGTTGGGATAAAATGCTTTTTGAACACGCGCAAAGCGCGACGCGGGATTTGCGAGATTTTTTGATTCACTATAAAACATTTCGCACGATGAAAAAAATTCGCCGATCGCAGTCTGCCTTGCCAAATCACTTTTGCGTGAATTTGGAAGTGAAGAGGCGTTACATAAATCCGCTCGTTCTTGCGCAGGAAGGGAAAGCGGGCAATGAACAATTAACTAAGAAAATCGAAGGCTTGCGATCAAAACGAATTTGCGATATTTCAGAACGAGCCATGCGCCTTCAAAAGGAATTCCTTTCTTTCCATGACGCGCCATTTGGTTGTGTAAAATTGCGAAAATCTCTTTAGAACAAAGTTTGCAAATTTTATTCTAATTTGTTATAATTCATTTATGGAACTTTACATTGTGCGACATGGGCAGACCGATTGGAACGCGAACGGTTTGCTGCAAGGTCGAAGCGACACGCATCTCAATCAAAACGGAATTGATGCGGCAAAAAATTTGGGCGCGCAATTGCGCGGAGTTCGCTTTGATAAGATTTTCTGCTCCCCCCTTCAACGCGCGTTTCAAACTGCTTGCCTGATTCGTGAGGAACTCGAATCGCAATCAGAAATTCCAATCGTAAAAGATGGACGGCTCATCGAAATTTCTTTCGGGGAGGGAGAAGGGAAGCGTTACAGTGAATGGATGAGTGAAAACAGCCCATACAAATTTTTTTTCAGCGCGCCGGAAAAATATCCCACACCGCCAGGCGGCGAATCTTTTGAAAGCGTATGCGAACGCACGAAAAATTTCATTCAATCTGAAATAGAATCGGATTTTCAAAAATTTTCCCGCATTATGATTGTGGCGCACGGCGCACTCAATAAGGGCATAATGTGCTACATTCAAAATCACGGCATCAAAGATTACTGGCTCGGCGACTTGCAAAAAAATTGCGGAGCCAGCATTTTTGATTACAACGGAAAAAATTGGACACAAATTACTCGGTGATTTCAATCACGGAATTTTCACCTTCCGAATTTTCCGCAGGATTTTTTTCTTCGGTCTCTTTTTCCAGAATATCGTCGGCAGAAAAAGTAAAGTCGCGTCGCAAATTTCCTTGTGCCAAAAAAATTTCCTTTTTGCCCTCAATCTGGACATAAAATTGCGAGCCGCTCGTGCTTTCTTTTCCGATGAAAATCGAACGCAAGTTTTTCTCGCTGGATTTCGCCCGAACTATGATTGGCGAGTTCAAGCCGTATCGTTCAAACGCGGCTTCGTTTGCCGAGCGCGCGACGATTCCAAGCGTTTGCACTTCGCAAAACTCTTCGAGCAAATGCTCCACTTTTCTCGCGTCCGCTTTTTTTTCCGCGCAAAACCATTCCTCGCCATTTTTTGTGAGTGAAATTGTTTCGCCTGAATTTTCAATCGAAATAAAATCAGGAATCTCTTTTACTTTGAAATTTTTCCGCGGCGAACGCTGACCAAGCAAAATTTGCGCGACGAAAATTGCCGCCAACGCACCCGCAATGCAAATCAAAATTGTTCTTCGTTTTGTCATTTTCGCTACCATAAAACTTTTTCAAGAAATTTCAATTTCTGAAAAAGTTTTTAATGTGCGCATAGGCAACTTGTTGTAATGCGCACAAATATATAATGAAGTTTGCAACGCAAACTTTTAGCTGACAAAAGTCACGCCCTTGTGCGGCTTTTATCATGCCTTCTAAATAAATTCAAAAGTCCGCCCCATTTCAGCGACATTTTCTCTTTTTCTTACATAAAAAATATTACTGTACATTAACTTCGCGTTCGTCGTCCGCGTTGTATCGCAAGCGGATTTGACTTCGCCGAATCGAACGAGCCTTCCATACAAAAAGTCCAATCAGCGCGACAAGCGCAGCAAGTCCAAATTGGTTGAAAAGCTTGAATGCCGTTGCGCTTGCTGGATTTTTTATTTCCAGCAAATTTCGCGCGATGCCCTTTGTGCGCATTTCGCAGAATTCTTGCGAGCCATTCAAATAGTCGATTGCGTTTCGCATAAAATAAGCCATCGGTTCATTGCCCGCTTTGTCAATGAGACTTCCAGTCGTAACAAGGGCGGAACTCACGAAAATAATTTTCGCGCTTTGAATTCCTTTGGAAATTTTTTCCTGTGTCGTAAGCGAAGCACTCGTTTCTGTTTCTTGCATCTTGATTTGGGCATTTTCTTTTTCTGAAATTTCATCATCCTCTTCGGAAATTTTTTCGCTCAAAGGAATTTCCTCGTTCGCGAACGCGCTCGGGAATTTCCCTTCAACAAGCACCGCCAAATTTTGCTCGGCAAATTGTGAGTCGTCGCTCGGCGGAAAAATATAGCCGGGATACAAGATTATGTTTTCGCTTGCAAGCCAAGATTTTTCGGAAGAATGCGCGAGCACCGTGGTTTTCAAATCGGGATTTTTTTCCGCCCCGCTCAAATCGATTGAGCCGTTTTGCAAAAAAATCATCGCGCTCAAAAATTTCGTAATCGGATTTTTTGAGTCGAGCGCATTTTGCATGACGAGCGGCGCCCATTCCAATTTTGCGCTTTCACCATTCCGCGAATTTTCCTGATAGCAATTTTGGTCAAAGACATAATTCGCGCCTGGCGCGATTCCATAAGCGTTCAAAATTTTTTGCAAGCCGTTTTGCGGTGCAAGATAAGCGGGCGGCGCGTTCGGCCCGTTTTCCTCGGATTCAACGAGCGGATCAAGGCAGAACAAAATGTTGCCGCCTTTCATTACGAATTGGTCGATTTTAAAAAGTTCGCTTTGCGAAAATTCCTCCCTCGAGCCATTGATGACGATGCATTTTATGTTAAGCGGAATTTCCTCTTCCGCCAAATTGATTTGCCGCAAACTGTAAATGTCATTTAACACATTGCGGAAATTTTCAGAATTCGACGCGCCAGGATTCCCATAAGGATTCGCGTACAGTTCGTTTTCGCCGTGCCCCGTAATATAGCCGATTTGCACGGTCTTTGAAAGCATTCCCTCGATCGCATCGGAAATGTTCGCCTGAATGTTATCGAGTCCCAAAAGATGCCATCCGAAAAAATTTTGCAAACGCAAAGGAATCGAAACAAAATTTTCGCCAAGTTCCACGACGATTCCGAGCACGGCATTTTTCTCACCGTCGTCTTCGTCCTGAAATGTCACGAGCTGAATGCCGTATCTTTCGGAAATCTGTTTTGCCTCGTCACTAGAAGAATTTTCAACTTGCAAATCTATTTTGCTTGAAAATTTTTGGTTCAAAGAATTTATCGCTTCCGAAACAATTTGTTCGAGCCTTTCAAGATTCGAGATTCCTGCGTCTGCCAATTCGCTTGCCGGAAAAAGTTTTACAGTCAAACCTTTGTCCAATTGCGCGAGCGCATCGCTTGTGGAAATCATTTTCGACATAGCCGTGGTGAGGCGATATTCAAGTCCAGCCATGGAATCAATCGAATTAAAAATTTTGATGTCGTCTCCGTAAGTGATTGCGATGCCCATCCAGACGGCTTTCGCGCTCACTTCGGTCGTCTCGACTTTTTGCACTTGAATTTGGCTGATGCCGTAAGAACGCGCTACATCTTCATTTTCGCTTTTGTTCATATCGAAAATTTTGTAGGAAAAATTCTTGTTCGCCGCGGATTTGTATTCCACCAAAATGTCGCGCAAATACTGATCAACGCTGTTGTAAGGCGCGGGCAAGTCAGACGAAAAGAAAACATTTACGCTCATCGGCTCTTGCAAATTTTTTACTAGCTCTTTGCTGGCTGAAGAAATCGAATACATTTTTCCGCTTGTCAAATCTGCTCGCAAAAACGCGTGCGCTCCGACCAAATTTGCCAAAATCAAAATCACGAAAAAAATCGAGCAGTCAATTTTTTCATCACGATTTTTTTTCACTGCGAATTTTTGTTGCGTGAGTAAGAGAAAGACCGACACGAGCGAAGCGAAATAAATCACATCGCGTGTGTCGGCGATGCCACGAGAAATCTGTTGAAAATGGGTCGTAACGGAAAGCCAAGAAAAAAATCGCACGAGCGGCGCGGGCAAAAAAATCAAGAGCGTTCCAAAAAGCGTCAGCGCGAAACTGAGCGCGAGTGCAGTGAAAAATGCGATGATTTGATTTTTGGTGAGCGCGCTGGAAAAAACTCCGATTGCCGAATAAAGCGCACACAAAAAAAGAGCGCCAAAATAGCCGCCGATTATCGGACCGAAATCCACCTTGCCGAAGATGCATGCCGTTACGACATAAAAAAAAGTCGGAACGAGCATTGCCGCGCTTGTCAAAAATGCCGCCAAAAATTTTCCAAGAACGACTTGCGCGCTTGTAACAGGAAGCGTCATCAAGGTTTCAATGCTTCCGCTCCGCAATTCTTCGCTGAAAAGTCGCATAGTGAGCGCGGGCACGAAAAGCGAAAGCATTATCGGAAGCAAGCCGAAAAAATTTCGCAAGTCGGCGCGTCCGTTTATGAAAAAAGTCGAAAAGAAAAAAATACCCGTAGCGACCAAAAAAATCGCCGTTACGATGTAAGCCGCAGGATTCGTAAAAAACGCGGCGAGTTCGCGGCGCATAATTGTGAAAGTCGGATTTGATTTTTTAGTTTGCATTTTATTTAACATTCCTTGAAAATCGAACTTTTGAGAAATTTCAGTTTTTCAAAAGTTCGATTTCGTCCGCCTTAGCAACTTGTTGCGTCACGGACAAATAAATAAACGAGTTTGTTGAAACAAACTTGAAACGACCCATTTAAATTTCGTTTTGCGGAAACATTGTCAGCGCATGGAAAACGTCTTCGAGCGAATTTTTTTGAATGCTCATTTCGTAAAGCGTCCATCCGTTTTTTACGGCGGCTTCAAAAATATTTTTGCGGACTTCCTTTCCTTCTTGCACTGAAATTTTCACGCCGCAGAATTTTCGTTCGCCCTTGATTTTTTCCGCTTCGATTTTTTCGATGGAGGAAAGATCTGAAATTTTTTCCAATTCAGATTTCGCTTCCGAAAAATTCGCGCCGCCAAAAATGATATTCAGCGTAACTGAATTTTGGAAATTCCTTCGCAATTCGTTCGTGGGGCTGTCCGCCACCAATTTTCCGTTCGCGATGATGATGACGCGCGGACAAAGCATTTCCACTTCGCCGAGAATGTGTGTGGAAATTATTACCGTGCGAGTTTTGCCGATTTCCTTTATGAGTGAGCGCACGTCTTCGATTTGGTTCGGGTCGAGACCGCTCGTCGGCTCGTCCAAAATCAAGATTTCAGGATCGTTCATCAAAGCGTGCGCAAGTCCGACGCGTTGGCGGTAACCGCGCGAAAGTTCGGAAATGTTTTTGTGCATCACTTCTTTCAATCCACAGGTTTTGCAAAGCTCGGGGATTTTTTGCGCCGCGTCCACGCCTTGCATTTGCGCCACATAATTCAAATAATCTTCCACAATCATGTCGGCGTAAAGCGGCGCACTTTCCGGCATGTAGCCGATTTTGCGTTTTGCGAAAATCGGATCGTCGGAAATTTCAACGCCATCGATTTTAATGCTGCCGCTGCTTGTTCCGAGAAAACCGCAAATCATTCGCATTGTGGTCGTCTTGCCTGCGCCGTTCGGTCCGAGCAAGCCTACGATTTGTCCTGTTGGAATCGAAAAGCTGACATCATCGACGGCTCGGAATTCTCCGAATCTCCGCGACAAATGAGAAACTTCTATCATTTTTACCTCGAGCGTAATTCAAAAATGCTTTAATTAAAAACAGTAAAAATTGTTGCAAAATGATGGCCAATTCTTACTGTCTAAATTCTAAATTTCAAAAATCGCAGAAAGTTACAACTTCACGCGATGCCAAAAGTTCGCGTGAGAAAATATTACCCATTCCCCATTACCTAAATTACGGCTCTATTCTATAATTTTTTCCCAATGAACGCAATATCCTTTGGACGGCGAATTTTCCGCTGCTCATCGCCATTGGAAGTCCGCCCGGCATGCAAAGCCATTGCCCCGCCAAAAAAATGTTGTCGATTCCTTTGAGCGTGGCTGGAATATTGAAAAGATTTTTGCTTTTTTTCGTGACAATGAAACTCATGTAAACGCCGCGGTACGCGTTTGTGTAGCGCGTGTACGTATAAGGCGTCCAAATGTCCAAGACTTTCATTTTGCCTTTCGCGCTTGGAACGCGCTCTTCGAGCAACTTGAGAATGTCATCGGCGGCATTTTGCTTTTGGCGATCGTATTCTGCCTTGTCGTTTTTATAGAGACTTTCCCAATACAGACAATTTTTTTCGCTTTGCAAAATTTTCACTTGAATCAAATTTTTCCCTTTGGGCGCGGAAATCGGATCAAGATTGTAATTCTTCATATTGAGCCGCGTCCTGTGTTCGCCCGCCAAATCAAATCCAGAGCAGTCAAAATAGGTGCGTCTGCCGATTTCATTTGTCTCGCCATCGTATTCGTAAGCCACCTGAAAAGACGAGCCGAGTTCGTTTGCGATACTGTCTTTGTAGGCGGCTTTGAGCGCGGCGGGCATATATTTTTCGTCTAGAAGTTTTTCAAAAAGATAATGCGGATCGCAAGTGGGAATGATGAAGTCGCCTGAAACCTTTTGCCCGTTTTCCAAAACTATTACCGAACAATGTCCATTTTCAATTTCGACTTTTTCTACCGGCGAATTCGTGAAAATTTTTCCGCCTTTTGACTTATAAATTTCTTCCATCCGTTCGATTGCTTTGGAGGAGCCGCCGTCTGGCACTCCGCCTCCTCCGCTCGCCAAAGTCGCATAAGCGGAAATGAAAAAGTACGCCAAATAATTTTTCGGCAAATAGTCCGTGAGCATTTTTTTCAAAAGCGGATGCTTGAATTTTTCCGCGAAATCCGCAAGGCTGGTCTTCCTGTATTTGAATATCGCAAGTCCCACCGGAATGTTTGGGATGCCGAGTTCCGCGAGTTCAAAGAAATTCATCATGTCAATAGGCACTTTGAAAGGCGCATGAAGATGCATGCAAAGCCGCACATATTTGAAAAGCCTTTTTATCCACTTTTTGTCTTGCGGCGAAAGTTCAATCATTTCTTTTTGCGCGCGTTCAAGGTCGCACCAAAGCGTTACTTTCTGTCCGTCCAATTCCGAAGTGTAGAAAGCATCGTGTTGGCGGCATACAATTTCGTTGCCGTTTACATCGGCGAAAAAACCTACTTCCTTATACATTTTGTAAATCGGAAATTTTGGGGCGGCGCAAGTCATCCAAGTGATGCAATTGTCGATGTAAAAACCTTTGCGCTTCCAGCCTGTGCATAGTCCGCCCATTACCGTGTGCTTTTCGTAGATTTCGGATTCGAATCCAGCTTTTTGAGCGTAGATTCCCGCAGTCAGACCCGCGACTCCGCCGCCGATAATGACAATTTTTTGAGACATTCTTATACCCTCTCCCATAAACAGAATTGCAATCTTTATTTTGCTTTCGAGGAGATTCTGCAAGATTCAAAACTAATTTTTTCTTTTTCCGAAAAGCGAGAGCATTTTCAAGAAAATATTTATGAAGTCGAGATAAAGTTCCAACGCGCCTATGATTGACATTTTCTGAAAACTTTCGCTTCCGTCATCGTGAATTGCGATTCGCATAAGCCGCTGAGTGTCGTAAGCCGTGATGCCGATGAAAAGCCCCACACCGAGCAAACTTGTAATCCAATCAATCGCGCTCGATCGCAAGAACATATTCACAAGTCCCGCCACGACGATTCCAATCAAGCCCATAAAAAGATATCGACCCGCGCTCGTCAAATCGCTTTTCGTTCTCGCGCCGTAAATGCTCATTCCCGCGAACATCAACGCGCTCACCAAAAACATTGTGTAAATCGAACTGACTTCGTACAACATGAAAATCGTGCAAAACGAAAGCCCGTTCATCACGGCGTAAAGCAAAAAGCAAGCCATCGCCACGAACGAAGAAAGCTTGTGAATCGCCGCCGAAAGCACGATTACCAAAACCAATTCCCCAACGATGAGGACATAGAAAGGAATGCCCTGGTTGGAAAAAAGAAAGTTGAGAATTGTGTAAGAATGCGAAGCGAAATACGCCACGCCCGCGCTGATAAGAAGCGCGAGCATCATACGCAGGTAAACGCCCGTCATAAATTTCCGCTGAACGTCAGGCTTTGCCTGACTCAATGTAATCATTTCATTCATATTTTTATTATAATGGGAAAACGCGATTGAAGTCAAGGAAAAAATTTGATGTCCGTTAAAAATTAAGTCCGCAGAAAGTGTCAACTTTCGAGGAACTTAATTTCGACTGCGCGAGCAGTCAAGTACAACAAGCGAGTTTGTGCAAACAAACTCGAAATTTAAAGTTAGCGGCGATATTTCAGACGCTAATTTTAAACGTCCGGTATTTTGATATATGTTCCGGCAATAATATAGTTTGGATTTTTTATGTTATTGTACTTTGCGATTTTCGGATAAAGCCACGGATTTTTATAATATGTCGCCGACAAATCCCAAAGCGTATCGCCCCATTTTATTTTGTATGAAATTTCTTTAGTCTTATGTTCCGATGGTTCTTCATACGGCAAATCAGGAACGACAAGTTCCGCTTGCGGAATTACGACAATCTCATCTTCTTTTGCGGCAGGCACAATCGGAATTTGAATTTCTTCAACTTTCTGAGCGGGTGGCGGCGGAAGTTGCGTCACTTCCTGCGCAAGTTCTGATTGCGCTTTTTCCCCTCGAGAAAGAAACACATTGAATTTTGAAGGAAGTATAAACAAAAGCGAAAGCACCGCGAGAATGCAAATCAGCGCGCATATAAGGCAAATTATCATCGGCCATTTTTGCGTTTTTTCACTTTCGTCGCTTTCATCAGTAAAATTTTCATCATCGGAAAAAGGGTCGTTGTTTGTCAAATCCAAGTCTGGCAAATCGCCAAAGCCCGCGCCGCCATTCGCGCTTTCATCAAAATCCGGCATTTCAAAATCCGTGTCGGAAAAATCAAGTTTGTCTTCGGCAGCCCCGAACGCTTCCTGTATTTCACTTTTCGGTGGCGCGGAATTTTCGGCGGCCGCTGGTTCAGGAAAAATATTTTCATCAAAATCAGGCAAATTCAAATCTGGCAAATCAGCATCTTGCGTCGCGCCTTCGTCGATGTCTGGCAATGGCTCTTCATCTAGCAAAGGAAAACCGTCATTCACGGATTCTTCGATTTTCGCTTCTTTTGGCAAAGGAATTTCTTCTTTCGTCGCATGATTTTCTTCCATGACATTTTCCTCCGTCGCCGCATGCACTTCTTCAGACATCGTCTCGTCGGGAAAAATCTCATTTTCAGGCAAAGTCATTTCCTCGGGCAAAGTGTTTTCTTCGGCAAGCGAATCAGTGCCATGCACAGGGAAATCTTGTTCAAAAGATTCTGTTTCTGCTGACGCATTTTTTTCGGGAATCATTTCTTTTTCAGAAAGCGCGGACTCTTCCTGCAATGGTTCTTCATCAAGTAAACCAGCATCTTGCATCGCGCCATCATCCATATCCGCCAACGACTCTGCGTCTGGCGAAGGAAAACCGTCATTCTCGGGTTCTTCGATTTTTGGTTTTTCTGTCGCACGATTTTCCTCCACGATGGTTTCTTGCGCCGTGATGGGAGTATCTTCAATTTCAGAAAGCGCGATGCCATCGGAAGCGTTGATCTCTTCCGCCGCGCCAAGCAAACCTTTTCCTGTGCCGGGATTCTTATCATTGCCGAACATATTTGAAAGCAGCGTGACAGAAGTTTTTGCTTCTTGACCAGTTTCAGAATCTACAAGTTCGGCAGAAAGCCGACCTTCATCATCAAGTCCCAAGCTAAGTCCTATAGTCGGCGCGCCGTTTGGCTGCCTTTTCAAATTGGAAATTTTCAAAGTATCAATATATTCGGCATCTTCCATCGAGGAATTCTCACTGCTGTACAAGCCAACTTTGACCGTTGTCTGATTGTCTTTTACAGTCGTAACGTTCAATTTCTTTTTCGTTGCAGAGCCTTCTTCCAAAATTGGATAAAAAGAACCATCAGCCAACTTTATGCCAATTTTTTTCATAAAAATAACTCCTGTTTGATTTTAGCAACGCATTATAATTATATCACAAGTTTTCATTTGTGTATAGAAAAACATTCCTTTTATTTTCAATGTTTTTAAAAATTTCAATTTCTAAAAACATTGAAAATGCGATTTTGTAGCGAAGCGAAAAATCGTTAGCAAGGCAAAGGCTTGCGACTAAATAAGCGAGTTTTCGGTAAGATGCCCCCCTTGACAAAACTCGAAATTAAGTTTGTCGCGCTATTCTAACGCCAAGTTTAAATGCCAGTTAAAAATTACACTTTTGAGAAAGTGAAATTTTTCAAGAGTATCATTTTGTCTACATGAGCTGACAAAATGATAGGCGAGTTTACATAGGAAGTTCAAGTTAAATTTAGCGGCAATGCCTTGACGCTGATTTTGAACATTGACTTTTCCATAAAAACTTGCTATAACTTTTGTATATTGAATCATCCGGGAAACTTGACTTGTTTCTGGTAATTTTTCCTAGGAAATAATTCAAGGAGACTGTTCCAGTTTCGCTTCTAGAAGGGCACTAAATCATCGAGGATTTTCGCTCCACCACTTGCCGCTTCTTTGAACAGTTTGTAAATGTTACAGCGAGTGCTACCAGTGCAATTTCTTTTTCATTTTTTCCACCTCCGTGGATTACCATTTGACTTTGCGAATCTCGTTGAACAACTTGTGGACATTGCATTGTGTGCTATCTTTTGAATCCTGCATGGGGTAAAAATCCGCGCTAAAAATGCTACACAAGTCTTGTGACTTGCTAACGAGTTTTTCGTGTTATTTATTTTCTCGAAAAACTCGCGTTGCTGATTTTAATACGAGTTTGTTGCACAAACTCGCTTGTTTGTCATTGTCGGGCTTGACCCGACAATCTATTTTGTACTTGTCCGCAACGCAAAAAGTTGCTAACGCGGGCGAAATTAAATTCATTGCGAAGTCGCGTTTTTGAATAGCGAAAAACTTGAAACTTTTTCGTTATGCCTTATTATCTTGTTTGCTGATTCTGGCAAGATAGGACTGCAAAATCTGAAAAAAATATTTAAAACAAAAAATCCGCGCCAATGACGCGGATTTTTTTGTTACCCTTTTATAGAGATTTTCAAAATAAACTTCCCTGAATTTCTTTTTCCTCAAATGCATTCAAATATGAAAAGACACGCTCCACACCAAAAATGATTTTTTCTTTTCGGCAAAAATCCTCGAGCATTTTCATCAGTTGCAAGTTGTTTTTGCTCGTCACTTCATAGGAGTCGCCATAAACTTTTTTGTATTTTTGACTTAGCCCTGGAAAATCCTTGTCGAGCTGCTCGTAAAAATATTCGCGGTTTCCACTTCGCAAAGTCAGCCCAAATCCAAAGCACACAATCGCCTTTACATTCGCTTCCTTGCAAAAGTTCAAAATGCCGCGAAGATTCTCCTCCGTATCATTGATGAACGGCAAAATCGGGGAAATCCAGACAACAGAAGGGATTCCAAATTCGTGCGCCTTTAACAAAACTTCAAGGCGTTCTTGAGTTGTAGCGACATTCGGCTCGATTTTCCTGCAAAGAGACTCGTCAAAAGTCGTAAGCGTCATCTGCAAAACAGCCTTCGTCCGTCTGTTTATTTCTCGCAGCAAATCAAAATCCCGAAGAACCAATGTGCTTTTCGTATGGATCGTTGCTCCAAATCCATGCCTTAAAATAATTTCAAGGCATCGCCGGGTTATGCGCAGATTTCTCTCCGCAGGAATGTAGGGGTCGCACATTGCGCCTGTTCCAATCATACATTTTTTTCGCTTTCGGGAAAGCGTGGATTCCAAAAGGTCAACGGCATTTTCCTTTACGATTACATTTTCAAATGGCTTTGGGATTTGATAACATTCGCTCCGCGCATCGCAATAAATGCATCCATGGGTACAGCCTCGAAACACATTCATTCCGCGTCCGCCGTTCGCCGTCAAAATTGACTTCGCCTTTATAAATCTCATTTATTATATTTATTTCTTGCCAGATTTTATAAACGCAATCAATTCTTCCATATCGGAAAAATCATCATAGTCTCCGACAAATCCTTCGCGATGATAGACCACACCCATTTTTTCATTGCGCTCAAGACAGTCCAACAGTTCCTTTTCGCCATAACGCCGCGCGAATTCCGAAAAAGCTGGCGGCTTGATTTTCGAAAGCATTCCCTTTTTACACGAAATCTCATCGCATTCATAACAATGCTCCAAGCCCTTTTCTTTTGAACATTTCCTATTTTCGCACCAGCCGCTGTCCGGGCAGGAACCAGAGTCGCATCCATCGCATTTTGAATTTTCGGTGCAAAGACAACACGCCAAGCCGCACCGCGCTATTCCCAATTCTCGCTTCAATTCTATTCTCCTAACTATGAAACGCCCCGTCTCCTGGAGGGGCATCCGACCGCGGGGGCGGGGCAAAGAAAAAGCCCGGCGGCCACCTGCTTTCCCGCCCGGACGGGCAGTATCA
>CAJUBD010000026.1 GCA_910584475.1 uncultured Treponema sp.
GCCTTGCTGACGGCGATTGCGGTATGCGCAATCTCGCTCGCGGGATGCGAGGTCGTCTCGAAGCCTGACCCAATCGCGGTGGAAAACGTCACGCTCGAAATTGCCGGCGGACGGCAATTGACGGCGACGGTAACGCCGGATAATGCCGACGACAAGACTGTAACATGGTCGTCCTCCAATGGTGATGTCGCGACGGTGAGCGGTGGCTTCGTCGTTGCGCAAGGAGCAGGCACTGCGACCATCACCGCGCAGGCCGGCGGCAAGTCCGCGACTTGCACGGTCACTGTGCGACCGCAACCTGTACCGGTGGATTACATCAATCTTGACAAGCAATACTTAACACTTGGACTTGGTGAAAAAGGAAAAATAGTGGCGACGGTGTTCCCTGATGAAGCGGACGACAAGACTGTAACTTGGTCGTCTGAAAGTCCGTCGGTCGCAACTGTGGACAGTGACGGCACGGTCACGGCGATCGCGGAAGGTCAGGCGTACATCTACGCGCGGGCGAGCAACGGGGCGGGGGCGTATTGCAATGTTATCGTGAAAGGGAAAGAGGAAGAAGGGCACATAGCGGTGGAAAGCGTCACTCTTGGCACTGATACGCTTACGATTGAGCCGGGCGATACGAGGGCTCTGACGGCGACGGTATTCCCTGATAACGCGAGCGACAAGACTGTAACATGGACATCTTCCGACGAGACAGTCGCGACTGTGGACGAATACGGCACGGTCACGGCTGTCGCTCCAGGCATTGCTACCATCACCGCAAAGGCGGGCGACATGACGGCGACTTGCTCGGTCACAGTAAAGAAGATACTCATCCCAGTGGAAAGCATCACAATCAACAAACATGAGCTCATCATAACATACGGCGAGACAGGAAAACTGACGGCGACGGTATTCCCTGGCAACGCGGACGATAAGACTGTGGCATGGTCATCTGACGATCCGTCGATTGCGACTGTGGACAGTGACGGCAATGTCACGGCAATTGATGTTGGCAATACGCGCATCTGTGCGCAGGCGGGCAACGAAATGGCGTATTGCCAAGTATACGTGTATCCGATAATCACTCTCGACACGGAAACGCTCACAATTACACCATCTTGGAGAAGAAGTCTGAGAGCGACTGTAATACCTGAAAATGCCGCGGATACGGTAAGCATAGATTGGTCATCTTCCGATCCAGCGATCGCGGATGTGTCGTCGTCGTCATCGTTGGATAATATATCAAGCACTGTGAGCGGGATCGCTCCAGGCACGGCGACTATCACCGCGAAGACGTGGTACGGCGCTACAGCAACATGCGAAGTAACCGTGATTTCCATCGATAGCGTCACGTTAGACAAGAATACGCTGACTCTGCCGCGCGGCGAGACACTGACGCTAACGGCGACAACAGAGCCGCATAATGTGAACGATATATGGTGGGGTACATCCGACATTTTGGTCGTGGAGATAGACCATAAAGATGGTAACTCCGCCACAATTTCAGCACGCAAAGTAGGCACGGCGACTATCACTGCGTGGGCGATGGAGGGCAAAGAGGCGAAGTGCGAAGTAACCGTGATTCCGCCACCCGCCGAGAGCGTCACGCTCAACGCGACGACGCTCACAGTCGCGCGTTGGCTCGGACCCGGCATGGCAAAGAAGAATCTGACGGCGACGGTAATGCCTGATGACGCGGACGACACTGTAACATGGTCGTCTTCCAACGAGGAAGTCGCCACTGTGGACAACAACGGTTGGATCACAGGACTCAAGGCAGGCACGGCGACCATCACCGCACGGGCGGGCGACAAGACGGCAGAGTGCGACATAATCGTGTGCGACAAGCACACCTACATCGAAGGAAAGTGCACGGTGTGCGGAACCAACCCATATTTGAAGGATGGCACGATAGACGAAAAAGGCAGGCTCACAAAATACAGCGGAAACGAGGCGACTGTAGACATTCCAGACGGTGTGACATACATTGGGTACAACGCGTTCAATGGCTGCACGAGCCTCGCAAGCGTGACGATACCTGGCAGCGTGACGAGCATAGAGTATAAGGCGTTCTATAAATGCACGAATCTCACGAGCGTGACAATACCCGACGGCGTGACGAGCATCGGGGGTAATGCGTTCACTGACTGCACGAGCCTTACTAGCATAGAGATACCCGATGGCGTACGCTTATAGGCGTTTACATGTTCAGTGGCTGCGCGAAGCTCGCGAGCGTGACGATACCTGCAAGCGTGACAAACTTCGGATACTTTGCGTTCTATGGCTGCACGAGCCTCACGAGCGTGACCTACAAGGGCACGGAAGAGCAATGGAAAAACATTAACATCAGCTCTTCCAGTGGTTTAGCGGGCAAAACGATAACCGGGAGTAACGGTTCATGGACTGCGGAGAAGTAGTGCGTCTTATTAGGCAATAACCGGGCGGCGCGTCGCGCTGTCCGTGCCCTGTGCGTGGCATGGGGGATATTTCCCGCGCAAAACTTGCTTCCGTCACAAACCTTACGGCTTGCGACGGAAGCACAACGGCGCGGGAAGCACAAACTGTCATCGGCGGATGTAAAACGCGAGGGAAAATATTATGACTTTTATTCTTATCAGCGGAAGCGAGAACGTGGGAAAGACACACGTCTGCAACAGGGTGCACAGTATGCTTGACATGAACGGAACTTTTGTGTTGCGCGACAGAACATGTACGGTCAGACCTGACCACATCACGCATTATGAGAAAGGCGGCAAGCACATCGTGATGAATTCCATGTCGGATGATGACAGACGCATGCTTGATTTTGCCAAGTACCTTGACAGTCTCGCGAAAGACGGCGTGCGTCCCGAAATCATCATCACGACAATCCGGGACAGTGGCGAGCCGATGAGCCGCATGCTCGCGCTACTCGAGAAGGTCGCAGGTGGCACGGCGAACCTGGAGGATTACTACAACCAAAACATATCGGGAAAATCATCGTCCGACCTTGCGCCCGCGAGTCTCTGCCGCCATGCGTTCGTCCTGCATTTGGAGAAGCAGGATTTTGTAGGCGACGAAGTCAAGGCGCTGAAGCCGTACTGGGACAACAACGCGGACAAGGTAAAGTACGCGCTTGACTTCGCTCTCGCGCGCCTGTAGCGTCGCCTTGCCGATGAGTTCACGGAAAGTAAATCGGCGAGCCTTGCATGACTTGAGCGATGCTCGCAGGACTGTGGATTGCTTCACCCCTGCGGGGTTCGCAATGACAACCTGTGTCGGGTTTGCGACGCAGGCAATTCAAAAAAACGAGTTTCCTAATACTTAAACGCGCTTCCTCCGATAAACTCGCGGATAATCGAGCGCGTGGGGACTGCCTCCGCCGGAATGAGCGGGAACGCGTCCAAGAACCGCAGGAGACGGCACGCTTCAGAATATTCGCGCTGGGAGGGGGTGATGCATCGCAAAAGCGGCTCGGCGTAGATTTTCAAAACCGAAAGCTCGTAGTCGAGCGCGGTGTTCAAGATCGCGTCGGCGTTGTTTTGGAAAGGGAAGATGTGAAGTCGCTCGCCGCGCCGCACGGAATCCCACATCGAAATTGTTTCCGCCGCGCTCTTTCCACGGAAATTGTTGTCGCGCACGATTCGGCGAATCAGGCGGTTGTCGCTCGTGGAAATGCGGTTGTGTTCGCTCATGTTCAGCTGCGTCAGCGCGGAAAGATAAAGCTTGAATTTGTACTCGTTCTTTACGAGCGGAGTGAGACGGTCGTTCAGTCCGTGTATTCCTTCCATAATCAGGATGTCGTTTTCGCCGAGCTGCATCGTCTTGCCCTTGTATTCGCGCGTGCCGGAAGCGAAATTGTAACTCGGCATATCCACGACTTTTCCGTCGAGCAAATCGACGAGATTCTTGTTTATCAGCGCGATGTCCAAAGCCTCAAGGCATTCGTAGTCGTAGTTTCCGTTTTCGTCCTTCGGATTGCTTTCGCGCCCCACATAGTAATCGTCAAGGCTGATGACTTTCGGTTTGTAGCCAATCGCCTCAAGTTCGAGCGCGAGTTTTTTCGCGGAGGTGGTCTTTCCCGAACTCGAAGGGCCTGCAATCAGCACTAGTCGCACCCGTCTGCGGCTTTGGATTTGCGTGGCGATTTCGCTGATGCAACGCTGCTGGAAAACCTCTGTGATGTTGATGAAGTCGTTCGCCTTGCGCTTGCTCACCAATTCCGAAAGAGACGCCACGGTGACGACCCCGACTTGCTTTCCCCATTTTTTGTAGCGTTCGTAGATTTCAGAAAGGACGGGAACGTCGTGGAATTCGGAAATCTCGTCCGGCTTCGCGCTCGTAGGAAATCGCAGCAAAAATCCCTTTCGATATTTCATCAAGTCGAAGACTTTCAGCATTCCGGTGGAAACCAAAAGCGGACCGTAATACAAGTCCGTGAAAATGTTTTTCTCGTCCTCCGTTCCAGCGTTCGCCACAAGCGTGTTCATTTGTATGCGCGTGGGGCACTTGTAGTTCATTCCTCGCCGAGTTTCCGTGAGACCGAGCGATTCAAAAGTTTTTGTCGCGCGTTCATAAGAAATGAAGTGAGTTTCAATCGGAAGATTTTTTTCCACGAGCGAGGCAAGCTCTTTTTTCAGCGCGTCGATAAGTTCGTCGGAAATTTCCTCGCCGCTTTGAAGCGTGTAGTAATAGCCGTACCCCAGACTGTGCCCTATTACCAAATGCCTTTCGGGTGCGATGTTGTGGAGAGCGGCGGCCAGCGCGAAGCAAAGCGTTCGGCGGTAGACTTCGCTTCCGTCCTTGTCGCTTTTGAGGACGGCTTCTAGCGTAGAATCAACGATGAGCGCGCGGTTCAGCGAGCAGATTTCGTTGTTCACTCGCACTGCGAAAATGTCCTCGTGGCTTGCGCCTAGTTCGTCCAAAAAATCGCAGGCGCAAACACCTTGCTTTGCCTGAACTGTTTTTCCCGAAGAAAATGTTATGCTGATTTTATAGTCGTTCATTTTATTTTTCACCTTGCAAATTTTTCGCGCCGAATCCCATCGGAAGGATTTCTTCGAGCAAGATCTCTTTAGTCACACCGCTTCCGTCCTGAAGAATTATCTTGAAAGACTTCTCGTCGCAGAATTCCATCATCACTTGACGGCACACTCCGCACGGCGGACAAAAGTCTTTTACAATTCCTTCCGCTCCGCCCACAACCGCAATCGCCTCGAATTCGCGCTCGCCAGACGAAATCGCGTTGAAGAACGCCGTGCGCTCCGCGCAGTTTGATGGAGAGAAACTTGCGTTTTCGATATTGCATCCGCCGAAAATTTTTCCACTTTTGCAAAGCAGCGCAGCGCCGACCTTGAAGCCGGAATAAGGCGTGTAGGAAAATTTCAGCATTTCACGTGCCTTTGAAAGAAGCGCTGATTTTTGGGATTCAGTCATTTTTCCATTATAGCACACCTTCGCGAAAAATGGAAGAGCGAAATTGCGCTATCTTGCGCGAATAGAAAAGGGCAGACATTTTGTCATTGTCGGGCGCATTGAACAGGCTTGCAACAAGTCGAATTTCTCACAGAGAAAGTACCCATTTCTCAAAGAGAAAGAGGTCGTTCCTCAAAGAGCAAGCACCTCATTCTCTGTGAGGAACTGGTTAGTCCTCACAGAGAAACGACCCGCTACGCAGTGAGAAAAAATCGCTACGCAAAGAGAAAGCGCCCGCTCCTCAAGGAGTAAGCACCCATTTCTCACAGAGAAAGCGGTCGTTCCTCAAAGAGAAGCCACTCGCTGCGCACTAGAGGAGCACTCCGCTCCTCACAGAGAACCGACATGCTCCTCACTAGAGAAACGCCACCTCTCTCACAGAGGGAAGTTTCGCTACGCACTAGAGAAAGGCGCATTTTTTGCCGAAAAAATGGCGTTTCTCACTAGAGGAGCGAATGCGTCCGCAGTGAGAATTTAAGTTCGCCGCTTTGTCATTGTCGCTAAGCGAGCCGAAGCCTTGCTCCGATTCTGTAGTGGAGATAGATTCCCGTGGTCAAGTGCTACGCGCTTGCTATGCAAGGAAATTTTTCAAACCGTCGCCCACGCGGTTGGCGATTCAAGCACGGGAATGGCGGGTGTCGGTGTTTCCTTTGTCGTTCGGAGGCAAAAACCCTCATTCTTTAAATTCCAAAATGTCTCCGGGCTGGCAGTTCAAGGCCTTGCAAATCGCCTCAAGCGTGGAAAAACGAATCGCGCTTATTTTTCCAGTCTTTATTTTTGAGAGGTTGACATTCGTGATGCCGACTTTTTCCGCGAGTTCTCCGAGAGAAATTTTTCTGTCCGCCATCACGCGGTCAAGGCGCAACACTATCATATCAATCCTTCGACTTCCGATTCAAGTTTTTCGCCGTAAGAAAAAATTTCGCTCAATGCGAGAATGACAAATCCGGCAATCGCGCATTCCGCATGCACGTCAAGTTCAATTTCGCCGATAACCGCGCGGCAAACTATGCATGCCAAGATTTGAACTCCCGGAATCAAAATGTAGAAAATTCCGATTTCGCGAACCATTCGCACTATGTCTTTTTGGAACGGAGTTTCGCCTTTTGAAAAAGAAGTTTTTCCGGCGGCGGTTTCTAAAATCAACGCAACATTGCGGAACATCATTGTTCTGATTGCAAACGAAGCGATTCCAACCAAAGTAAAAACCGTCACAGTTCCGCCTATGACTGCATTTACGTTTAGAATGTTTATGTCGAAGCCCTGAACGCTGAGTTCGCCATGGTTTTGAATGGCAAGCGACTTCGCGAGGTGCGAGGCAAGTTCGGGACGCGTGAGACTTAGTACAAACGACGCGACATAGCCAAGCGTCGCGAGCGCACAAAGCACCTCAAAGATTTTCGCCGCGACATAAGCCGCCTTTGCGAGTTTCGTTTTCATTTTTCCTCCCGTAATGGAAAAACAATCAACATACCTCGACGCAGGGCGTCGGGGTATCAACGCTCCTTTCATTTAAAAATGAATCGTAAGACAGACCGAAGGCGTTATCGCAAGCGAGCCAGCCTTGACCATTTCGTTTTCCGTGTCCTCGTATGCGTCGTTTTGCTGATTGTCATTTAAATCCCGGTCAACTGAATTCACGCCCACAAGAGCTACTGTTCCAAGCACATTGAATCCTATGCCGATGTGCTTGGAAAGGCGCATCGCAAACGCTACATCGAGGCCCGCCAAAAAATTCAATCCCGAAACCGAAAAGTCGTGGCCGCAGTCAGAGAGTCTGTAACTATAATAGTCCAAACCAATTCCTCCAGTCAACGAAAGCGTGAACCTTTCCGTGCGCAACGGAGAATATCCGATTCCTCCGAAAACGCTCATCATTCCGCCTGTTTCACTTTCCCGCGTCAAATCGTCGCTGAAAACCGCCGCGCCCGTAAAATTAGCCGCAAACGAAAGACCGTTGTTTTTGTTCGCGGCAAGATATTCAATGCTCCCGCCTATTCCCGCATAGTTTATCGGGTCGCCGCTAGTTTTTTGATGCGCGACAGGCGCGCTTGCGCCGACAAAAAGAATGTTGTTCCAATCGCTTTCAGCGAAGGCGGCGGCGGAAATTGCGGCGCAAAAAATTGCGAGCGCGATGATTTTTTTGTTGGTTCTCATAACAACTCCTCTTCAGAAAGTCGAAAGTTGGCCTTGCGACGAGCCGGCAGGCAAAATCTCCGGCGAACTTCCTTCCTCGCTGATAAATAATGAAATTTCAAGGCGCTTTTATTGCCTTGTCGTTTCATTCTAGAGTATTTCAAATCATTTGTCAATAATTTTTTATCGAAAAACAATAAAAAATTAATAAAAATCGAGAAACTTATGGATTTTCAACGCTCTCGTACAAGCGGATTTTTTCCTCCTTGCCTCTAATCGGGGAGTCGCACAAAAATTGCGGACGCGGAAAATATTCGTCTTCAGAAAAACTGATTTCGCTCGCCGTGCTTTCGGAAAGCAAAATGTCGCGCCTGTATTCCTTGCAAAGTCCTTCTATGCGACTTGCGATGTTCACATTGTCTCCGATGACCGTGTATTCCATTCTTGAGGCAGAACCGATGTTGCCTGCAAGCACGACTCCAGTGTGGATTCCGATTCCAAACTTTATTTGCGGAAAGCCGCTCTTTTCAAATTCCTGATTCACTTGGACGAGCGCTTTCCGCATTTCAAGCGCGGCAAGATACGCGTCCTTTGCGTGCGTCGTTGATTTCATGGGCGCTCCGAAAATCGCCATAATCGCGTCTCCGATGTATTTGTTGATGATGCCGTTGTGTCGTGCTATGCATTCGCCCATGCCTGTAAAATATTTGTTCAAAAGCTGCACGACCTTTTCGCATTGCATCTTTTCCGAAAGGCTTGTAAAGCCGCGTATGTCGCAGAACAAAATCGTGACTCGCAGTTTTTCTCCGCCTAGCGATATTCCCGACATTCCGTCGCCGAGCAAATGGTCGCGCACTTCTGGGGGCACGATTTTTCCAAAGACATCCTTCATGAATTCCTTTTCCAAAAGTGAAGCGGACATTTCGTTGAAACTGTCGCCGAGCATTCCGATTTCATCGCCCGAAGAAACCCGCACTTGATTTTTCAAGTCGCCTTCGGAAATTCTTCGCGCGGCGAAAGAGAGATCCTTCAAAGGTTTCCGCAAAATGTCCGCCAAAAGCAACGTGATGGAAATCCCCGCAGGCAAAAAAATTGACATCGCCATAATCAAGTTGTAACTTATTTCAATTCCAAGATTCTTTTCTTTTGTAACAAGAGCGAACAAAAGCACGATTGTCGGGAACACGCCTACCCCGATATAGTACATCAAAAAAATCAGGCGCAACGAAGGACGAATCAGGCCTTTCGTTTTGGCAATGTTTCCGCGAGGAAAATACAGTTTTAGTATTTTCGCGCGGTTCGCCGTCTCCAAAATCAAGAACGTCACGACAAACGCCAGCATCGCCGCAAGCAAAGTGAATGTCGCGGAATTTTTCAGGATGCCGTAAATTTTTTCGCCTGAAGAAAGATGTATGAAAACGACAATGGCAGTTTGGAAAAGAAGCATCAAAATCCAGCCGAGAATTCCGAGCGAGGCAAGCACGACCGGAGAATTCGCAGCGTTTATTTTTGCGCGCTCGCTTCCTTTGAAAACAGGCGCGACAAAAACTGCCGCAAAGAGAATTGCGATTATGAACGAAAACAATGTCGGAACGCCGGTGAGAATTTTATGCGCATCCAAAAACGCAATCCATATTTTATACTCACTGTTTTTCGGCAAAGGAAAATCTATCATAAGCGTAACGCTCAACACCAAAAAGTTTGCGATGACCGGAACAATCAAATAAAAAATACCGATGAAGAAACTCTGCTTTTTTGTCATAAAAAGATTGTAGCACAAACGTGCATTTTGTGGAATAGTCAAAATATGCGAAAAAAAATGTCGCGCGCATTTTACCTTGCGAGTTTTTCATTTTCGCAAAAAGAGACGGAATGCGTTCCGCTCCACCGATTCGCAAAGCCGCTCAACTTCGACTCCGCGCGCGCTGGCGATGTGGCGGTAAGTGTGCTCTATGAAAGTGGGATTGTTCGGCTTGCCGCGCATTGGAACTGGGGCGAGGTAGGGCGAGTCGGTTTCCACGAGAATCCTGTCGTCGGGAACAAAGCGGAGCAATTCGCGCATTTGTTCCGCCCTGGATTTTTTCGTGTACGTCACGCTTCCCGAAAAACTGATGTGCCAGCCCAAATCCAAAAACGCGCGAGCCTCTTCGATGCCGTATGAAAAGCAGTGGATTATGCCATTGTGATAGCCCGCGTTTTTTATGCATTCCAAAGTTTGAGCTGCCGCGTCGCGCGAATGCACGATTACAGGAAGCGAGAATTTTTTTGCCAAAAAAATTTGCGCCTCGAAAAGTTCGCGTTCACCAAAAAGCAAATCTTCGCCGAAGTCCGTTTCGCTCCGCGCGTCAGGTCCTGCGACGTTCCAATGATGGTCAAGTCCGCATTCGCCGAGCGCGACGAGTTTTTCGCCGAAAAAATTTTCGGAATTGGATGAAGATAAACGTCGATGAAAAAGATTGGACACGGATTTGTCGAAAGGGGATTTTGTATTTTCTGAAGAATCTTTTTTTTCGGAATCGGAATTCTTAAGATTTGATTTTGCATCGGAAATTATTTTTTCAAGCGTCGCGATTTTTTCCGCGCGATTTTTTATCGAATCCTCGTCAGGCCAAATTCCCGCCGAAAAGAAAATGAAGTCCTCGATTTTTTTCCGCAGCGGATTTTCGATTTTTGAAATTTCTTCTTTGAACAATTTTATTCGCGGAAAAAAGTCATCGGCTTTCACGCCGATGTCAAGCGCGAACTTGCATCCGTTTCGCGCCATTTTTTCGAGAATTGATTGCCGCGAAAAATTTTCGTCTTCGCGCAAAATGTTAAAATGAAAGTGCGTGTCGGAAAACATTGCCTTAAAATTGGGCTGCCCATTTGGACAGCCCCTGCCGAAAACCGGGATTGAACCGGCACGGCGTTTAACCGCCGAGGGATTTTAAGTCCCTTGTGTCTACCAATTCCACCATTTCGGCGCGGAAAATATTATCGCACATTTCTCAAAAAAATGCAAGCGAAACTCGCCATTGCTACCGAGTTTTCGTTTTGCTTACAATACTCCATTTTCTGTGCGTCGGCGAAAACCGGCGCGACCTAATTCAAGTCTGCTACGCCATCCTTGCATACGACTTTGTTGGCAGGAACTTTTTCATACCAGTGGTCGTCTTTGTCGATGCCGCGCCACTGCGCTTTTGTGCCGAGGTATTTCACTTCCTCGAGCCGGACGCAATTAAAGAACGCGCCCTGCTTGATTTTCGTCACGCTTGCGGGGATTGATACGCTCTCAAGCGAGTGGCAGCTGGCGAACGCACCATAATCGATTTCAGTTACTCTGTCGGGAATCGTCACGCTCTTAAGAGACTCGCAGACAGAAAAAGCGTTCTCGCCGATTTTTGTAACGCCGCTGGGAATTGTCACGCTCGCAAGCGAGCTGCAATAATAGAACGCGTGCTTGCTGATTTCCGTCACGCTATCAGGAATAATGACGCTCTTAAGCGAGTCGCATTGCTCGAATGTGCTTTCGTTGATTTTCTTCACGCTTTCAGGGATTGACACGGTCGCGAGAGACCGGCAATAAGAGAACGCATACTTACCGATTTCTGCCACTCCGTCGGGAATCGTCACGCTCTTAAGCGACCTGCAATAATAGAACGCATACTCGCCGATTTTCGTCACGCCCTCGGGAATTGAGAGTGCGGTCAGCGACTTCAAATTTACCACGTCGGACATCGTGATGACTTTCGCTTTCTCGACAAGACTGTTGTCATTTTCCATCTGGCACCACTGGGCGAGTGTTCCCTTGTACCGTACGGTCTTGATGTTGTCGCAGTCATAGAACGTAAATGTACTAATTCTTTTGACGCTTGCGGGAATTGATACTGTTTCAAGCGACGCGCATTTATGAAATGCCCAATCGCCGATTTCAGTCACTCCGTTGGGAATCGTCACGCTCGCAAGCGAGTCGCATTTGGAGAATGCGTCTTCTCCGATTGCTGTCACTCCGTCGGGAATCACTAGGTTCGCCGGAAGCGCGGCTTTGTCGCAGCCCGTTATCTTTGTTCCGTCCATCGTGAGATACGAGGGGAATTCCTGCGCGAACGCTTGCGCCGCGAAAAGCAGAGAAGCCGCGCAGAGCCACGCGATAATGTTTGTTCCTTTTATTTTCAATGTTTTTGGAAATTTCAATTTCTGAAAACATTGAAAACGCGATTTTGTAGCGAAGCTAGAAATCGCAATTCGATAAGCGAGTTTGTGCAACAAACTCGTATTAAAATCAGCAACGCCATTTTCGTTGCTGATTTTAAATGTTTGTTTTGTTTTCATATTTTCATCTCCCATAAAAAGTCAAGGGCAAAATTGCAATTTTACTCTTGACCTTTTAAGCTTCTTCATAATGAAATTAGAAGAAGCGGTAATATATGCAAGTTTGCAACTTATAATATAGGATAAAACGGATTGCCGTGAAAGTCAAGTGCGGCGGAAAGGGCAGGGTGCAGAACTCGCGGCAATGTCATTTTCCATGACCGTGGTCTCGACAGACTGGCCGCCCGCAGCTAAAATCGCCCGTTATTTGTTACTCATTCCCTATTACCTGTTGTAATTGCCTTGCTTTTTTTTCGTTTTTATGCTAAAATTGCTTCCATAATAAATCAATTTGAAATGAAACTTTGGAGGAATTATGTCTTCGCCTTTGGAAAAATATCTTGAATCTTGCTCTGCAAAGCCAAACGCCGCGATGTTGTCTTATGTCGCGAATTTGCAGCAAGTGGCGCAGGTCAGCCCGGAAATCGCCGCGACGATTGTGCGAGAGTTGGAAAACCAGCGTTCGCATTTGAAGCTTGTCGCGAGCGAAAACTATTGTTCTCTCAGCACGCAGGCGGCGATGGGAAATCTTCTCACCGACAAGTATGCCGAGGGCTATCCCGAGCACCGTTATTATGGCGGCTGCGTTAATATCGACGCGGTGGAAAACGCTGCGGCTCGCGAGGCGGAAAATCTTTTTGGCGCGGACTACGCTTATGTTCAGCCTCATTCGGGCGCGGATGCGAATCTCGTCGCGTACTGGGCGATTCTTTCAAAAAAAATCGAAACTCCCACGCTCGAGGAATTGGGCGTGAAGTCACTCGCGGAACTTACGGATTCTCAATTTGATTCGCTTCGCAAAAAGTTCGGCAACCAAAGATTGATGGGCTTGGACTATTCTTGCGGCGGTCATCTCACGCACGGCTACAGGATGAATGTTTCGGCGCGAATGTTTGAAAGTCATCCCTACGGTGTGGACCGCGAAAGCGGCTTGCTCGATTATGATGCGATTGAAAGGCAGGCGATGGAAGTGAAGCCTTTGATTTTGCTCGCAGGATTTTCGGCTTATCCGAGAAAAATTGATTTCAAGCGTTTCCGTCAAATTGCCGACAAATGCGGCGCGGTCTTGATGGTGGACATGGCGCACTTCGCGGGGCTTGTGGCGGGCAAAGTTTGGGCTGGCGACAACGATCCCGTAAAATGGGCGGACATCGTTACGACCACGACTCACAAGACTTTGCGTGGACCGCGCGGCGCGCTCATCCTTTGCAAAAAGGAATTCGCCGACTATGTGAACAAAGGCTGCCCGATGGTTTTGGGCGGTCCGCTCGGACATGTGATGGCGGCGAAAGCCATCGCGCTAAAAGAGGCGAACTCCCAAAGTTACCGCGACTACGCGCAGAGCGTCGTGAAAAACGCGGCGGCGTTGGCGGCATCTTGCATGGATTTGGGAATGAGACTTCAGACAGGCGGCACGGAAGATCATCTGATGCTCGTAGATGTGACGACTTACGGACTTACTGGAAAGCAGGCCGAAGCCGCGCTCTTCCAATGCGGAGTCACCGCAAATGCTAACGCGCTTCCTTACGACAAAAACGGCGCGTGGTGGACGAGCGGAATCCGAATCGGCACTCCTGCGCTCACGACGCTCGGCATGAACGAGAGCGACATGAAGGAAGTCGCTTCGATAATCGATTTCGTCCTGCGCAATACGAAGCCTGGCGTGACGAAAGACGGGAAGCCCGCCAAAGGGAAAATCGTTCTCGATAAGGCGGCCGAGGCAAATGCGCGCGAAAGGGTGAATGCTCTGCTCGGCGAGCACAAACTTTATCCTGAATTGGACTTGGATTTCTTGAAAAAAGAATTCGTGCGATAAAAGAAACGTCCATTTTATTTTCAACATCGCAGGAAACATCAGTTTCCAAGAATGTTGAAAACGCGATTTTGCAATGAAATGAAAAATCGCAGTGCGATGAACGAGTTTGCGACGCAAACTCGAAGTTAAAATTGACGCGCCATTTCAGCGACAAGTTTAAACCTCCATTTTATTTTCAACATCGCAGGAAACATCAGTTTCCGAGAATGTTGAAAACGCGATTTTGCAATGAAATGAAAAATCGCAGTGCGATGAGCGAGTTTGCGATGCAAACTCGAAGTTGAAAATCCGCGCGTTATTTCAGCGCGGACTTTCAACATTTGATTTGATTGACGAATGCTTTTCAATGCGAAATTTTTGACAAATAAAAAATTGGAGAAACGATGAGGATAAGACCCGCCCAGGTCGAGGACTTGGAAAACATACTTTCCATCGACAAGCATATCGCCGAATCGGAGCTGAAAAATAGCATCGCGCAGTCTCGAATGTATCTTGGTGAAACCGACACTGATGTTGTCGGCATATTAAGATACAATCTGTTTTGGGACAACACACCGTTCTTGAATCTACTATACATAGAAGAAAGATTTCGCCGTCGCGGATATGGAAGCGCACTTCTGTCATTTTGGGAAAACCAAATGGTGCAATACAATTACAATTGCGTTATGACCTCCACGCTGTCCACCGAAACCGCACAAGAATTCTACAAAAAACACGGCTACAAGAATATTGGCGGCTTCACCTATTTGAATGAGCCTTATGAAATAATTTTTCAAAAACAGTTGAAGCCCTTTGTGACATAAAACAAATTCACGACATCATTTTTCCCAGTCCACCGATTTGCGCGATGGTGTCGGCGTGATTGGCGAGCAGGTCGTTTACTGTGTCGGTTTTCGTTATTGAAATACGCTTGACGGTTTCAATTCCCAAGTGTCCGAAGTAATGTTCGATGGCGTTCAAAATCAATTCGTTTTCCTCTTCGCGCACTCCCGCCCGAACAGCCACGGCAATTCCTTTTATTGGTTTGTCCGCCTTTAAAATCCTGTTCGGGTTTGTGTCGCAGTAAGGTGTTGTCCTGTCAAAAAGCGTCTTGAGCTGCGCGGGAACTCCCGCCCAATAGGACGGCGCGGCGATGAACACAATGTCCGAAGTCAAGATGTCGCCGACTATATTTTGAACGCCGTCACTTTGCACGCATTCACCGTCCGCATAGCATTTCTTGCACCCATTGCAATAATGCAAGTCCGAATCCCCAACGCAATGCGTAGCGATTTCAACATCTTGATTGAAGCCGCCGATGAATTTGCCAATCAAATAGGCGCAGCTTCCATTGTTCCGTGCGCTGCCGTTAATGCAAGTGACTTTCATAACGCCCATGATAAAACAAAAATGCGTTTTTTTCAATTGGCATTTGCCCTCACTCTTCAAAGCCGTTTTAATCGACCGTTTCTATCACTTACGGTTTTTGATGCTTTTTTTTATCGGTCTTGTCTTTTCTCCCTACGGCGGCTATAATGGAGAATATGAATGACATTCCAAATCCAAACGAAATATTCCCGAACGAATACAAGACATCGTGCTTTATCAAAAATGTGGTGAAAGCGCCCAACATCACAGTCGGCGACTACACTTATTATGACGACGACATTGCGCCGACGGAATTCGAGAGGAACAATGTGCTGTTCAACTACCCGGAGTTCGGCGACAAACTGGTCATCGGAAAATTCTGCCAGATTGCGAAAGGCACAAAATTCATTATGGGCGCGGCGAACCACAGGCTTTCAAGCGTCTCGACATACCCCTTCAATGTGTTCGGCGGCGAGTGGGAAAAAAACACCCCTCCGCATTTAAGCCAGTTGCCGCGCAAAGGAGACACGATAATCGGAAACGATGTGTGGATTGGAAGGGAAAGCATCATTATGCCGGGCGTGAAAATAGGCGATGGCAGCATAATCGCCGCCTATTCTGTCGTGGCAAAAAATGTCGAGCCGTATAGTGTCGTCGGCGGAAACCCCGCTCGGCTCATAAAAAAACGATTTGACGATGAGTTGATTGCGCTGCTTCTCGAAATAAAGTGGTGGAATTTTGCGCCTGAAGAACTCGCCGACTTTTTGCCGACGCTGTGCGACTGTGACATGGAGAAAGTCAGGCAAGTTTTAAAGGAAAGATTGAGATAATAATTCGGGCGGCTGCATTACATTGCCCCGCCCGCAAGACTTTTTCCAATGGATTTTTATTTTCAGGAGATTTTCTATGAGTAAGAAACTTACCATAATCGCGGCTAATTGCCCGCAAAACCACAAATGCCCGGTCGTAAAAGTATGCCCCAAGGGCGCGTTGACCCAAGGCGGTTTTGAAGCGCCAAACATCAACTACGAAAAATGCATCGCCTGCGGAAAATGCTCCGATTTCTGCCCGAAAAAGGCGCTGGTGATTCAATCCTGAATCGTCGCGACCGCACTATTGCGATGGCGATACAAGCACAAGGCGTGAATGTTTAAAATACACGCTGGAATATGTCACAAGCCAATCCTCATCGCAAAAGTCAAAGTCTTACCAAGGCATTTTTAACATTCTCGGAATTTTTCCGCGACTTCTTTTATTTCGTCAAATTTGTTTTTAAAGACCTCCACAACTTGCGCGTCAAACTGTGTTCCGGAATTTTTTACGATTTCTTCGTAAGCGTCATCAATGCGCCACGCGTCTTTGTAACTGCGTTTGCTCGTGAGCGCGTCAAACACATCCGCCACGGCTACGATGCGTCCTTCGAGGGAAATGTCGCCGTTTGACTTTCCGCCTGCATATCCTCGCCCGTCAATCCGCTCGTGATGGTCGCGCGCTATCACTCTCGCGATTTCAAAGACATCGCCTTCAAGTCCGCGCAGAAGCTCATCGCCGAATACGACATGCCTTTTCATCACGGAGAATTCTTCGTCGGTCAACTTTCCCGGCTTTTCCAAAATCGAAGAATCAATCATAAGCTTTCCGATGTCATGCCAAACCGAAGCGAGACGAATTTCTGCGACTTTGAATTTCGGCAAATTCAAGCCCTCCGCCAAAATTCTCGAATATTCGGAGACTCGCTTGATGTGCTGTCCAGTCTGTCCCGATTTGTTTTCCGACATTTCCGCGAGCGCGAAAATTATTTTTTCCTGATCGTTTATCGTGTTGTCCGCCTTTCGCTGAAGAACAGAGCCGTATTGAAAAATATAAGTTATCGCGAAAAATAGCAACGCGAAAATCAAAAACACAGGCTGAATCAATCCGCAGAAAATCGAAAAAATCGACAAGCTTTGAAACCTCTTCACAATCGCCATATCAAACGGACTGGTGTTTTTTGAAATCATAAAAAAAATCCGAAACCAATTGTGCAAGCCGAAAGCGAACATCAGCGAGAAAATGCCAAGCGAAATGTGAAAAATCAAAACGAGCTGGCGCTCGGTCATAAAATCAAGGCGACGCAAAAAATCGTTGAACGGCATAAAAACGCTCATCGCAAAAGTCGACATCGCGCCAGCGAAAACAGCGAATTGTTTCATCTTATTCAAAGCGATCAAGATAGCCGCCACAAATCCATAAGATGCCGCCATGAACATCAAAATTTCTCCGATGAAAAAAATGCGCGAAACGATATGGCAAGAAATCTTCATTTTGGCTTCGTTGTTCTCAAGAGTTTGCTTGATTTTTTCCAAAGCGTCATTGCTTTTTTTCGTAATCGCTTCTTTTAACTCGTTCATTTCCATAAACAATTATTATATCACAAAAAGAGAAAATTTAAAACAAAAAGAATGTCGAAAATCCGCAACTAAAATATTACGCAAGTATGCTCCACGTCCTTGCTATCGAGTTTCCGCGTGCTCGCATGTCTCGCATTCTCGTCCTCGAAACGGACGAGAACCGCGCAAACTCGCGCCGTTTACTTTAACTTCAAGTTTTGTCGGTGCGGAGTACCCTGCCAAAAATTCGCACATCCACTGCGACTTCTCATTTCATTGCGAAGTCGCGTTTTCAATGTTTTCAGAAATTGAGATTTCTAAAAACACTGAAAATTTAACGAAGGTTTAAACTTATCGCTAAAAGTGCGATGCAAACCAAAGAATTTGCATCGTAAATCTTTGATTTGCTTACGAGCTTTTCACTTTGTCTCTTTCGCCGAAAACTGAATCGACCATGGTTCCACAAGCGGCTTGAAGAGCGTTAGTTCCGTAAACGAAATTTTTCGTTTTATTTACAAGCATGAAATTTTATCAAAATTTTCTATTGAAAAAAATCACGCGTGTTGTTATATTTTAATCAAGGAGTTGTGATAAAAGCCGCGCAAATGTCGTGGCGCTTTTGTCATGTCAAGTTCGCGCTTTCGCTTTTTTATGGAGCGAGTTTCGCTTGCGCACATATTTTACGTGTGCGCGTCGTTAACGCATACATTAAAAAGCTAATCGCGATTTTGTACTGACATTTTGTATTGGCGATGAAGTTTCTGGCTTGAATCGCTTTTGACTTTTCATGGGGGAAAAATGAAAACTTTGCACATTTTGATTGTTTCATTCGCATTGATTGTTTCTGCGGCGATGCTCGCTTGCGGAATGTCCAAAATCGTCAAGGCAAACCGCAATGTTTCCGTGCGCGGGCTTGCCGAACGTGAAGTTCCCGCCGACATGGCCACTTGGCGAGTTTCGTTTTCCGTGAGCGGGAACGATTTGCCAACTTTGCAACGCGAAATTCTTTCCAAGACGAAAATCGTCCTTGACTTTTTGGGCGAATACGATTTGAACGAAAGCGACTATTCCGTCCTTTCGCCTGAAATCACGGACACGACCACAAACATCTACCTCGACCAATCGCGCAGGCAGTTCAACTACATTGCCAAACAGACGGTGCTCGTGCGGACGGAAAAAGTTTCCAATGTAAAGGCGGCTTCAATTGACACGATTGACTTGATGGGAAAAGGCGTGGCGATTTTATCTGACTACGACAACAGCGTAAAATACGAATTCAACGGGCTGAACGAAATCAAGCTCGAAATGATCGCCGACGCGACAAAGAACGCCTTGCTCGCCGCCGAGCAATTCGCGCACGACAGCGGAAGCAAAGTGGGAAAGATAATGAGCGCGAGCCAGGGGCTTTTTTCCATCGAAGACGCTGCCGTGGGATTGGAAGACATAAAGAACGTGCGCGTGGTTACGACGGTGGTGTATTCCATTCGCTGAAAGAGGAGTTTTTTGTGTGCGGATGTGAAATATGCTCGCACGCAGTTATAGGCGGAGTAAAATTGTCTCGTTAAAGAAGCGGCAAAGTAACACAAACATTGCCGCTTATTTTCGCATAAACTCAAAAAACTTGAGCACATGCGAAAATTTCAGAAACTATTTTTTAGCTTTTTTCAAGATAATTTGACCAAGGCTCATATCGGAAGTGGGAATAAGCGTGATTTTTTTGCCCATGCTGACGCCATTCCATGACAAATTGCAGGAAGCCATTTTTCCATTTTTGTCAAGTTCTTTCGTAACAATGAATGTAATGTTGCTGACTCCCAATCCCGCCATCTTTGAAATCTTACCAGTACGAAAGATTCCATCTTCGTTGGAAACCTCGAAACTGTCATCCTTGTAGATTGTCCAGCAATTGTCATTCTGATCAACATACTTGGAATCAACTTTTTTTGAATCGTCGCCCTGAGCATGCACAGCGAAACTCATTGCGAGCACCATAGAAATGGCAATCATTGCCAACTTAAATGTCTTTTTCATAAAAGACCTCCTTTTGTCTTATGTTCATAATTATATCCGACTGATTCCCTAAAAAGAATTATTAGTTAACTTTTTTTTGAGAAGCGCGGCAATGTGATGTGTGCCAGTGCGGATATTATTTTACAGCCGCTTGACATAGATTCTTGAATAGCCGCCATCTTTGGTTTTCGCCATTTCAAGAAACATATAGCCATATTTCTCATACAAGCCAATATGGTCGCTGGAAACCTAATTGTGAATACCACAGCGAGAACAAGTTTGCGCTGTGGCAAACGCCTGAGTCAACGGCATCGAGAACTTCTAGTCGTTCGCGAAGGGGCGACTCTCGAAGTTCAACGGTTGCGCTTCCGACAAATTTGTGCTACACTTGAAGGAGTTCGCGCTCGCAACGAAGTTTCAAGCGGTGGCGGTACAACCACAGGCGCGAGGACTTGCTGCCACTAATCAAAAAGTTGTTTCGCTTCGCGAATTTTTCTTAAAGATGCTAGTCAAGCACCTTGTTTTTTTTGCGAAATTTAAGGAACATTTAAAATCAGCAACTAAAATTGCGTTGCTGATTTTAATACGAGTTTTTTTTCAAAAACTCGCCTTTTGTACTTGCCTGCTCACGCAGGCGAATTAAGCATTCTCGAAAACTGACGTTTTCTGCGATGCTTAATTTTAAGGAAGAGTTAAAAAATGAATTTCTTGGAAGTCTCAGATAAAAAACAGTATTTGGACTTGTTGCTGCTCGCCGACGAACAAGAAAATATGATTGACAAATATATTTACGACAGCACGATGTACGTTTTGGACGACGGTGGAATCAAAGGCGAAATTGTCGTTTTGGAAGCGGACGAGCGCGTGCTTGAAATTAAAAATTTGGCCGTCGTTCCGGAATGCCAAGGTCAAGGCTACGGGCGAAAGCTGATTGAATATGTTTGCGAAAAATATAAATCGCGCTATTCTACATTGCAAGTGGGCACGGGCGACAGTCCGCTTACAATTCCGTTTTATGAAAAATGCGGCTTCGCAAAGTCGCATACGATAAAAAATTTTTTTGTTGAAAACTACGATCATCCGATATACGAAAACGGCATCCGGCTTGTTGACATGATCGTCTTGCGAAAAGAATTGCGGCAAACTGAAACTCAAAACAAAATGGGAACGATGGGCGAAGGAAAGCTTCTTCTTGCGATGGGCCTGCCGCTTATGCTTTCAATGTTCGTTCAGGCATTGTACAACATCGTTGACAGCTATTTTGTCGCGCAGATTCCTGGTATGGGAGATACCGCCGTGAACGCGCTCACGCTTGCTTTTCCTGTGCAGATGCTTATGATTGCTTTCAATGTGGGAACTGGTGTCGGAGTGGGCGCTGTCCTTTCGCGCTATCTCGGACAAAATGAAATGGAAAAGGCGAAGCGTACGGCCGGCAACGCGATGTTTTTGTACGCGTGCTATTTCGCGGGTTTCTTGCTGTTCGGAATTTTTTTCGTGCGTCCTTACATTTCAGGTCAGACTTCGGATAAAACTGTGGCGGAATTCGGCACGACTTATCTGCGCATCATAACTTGTTTTAGCTTTGGCTGCATGGGCGAAAAATGTTTTGAAAAACTCTTGCAGTCTACGGGCAGAACGCTTTTTTCAATGGCGGGACAATTGACAGGCTCAGTGATAAACCTCGCGCTCGACCCGATTTTCATTTTCGGATATTTCGGCGTTCCCGCGATGGGCGTAAAGGGAGCGGCCGTCGCGACGGTAATCGGACAATTTTGCGCCGTCTGCGTTACAGGCGCGATTTATTTTTGCAAGGCAAAGGAACTTCGGGGCGGCGTAAAATATTTGAAGGTTGACGGCGAAGTTATGGGCAAAATCCTAAAGGTCGGCGCGCCCGCTATTTTGATGCAAGCCTTGACAAGCATCATGACATACGGAATGAATTTGATTTTAAAAGGCGTGTCCGCATCCGCGGTGACTGCATTCGGCGTTTATTACAAATTGCAGAGTTTCGTCTTTATGCCTGCGTTCGGCTTAAACAATGCGCTCGTTCCAATCATCGGCTTCAATTACGGCAAGAAGGAATTCACGCGCGTAAAAAAAACAATCAAATTCGCATTGCTCTATGTGGCGGCGATTATGATTTTCGGCATAGTGCTTTTTGAGACTCTCGCCGCACCGATAGCGGGAATATTCAATTTGTCGGAAAATGTAACTGCTCTTTGCGCTTTGGCTTTGCGAATAGTTTCCGCAGGATTTTTGTTTGCCGGCGCAAGCATAATTTTGCAAGCGGTGTGCCAGGCTTTGGGAAGCGGAATGCGATCACTTTTGATTTCACTTTTCCGCCTTGTGATTGTCGTCCTGCCGCTCGGCGCAATTCTTTCAAGATTTCACGGCGCGCAAAATTTTATTTGGCTCGTGTTTCCAATCGCGGAAAGTGTCGCACTTTTCGTGGCTATAGTTTTGACATTGATTTTATATAGAAAGATATTGATTGGAGGAAATTATGGAAGTACTTGATTTGGCAAACGAAATAATAAACGGAAGACGGCTTACAAGAAATGACGACTTTGACTTTTTTGTCGAGGCGGATTTGGAAGAACTGTGTGAAGGCGCGGACAAAATCAGGAAGGCGTTGTGCGGCGATTTTGTGGAGCTGTGTTCAATCATAAACTGGCGCGGCGGAGCATGCAGTGAGAATTGCAAATTTTGCGCGCAGAGTTCCCACAATGGCGCGGGCGTTGAAAAGCATGATTTTCTTGAAAAGGAAATCATATTGGAAGACTGCAAGCGGCATGAGATAAAGGGCATCCACCGATATTCGATAGTTACCGCTGGAAAATCTATGGGCGGAAACGACTTGAAAAAAGAGTGCGATGCGTATAAACTCCTTTTTGGGCAATGCAAAGTCGGACTGTGCGCTTCGAACGGACTTCTTTCGCGCGAAGCGTTCGCCGCGCTTTACAAAAGCGGCGTGAGAAGATACCACGCGAACATTGAAACATCGAAGAGAAATTTTCCGAACGTCTGCACGACGCACAGTTTTGACGACAAACTCGATTGCATTCGGCTGGCGCACGAAATGGGATTTTCAGTGTGCTCGGGCGGAATAATCGGAATGGGGGAGACGTTCGATGACAGAATCGACATGGCTCTAACGCTAGCGGAACTTTCCGTTGAGTCAATTCCAATCAATTCGCTGATTCCGATAAAAGGAACGGCGTTTGAAAATCTCAAGACGATAACGGAAGATGAAATCTTGAGAACCGTGGCGATGTTCAGATACATAAACCCCACGGCGCAAATAAGGCTGGCGGCTGGAAGAAATCTTTTGAGCGATGGCGGCAGGAAAGTTTTTCGCTCTGGCGCAAACGCGGCGATAACAGGAGATTTTCTCACTACGTCGGGAAATAAAATTGACAACGACAAGGCGATGCTTTCGGAGATGGGATTTTCGATATGGCAGGATTTTTGCGAGCGGAAAAATTGCGAGAAATAATTTTATCGGAGCGAAAATGCAAACAAAAAATCTTCTGCCCGCGAAAAATCGCGGTGAACTTCGCGAATGGCTCAAAGCGCATCACGCTTCAGAAAACGAATGCTGGGTTGTGGTAAAGCGCGGGCGGCCAAAAGACAACGGCACTTTTTGGTACATCGACGCGGTAGAAGAAGCGCTTTGCTTCGGCTGGATAGACAGCACCACGAAAACGCTTGAAAACGGAATCACCGCACAGCGTCTTGCGCCGCGCAGAAAGAACAGCATTTGGTCTGAACTGAACAAAGAGCGATGCCGCCGCCTTGAGCGGCTTGGACTTATGACTGACGCTGGACGCGCCGTGTTGCCCGATATGTCGCCGTCGGGATTTTATTTTGACGATGAAATTCTTCGCGCGCTGAAATCGGACGAGGAAATTTGGCGAAACTTCAATTCCTTTCCGCCGCTTTATCAGAGAGTGCGAATCGACACGATTCAAATAAAAAAGAAAAATCCAGATTTGTTTCAAAGCCGCCTTGAAAAATTCCTTGAGAAAACGAAAAGCGGCGAGATGTTCGGAGAATGGAACGACAATGGCAGACTTTTGTCCACTGTTCCTATTTTATCATGAATTTAACAATTTTAACAATAAGGTATTGGCATTTTTAAAGACAATGATAAAATGAGTAAACCGAGCGTCAAGGAATCGGGCAAATATGTGCATGGGGGAAAGGATGCGAATAATAGTATATGGTTCTTGTTACGGAAGCGCACGAAGATATGCGGCGGAATTGGCGAAAAGGACAGGCATCGAGATGAAAAGCTATGAGGAGGTGCAGGATATTTCCGACTATCGGACAATCATATATATAGGGGCATTATATGCCGGCGGGGTTCTGGGAATGGCGAGGACCTTGGGAAAACTGTCCGACAGCGCAAATAAAAAAATAGTGATTGCGACAGTGGGACTCTCAGACCCTCATGACATAAGAAATACCGATGCCATTGAGGCGGGCATGAAAAGGCAGCTTTCAAGTGATGTATATGAAAGGGCGGTTTTTTATCATTTAAGGGGAGCAATAGATTATTCACGGTTGCATTTTAAACATAGGGTGATGATGGGCTTGCTGTATAAAAAGGCCATAAGTTTGCCGGAAGAAAAGAAGACGGCGGAAGTAAGGGCGATGATAGAAACCTATAATAAAAAAGTGGATTTTTTGGATTTGACTTGTTTGGATGGTATTTATAGAGAATGTATGGAATGTTAAAAGTTGACGCTAAAATGGCACGTAAACTTTTAACTCGAGTTTCTTATAGAAACTCGCCTATTCAGTCGCAAGCTCGCAGGAGGTTTGGAATGAGAAAAAAATTTATTTTATCGATCGTGCTGATTTCGTTTTTTTTCGGCGCGGCTTTTTCGGAGAATCGCGATGCGTCGCCGCGCGTATTGAAAAACGGAATTCCGATTTTCTACAAAAGAGTCGATTCCACGCGGATGTGTTCCGTGATAATAACAATCAAAGGCGGAAGCGCGATGTGCCCGAGGGAATTTTCGGGAATCGAAAGTGCGCTCTTGGAATTGATGTCGCGTGGAAGCAAGAAATTTCCTTACGCGAAAATCCAGGAATTGGGCGGCGAAAAGCAGATCGCGTTTTCACACACCACTTCCTACGCCGGCTCGACTTTTTCTTTTTCCTGCATCGACTATTATTTTGACGAAGCGCTGCCGATTTTTTTGGATTGCTTTTTGAATCCGTCTTATGACGAAATTCAATTTGAAAATATGCTCACCGAATACAATCAGGACATCCAGAAAATTTTGAACGAGCCGGAATCTTTTTTGTTTTACACGATGAAAAAGGAAATTTACAAAAATCATCCGTTCGCAAGTTCCGCCGGAGTTCTACCTGAATCGCTCGAAAACATAACGATTGAAAATTTAAAGTCGCACTACAAAAAAATGCTCGACGCAAGCCGAATGAGCGTGGTGGCGGCCGGCGCGTTGGACGAAAAAAAATTGGCAAAGTCACTCGAAAAAAGCTTGGGAAAGATTCCGCGCTTAGAAAAAGAATTCGCAATACCTGAAATTCCCGCGCTTGAAATTTCAGGCGAAAATGTCGTCTTGCAGAATGCGGCTATTTCCGGCTCGGGACACATCGCGCGCGTTTTCAAAAGCCCGAGCGTCTTTTCAGAAGATTTCATTCCTGCCCGCATTGCCGCCGAAATGTACAACGAAGTTTTGTTCAACATCGTGCGGACGATGTACGGCGCATGTTATACCCCCTCCACTTCGATTGGATTTTCTCCCGCGCCGTTCGGGCAAGATTTTCTGTACCGAGTGTCCGATTTGAAAAACGCCGCCCGATATTTGCGCGAAGCGCAGGAAAGTTTCGCCTCAGGAAAAATTCTTGCATTGGTGGAAGGTCGCGTGGAATATGACAGCATTGAGGAACGCTTGCCCGGATTCGTGAACAAGTACATCACGAGCGCATACACTAATCAGCAGACCTGTTCTTTGATTGCGGGACGCGCGGCGAGCAGCCTCTTGCAATTGGACGACATCGACGGGCTTGACAAATTCGTTGAAAAGGCGAAGGATGTCTGTGCCGCCGATGTGATTAGCGTTTTCAAAAAGTATTGGGCGAGCGAGCCATCGAGATTTTTCGCGATCGTAGGTCCTGAAGACGTGGACAAAATTCGCTTATTGGATTAAGCATTGCAGAAAATGTCAATTTCGAGGAGCTTAATTTCATATGCGCAAGCATACTGTTTGATACCAAAAGCTAGCGGCTGATTTATTCAAATTTAAAATCCGCGCTCTATTCTAGCGCGGACTTTAGGCGCGCTAAATATTTAATTGATTTTGGCGGAAGGAAAACGCTTCCGTTGAAATTAAATTTTTCTTCCGAAATCAAGTCGGAAAAAATTCCGTAAAGCCCTTCAAACGCGGCGTAGCCATAGCCTTCTTTCGGCTCGGCAAGGTAGCCTTCGTCACTCACATTCACTGCGATGAAAATTGTTTGTCCGCAAGATTCACGCGAAAAAATATATTGGCTTTTTGTAAGAAAAACATATCGATAATTTCCATAGCGCAAAGCAGGAGAATTTTTCCGAAGAAGGCTGACCTTTTGGATAAAATCCGTAAGCTCGTTCCAAAGCGGCTTTTCGAAACTTTGACGCACCCCCCAATGCGTGTTCTCGCCGTTGCTGCCTTGCACCCCCCATTCACTTCCATAATAAATGCAAGGAATTCCAGGGAACGCGAAAAGCAATCCCCAAGCGATACGCAAGGTTTCTTTGTCTTGTACGACTTGCGCAAAGCGCATGACATCATGGTTGTCCAAAAAATTCACAAGCGTGGTGTGCATATAAATTCCTTCCACGCCGAATTCTCTTCGCAAAGTAAAGTCAAGCTCGAAGAAATTCTTCAACTTTACGCTGTTAACGATGGAAGAATGCAATTCGGAATTTGTGGAAGCATGCGCCTTTTCTTCGTTGACGATTTCCGCGCAAGAATTTGAATCGTAGACTTCGCCTAAAATAGCGAGACTTCCTCCAAGACCCGCGCTCATATTTGAAGAAAATTCGCGAAGTCGCCGCAAAAATTTTTGGCTCATGAAATCGGCAATTCCTACGCGCAGTCCGTCAATCGCAAACATATCCACCCATTTCCGAATCGCGCCGAAAATGTGTTGGATGACTTCTTCGTTCTCAAGATTGAGTTCGGGGAAATCCCAATTGTCCTCATAACTTTTGTAGTAAAATCCGTCACTGCAAGGAGTGTTTCTGGAAAAGTCGATTTCGGTAAACCAATCGATGTAGCGCGATTTTTGCATGTTGCTGCGAATATCGCGGAAAGCCCAAAATCCGCGTCCGACATGATTGAAAAGAGAATCGAACAAAACGCGGATTCCGTTTTCATGAAGCGTGTTGCAAACCGCCGCGAAATCCTCGTTGCTTCCAAGCCGGCTGTCGAGTGTGTAGAAATCGCGCGTGTTGTATCCGTGCGTGTCGCTCTGCAAGACCGGCGAAAAGTAGACGGCGTTCACATTTAGCTTTTTAAGTTGGTCGAGCCAAAGCAAAACCCTGTCAATTCTGCGCACCGGCCGAGTGGCGGCGTTCCAAGTGTTCGACCAGTCCCAAGAATTTTCATGGGGTGCGCCGCACAGACCGAGAGGATAAAACTGATACATTATGCAATCGTCAAGCCAACTTGTGTTCATCTTTCGCCGCCGCTGTCATCATATCGCGCCATCACCGTAATTCTCGCGTGTCATAGTTATTGTACGCCGTCGTTGTCATCTCCGTGCTTGACACGGAGGCCTTTCGGCATAATTGGATCTTCGGTTCAAGGTCGAAAATGACAAATCACTTTTCGCCGCGCAAAATTTGGCGCAGAAGAATTCCAGAAGGCTGCAAGTCGCTTTCCTGCCAGTCGCCCTTTGCGGAATTGTCCTTGTTGAATTTCAAGACGCCGGAATCTTCGCCCTTGTTGTTCACCGACCAATTCGCCCAACAAATTTTATTTTTTTCCATAAAGCGAATCCATTCGAGCGTTTCTTTTTCAAAGACGCCACCGTCGCCGCTTTCCTTCGTCGTGCCCCATTCTGTCATAAAAACCGGAATCCCCGATTTTATTGCGGAGGCAATGTGGTCTCGTCGCTCTTTGCCATGACTGCCCGCATAAAAATGCATCGTGTACATAATGTTGTTTCCGTCGAGAGGACTTTTCACCGCGTCTGTCAAATCGCCGCTCCAATTCGGCGTTCCCACGACAATGATGTTGTCGCAATATTTCCTTATAATCGGAATTATGCGTTCGGCATAAGGCTTGATGTTGCCTTCCCAAGTTACGTCCGCGCCGTTCGGCTCGTTGCAAATCTCATAGATTATGTTCGGACAATCCGCATAGGTCGAAGCGATTCGCTCAAAAAATTCGGCGGCCCTGTCCGCGTACAAAAGCGGATCGCGATCAGGCAAAACATGCCAGTCCACGATTACATAGATTCCAAGTTCAATCGCCGCGTCAATCGATTCAATCACCTTGTTCGCAAGCGCGGGATTCTGCGCGTATCCTCCGCCTCCAATGTACATCGCGCTTCGCCACAAATCGCAGTTCCAATCATCGCGAAGCCAGCGCATGACATCACGGTTGGCATATTTTCCGTACCAATGCAATCCGTGCGAACTCATTCCGCAAAGTTGAACGGGTTTTCCATCCTCCGCGCAGACGAGAGTTCCCTCCAAATGCAAAGCGCCGTAACGTTCCACTGGAGTTTTTCCGTCGTTCAAGATTTTCCTTTTTGCGCCGCAAGAGGCGAGCGACAAAATCGAGACAAAAGTCAAAGCAGCTATGTATGTGCGAAATAAATTCCTTTTCATATACAAATCCTCATTCATGTTTTTCCAAATCGAATTTTTCAATGTCCGTCATTGCAAGCGTAGCGAAAAAAGCGATTCACAATTCTTTTACGGTTTCGCTAATCGCAAGCCGCTGAAAATGCCGTTCGCTCGGAACGGAATCTTCGGCAGGATAACCGACATCCAAAAGGCATACGAGATGAAGCGTTTCGGGCAAATTCAACGCCCGCATAATTTTCGCCGAATCGAATCCGCGCGCCCAAAGCGTTCCCAAGCCCAAGTCCGCCGCCTCGAACATCATCGCCGCAGTGACAATCGCCGCGTCCACTTCACCGCCGTCATACGCGCCGCATTCAGAATCGATGTAGACCGTTTCCGAAGTGTTTTTGTAGCTCGCGGACTTTTCATAGCAAACCGCAAGCACAACAGGCGCATTGTACGCCATCGGAGTCGCCTCGTAAATTTTTTGCAGCGAACTTTCAGTCTTCAAAACGAAAATGCGCTGCGACTGCGAATTCTTCGCGGTGGGCGCGAGTCTTCCAGCCTCCAGAATTTTTTCGAGTTTTTCGTCTTCAACCGTGCGCCCCGAAAATTTCCTCACCGAATAACGATTTTTGCAAAGTTCCAAGAAATCCATATTCTTATTTTACAAAGAAACGCGCGAAAAAGCAAGTGGAATTTTTGAATAATAAGGGGAGGTTTAAATTAAGCGGCTAAAATATCGCCGTTGATTTTAATACGAGTTCGTTCCAAAACTCGCCATTTACTGTCGTTTCTCATTTCATTGCGAAACGATGTTTTTAACATTCTCGGAAACTGTTCTGGCAACGAGCCGTTAGGCGAAGTTTCAAGCCTGTTTCCTGCGGACTTAATTTTAAGGAATGTTTAAAATCAGCAATGAAAATGGCGTTACTGATTTTAATACGAGTTTGTTGCACAAACTCGCTTATTTACTGTCGTTTCTCATTTCATTGCGAAACGATGTTTTTAACATTCTCGGAAACTGAAGTTTCCTGCGATGTTAAAAAATAACGAACTGTTTTTTTCGCTTTGCCCAAATAAGCCTCGCGCACTTGCTCATTCTGCAAAAGCTCCGCGCCGCTTCCTTGCAAAGTAATTTCGCCGGTCTCCAAAACATAAGCGTTGTCGGCAATTTTGAGTGCCATGTTCGCGTTCTGCTCGATGAGCAAAATTGTCACGCCGCGATTTTTTATTTCTTCGATGATTGTAAAAATTTGCTGGACGATGAGCGGAGCCAGCCCAAGCGAAGGCTCGTCCATCATCATGAGGCGCGGACAGCTCATCAAAGCGCGTCCCACCGCGAGCATTTGCTGTTCACCGCCGCTGAGCGTGCCGGCGTATTGCCAAGAGCGTTCTTTCAAACGCGGAAAAAGTTCATAAACCCAATCCATGTCTTTTTGGATTTGCGATTTGTCGTGCCTCAAGTACGCGCCGATTTTCAAATTTTCAGCGACAGTCAAATCAGTAAAAACACGACGGCCTTCTGGAACAAGCGCGATTCCCTTTTTGCAAATCGAATCAATCGCATTTCCCAATATTTCTTCGCCGAAAAATTCAATATTTCCGCTTTGTGCTTTGACCAAGCCGCTGATTGTCCGAAGCAACGTGGATTTTCCCGCGCCGTTTGCGCCGATGAGAGAAACGATTTGACCTTGCACAACATCAATGTTCACTCCGCGAAGCGCGTTGATTCCGCCGTAGGAAACGAAAAGATTTTTTACGCGCAAAATGCAATTTGATTTTTCGGAAATGGAATTGCATTTTGATTTTTGCTTTTCAAATGGAATTGCAATTTCATTTGAATTTTCATCGCGAAGAATTTCCCCCGAGCGCGTAATGTTCCCTTCTGCTTTTTTCGTTTTCATCTTTCCTCTCCCAAATATGCGGAAATTACAATCGGATTGCTTTGCACTTCCTTCGGAGTGCCCTGCGCGATAAGCGCGCCAAAATTCAAGACATAAATTCTGTCGGAAATGTTCATCACCAAATCCATGTGATGCTCGATCATAAAAACCGTAAGGCAAAAGTCATCGCGAATTTTTTGAATGAATTCCGTAAGCTCAAGAGTTTCCTGCGGATTCATTCCGGCGGCCGGCTCGTCGAGCAAGAGAAGCTTTGGCTTTGTCGCCAAAGCGCGCGCGATCTCAAGACGGCGTTGCAAGCCATAAGGAAGCGACGTGCATATTTCGTTTCGCACTTCCCACAAATTCAAAATTTTCAGAAGCTCGGAAGTTTCTTCGCGCTGGATTTTTTCTTCTTTGGCGTTCAGACGAAATGTCGCGGAAAAAACATTGCTCGTTCGGCGCAAATGCTTTGCAATCAAAACATTGTCGAAAACGCTCTGGCTTTTCCAAAGGCGAATGTTTTGAAATGTCCTCGCGATTCCTGCCTTCGTGATTTTGTCGGGTGACGGCTCGATTCGTTTGTTGTATTTTCCGCGCTCCGTTCCCGCGTACATTTTTTTCATTTTGCCGCGCGGAAAATTTTCCACGATTTCCTCGCCGTCAAAAAAAACCGCGCCGTTTGTCGGAGCGTAAACGCCCGTAACGACATTGAACGCGGTCGTCTTGCCTGCGCCGTTCGGCCCGATAAGCGAAACGATTTCGTTTCTGTTCACTAGGAGAGAAAGCGAATTCACGGCGACCACGCCGCCAAATTGCATCGTAACGTCGCACAGTTTCAAAACCGCATCAGAGGAATTCATTTGCGCCTTCCTGAAAATTAAGCGTCGCAGGAAATTTCAATTTCCTAGGACTCTTAATTCACCTGCGTTAGCAACTTGTTGCGACGCAGACAAGTAAAATAAACGAGTTTGTGTCAACAAGCTCGAGTTAAAAAATGGCATGCCATTTTAACACCGATTTTTAACGTCCATTTTATTTTCAACATCGCAGGAAACATCAGTTTCCGAGAATGTCGAAAACGCGATTTTGCAATGAAATGAAAAATCGCAGTGCAAGGAGCGAGTTTGCGACGCAAACTCGAAGTTAAAATTGCAGTTTCGCAACGAAGTGAGAAACTGCAATACAATAGGCGAGTTTTTCTCAAAAAAAATAAAGTGAAAAACTCGGTAGCAAGTCGCAAGACTTGCGTACCATTTCAGCGACAAGTTTTGACATTCTATAATTTCAGCAAATAAGAAGATCGCTAGAAACTTCGCCTAACAGCTCGTAGCGGGAACAACTTTCGAGTTGCAAAAAAGTCGTTTCGCATCGCGGCGACTTTTTCACAAGTCTCAGCGAGCGAAAAAACTCGAATCTAAATAAAAGGCGCGGAAATTTTATTTATTCAGACGGCTTGTAATCCATCAGCAGTTCAAGCATAAAATCTTCCGGCTCTATCTCGCGGTTCAAGATGCGGAAAAGCCCGTCGCAAATCAAAAGCTTTAGGTTTTTCGACTGCGCGACTTCGTGAACGCATTTGCAAGCCACCGCGCCCTCAGGCAAATATCCGATTTTGTTTATGTTGGCAATGAGGTCGTCGAGATCCTTAAAACGCGAAAGCAAGTCCGTCTTGATGATTTCCTGCCCGAACCTTCGGTTGCGTCCATATTTCGACTTGCATGTAACGTCGAGGTCGCCCACGCCTGAAATCGAAGTGAACGTCTCGGCATGGGTTGCGCCCATCGCGAATCCGAGCGTCTGGATTTCGTTCAATCCGGCGGCCACCAAAAGCGACTCCGTGTTGTCACCGAAAATTTCAGAAGTTTCCGAAAGCGCGTCGAGCGCGCCATAGACCACCGCCACTACATTTTTCGCCGCCGCGCAAATCTGCACGCCCACCACGTCCAAACTAGAATAAGGCATAATTCCCTGAACGCGCATCAATTCGCGGAATTCAATCGAGATTCTGGGGTTTTCGCTCGCCGCCACAAGTCCAGTGAGCTTTCCCATCGCCACTTCCTCAGCATGGCTCGGCCCAGAAATATAGCAAGTCGAGCCTGTGTACGAAGGCGGCAGGACGCTTTCCATAGTTTCAAGTATGAGACGAGGGCCGCTTTCGCTCGGAACAAATCCTTTCGTGAGCACGCCGATATTCGTCGTTCCTTCGGAGATGTTTTTTACGCCCAGGATTTTTTTGATTGTCGAAGCCAAATAAAGCGACGGGCTTGCCAAGACGAGGAATTCTTTGTCTGACGCGACTTCTTCAATGTCCTTCGAAGCCTTAAGACTTCGCGCCAATTCAAAGCCCTTCAAGAAACGCTTGTTCTCATGCTCGTCATTTATGGAAGAAACAACATCGTCTTCCATCGCCCAAAGCGTAACTTCATGTCCGCCGCGCGCCAAAGCCTGCGCGAAAGCCGTGCCCCACGCGCCCGCTCCGAGAATCCCGACTGTCTTTTTTGAAGCCATTTTCAACATTCCTTAAAATTAAGCATCGCAGAAAACGTCAGTTTTCGAGAATGCTTAATTCGC
>CAJUBD010000027.1 GCA_910584475.1 uncultured Treponema sp.
TTATACACCTTATTAGCTTTCCTGTTTTAGTCCAAGTTGCGGTTAGGCATTACAAAATAAAAGCCGTGAACAAAATCTATTCAGGAATCGAAACTCCTGACGATTTGTACAAGGCATTGATGCGTTGCTGAACGCGCGAAACTTACACGGAACAACTTCGCAACAAATATGGATAGAAATATATAAGGAGTCGGTGTTACACGGCTTTGGAGAGCCGATGCCATGGAGATTATTATGAAACAATCACAAACATCAAAATCGCTCAAACTGATATGGGAAATTTGTTATGCCCTGCTGATGATTGTCGCGGTCATCATCCTGTTCTTTTGGTACGCGACGCAAAACAGTCGCCGAATGATTGAGCGCAACAAGATGTATGCCGCGGACTCCGCGCGTCTCAAGGCCGCCCAGATTGACGATGAGCTGAACAACGCGCTCCTACGAATCCGCACCTATTCATACTTAATCGGGGATGGGCTTACTTCTCCTCAAATAACGACGGGGCTGCTTGCGAAGGTGGAAAGTATGGTTGTGTTCGACGCCATGATATACACCGATGCCAATGGAGTGGACTACGCCTCCGATGGACGTACCGCCGATGTCTCCAAGCGCGATTTCTACATCAATGGAATTGATGGAAAAACAGGAATAGATATAATCTTCGACCCTTACTTTTTCAATGAAGCGATGGTGAGCTTTTACACCCCGCTTCAATACAATGGACGGACAATCGGTGTGTTGCGCGGCGTGTACCTTGCCGAGGAATACCTAAAGACACTGCTTGAGACAACTTATTTTGGAGAATACTCCGATGTGTTTTTGTGCGAGCCAAATGGGCAGGTCATCGCAAGCTCGAACGGAAACTCGTACAGCGGACATCTGCTTGACTCGCTCGTGGACGACAACATCATCGACGCACAAACGGCGGAGGGTGCGCGGCAGGTGTTTGCGGAGGACGGAAGCGGTTCATTCGCATGCACGGACAGCAAGTCGGACAATCTTTGTGTCACCTATCTTCCCACAAATGATTTCGTGCTGGTGCAGACATTCCCCAAAAGCATAACGCAGCGGATGATTCGCGAGGAGAACGCCGTTGGCATTCAGTTGGAGTCGGCTCTCATCGTGCTGTTCATCATCTATATTGTCACACTCATTGTCCGCGCCGCCAATGAGAAAAGGCGCCTTGAGGCGGAAAACAAGGACATGGGCTATGTCATTGGCGGAATGAATACGCTTTTCACACGATTCGCCGTGGCGGACTTGAAGGCGGGAACATACCGCTATCTTGCGGGAACAGCGCCGGAGGACGGAAAAAGCGTGGACAATGGCGACTACAGTGCGCTTGTAGACTACTTTTGCGATGCGCTTGCCGATCAGGGCGAGCGTGAGCAGTTCCGTGACGCAATCTCTCAGGAGGCGCTCCTTGCAAAGTTCAGGGAACATTCCGATATCCGTCTTGAATGTCGTGTGAAGGGAGGTGAGTGGAGCCATGTCAATATAATCTGCCTTGAACGCGACAAGAACGGAGGGGCGATAAAAGTGCTGTTCGCGCGGCAGAACATCACCGAGACGAAGGAAAAGGAGCTCAAAATTCAGGCGGAAATGGCGAACTCCAACCGCAAGGAGCGGCAGTACCGCATTGCCATCATGTCGGGCGCGTTCAGCACATTTGAATTCAATGTGTCGAAGGATTTGATTGAAAACGATATCGTGCGTATCCTTGACGATGGAACGCCCATTTCGCTTTTGGAAAAATCAGGACTTTCCGCGCCGTGCAAGGCATCCGAATGCTTTGAAAAATGGAGACAGTTCGTCCTTGAGGAGTCACAGGAAACCTTTGTCAAGATGGTCAACATCGAATTCCTCAAAGAACACTTCGAGCAAGGAGAGGCGGAGGTGGATGTCGATTATTGGGCGAAATCCGACAGCGAGGGCGGCCAGATGTGCGTGCGCCAGTCGTTTATCATGACAAGGAACGATGACGGCGACATCGTTGCGATGGTCATTTCGCGTGACATAACAGAACAGATGAAAAAACAGCGCGAGCAGACGCAGGCATTGCAGGACGCGCTTATGCAGGCGCAGCACGCGAACAACGCCAAGACGACATTCCTTTCAAATATGAGCCATGACATCCGCACGCCTATGAACGCCATCATCGGCTTCACGACGATTGCGGCAAGCCACATGGACAACAAGGAGCAGGTCAAGGACTGCCTTCAGAAAGTGCTTTCGTCAAGCAACCATCTTCTGAGCCTCATCAACGACATCCTCGACATGAGCCGCATCGAAAGCGGCAAGGTGCAGATAAAGGAGCAGGAGTGCAACATTTCCGAAATGATGCACAGCCTCGTGAACATCATCCAGCCGCAGGTAAAGGCGAAGCAGCTCGAACTGTTCATCGACACGTTTGAGGTCGTCAATGAGGATGTCATAGCCGACTCCCTCAAGATAAACCAAGTGTTCATCAACCTCCTGAGCAACGCGGTCAAGTATACGCCGGCGGGTGGTAGCATTTCCTTCAGAATCATGCAGAAGACAACATTCCGCCATGGCTGGGGCGACTACACATTCATCGTCAAGGACAACGGCATTGGAATGTCCGAGGAATTCATCAAGCACATTTTCGAGCCGTTTGAGCGAGAGTCCACCGTCACGCAGTCGGGGATTCAAGGAACTGGACTTGGCATGGCGATTACAAAGAACATCGTGGAAATGATGAACGGCACGATTTCCGTGGAAAGCGAGCAAGGAAAGGGAAGCGTGTTCACCGTGGAGCTTTCACTGCGCCTTCAGGATGTGAAGAGGAATGCCGAGCAGTTAAAGGAGCTTGACGGTCTGCGCTCGCTTGTTGTGGACGATGACATGGATGTATGCGATAGTGTGAGCAAGATGCTCAAGCAGTTGGGAATGCGCGCTGAATGGACAACATCCGGACGGGAGGCCGCGTACCGTGCAAAGGCGGCGCACGATGAAGGGGACTCGTACCACACATACATCATCGACTGGCAGATGCCCGAAATGAACGGCATTGAGACCGCGCGAAAAATTAGGAGTTCCGTGGGGGACGAAGCGCCTATCATTGTGCTTACTGCATACGACTGGACGGACATTGAGGAGGAGGCCCGCTCTGTGGGTGTCACCGCGTTCTGCGCGAAGCCGCTCTTTATGTCTGACCTCAAGGCAGCGTTGCTTGCCGCGAACAACCTTTCCGAAAAGGAGGAGGAAAAAAGTGCGTCATGGACACTCGAGGACTTCAGCGGAAAGCGGGTTCTGCTTGTGGATGATGTTGACTTGAACCGAGAGATTGCCCAGATTATTCTTGAGGAGGCGGGCTTTGTCGTGGAAACCGCTCCCGATGGCACTGATGCGGTGACCATGGTGGAAAAATCTGATGAAGGCTACTACGACGCAATCTTGATGGATGTGCAGATGCCGATTATGGACGGATACGAGGCGACACGCACGATTCGCAATATGCCGCGTTCGGATGTGAAGACTATGCCGATTATCGCCATGACCGCGAACACAATGGACGAGGACAAGGAAGCCGCGCTCAAGAACGGCATGAGCGACCACATCGCAAAGCCGCTCGACATCGACATGTTCATCTCTGTGTTGAAAAAGTTCTTGAGGGGGCGTTGATTCATCTCCTTCAAAACGCGGGTGAGTCAACGGCGGGGGCTTTTGGCACTTCTCCGCAAGGCATTCACATAGTAGTCGCGGGAATTTAACAAAGCATCGTCCTGCCGAAATCCTTCGGTGTGCATCATGCGATTCGCCCCGTCAATTGTGAAAGCAGTCCCATCGGGAACCGTCCGATGCTATTCCTTCGGACAGTTCTTATCGTCAAGCAGGATGACGGTGGGATTCCAGCTGTTGGCGGCATCTTCTTCAATCCATGTGTAGGTGACGATAATCACCTTGTCGCCACGCGCACATAGGCGGGCGGCCGCGCCATTCATGCAGATTTCGCCCGCCCCGCCGGGAATGATGTAGGTGGAAAGCCGCGCGCCATTGTTCACATTGAGCACATCGACCTTTTCAAATGGGTGCATTCCCGCCGCCCGCAGGAGTGTCCTGTCGATTGTGATGGAGCCTTCGTATTCAAGGTTCGAGTCCGTGACCGTCGCCCGGTGGAGCTTTGCTTTCAGCACTTCAATTTTCATAGAGACCTCGCTTTTTTATCGGTTGTTTTCCAGCGCGGTCTTGACGCCGAGCAGCACCAGTTCGGGAATCACTTCGCCGAAGATGCCGCAGTCCGCGAAAAGCCGCGCGAATCCGCCAGTCGCCACGACGAACGGCTTTTCCCCGTGGAATATTTCGTCCCCAATGCGCGCGCAGAATTCCTTGATGGAGCCGATTGTTCCGTAGTAGATGCCTGACTGGATTGCCTCGATTGTTGACGCGCCGCAGATTTTTTCCGCGCGTACAATTTCCACCTGTGGCAATTTTGCCGTTCCGCTTGCAAGCGCACCCACCGAGATTTTCAGTCCCGGAAGGATTGCGCCGCCAAGATATTCTCGGCTCTTTGTCACCACATCAATTGTCGTGGCGGTTCCCATGTCTATAATAATGAGATTACAATCTGGATACCGAGAGAGTGCGCCGAGCGCCGCCGCGATTCTGTCCGCGCCAATTTCCTTTGGATTCGCGTACTTGAGTTTCAGCCGGGTGCGGATTCCCGCCTGTATGAACAGCGCCTCCGTTCCAAAATACTTTGTGAATGTGTTCGCAAGCGAATGGTTGATTGACGGCACAACGCTACAGCAGGCGATTTCCGTCACATCGGCGGGGTCGAAGCCGTTCTCCCGAAGCACCGCACGCAGGAAGATGCCGAATTCATCGGAGCTGACACCAGGATTCGTCATGCGGCGGAATTGCAGCGCGAGTTTTTCTCCGTTGAACAGTCCGCCTTGTATTGTTGTGTTCCCAACATCAATTGCAAGAATCATCGCTTTCTCCCATAAAAAGTCACGAGCAGCGATTCCAATGCCGCCGCTAGTTCCTCGAGTGTCGCGCAGTGAGTTGTACGACCGTCCGCATGGTGGAGCGTTGAGGGATGGGCATCCCCGCTGATTTCCGACAGGTCGTTTGAGACAACGGCATTGGGCGCGCTTGTACGGAACAACTTCCCGACCGCCTCCTCCCGCTCCTGCCGGGCGGCTCCCGATGTGAGCTTGAATGCGACGATTGTTGCCGTTCCGCCCGTCCATTCCCTCAAAGAGCCGAGCAGCTTTGGATTTCGTTTCATGCGGATTGTAAGATTGCTGTCCGACGGCAGCTTGAGGATTTCGCCCGGCGCGAATGTCTTGCCGTCAATTTCCACGGTCGCAGGCGAATAGTCGCTGACCGCCGCCGCGTGAACCACTGCATTGTATCCGCCGCTCCTGCATTCCGTCACCAGCGCCGCCCGAAGCTCCGCAAATGTCTTGTAGCGCAGGAGGGTGAGCGTTCCGCTGGAGTTTTTGGGTATGGACGGAACTACTGCGCGATGCGCCATCAGTGCGGTGACATCATGCCCCCGCCCTAGAAAGTATTCCGCCAGGAATGACGCTGTGCGCCCGGTTGAAATATTGCAGATGCTCCTCACGCTGTCAATCGGCTCTTCCGTGCCACCGCCAGTAATCAGAATCTTCATCGGTCTTCCGGCGTGAGCGTCGCCTCAATCGCTGTGAGCGCATCCTCCGGCTCCATGAGCCGTCCCTCTCCAGTCGAGCCGCACGCCATGCGTCCTTCTCCGCATTCAAGGATAGTTGCACCCCAGCCGCTTAAGATTTCCAGCGATTGGCGCACCGCGGGATGGGCGAACATCATACTGTTCATCGCCGGCGCAATCAAAAGCGGCCGCGCGAAGTTGTTCGCGAGACAGACGGCTCCAAACAAGTCGTCACAACGCCCCGCCGCAAGCCGGTTGATACAGTCCGCACTTGCTGGATACGCAATAATGACATCCGCCCAGTTCTGTGCGAGCGCGATATGCGGAATCAGCTCTTCGTCATCAAACATGCTGGTGCGAAGCCGTGTGTGGCTTAAGCCCTCGAACGACGCGCGCCCCACAAACCGAAGCGCATTCTCCGACGCAATGACAGTTACGGCATGCCCGCGCTTTTTCAGCAGGCTGATGAGTGCGCACGCTTTGTAGCATGAAATGGAGCCGCTTACATACAGCAGGATGTTTTTGCCGCGCAGTTGTTCCTTATTCTCCATGGATATTCCACCTTTTTTTTATATCGATATAGATTACATTGTTCCTGGTTTACAACCGCACATTGTCGATGAGGCGCACGCCTTCTAGAAATACCGCGCCGTATAGCCGCCCGTTATGTTCCGACACATAGTCCACAATGAACCCCGCCGCCTCAAGACGCTTCTTCTTCTCCTCCACCAAGCTATCCGCCGCAAGAATCTGATGGAATTGCGCCGCGGTTCTGCGCCCCGCTTCAGACAACCGTCTGTTCCGCGAGCTTATGGCAAGTCCGTTCTCCTCGCGGACAATCGGGCAGGGGATGATTTCAACATCGAGGAAAAACGCTTCCGCCATGCCACGAAGGAGCGTGTACTGTTGGAAGTCCTTTTCTCCGAAATACGCCTTTGCCGGGCGGATGATGTTCAGGAGCTTCATGACAACAGTAAGCACGCCGTCAAAATGTCCCGGTCGCGTCGCGCCACACAGCGTCCTGCTGAAGTCCGTTTCAATGACCTTGTAGCGGTAGCCGTCCGGGTACATTTCGGCGTAGTCCGGCGCGAACAGGAAGTCCACGCTCTCCGCCTCTAGAAGCGCCGCGTCCTCTGAAAAGTCAGCAGGGTATGTCTCAAAGTCCTTTTTGTCGTTGAACTGCGTGGGGTTCAAGTAGACGCTGACTACGGTGATGTCATTCTCCGCCTTGGCGCGTCGCACGAGCGAGAGGTGTCCCTGATGAAGTCCGCCCATTGTCGGCACGAACCCGATTGTCCGCCCTGCGTTCCTCCGCGCGACCTCCCTCCATTCTGAAACAGTCCGTATAATGTTCATGATTCTCTTCCTTGTGTTTTATGAACGCGGTCGGGGGAACGCGCCCGACTGCACTTCTGCGGCGTACTGGTTCAGCGCACCAGCGATGAGCGCCTCGCCATCCAGATATTTTTTTACAAACCGCGGACAAAATCCCGACATTCCGAGCATGTCTTGCAAAACAAGCACCTGTCCGTCCGTCTGGTTTCCCGCGCCGATGCCGATTGTCGCGACATCAAGGCTGCGCGTGATTTCTCCGGCGAGCGCTTCTGGAATGCATTCCAAAAGGACAGCGAAACAGCCGCATTGCTCCGAGAGCAGCGCCTCTTCCTTTATTTTCTGCGCGGCATCCTCCGTCTTTCCTTGCATCTTGTGTCCGCCGAGACTGTTGTAGAACTGCGGCGTCAGTCCGAGGTGCGCCATGACCGGGATTCCCGACTGCACAAGGTGGCGTAGCGTGTCCTCCTGTCCAAATGTCCCTTCGATTTTGACGGCGTTCGCTCCGGCCCGAAGGAGCGCCCCCGCGCATTCCACGGCGTGCGCGGTTCCCTTTCGCGTGGAAAGGAACGGCATGTCCGCAACGATAAATTTGTCGGGGGCGCCTGCCCGCACCGCCTTTGTGTGCATGGTCATCATGTCCATGGTCGCCGGAATTGTCGTCTTTTCACCGTGCATGACCATGGCGCAGCTGTCGCCGATGAGAATGCAGTCAATGGCACTTGCGTTTACAATGCGCGCGAATGTCGCATCATAGCAGGTGATCATTGAAATGTTTTTGTTGTCTTTTTTTTGTGCTGAAAAATCCAACGTCGTCATAGTACCTGTCCTCCTGTGGATCAAGTCTTGTCCTGTTGAAAATATGTTTTGTCTCTGCAATAAATGAATGTGCCGATCAATGTTCCAACGGAATCACTGTCACCGCCCATTTTATCTCATTTTCTTGAAAATATCAAGACGCGGTTGCAAGAGTTTCGAGAATGCTTAATTCGTTCGCGTGAGCGACATATAGATAGTCCGTCACTGAAAATGCCCTGCCACATTCTTCGATGCGCGCGGAAAATTTCAGCATAACGATGCAGCTTGCAAAAACCATAAGCCAGTACGCCGATGAATATTCGCCGAAATGCAACTCAGTCACAAGCCAAATCGCAAGGCACTGAGGAATCAATATGCGCCACTGTATTCTGTCGGCAATCTTGAACAAGGGAATGTCATATTCCGCCCAAAAACAACCGAGCGTGTAATAAAACAACGCCTGTTCCGCCACAAAGAGCGGTCTCACATCACAAACATAGAAAAATGAAATAAAAAGCAACATGCAGACAGGAAAAGTGCGCACACAATGCCGAATAAGAGGCGAAACGAGAATCAGAAGGAAAAGATCACGCACAAACCACATCTGACCGAGATAGCCGCCAAATGTCCTCCCGGAAGTCATATCATCATAGCCGAAGAACGCATGAAGCCAGTCCATTGCCGTCCATTCAAATTGCGGAATCACATCAGGATGAAAAAGTAAGCGGGGAACAAGGCGCGATGCGGCAAACTTCATACCCACATAAAGCGCAATGTTCAACGCCGTCCACAGAAAAAACGGCAGCACGAGCGTGCGCAGCTTCTTTTTAATCAACATTCCGAAAGGCTCATTCTTTTTGAACTGCAAATAAGCCGCGAACAAAAAGAACAGCGGCACGGCACACCGCGCGATTCCTTCGGAAACAAACAGTTGAATCCACTTTCCCACTTCACTTTGATTGAACACAATCTGCACTCCGCTTTTTTCGAGCGTTTCTGCCGGGTTCTCCGCTGTAAAATTATTGTGTATAAACACAACCAACACTGCCAGCAAGAACCGCAGCGATGTAATCCTGCGCGATGTTTGCATGTCAATCGAACTGATTTTTTTATTTTGACAATCCATGTCAATACCCTACCTTTCACTATAGTTATTTAATGATACTATAGTAATATTAAATAACCATAGTAGCAAAACATCGGAAAATATTCAACTACAGTAGTATCATTGTTACATGGGTTTTTGGGCGAATGTTGAAGATGAAATGAAATATCAGGGAATTTCCCGAAAGGAGCTTGCCAGCAAAGCCAATATTTCATACGCGGGAATCGGGCTTGGCTTGGAGCGTGACAGTATGCCGGGCGCAGACACCGCGCTTCGGATTTCAAAGGTTCTGAATGTTTCTATCGAATATCTTTTGTGCGGAGCAGAAGCGGAAGTGTTCGGAACAGAATCTCATGCCAGCGCTACAAAATACAAGCCCGTTATAAAAGAGTTGGAGTCGCTCCCAACAGAAATCCGCGAACCGGTTTTGGACTTGATTCACAAACTCAGCCGGAATGCATCGGGGTAAGGATTTGCGCCAATCACTATACCTTGCATTTTTTCAAGTAATGAATACAATGAATGCATATTATGAGAAACTTGTATACCAAAAAAGGCAAAGAAATGGAAATCCTTTACAAAGTTCACAATGGGTTGTATGTAAATCTGACAAACCGCTGTCCGTGCGATTGCACATTCTGTCTGCGTCACACAATGGAGCGCGTCGGGGAGTCCGAAAGCCTGTGGCTGGAACACGAGCCGTCCTTCGAGGAGGTGCAAGCGGCGTTCGCTCATTTTGATATGACTGAATATGACGAATTGGTTTTCTGCGGTTTTGGAGAGCCGACTGAGGCGCTTTCCGTGCTTTTAAAGACGGCTGAATATGTAAAGAATGAATGGAACACGCCCATCCGACTGAACACAAACGGTCTGGGAAACCTCATAAACAAGCGCGACATAACAACGGAACTTGCGGGGCTTGTTGATACGGTATCCATCAGTTTGAACACGCCGGACAAGTATCGCTATAACGAGATAGTGCGAAGCACATTTGGAGAGCGGTCGTTTAAGGCGATGCTTGATTTCGCATCTCGTTGCACAAAATGCATTCCGAAAGTAATCATGACGACGGTGGAAACCACAATCACAAGGCAGGAGGAGGCGGAGTGCAGGAAAATCTGCGATTCCATCGGAGCGGTGTATAGAATAAGGGCGTGGGAAGGCGGTCGGTAAAAAGGCGTGAGACGGCAGGAAAAGGGCGTCTTCCCCGCCGCCCTACGCAAGCCTTACGGCTTGCTACCGAGTTTTCGTATGGCATACGAAAACTCGCGAATGGGTTGTTTTGTTCAGCGGACCCGTCTCGCGCCGAAATACGACTCGTCGCACTCAAATTCGCCGAACTCCTTTCCCGCCTCCTTCAGCGACTGCTCAAAAATCAATTCGCGGATGCGGCTGTAATACGAGTTGACGGTGTTTCGGTTCACGCCGACTATTTTCGCGCAGGCGGTCGCCGTAATGTCCTCGCAGAAGTACAAAAAGATTTTGTTCAGTTTCTGTGTGCTAATTCTTTTGTATTTCACGACTTACAGTATCTCCTGTTCGGTGATACTAGTCAAGCACCAAAAAATTTGCCGTCATGTGCAACATACTACGCATAACGGCTAGAAAGTTCATATATCAATAGTAGTATTTGCCTTTCTTTAATGTTAGGGAATATCCATTTATAGATAAATTTCCGCTTTGTGCGTTCTCGCCAGAAATACGGAAAGTAAACTCTTTATCATAATAATAGATGTCATCAATACGAAGGTTGTATACCGAAGCTTCAATATAATTATCGGATAGACGAAAAGAATAATTCCCTTTATAACTTTCGCCATCATCCGTCCAGTCACATTCACAATTATTGTTAAATATTAAAGAACATTTATACCCTTCCCATTTTGTATATCTAAAAAATGAGTCAACCATAGAAAAAGTGTCTAATTGAACATTGCCACTATCGCAAAACCTTCCATTTGTTGTTGAATATTTGTCATAAATGGCAAAACTATACGAATGCGAATCATTTTCGTATCCTGCCTCATATAAATATGCAGTATAGGAGTCACCGTTAGAAGTAACTTTATAAGAATACGATCCTGATGTCATACCATTATAAAAACGCACCGTTTTCGATGTACCGAATTGCAATGACCAATCAGAACCATTTTCCCACTCTGTACCTTTAAATGGATCAGACGATGCAGTACTACCGCTGGAAGTTCCACTGCTTCCATTTCCGCTAGAAGCGCCACCGTTTCCTTCTCCGCCAGACGAACCAGAACCGCTGCCGCTGGAATTGCTAGATCCGCCAACTTTTTTCAACGTAACTGGGTAATTACTGCTAGAAAGTCTGTATTCTCCACTTGATGCATCCGCGCTTGAAATCGTCAAAGTAGCCATGTCTTGTTTAACCCCATATGCATCCACATACAAAGTCGCAGTATATGAATCTCCGGCAGAGTCAACCCTATAATGCAATCCACCCGTGGAACTCTTACCATTGTCGACTGTGCCGTCACTGTAAAACTTCAAGTTCGCGCTGCCACTAGTCCATTCCGTTCCTGCAAATGGATTGTTTCCACCGCCAGAACTTTCATCATCAGAGCCGCCATGAGAACATCCTGAAAACTCAAGACCCGCCATAAAGCAGACCGTCATGCAGACCAAGGCCATAGCCCTTTTTACTGTTTTCATATCTTTTCCTCCTAGAAAATAAAAAAGTTGTCGATATTATACAATGGGGGGGGGTATGTCAAGTGGTTTTTGAAAAAAAACGCTTTTTTTTGAATTTTTTTCAAAAATTTTACTATACAAAAATTTGTTTGCAGGATTTCGCCATGTCAAATTTTTCTATGATGAATTCTATGAGCGAAGAATAGCTAAAAAATTTTGTGAAAGCGTTTCAAATTCTCATCGATATTTCAAAACGCTGACATTTAAATTTCTTTCTACCCTACAACAAAAAATTCGCTTTACAAATTTCAAAAATGTGATACAATAAAAGGAAATACTAGAATTTACAAGGAGTTTAAAAATGAATTTCATTTTTCTAGGACCGCCGGGAGCGGGAAAAGGCTCGCTCGCAGTAAAAGTCGCGCAGGATTACAAGATTCCCCACATTTCCACGGGCGACATTTTCCGCGCCGCAATCAAAAACCAGACTGAACTCGGCAAAAAAGTTAAAGCCATCATAGACGGCGGCGGACTTGTCAGCGACGACATTACTTGCGCGCTCGTCAAAGAACGCCTGGCGGAAGCCGACTGCAAGAACGGCTTCATTCTCGACGGATTTCCGCGAACAATTCCGCAGGCTGACGCCCTCGCTGGATTTTGCCCCGACGTTACCTGCGTGAATTTTGTGATTGACGAAGATGTCGTCATAAACCGATTGAGCACGCGCCGAGTCTGCAAAAAATGCGGAGCGAATTTCAACATCCTCACGAAACCGCCGAAATCCGAAGGTGTCTGCGATGAATGCGGTTGCGAACTCTACCAGCGCGACGACGACAAGTCCGAATCTATTATGCACCGAATGGAAGTGTACCGCGAGCAGACTGAGCCGCTCATCGCGTACTATCGCGCCAAGGGCAAGCTCACTGACATTGACGGCGCGATTCAAACCGAAGAATTGCTCGGCAAATTCAAGGAACTGTTCAAGGCGTAAAAATCACGGTCATACTTCGAGCGTCCGGTTTGCGAAGCCGCGATCTGCTAGAAGCGCATGTTCGGAAAAATGAAATTTCCGAACACGCTCAATATTCTCAAACAACGTTTCAAGGCGTGTGTTTTCATGGCATTCGTGTTGTTGTAACTTGATGCTCGCCATGGGTAGTATTTTATTCGCACTACGATCGCCACTCGTCAAGAATTGGCATTGCGCTTTCGAAAAAAATTCATTTAAAATTGAAATCAGTTGCAAAACTGACAAACCTGATGTATAATATTAAAATATGGCAGAAGAGAAAAGACCGCAAGCGGTCTGGGAACCAGGAACATTAGACGCGACAAGAAAGAATATCGGAAAGATTGACATGGAAGAAGCGGCGCGCATGACGAAAGTTTTGGGCGGCGAGATAATGACGGAAAAATCCGTTCCGATTGACTATTCAAAATTGCCGAAGCGCGCTCCAAGCCGCAGAGTTGTTCGTCCAAGCGGACAAGCAAATGTGCCGGCGAGATCTTTTTCTCAGACAGAAGACTCGAAAGAGAACGAGAATCAGAAAGTTTCCAAGTCGCCAAACCTTCCGCCCATTTCCATAAAGGACAACCAAAAAATAGACCGCCTTATGATGAGCAACCTATACGCGATAAAGCCGAATTATGGTCTGTTTAACTTTATAAAATATTTTTCAAAAACCGGTTCCGAGCGCGTCATTCCCGAATTTGTGGAAATCACTTTAAAGGCTCATTTGTCTCATTTGGAAAATTTCATCACCACGGTAAAAGGCTTTTCGCAAATCGCGCCTGACATTTACAAATCCAAAATGCAAACTGAATTGGATTTAAAATTCCGCATAATCCGTAAAGTCGGCGAATGGAGCACGCGCAATGTTAAAATCGCTTTTACGAATCTTGAGACGCTGAAAGAAGATCCTGTCGTGGCTGATTTGACTTTGTTCGTGAAATCAATTTACAAACCGCTCATAACGCTTTTTTATTTGACCGAGCCGGTCGTAAGCAAATCGATAAAAGAAATTTATACTGACTTGCTCCGCCATCCAAACGTCGACAAAGCGAAATTGGAAAACCTGGCGAAAAACAGCGTGGCGGAATGGCAGTATCTTTACAGGAAAGTCATCAAAGGGCTTTACCCGCTTTTGATGCGAATGTGCGGAACTCCTTACGTCGAATTTCCGATTTTCTTTTCCTCACAAGCGGCCGCAGTCTTGAACTTTCTGGGAATGCAAAAGATGGATTTGGTCTTGCAAGAAAAAAAGCAAGATGGAGATGAAACTGGCAAGTCAAAGCAAGACGAAGACAAATCAAAAACTGAAGAAGAGCGGAGAAAAAAGGAGCGGGAAGACAAAGAAGAAAACATGCGCGTCGAAAAACTTAAAGCGGGGCTTGTCTTGCTCGACAAACTTTTCCCGGAAGCCGGCTTCAAAAAACTCGAGTCTTATCCAGACATGTGGCCATATTTCAATCCGCTTTATGAATTTGACGAAGCGTTCCAAATGATTTCGCCCGAAAACCCAATGCAAATTACAATCATACTTTGCGAAATTATGCAGGACTTTTTCCACGCTTGCAACAAAATGAAATTCTCTGTTGAGCAAAATCCGCTTTTAAAAAACAATGACGACACGATTGTCAAAGCGTTGAACGATTGGCCGCTGTATGTCGATACTCTGTTTGAAAAAGATTACGGCAATCCTTTAAAGCAGCTTGTCAACCAAACTTATTCGCAGCCAAATTATTCGAACACCCGCATCGGCAAAAAGACCATCACCGAGATCCTTTGGCATACGAAATATATTTTCCTTCCGCATTTTTCATTTGAGCAGCTTTTGCTCGAACGCCCGTCGAACAGCAACAAATATGTTCCTCTTCCTTTGCGCATTTCTTTTTTGAAAAAGGCTTTCGATGATTTCGCAAAGCAAATTTCTCTTGTAGAAAACGCGAAGGGAAGCGTAGTCGGCTTGGAAAATCCGTGGGAGCACTATGAATTTGAACTTGAATCTCCGATTTCCAAGCGAATCGACGTTTTCCTGAACGCGAAGGAATACGGCGCGAAAATGACCGCCACAAATGCCAACTTGATAAAATACATAAGCTGCATTTTCGCCGTCATAGATTGGTGGGTCAACGACAAGGCTTCGCCGGCATATAAAATGGACTCAACGAAAATCTACCGAACGCGTCCCGGCACGAACGAGCCGGCATTTTCCGTGGAAGAGCGCGACGACCAAGACAAACTTTTCGCGGCGGCAGTCCGCGCAACGATTCAAAAGAAAACCGCGCAGTGACATAAGTTCGCGCTTCTTTACAACTGCGCGCCGCTTTCGATTTTCGCGTTGAAGCGTTCGAGTTTTTTCCCCTCTAGCGGATTTTCTTCGCCTTTGAGAATTTTCCGAAGCGCGCCCATTTCTTCGCCAGTAAAATTCACGCCGTCGCGCATGTCGTTCTCAAAAGAAGCGGCCGCCATCGGGCAGACGATTTTCACGATTTCAAAAATCGTGTTCGCGAATTCGCGGATTTCAAACTGCGCGTGTCCGTCCAGCCGCAATTTCAAAAACTTGAACAAATTGTTCAAGTCCATTTGCCAATAAAATTCCGTGTAAAGAGAAAGCGGAAGGTTGATTCTCGCGATCTCGCGGGCAAGTCCAGTTTCCAGCAACTTGGAATACGAATCGTAGGCTGACTTTTGCCCCGTCTGCAATTCGGAGCGGATTTTCCCCGCCTTTTCCTGCTCGAACGGCTCGTCGGCGCGTCCTTGCTTGTTGTTCGCGCTTTGACCTTCGATGTCCTGCAATTCTGGAACATAGAATTCCTCTTTCATAATCGAATAGCGGCCGGACACTTCGTTCATCCTTCCCATTCTGTGGCGAACCCATTGACGAGCGACGAAAATCGGCATTTTCAAATGGAATGTAAAAACCACTTGCTCGAACGGCGAAGTGTGCTGATGCCGCAAAAGGTAGTCGATGAGCGCGGCATCCTGCGAAACTGTCTTCGTGCCTTCGCCGTAAGAAACGCGCGCCGCCTGAACGATTCGCTGATCGCTTCCCAAATAATCCACAAGGCGGACAAAGCCCTTGTCCAAAACCTTGTATTCTCTGTCCAAAATTTCTTCCGCGGCCGGAACAATCGTATGCGCCATAATTTTCTCCCAATAAAAAGTCAAGAGCACAATCGTTAGCAATCTGAAAGATTGCGACTTTTGCGATTGACATTTTAAACTTCTCCGCAATGAAATGACTCGCAACGAGTACTCAAAGCCTAAGGCTTGCCATCGAAGTCTCAGGCGGAAGACATGCAAGTTTGGTAAGTCGCGACGCGACTGTAGAAACTTGACATGATAAAAGTGCCGCGCCATTTTTGCGATGCTTTTATCATACCTTCCTTGAAGATCAAGCAACTCAGGAAAATTCAGTTTCCGAGGATGCTTAAAATTCGCTCAAATATTGCGATTGCCACTTTACAATTATATCAAAAAAGCCGATAATAGTAAAGTTATGTTACCTGTTATTATTGCAATTATTATATGTCTCGCCGTCATCGCCATTTTGGTGATGTTCGGCGGAAGAAAATCTTCAAGCAGCGGAAAGAAAGCGCGCGAAAAAGCCGCGCACTCAAAAAATCGGGTGCAAATCATTCGGGACGCCACGAAAAAACTTTCTCGCGAGCCACACAACATCCAAGCGCTAACGGCTCTTGGCGAATTATATTTTTCCGAACATTTGTGGGACAAGGCGCTGCCTTTGTATAACGATTTGGCGAATTTGGCGGCAAATCATCCTGAAATCGAAGCGTCCATTGCGTATCTGCGATACGGAATTTGTTGTCTGCACCAAAAAAAGCCTCAGGAAGCGATGACGAGTCTCATCACTGCTTATAAATTGGATTCGCACAGTTTTGATGTGAATTTTTATTTGGGTAAAGCGTGTTTTGAAAACGGCGATTTTGAAAAGGCGATTCCTTGTTTTAAAAAGGCGTACACGATAAATCCAGAGGCGACCGGAGTGACAGGACCGCTCGGCGCGGCTTTGTACAAAGCAAAAAAATACAAGGAGGCTTTGCCTGTCTTGCGAAAAGCACTTGACGAAAATCCGCAGAATAAAGACGCGCTTTTTTCAATGGCCGACTCGATGCAAGAAACAGGCATGGGAACAAAAGCCCTGAAAGTTTTCATGCATTTGCGCCCCGATCCAATTTATGGACCAAAGGCAAGTTTGACGGCAGGCATAATTCACGCGCGGATGGGGCAAAACGAAGAAGCCGTTCAAGATTACGAAATCGGGCTAAAGTTAAAGGACATTCCTCAAGACACTTTGCTCGAATTGAACTATCGCTTGGCGCAATGCTATTTTTCGATGAACAAAATCGCGCTCGGTTTGGCTTGCCTTTCCAAAATCAACAGCATCACGTCAAATTACAAAGATGTTCCTGCTTTGATGGCGCGTTATAAAGAATTAAACCAAAATTCCAATTTGCAAATTTACTTGAACAGCGGAACAAGCGATTTCGTGGCAATGTGCCGAAAACTTGTCACGTCTTATTATGAGAATGCGCGTGTAAAAATTACGGATGTAGAAGTGCAGCAAGACACTGTAGAAATTTCATGCGAAGTGGACACATCGAAATGGGAAGACAATGAATTGTTCAAATTCTACAAAATGCCAAATTCATTGGGCGAATTGCCGGTCCGCGAATTTCTTTCAAAAATTCAAGACAAAAAAGTGGATCGAGGTTTTTGCATAACGCCCGGCGTGTTCAGCGAAGAGGCGCACAAATATGTCGAAGGCCGTTCTATTGACTTGGTGGAAAAAGAACAATTGATGCGCTTGCTCAAAAAAGTTACATTGAAATAAACTGAAGCGAGTCGGACTTCGGAATGAAAAAGCGCGGCGTTTTTTCTAATCGCGTGATTTTCAATTTTTCGCGAATTTTATTTTTCAATCAAAACCAAATTTCGCTCGCGTTCTTCTGCGCCCAAATCTGTAAGGAACGGCACGTCCAACGGAATTACATTGTAACTGTCGCAATTTGCCTGGCGCATTTCTTCGTCAATGTTTTTGCGTTTGGCCTTGTAAGCCGCAAGCATGCCGCCTTCTTTCAAGACCGCAAGCAAAGATTTGAGCATTTTTTTTCCAACGGGCGGAACGCACGAAACGTCGCGATTTCAAAACTTTCGCGCTGAATTTTTTCCAATTCTGAATTTTCCACGCGGACATTTTCTAAGCCGAGAATGGCGCGGACATTATCCAAAAACGCGCATCGCTTTGCCATTCGTTCCACAAGGACAAAATCAAATTGCGGGAAAGCCGCCGCGAGCGGAATGCCGGGAAAGCCGCCGCCCGAGCCGATGTCCGCAATCGTAACTTTCGTTTTTTTTTCTGCGGAAATTCTTTGCGCGATGCGCTCGATTTCTTGCGCGGCGGCAAGGCTGTCCAAAATATGGCGCGCGAAAATTTCGTCGCGGCTGGAAGCACTCACCAAATTGTACGCGCCGTTGAAAAGCAGAAGTTCGTTCGCATAGTTTTCCATTAGCGGCGCGATTCGCTCTATCTGACTTTTTGAGAAATTTAACTTTGCAAGTCCTTCTTCCAAAAGACTCATCTTGCGCCCGATGGACTTCCGACGTCCAAAAGCAAATCGTAATTATTGCCGCCATCGACATAATGAAGCATAACCAAATTTCCTGTGCGGGTCGCCGTGAAATTTTGCGCGGAACAAAATTGGCGCAGCGGAGTTTGAGAGAGCTTGCTTTGAGAAAGCGTCGGAGTTACGAAATATTCCGACTTGGAATTTGAAGTTCCGTTCGCGGCAAAAAGCAAATAAAAGGTTTCACAAATAGTTTCGTTTTGAAAAAATGTTTTCACGTCGCCCGTGAGCAAAAAACTTCCGTCATTTTCCATCTCGCTGAAAAAAACTTGCGTACAGTCAATGCTTTTTGAATTGACGGAAAAGCGAAGGATTTTCGGCGGAACGGACGAAGGCTTTGCGCCGACAGGCGCGACAGCGACCAAATCGCTTTGAGCGGATTTTATCTGTTCGAGTTCAGAAAGGATTTTCGTCAAAATTTTTTGCTGGTTCGCGGCATTCAAATTTGCCATGCCCAAATTAGAAGTGCTGTCCGAAAGCGCGGAAAGCGAAGAAATGTTTCCGAGTGCGCCGCGGCGCGCAAGTTGCGACAAATCCCACGCGCTCAAAGACGAAAAAATGTCGGAAGAAACGCCTCCCAAAAATTGTTCTAGCGTATCCGCAGTTTCGCCATTTTCCTTTTCGGCGCGTTCATCTTTTTTTTCTTCCGATGCTTTTTGATTTTGCAAATATTGATTTCCCGGAACGTAAAAATTGCTTCCCGTCGCAGGCGCGGAAATCGAAGGCATTTGCGGCATTTGCAATTGCGTCATTGGAGTCATCGGCGCGATTGGCGCAATCGGTGCGGCGGGCGCAGTCTGGCAAAATAAATTTTTCGAGAAAAATGCGCATGCCAAAAATACGAATTCAAGTTTACATATTCGCAAGGCTTTCCTCCACGAACTCGAGCCGTTGTTGCAATTGCGCGATTGTCTTTGCGAGGCGGCGCGCTTCTTTTTCCAATTTCGTCTTCGCATCGTCGGAATTTTGTGCTCGCGATTTCTGCTTCATCAACTCGCTTACAGTCACAGGACTTTTCCCGCCCAAAAGCTGCTTCTCCGCCGAAGCGCGGTCGTCAGCCTTTCGGATTGCGCTGACCATTTTCATATTGTCAAATCCAATCGCAGGATTCATAGGATTTTCCGAACCCATCACAGAGCCGACTCGCTTCAAGTCCCGCGCGGTGTTTCTCGGCAAGCAAAGAATTCTGTCGATGTAATCTTCGTAGCGAATGTTCGCCTGTTCGCAAAGCGCGTGCGCGCGAATCAAAAGCCTGCCGAATTCCGACATAAGCCTTCCATTTTGCTCCAAATATTCCGTGCGGATTTTTTTCGTCAGCTCTTCAAGTTCAGGCGAAGAGGAAATGTCGATTTTGTAAAATCCCTTTTCCTCCGCAATCGCAAGCAATTCTTGGAATCTAGCCCAAAATGCCTGCGTGTGTACTTTCGAATTGTACAAATATTCCGAGCCGTAAAGCGCGAGCTGCTCTTCGGCAATTATGTGATGCGTGTATTCATGCACCGCCGTGTAGACTAACTGTTCGTCCGTCTTGAAATTTTTATTGTGAAGAATTATTTCATGGGTGTCCGGCTTGTACAAACCGTTCACGCGCTTGGATTCTTTGCCGCTCTGTACCACCGAAAAATCCAAATTCGATTCACAAACTTGAAGGAGCATTTCCTTGATTTTTTCATTTTCCATTAAAATTATCCTAGCATAAAACGTGAAAAAATGCTAGCATATTTTTATGGAAAAAAAGCAAATCTATAGTTGTCTGGGGTGATTCGATTTTAAAGGGCGTCGTTTCAAACGGTAATTCAAAAGATTTTGAAATCTTGACAAACAATTCATTTTCGCTCATCGAAAAAACACTTGGGGTCAAAGTCGAAAACAAAAGCATTTACGGCGCGACAATCCAAAAATTGCGGCGAACGCAGCAAAAAAATTTTCGCGCCGGAATCACGGCGGAATTCGGAATCATAGAATCAGGCAGCAACGATTGCGATTACGAATGGAACGAAGTTTGCGAAAATCCAAACGCATCGCACAAACAAAAATGCCCGCTTTTGGAATTCTGCCAGATTTTAGAAGAAATGATTTTTGCCGCGCGGCAAAATAGAATTACGCCGATTGTAGTTACGCCGCCGCCGCTCGTCACTAAATGGTGGTTTAAGAATATTTGCATAGGACTTGACGAAAAAATAATTTTGAATTTTCTTGGCGGCGACGCGGAAAAACTTTATCGCAATCAAGAATCCTATTCCGATGCGGCGAAAAATGTAGCGCGAAAATTGAACGCGCAAATCGTCGATGTTCGCGCGGAATTTTTGACGCAAGGCGATTTTGAGAAAATGATGTGTCTCGACGGAATTCACCCGAATGAAAGAGGGCACGAATTTATGGCGCACATTTTCGAGCGCGAGTTTACGCGTTTGAAAAAAGAATTTTGAAAAATGATTTCGCATCGGCAAAAATTAAACTTATGGAAAACGATTCGATTCAAAAAATAAAAAATTGCGCCGCGCAAAACGCCGTTCCAATCGTGCAGGACGATGCGCTGGAATTCATCTTGGACTTCATCGCGAAAAACGGCGCAAAGCGCATTTTGGAAATCGGCACGGGAATCGGATATTCGGCGATAATGTTCGCGAAGCGCGCCGCCGACATTTCCATTTTTACGATCGAAGCGGACGCAGAACGCTACGAACAAGCCAAGAAAAATATCGCAAGCGAAAATCTTTCAGGACGAATCACTTGCTTTTTTGGCGACGCGCTGGAATTCGATTTTGATGAAAAATTTGACCTGATTTTCATCGACGGACCGAAAGCGCAATACATAAAATTTTTCGAAAAGTTCAAAAACAATTTGTCGCAGGGCGGCGCGATTTTGAGCGACAATCTTTTTTTCCACGGAATGGTTCAAGACTTGAGTTTGACGCATAATTATTCCACGAAAAAACTCGTCAAAAAAATCCGCAAGTACATCGAGTTTTTAAAGACGAACGAAGAATTTGAAACACAATTTTTCGGACAGGGCGATGGAATAAGCGTGAGCGTCGTAAAAACAAGAATGTATGAAATTAGCGACTAATTTGCGCCGCTGATTTTAACTTAGAGTACAAAACTCGTTTATTTTACTTGCCCGCGCCGCAACAAGTTGATAAAGTGGGCGAAATTAAATTCCTCGGAAATTGAAATTTCCTGCGGACTTGATTTTTAACTCGGCAATTAAATTTAGTTATAATTCGGCGTGATGAAATTGAAAATTGTCGCGCTGAATTTTCTAGATTTCAAAGATGCGCGCAGAAGTTTTTTCGTCGCGCTTGTCTTTTTCCTTTGCGCCCAAAATCAAGTCTCCCGATTGCACATTCGTGTTTGACGAGCAAATCGCAAGCGAAAATCCTTGCCGAGCGCAGGCGTAATAGCCGCGCCTTTTTTGCGGAAGCCATATCGTGTCGGAGACGATGCGGAGGCGCTCGTCTTTTTCAGCAGCTTTTTTTATGTTCGAATTTTTTTGCGCGAGTAAAAACGAAAGCACGGCGCGTTCTTTTGGAAGCCCCGCCTTTTCGGAAAGCGACAAAAGTCGCTTTGGTGCGCCTTGAGTTTCAAAAGCGAAGTTGCACCATTTTCCGCTCGCACCATTTTTTGTCGCTCGCCGTCCGTCCATCGGACATTTGTCCTGATGCGGGCAGGGCGCGGAAATGAAAAATCCGTTTCTCAAAAAAGCGTCTCGCATCAGGGAAACGAATCGCGCCGAGGACGGAATGCCAGGCTCAATGAGCAGGACGGAAGCGTTTTCCAACAAATATGGAAAGAGAAGCCTTGAATATTTTTTCGCGAGCGAGTCGGGCGGCGCAGATTCGCCTTGCAGAATTTCGTTGAATATGTTCGCGCATGTTAGGAAACTCACTTTTTGGCGAATGTTCGCGCCGAACGAATCTTTTACGCGGATTATTTTCCATGGAAGAATTTCTTCGTCCGCATTTTCTTTTTCATCAATTGATTTCGCATTCTGAGTTTTCGTAGCGATCGAAAGAAAAATTTCCTCGCCCAAATTCAAAGCCTGCTGTGAAATGTCCATCGCGTACCATGTGAGATTTTTTTTGCGGAGGTCGGGCTGCGAAAGCCAAAGCGCGCAAATCACCGTCATCGGTCCGCTTCCGATGTCAAGGCAAATGTCGTCGTCGTGCAAAAATGAAAAGTCAAGGTTTGAAAAAAGCCTCGTGAGTCGCACCAAATTCCACCACATAAAATATCGCGCATAAGCAACGAGAGCGGTTTTTTCGTTCATATAGCCGAGCCTTCGCCGTTCGCGCTCGTCGGTCATTTGGTGGCTTAAATCGCGGATTTGTTTTGGAAGCGCGTTCGCTTGCTTTGAGTTCGCGGGAATTATGTCTTGGATTATCTTGTCGAAATTCTCGAGCAGCTCAAGCGCGTCTTGAGGAATGTTTTTCGTGTCAAAAAGTTTTTGGATCGTCTTGCCCATTTTTGTTTTTCCGAATTTTGATTTTATTGTTTTTGGGTTTCCGATGATTTTTATGGCAAACCCTCTCGGTATTTTCTTATCGTAAAAAAGGAATCCATAAGTTCCGCTCGCGCTTTCTGGATTTGTGAAAGCGCCGACTTTTTGTTCCAAAAGCAATCTGCCTCGCTTATGATTTGGTTTCGTGCGCCTTCAATCGTGAATTTTTTTTGGTAAATCAGGTATTTCATCCGAAGGATTTTTTCGATGTCGCTTTGAGAATAAGTGCGCCTTCCGCTCAAATTTTTTTGCGGCGCGAATCCCGGAATCACTTCTTCCCAATAGCGCAGGACATGCGGCTTTATGCCTGTAATTTCTTCGACTTGTCCGATAGAATATGTCATTCCCTTTTTCCTTGTTTTCAAAATTCAAAAAGTTTCAATTTTTTGAATTTTGAAAAAGTCGTGAGTTTGCTCTAAAACTCGGAGTTTAAGGTGAATTGCATTCTAGCCATTCGCTTTAAACTCTTCCCATTTCTTGCGGCTTGCCTTGAGTTCAAGTTGAACCGGAATTTTGTCGAAGCCCAAATCTTCGCGGATTCTGTTTTTCAAAAACGTGATGTAAGTCTGAGGCACAGATTCTGGGCGCGTCGCGAAAATGATGAACGACACTGGGCTTGTTCCCGTCTGCGTCATATAGCGGATCTTGAAATGTATGGTTCGGCTCGCCGGCGGCGGATATTTTTGAAGCCAGTCGCGCAGCGCGTTGTTCAGCGAGGAAGTCTCGATTCTGCGATTCGCCTGTTCGTAAAGTTCAAGCGCGGTGTCCATGAGGCGTTTCATTCCGTCTCCGTTCAGCGCGGAAGTTTCCACTATCGGCGCGAAGCTCATTTGCCCGAACATTATGCGGATGTTTTCTTCGGCGGCGCGTGCGGCGGCTCTGCCTTTTTCCTGCGTGTCCCATTTGTTCAAAATGAAAATTATCGGGCGGCCGCGCTCATAGGCGAGCGCGCAGATTTTTTTGTCCTGCTCGGCAAGTCCTTCTTGCGCGTCGATGAGAAGAAAAACCACATCGCATTCATCGAGTGTTTTTATCGCGCGGTTCACCGAATAGTATTCCACGTTTTCCTTTACTTTCGTTTTGCGCCTGATTCCCGCCGTGTCCAAAATAATGCAGTCGCGCCCGTTGTAGCGGAACGTGCCTTCCACCACGTCGCGCGTCGTTCCGGCATAGTCGCTTACTATCGAGGATTCTGTGTGGGTGAGACGGTTCGTCAAAGTGGATTTGCCTGTGTTCGGCTTTCCGAGAACGGCGATTCGGATTGGAGACGAATCTGCTTCCCCCTCCCTTACTTTCGAGAAGTCCAGGCGGGAAACAATTTTCTGCGCCAAAGGCGTGATGTTGTCGCCGTGCTCCGCTGAAATCAAAATCAAGTCGTCGAATCCGAACTGCGCGTAATTCCACGCCGTCGCCTCATTGCGTCCGCCTTCGGTCTTGTTTACGGCGGCAATCACTTTGTGCCAATGAGGTCGTAAGAGCGCGACGAATTCCTCGTCTTCGGGAGTGGTTTCCTCCGCGTCCAAAAGCAAAAGAACTAAATCCGCCTTTCGCAGCATTTCGACGGTCTTCGCCACTACGAGGTCATCGAGTTCGTTCGTGCTGATTTTGTGGACTCGCCGCTGGCTTGCGCCCATGCTTTTTCCTTCGCGTTCGTCTCGCGTAAGTTTGAAGCCGCCAGTGTCCATAAGATGAACCGGCATTCCCGCGATGAACGCCGTGCCTTCGATGGGGTCGCGAGTGACGCCCGGCGTGGGGTCGGTGATGGCGATTCGCTTGTGCATGAAGCGGTTGAACAGCGTGGACTTTCCCACGTTCGGACGGCCGGCGATCACTACTAGCGGAAGATTCACATAATTTTTGCTTGAGTCGAATTTTATTTTTTGTCCGTCCGCGTTTTGCGCGTTTGCCGTGTCTTCGATTTTTTTCATGCTTCTTTCCAATATTTTTTTGCTTCTTTTTCCATTTCCGAAATCGTAGTTCGCGAAAGTTTTTCTTTTACAGGCGAAATCAAATTTGAACTCATGCTCAAATTGCGGATTCCGATTCCGGCGAGCGCGAAAAGGCTTTGCGTTTGGCCTGCCATTTCTCCGCAAACCGAAACTGGAATGCCTTCGTTTTTTGCCGCCTCCACCGTGCGCTTTATCAAAAAAAGCACGGCAGGATGAAACTCGTCGTAGAGCGGCGAAACATTCGTGTTCTCGCGGTCCACTCCGATTGTGTATTGAGTGAGGTCGTTCGTGCCGATGGAAAAAAAGTCCGCATGCTTTGCGAGCGAAGCGGCGCAGATTCCTGCGGCGGCAGTTTCAATCATTATGCCGAGCGGAGTCTTTTTGTTGAACGGAATTTTTTCGGATTCTAGTTCGTCGCAAACTTGCTTTATGATTGTCTTCGTTTGGCTTATTTGGTCTGTGTCCGTGATGAGCGGAAGCATTATGCGCAAGTCGCCGAAAACGCTCGCGCGGTAAAGGGCGCGGAGTTGCGTGCGGAAAAGTTGCGGATAGTGCAGGCTCAGTCTTATCGCGCGAAGTCCCATCAGCGGATTTTTTTCTTCGATGTTAGGCGCGTCCACAAGCCTCAAAAGTTTGTCCCCTCCCACATCCAATGTGCGGATTGTCACGGGCTTGCCTCGCATGATTTCGAGCACGCGCTTGTACGTTTTGAACTGTATCTCTTCTGTAACGGTTCGAATCGAGCCTTCGTCCGCGGCGTTCAATTCATTCATGAAAAGAAATTCGGTTCTGAAGAGTCCGATTCCTTCTGCGCCCTCTTGCAAAGCGAGTTCCGCTTCTTGAGGCGTGCCGATGTTAGCGTAGAGATTGAACTTCGTTCCGTCCTTTGTCTTTGCGGGAAGCGAACGGAATTGCAAAAGCGCATGTTTGCGCTCGACTTGCTTTTTTATTTTATTGATGTAATTGTCTACTGTCGTGCTGTCTGGTTCGATTATGATTTCGGATTTGTCCGCGTCAATTATTACTGTCTCGCCGCTTTTTATTTTCTTCGTGATTTTGGGAATGGCGGAAACTGCCGGAATCGAGTAGTTTCGCGCGAGGATTGCGACGTGGCTTGAAGTGCCGCCTTGAGTGAGCGCGATGCCGATGATTTTTTTCTCCGAGAGAATCGAAAGGTCGCCCGGGCTTAATGAGTGCGCCACCAGTATACAGGATTCTGGAATTGTTTCGATGTTGAAAGGATGGATGTCCAGCATTTCGTTTATGACGCGGGTGAAAATGTCCGTGATGTCCTGCCCGCGTTCTGCTAGATAGTCGTTGCCGCTGTCGCGCAGGCGGTTCGAGTATTCTTCGATTTTAAGTTTTAAAATGTGCTCGACATTGAAAAGTTCTTGCTTTAAAAGGTCTTCCACTTCCTTGTTGAAAACAGGGTCTGAGAGCATCAGCGCATAAGTTTCGAAAATTTCTTTTTGTACTTTGTCCGCGTCCTTTCCTTGCAAGTTTATTTGCTCAAGCTGGATTCTTATCTGCGCGGAAACGGTGTCGCGCGCGCAAGTGTAGCGCATCCATTCCGATTCGAGCTGCTCGATCGTGATTGGCGTCTGAGGAATTATGCGCTGCGTCGGCTCGGGAATGACAAACGCCTTTCCGCTTCCTATGCCGGAAGAAATCGATGTCCCGAATAGAATGTCCATATTTTCTATTATATAGAATAATCGTATTTAAGTCAAATGATGGGGCGCTATTTTCGCGCGAAGATGGCGGAGAAGTTGTTGCGAAATATCGCAAGTTTTGCTTTAAGCAAAACTTGGTAAGTGAAACGAAGTTTCACGACGGTTGTCGCTTCCCCAGATAATTCGCGGTTGCAAAAATCCCAAAGCCGTGATATAATATTTCGATGAAACTTTGTTACACATTGATTCTGATTTTCACGGAAATTTTAATTGCGCTTACGATTTTCAGGGTCTTTTATGTGAAGAATGGCAACCCCGCGCTTTCGCAAAAAATTCTCGATTTGCTCATCGTCGGATTTTTCACGGTCTTCCCGAACATTTTCATCTCGCATCTCACGTCCGAATTTATGGCGACGATTTTCTTTTCATGGTATTTTTGTTTCATCGACATTCTCTTGTTTTTGCTTTTGTATTTCAGCGTGGAATACGCTTTCCCGAGCGCGTCCGCTTCGCGCAGATGGTACGAGGCTTTTTACATTTTTTTTCGTTATGACATTGCGGCGTTCTTCGGCGGGAAAAAGCAGCGGACGACATTTTTCGAAAAGATTATGCTCGCGCTGTTTTTGCTGATTGTGGCGGACATCGCGCAGTTTGCGCTGAACATTTCTTCGCACGCGGTTTTTTCGGTGGAATCGTTTTATTCGGAAGGCGGATTTTTCGCGCCCGACACCTATTACAGGATCGTTTCGTATTTTCCGTATGACGTTCACCTTTCGCTTTCTTATGTCTTGGTTCTGTTGACCCTCATCTGTCTTGTGCAAAAGACAATCCTTTCGCCGAGCCTTTACAGAATAAAATATTGGGACTTCTTGATTTTGATTTCCATCGTGGTGATAACAAACTCTTTCTATGTCATGTTTGAACTGCCGGTGGATTTTTCCGTGATTTTTTACGGACTTGTCTGCGTTTCAATTTATTATTTTTCGTTCAATTACATTCCGAAATATTTGCAAAGGAAATCTATAGCCTGCGTCATAGAAAATATGGACAGCGGTATTTTGATTTTCGACATTGACGATCGTTGCATTTTCATAAACGATCATGTTCGAAGGCTTTGCGAAGTAAAGGCGAATCAAGACCCGGAAATTGCCATGAGGCCGTTCCTCAACAAGTTTGTAAATTGGCAAAATTTTTCCGAGCGAGAACCTTACGAAGAAATTCGTTGCTTGAAAGTCAAAGAAAGAACGTTTTATTATAGGGTGGTTTTTTCCCGAATTGAATCCAAAGACGGGAAATTTCTCGGAAGCTATTTTTTACTGATAGATGTCAGCGAGGAACGCAACCGCGAAAAGCGGGAACATTTTCGCAACAATCATGATCAGCTCACAGGGCTTTACAACAAGGAATTTTTTTGCAACAAAGTCGCCGAAACGCTTGAGGCGAATCCGGACAAAAAGTATTGCATAATTTGTTCGGACATCGGAAATTTCAAATTGATAAACGAAATTTATGGAATCGCGATCGGCGACAAAATCCTGAAGCTCATCGCGCTTAATTTGCGTGAAAAGGCAGTTCCCGGAGAAGTGTACGGAAGAATCGACAACGACCGTTTCGCGATGCTTGTGCCTAAAGAGAGACTGAACATTCAAACTCTCATCGATGTTACGGATGACATTTTCAAATACTCTTTGGACTTGACGATGATGACGGTTTGTTATTTTGGCGTTTATGAAATCGAAGACACAGACGTGCGCGTTTCTTTTATGTGCGACAGGGCGTTCGTTGCGATCAACACGATAAAGGGACAGCTGGGAAAGCAAGTGGCTTGGTATGACGCGGCTCTGCGCGACAATGTTTTGCGCGAGCAGGAATTGGTGTATCAGCTTTCGGACGCGCTTGCCGCCGAACAGATAAAAATTTATTTGCAGTCGCAGTCATTGGCTGACGGAAAGGTGGTCGGCGCGGAGGCTCTCGTTCGCTGGGAGCATCCCGATGAAGGCGTTATTTCGCCCGGTGAATTTATTCCGCTTTTTGAAAAGAACGGAATGATTACGAAAATAGACTGCTATGTCTGGCGGCTGGCATTCAAAAAACTTGCCGAATGGAAAAACGCCGGTCGCGAAGACTTTTATATTTCTGTCAATGTTTCTTCCAAGGATTTCTATCTGATGGACATTCAACAGGAACTCAGCGGACTGTTGAGCGAGTTTAAAGTCAATCCGAAAAATTTTCACATCGAAATTACCGAATCCGTAATGATGATGGATTTGGAAAGGCAGATAAAATTCATCGAACAATTGCGCGACTTGGGCTTCGTGATTGAGATCGGAGATTTCGGCACGGACTATTCTTCGTTGAAAATCTTGCGCGAATGCAATATCGAAATCCTGAAACTTGACATTGGCTTTTTGGTGGACACGAACTTTTCTCGGAACGCGCATATAATCATGAAACAACTTGTCGAAATCGCTCACGGTCTGGGAATGAAGATTGTCGCCAAGGGAATCGAGCAAAAGGAGCAGGTGGAACTTTTGGACACTTACGGCTGCGACCTGTTCCAAGGATATTATTTTTCAAAGCCCATCGAGGCTTCTATGTTCGAGAAGATATATTTGTGATTCGTGCGGAGGGTTTTATGCCCCGACGCTCTGCGTCGAGGTATGTTGATTTATGAGAATGAAGAAAATTCTTTTTGTCTGCCACGGAAACATTTGCCGCTCGCCGATGGCGGAATTCGTGATGAAAAACCTCGTGAGACAGGCTGGTCTCGAAGGAAAAATCCAAGTGGATTCCGCCGCCGCCAACAATGATGAAATCGGAAACGGAATGCATCGCGGAACGCGCGCGAAACTTTCCGAAATGCGAATTCCTTTTGACGAGCACATCGCGCGGAAACTCACCGTCTCGGACGGCGAGCGCTATGACTTGATTTTGGCGATGGACAGCGAAAACTTGTATTATATGCGGCGCATCTTAAAGCCCGACGCGCACGAAAAAATCCACTTGCTTTTGGAATACGCAGGAGAAAAACGCGACATCGCCGACCCATGGTATACTGGCAATTTCGACGAGACTTACGATGACATCGACAAAGGCTGCCGCGCGCTTTTGGAAAAGCTGAAGATAGGTAATAAGTAGTGGGTGATGGCGCGAGTTTTTCTGCTTTTCTGCGCGAGGCGCAGAAAATGCGAGCCTTTCGGCGAGCAAAGGAAAACTCGTAAGCAACGCGGAGCGTTGCGACAGTAATGCAATCTGTCTTCTACAGCCGCACGCTCTTCGCCCATTCCGCGTAAATCTTTTGGTATTTTTCGCGGAACTTCTGCGTGTCGTTCGAAAAATTCACGCTGCCGTTTTTCGTCGCCCAGCAGATTTGGAACGAATCCGTATCCACATTGAGCGGAACGAGGCTCGTTATGCGACGCGACGATTTGTCGTAGGCGAAGTCGATTCCTTCCACGGCTTTTTTCCCCGCGATTGCCACGCTGATTTCGTCGCGCTTCGAGTCGATTCCCGAAAGCACGAAAATGCCGGGGTCGGCGGCAAAGCCCACGATGTGGAAAGTCAAGTCATGGATGGAGTAGGGAACGTCGCTCGGTATCTTGATTTTCAATTCCGTCGTATCAAAATTATAACTGTAATTTTTTTCGCTCAAAGTAAAACGCTCGCGGCTCATCGGATGGATTCCCGTCACTTCGATTATCTTGTTGAAAACGAGCACGGTGGAAATGTTTCCCGTCGCGTTGTTCACGCCAGTGTTGACGTAGGTTTTCACGCCGTCGGATTTTTCTTCGGCAGGAATTTCCGCCGTTTCCTGTTGGGCAGTCTTGCATGAAAAAAACGCCATGAAAAAAACGCATGTCGCGATAAAATAAATTTTTCTTTTCATATACAAATTTTCGGCAAAATGTTATGATTGGTTTATGAGAATTTTCCCAGCAAATAAAATTCAAAACAAAAAGATTCTTGGACGCGCGGGAACTTTGAAAAATTCTATCGCGATTTTTTGGAGCGCGAGCGGCATCGAACTAAATGTTCGCGCGAGCGAACTTTGGGCTAGAATCGATTCGGACTTTTCCACGCACGAAGTTTGGATTGCAATTTTCGTGGACGGCGTGCAGACTGCCAGGCTTATGCTGAATAAAGGTACGAACGAAATTTGTATTTTCCGAAATATGAATCCTAATGTCGCAAAAAATGTCCGCATTTACAAAGAAACGCAGGCGATGGAATGCGACGGGCGACACAAAATGGTTTTGAAAGATTTTCGTACGGACGGAATTTTTTTGCCCGTAAAAAATGCAAGTCTGAAAATCGAGTTCATCGGCGACAGCATCACGAGCGGCGAGGGAACGGTCGGCGCGAAAATCGAGCGCGATTGGATTTCCGCATTTTTTGGTGCGACGAGAACGTATGCGTTCAAATTGGCGCAAATGCTCGACGCGGATTTTAGCGTCATTTCGCAAAGCGGCTGGGGAACAGTGACAGGATACGACAACGACACTTCGCATGCGATTCCCGCGTATTACAAAAAAACATGCGGTCTATTGCACGGCGCGGCGAACGAAAAACTCGGCGCGCAAACTGAATGGAATTTTTATTTGTGGCAACCCGATTTGATAATCGTGAATTTGGGAACGAACGATCAGGGCGCGTTTACAAGCCCGCCTTTTTCGAAAACAAATTTCAAAATGAGACTTTGCGCGGACGGAACGCCAGAAAAAGCCAGCGCGGATTTTTTTGAAAGGGGAGTCGTGGAATTCTTAAAGCTTCTTCGTGCGAAAAATCCTGGCGCGAAAATTTTTTGGTGCTACGGAATGATGGGACGCTTGCTCGCTAAAAACATAAAAAACGCGCTTGACTTTTACAAAAGGCAAAGCGGTGACAAGAACGCGCATTTTGTTCTTTTGCCGGAAATGGATTTGAAGGAAAGAGGCGCGCTTGGTCATCCGAGCGAAGCGCAGCACGAAATTGCGGCGCGTTTTTTGTACAAGAAAATCGTGTGTTTAAAATCCATGTTAAAATAGTGTGAGGATTTTAAATTCGAGTTTTGTTCTAAAATTCGTTTGTTGAATTTGCCTACAAAATGCGGGCGAATTGGCATCCTCGGAAATTGTTCTCGCAACGAGCCGCAAGGCGAAGTTTCCAGCGAATTTTTCTGCGATGCTTGATTTGCGCTATGGTTTCATACCTCGATGTTCTGCGCTTCCGCCTTACAAATCGTAAGTCTTCAGAATGTTTTGCGCGGTGACGATTCGGCTTTGCCGCAAGTCCATCGACTGCTTTTCGATGTAGTGGTGCGCCTGTTGCTCGCTCATTTCCAAACGCTGAATCAAAATGCATTTCGCGCGGTCAACGATTCGCACTTCGGAAATTTTTTGCTGCAATTTTTTGTTTTCGTCTTCAAGGCGCATCACGCGCTTTCGGCTGGCGGTGAGAAGTTTCGCGGCCTGATAAAAAAATTCGGGGCTGATTGGCTTGGGCAAAACAAAGACGCCAGCGTCCTCGACATTCGCGTTTACGTCATCAAGAATTTCTGAATTTACGATTAAAATTATTCCCGCGTCGGTGGATTCTGCGGCGTGCAAGGCGAGGTCGTCGCCGAGTTCGTCGGGGAGGGGAGTGTCGATGATGATGAGGTCGTATTGCGCGTCGAGCAAATCGCGCCTTGCCTGCGCTCCGTTTTGAATCGTGGAAACGCGAGAAAATTTCTGCGAGCCAAGCAAGCCTGAAATTATTTGCAGAGTCGCGCTTGTGTTTGAAACTATGAGGACGCTTTCCATTAAATTTCTTCTGAATCGCCTTCGAAATTCTCGAACGCATCGAGCGTTACTTTCGGCAAAATCGATTTTATGAATTCGCTTTGTAGCGCGGTTTTCTTCGCCTCGTCAAAATCTTTCGGCAATTTTTTCAAGCCCTTCGTTTCCTCGTAGTCGGCATTGTACAAGTCAGAATTCACGGCGCTCTGAAGCGGCAACTTTTTTTGAATGCCGTCGAATCCCGCCTTGATTGCGAGCGCGAGCGCGAGATATTGATTGCAGCTCGAATCGGGCGATCGCAGTTCGATGCGGCAAAGTTCGTCGGTGGCGGCGGGCAGGCGAATTAGCTGGCTTCGGTTTTGGCGGCTCCAAGAAATGTATTTTGGCGCTTCGAATTCGCCGAGCCGTTTGTACGAGGATTCAAGCGGATTTGTGAAAAGCGTGATTTCCGCAGCGTGAGACAAAATCCCCGCGATGAAATTTTTTGCCTCTTCG
>CAJUBD010000028.1 GCA_910584475.1 uncultured Treponema sp.
AGGCCCTTTTAGGGCTGGTCGTCAAGCCACCGGCTATGCCGGTGGTTATGACTCTTCCTTCGCCACCTCTGCCTATTTCATAATATTTCATGTTATTCGATCTCCATTGATTCTATTAGATTCCAATTTACGGTCTCATTTATTCTTGTTTGTAATTCCTCAATCAATTTATATTGCTGTTGCTCAATTCCCGCGTCATAGCCGTATAATTCTTCATATCGTTTTTTATATTTTGTACACCAATAATATTTAGTGTATAAAATTGAGTCAATTGATTCATTCTTTAGACACAGTATGTCATCTTCTTTTTCTTCAAAAACAAGCCAATAATTAAAAAAATCATTTAGCTCTTTGTCTTCATATTCTGATTTTCTAGAATAACTCACTTTTAAGAATAATTCTTCCATGTTTTCTTTCAGTATTTTCATATATCTACTTATCTACTCCTATTCAGGAAAATATTCTATTTTAATTTCCATATTTTTGCTTTTAAATAATTTCCTTAATTGTTTCGCAGCGAAGCGTTGCGCAACGAGTCGCGAATCCTCTTCGCCTTTCGCCGTCTTTAACAGAAATGCGCCATGTCGTAAGGATAATGCTTGCAGCCTTTAAGTTCGGCATCGTCAAGACCGAGCGCCTTTACCAAAGCCGCGGCTTCAATGCACCAGAATCCGCGGTAGCAACCTTCTGGAGATATGATTCCATCTCTTAAGGTCTTGAACCATTGCTTGTCCACGAATTTTTTCAGCCTTTGAACGGCGGCTTCCTTGTCAGTTTGCGCAAGCTGAATTACTTCGACAATGGCTTTGTCCTCAACATAGCAAATCTTGTCAGTTTTTACTTCCCAAGAAGGCTCTATCAGTTTTATGAACATTTCTCCGTACATCAAAGTATTCAGACGTGATTCGGCTTTCTCTATCAGTTTTTCAATATATTCATTGCGGATATTGAACAAAATAGAAACCGAGCAAATCCGAACAAGTTCCTCATAATCTTTTCCTGTCCAGCCAGTGCAAGCATTTTCAATATATTTGTTGACATCTGAAAGGAGTTCTTCATAGTTCATTCCCATCGTATAACTCAGATAAAACCTGTGAAAATAATCATGTGCAATGTCACTGTAGCAATCAGGCATTTTTTCAAAATCGGAGCCTTTTTCTTCTAAGATTTCCATTAAATCATTTTCACTTGACTTGATAAAATACGAATCCTGTTCATAAATCTTTTTGTAGAATTCTAAAGTCTTTGTGTTATCACGCATTTTTATTCTCCTTTGTTCCATATCATTGGAACTTGTTTGTTTTTTTCATTTATTTCACCATCAGTTTTAAGGACTTTTCCATTCGTATCGTATTTGTAATATGTAATTTTTCCTGTGTTATCTATTTTAGCTCCTAACCGTAAACACATTTTTTCATCGTTTGATTTTATAGCCTTACGAATTTCTGTTATTTTCTTTTTAAGCATTCTAATTTTAAATCTTTGGAAATACCGTCTAATTTGCCATCCAACAAATCATTGTACGCCTTTTTATGTCCTCCATTATGTCCGACAATCAGAGAAAGGTTCTTGTCGGACTTGAGCAAATCCTCTTCCATCGGCGGAGAGCTTAAAAACGGATACTTTTTCGTGTTCCTTATCCTCGACTGTTCAATCCAGTGATGTTCCTGCATGGTCTTCATGGGGTCTCCGTGCTTCCAGTAAAGCTCCTCTATGTACTCCGTGACCTCCCGCGCCGACTGAGCTCTTTATTCTAACTTTGCTTTTTCTTCTTCGAACCATGCATCGTAATTGTCAAATACCGAAACATCGTCCGTTGTTTGGTTCTCATATTTATAGTCCGCATTGAATTTCTTTGTTTTTGGCTCATATATAATCTTCATAAGTTTTGGCATGGGTCTATTGTATTTCTCGCAAAGAGCCTGAATTTTCTGAATGTCTTCATTCAAGATATCCAAAACTTGCCCCTGACAGTCAATTGAAACATCAAACTGAGTTTTTAAGCCCACATTGTTAAGTTTGCTGCATTTATATACATTCTTATTGAAACAATAGAAATGTTGTGCCAAAATCATTCCTTCATTGGCCGCGTAAATATATATCTTGTCAGCAAATCCTTTTGAATACTCGTTGCAGATGTCTACCATGTCCGCCTGCAATGCAGAAAATTCGTCTTCAAACATTTTCATCTTCTGTATTTTTACGCTTTGTCCCATTCGTCCTGAAGTGCTTGATTCCATTCAAATGTCATGTCGAAATGTCCGTTCTTCTCCAGCGTGTAGACGGCGTGGTTCCATGGCGCGAAATTTAATTCTTCCGCGCTATTATGAAATTTTATTAAAGCAATTTTTGTATCCGTATTGATAGAAAAATGCAAACTGTTTTTCCATTTCCCATTCTTTTTATATTTTGCATTTGTGCCTATATATTTATCGCTACATTCAATGTTTAATTGTGTTATATCCCAATCAGAATCAATCGTGTCATTCAATTGAATTCCAATGCCTTTATATAAATCTTCAATATTTTTCATAAAATCCTCCCGATTAATTAGAGAAGAACTTGTTTTCTCCTGTCAATTATTTGTAAAGCGTTATGTTAAATGTTTTCCCAAGCCACCCATCATTTCATCCGCTCGAATTCCAGATGCCCTTTCTGCCACTCGTTGTAGAAGTCGCGCAGTCCCTTTATCAGCGCGGCGAGACTTTTGGGCATCACGCGCGTGCCTTTCAGGGGGACTTTTTCCATCGTATCTGCGTCCCAACGCAAGGTGATGGTTTCGTGTATCTCTTTCTCATCTTCCCTAAAGTTCCTTTGTGCTATAAAAAAACAATCCATAAAATAGGGGGATGGCATCCAGTCCGCAAATTCCAAGGACGCGGAGAAATAGCTGTCCTCCAGTTCCACTCCAAACCCATTATCCTTGCCTGGTTCCCATGGATTGCACAGGTAGAACGCGTCCGTCATCGCTTTCACCACTTCGGGCATCTTTTGTATAGGAAAGTGGAAACTTGCGTCAAATTCAAGATACTTCCTGATAAAATTCATGCCACCATAAGCACAAAAAAGTAACAAATTATCGTTGCTTTCCTGCAATTTGAAATAATGGTATCCTCTTATTTCCTCTTCTTTTCCTTCTGCTGGAATACATATAATTTTTTCTTTCATTTCTGTTTCTCCTCACTTCTTGCCTGCTTCCTTTTTCTTCGTCGCAAGAACAATTACGGCAACTATGACTGCCAAAACCACGACACCCGCCGCCATCGGCACGATGGGCAGGTGTGAGCCTCGCCGTGAAGCGGGCGTGTTTGTCGCTTCCGCTTCTTCTGTGTCCAAACTTTCGCTTTCGGCGGTGTCCTCCGCTTCGGAGAGGTAGCCGCCGAAAAGCCAGCCTGTCGTGCCGCCCTCTATCGCGGTACCGGCCTTGTCCTTCGCGCCGCTGGGCACGCTGACCTGCACCCAACTTGATGCGATGCCGTCTATCGTGTCCGCCATGCCGTGCACGAGGACCTTCACGCGCGTTCCGGCGGCAAGCGTGGTGACGACTTCCGCCGTCGCCGTGCCGTTCGTGCGCAGGCGCAGGTTCTCGGTAACAACCGCAGTCGTTCCTAATGCGGGCGCGGGTTTTGGGACGGCGGCTTTTGCGGGCGCGTCTGCCGCCGATTCCTTGACGGAAGTCAGACCTCCGAAACACCAGCCATACATAGCCCATTCCATCTCTATGCCGTCAGTGCCTATGGTTCCGGGCATTACTTTCACATGCACCCAGTTTGACGTGATTCCGCCGATTACATCCTCTTCGCCGATTCCTATGATTTCCACAGGTGTTCCAGCGGCCAACGTTATGAGGATCGCCGATGAGGTCTTCTTGTCCAAATAGACGCGCAGGTCTTCCTTTGCCGCTATTGCCTTACCTATGCGAAGGAATGTGCCAGTGCAGAACTTCTGCGAGGGCTTCAATGCGCTGTCGTCGTAGTCGCAGCTGCCGTCCTCGTGGCGGGGAAAGGTGAATGCCATGTTGTCAAAGTTGTTTGTTTTTACCGCCTCAACAAGAGCATGATATTCGAATTCGTCATATGCACAGTATGTCGCCAAAAGGTTAGTTTTTTCATTTAAATAAATATATAAATAATCGCCATCGAATTTTAAATAAAATCTTTCAATGACAATATTTTCTTCTTGCCAATTGCACCCTAAATTTAAGGCTTCCTCAAAACTTTCTTTATTGAAAGATTCTGTTTCTATAATGACTTGATACACATTTTTGTCTATTTGTTGTATATTGACAATATCAAATCCGGCAAAAAAAAACAACTAAATAGTATGTGTCAAATATTTTGGAGAAATCATACTCACATTTATCTATGACGCTCTCTTCATACCAGTACACTTCTGAATCAAATTCATAATCAAACACAGAGGGTCTCTCTTTATACCTCGGAACATAAGAGAGGATTACATTCCTGTCTTTTTCCAAAATGACTTCGTTATAGTACTCCCTTACCCAATACTTGTCCTTAAAATGTTCTTCAAAATCACCCGAGAATGCGCCCTCAAGTGAGACCAACAACACCGCCAACTGTAGCAGTCTTTTTTTCATTTTTGTCTCCCTATTTTAACGCCAATTTAAAACATCGGCTTTTTTTGGAATTTTCTTGTTGCTTTTTCGCGGCAAATTGGTTATTATTTATATATGGACGATTATTACGCGACGCTCGGAGTTCAGAAAAACGCGACCGAAGACGAAATAAAAAAGGCGTATCGAAATCTCGCTTTCAAATATCATCCCGACAGGAATTCGGGCGACAAGTCCGCGGAAGAGAAATTCAAGAAAATCAACGAGGCATATTCGGTTTTGGGTGATTCCTCGAAGCGCGCGCAATATGACGCCGGCTCTTTCAATCCGTTTGGAAATTCGAATTCTCAAAGCCAAGGATATGGCGCTTACGGCAGCTACAATCCGTTCGGCGGATTTGGAGGATATTATCGTGGCGGCTCGTCGAACGGCACGAACGGAGAATCTTACGATCCGTTTTCCGAGTGGGCGAGTTACGGCGGACAAAGAAATTATTCGTACTCAAACCAAAACGAATACGACGAGCCACTTTCGCGCACTCAGGCGATAGGAATGATTTTCGGAAAATCTCTCGTCGCAATCCTGGGACTTTACTCGCTTTCGTTTTCGTGGTTTATTTTCCCGATCGGTCCGATTCTGAGCATCGCCGCAATCGTGAACGGAATTTCTGGAGTTGCCAAAGGCTTGAGGGCGCTTTTTGCGAAAAAAAAGAACTAGCCTAACGCTGGCGGAAAATGATTCTTCCCTTGTCCAAATCGTATGGAGAAAGCGCGACTTTCACACTGTCTCCCGGCACGATTCGAATGTAATGCTTTCGCATTTTTCCTGAAAGGTGAGCCATGATTACATGTCCATTTTTGAGTTCGACTCGGAACATCGTGTTTGGCAGGGCTTCTTTTACGAGGCCCTCGACTTCAATCGCTTCTTCTTTTGCCACATTTCCTCCAAAAAAATCAAAATTTCCGAAAAAAAAACTTGATTTTTTAACAATATATGATATATTAATATGTTAAGAGAGTTTTGTCAAGATTGGGAGTTGAAATTGAAACAGTCATTTGTAAATAAGATGAAAGATAGTTTGATTGAGCAGCGCAATCAAATTCTTGAGGCCTTGGCTTCGCGCAATGTGGAATTCAAGGAATTGGTTTCCAAGGTGGAATCGGGCGACGAAATCGACGTGGCGAGCGATGCCGTGGATCGAAACATGATTGACTCGCTCGGGGCGCAGGACGCGAACCGCTTGCAGCTCATAAACAACGCGCTCACGAGAATTCAGCAGGGCAAGTATGGACTGTGCCTTGCTTGCGGAAAGCAGATTCCAGAAAGCCGCCTTGAAGCCTTGCCGTATGCGTTTATGTGCATCGACTGTCAGACCAAGGCCGAGAAAAAGAAACGCTAGCGAAATTTCGCGATGCTTCGCAATTTTGCGTTCCGCTAGAATTTCAGTCTTCCGTCAAGCGGACAGAATTTGATTTCGCCGTCTTCAAAATACGCCGATTCCAAATAGCCCGCGCGGATTGCGGCGAGTTGTGCCCTGTCGAACGCGAAGTCCAATGTGTCGCACGAATGCGCGTCGCTTGAAAAAGTTATCGGAACGTTTTCTTGGTGCAAAATGTCGAGGAATTCCGCAGAAGGATAAACGTCGTCGATCGCGCCGCGAGCGATTCCGCCGGTGTTGATTTCAACGACTACGCCTGAGCGCGCGGCTTCTTTCGCCGTGGCGCGCAATTCTTTTTTGTACCAGCGTTCGCCTTCGTCAAAAAATTTAAGCTCGCCGTTTCTTATTCGGATTACGTCGGCGTGTCCCAAAATCAAGAATTTTTGCGTTCGGAGCATTTCGCGCTGGAGCGAAAAATATTCGCAAACGGCTTTCTTTCCATCGCCTTTGAAAACGCGTTGAATTCCTTCGCGCACTTCCTGCACTGGACCGTCCGCCGTAAAAAACGCGCCGTTTCCCAAGATGTAGTGGACGGAGCCGATGAGATAGTCGGGCGAAAATCTTTCGAATTGCCACGCGAAGTCCGACGAAATGTTTGGGACGAAATCTGCTTCAAGCCCGCAATAAATTTTTATCTTGTCGGAATATTTTTTCGCGAGCGAGCGGACGCATTCAAAATATTCTTCGTGGCGAGCGGCGGGCATTTGCCAGTTGGCCGCGTGCGGAAACATGCTGTGCGATGAAAATCCGAGGATTGAAAAATTCTTTTCGATTGCCGCGAGAATCATTTCTTCCGCAGAATTTTTTCCATCGCAAAAATTAGTGTGTGTGTGATAATTTGTTTTCATTTTCATTGGATATTTTACGAAAAATGTGATATAATTTCAAGAGCGTGCTCTTCATAGAATTTGAAAAATGAAAAAACAATAGCGAAATTGTTAGCAAGCAGGAAGGATTGCGACTTTCGCTCTTGACTTTTTTATTAGGAGGAAAAATGTCTAAAATCGTAGTTTTTCTTGCGCCAGGGTTCGAGGAAATCGAGGCTCTTTCGCCTGTGGATTATTTGCGCCGCGCGAAACAGGACGTGATTTTGGTCGCGCTGCCTGTGGCGGGAAATTTCGGGCGCTTGGTCACGAGCTCTCACAATGTTACGCTTCAGGCGGACAAAACGTTCGAGGAATTTACTGCGGAAATTGGCTCGGATTTGCCGGACGCGGTCTTTGTTCCAGGCGGAATGCCAGGCTCGAAGAATGTGGCGGCATTTGCGCCCGCGCTTGATTTCATAAAGAAAATGTTCGAGCAAAAAAAATTGGTTACGGCGATTTGCGCCGCGCCTGTCGTGGTGCTCGCGAAAACTGGCGTGCTCGCAGGAAAACGCTACACTTGCTATCCCGGAATGAATGAAAATCTCGCCGAATATTGCGGCGGCGATGATGTCGTGGCGGTGGCGATGGAAGGCGCGAAGCATTGTCCCGACGAGCCGTTCGTGGTTGACGGAAACGTGATTACGGGACGAGGCGCGGGCGCGGCGGAACAGTTCGCGATGGCGATGGTGGAATACCTTTGCGGCGCGGAAACCGCCGCGAAAATAAAAGAAGCCACGGTACAAAGATAGATTTTTTTTGTAAAATTCTTCGCTTCCGCTGGGGCTAGCCTCTGCACCGTTTCGCTGCCGTAAGGGGCTTCAAACAAAACGTACTCGCGCGTTTTGCTTCGCTCGCAAGATTTTGACACAAATAAAAAAAAGACAGGGCGCAGACAAAAATCCGCGCCCCATCTTAATCATCAGCGTTTATTTGTGTCTAATTCCTTTCCGCGAATTACCTACTACCCATTACTTATTACCTAAATTGGGTTTTGCGATGATTTTCGCCATGTTCGGGCGTTTTATCAAATCGGCTTTGAAGCCTTCTTCTCGCGCTTTGTTCACATAGGCGGGGTCTTGGAAAGAATAGGTGAAATGCGTGTGCACGTCGTAAGTGCCTTTCGTCAGCGCGTAAGTGTCCTCGGTCATCACCAATTCTTCGTCGGTGGGAATGACGAAAACTTTTGTAGGCGAGTCGTCCGCGCTGATGCAAGTCTCGGCGTTGCCGCCGAACGACCATTCGTTTTTCTGCGCGTCCAATTTAATTCCGATTTCTTCAAGCCCTTCAAGGCAGCCCGCCCGTGTCACGGGACCGCGCTCGCCCACGCCCGCGGTGAAGACAATCGCGTCCACTCGTCCCAAGATCGCCTTGTACGCGCCGATGTATTTTTTGAGGCGGAAGCATCGCATGTCGATGGCGAGCTGGCAGAGCTTGTCGCCCGATGCCGCGCCTTGCTCGATGTCGCGGTCGTCGGAAAATTTTCCGTCGGTGATTCCGAGCAGACCTGACTTTTTGTTCAGCGCCTTGTCCATTTCATCCGCGCTCATTCCGGTTTTCCGCATGATGTAGAAAGGAAGGGCGGGGTCAAGGTCGCCGCATCGAGTGCCCATCACGAGGCCTTCGAGCGGAGTGATTCCCATCGAAGTGTCGTAGCATACGCCGTTTTTCACCGCGCACACTGACGCGCCGTTTCCGATGTGGCAGATGATGAGGTTCGTCTCGGAAGGCTTTTTTCCCAAAAGCACAGCCGCGCGTTTTGACGTGTACAAAAATGAAGTGCCGTGGAAGCCGTATCGACGCGCAGAATATTTCGTGTACCATTCGCGCGGAACGGCATACATAAAGGCCACTTCGCCCATCGTCTGATGCCAAGCCGTATCCATGATCGCGCAGTGCGGAACATTTGGCAAAACTTTTTGCGCCGCCTCGATTCCCATGATATTCGCGGGATTGTGCAGCGGTCCTAAATCCTGCACGGAGCGGAATGTCTCCAGGACTTCAGGTGTGATTATCACCGACTTCGTGAATTTGTCGCCGCCATGCAATACGCGGTGTCCGACCGCGCCGATTACGCCCATGTCGCTTATCACGCCCACTTCCTTGTCCGTGAGCATTTTTATGATCAGCTCGATGGCTTCCTTGTGCGTCGGGCAGGGACTTTCGATTTCAGTTTTTTTGCCTTTCGCCTTGTGCGTGATGCACGAGCCGTCCGCGCCCACGCGTTCCACCACGCCTGTCGCGAGGACTTCCTTTTTGTCCCAGTCGTAAACCTGATATTTCGCGGAACTCGATCCGCAGTTGAGTGTGAGAATGACCATTTTTTCCCTCGGTCTTTTAAGAAAATGTGAATTTAATTTTTGCCAACGGCAAAAACGCTTTAGAAAACGCGAAAAGGCTTTTCCATGGCGTTCATCAAAAAATTAAATTCAAAACTTTTTTCATTCTATTATATTTTGAAAAATTTTGCAATGTTTAAATATGACAAGAAAAAAATAAAAGTTGTTGAAAGTCCGATGAAATTGCGCTATTATTTTAATGTGGAAATAGAAGGAATACTTGTGATGATGAAATGCTTTTTTTGTAAGGGAGAAATGGTTGATGATGTCACGAACTATATGTCCGACATCGGAGGAAAATTTGTCATAATCAAAAATGTGCCTTGTCACAAATGTACGCAATGCGGCGAGATTTCATACAATGGAAAAACCGCCGCGCAATTGGAAAAGATTGTCGCGCAGGCAAAAGAAAAATTGGAAAGCGAAGTTTTCATAACGGAATATAAAACTGCGGCTTGAAATTTCTACAGCCCTCAACTTTTTTATTTCTTTGCGATTTTTCTCTAGCCTTTTTCAAGATAATTTGTTATATTTAAATTAAGATTGATTTTTAGGAAAATTGCGTTCGGAGCAACTAGGAGGTTTTATGAAGAAATGGAGATGTAAAATCTGCGGTTATGTTTTCACTGGCGACAACGCGCCTGACGAATGTCCGCAGTGCCACGCGAAGAATCCGTGGGTGGAAGTGAAAGAGGACGCGGGATTTGCCTGCGAGCATGAAGTAGGTTCTGCGAAAGATTTGGACGCGGAAGTCGTGCAGGGCTTGCGCGACAATTTCAACGGAGAATGCAGCGAAGTGGGAATGTATTTGGCGATGAGCCGTCAGGCTGACCGGCAAGGCTATCCTGAAATCGCCGAGGCTTTCAAACGCTACGCTTTTGAGGAGGCCGAGCATGCCGCGAAGTTCGCCGAACTTTTGGGCGAAGTGGTGACGAACGACACCAAGAAAAATTTGCAGATGCGCGTCGATGCAGAAGCGGGCGCATGCGAAGGAAAATTTATGCTCGCGAAAAAGGCGAAGGAATTGGGCTACGATGCCGTCCATGACACGGTGCACGAAATGGCAAAGGACGAAGCCCGCCACGGAGCCGGATTCAAAGGCTTGCTTGCGCGATATTTCAAATAAGCGCATTATGAAAAAAGCGTGCGGCGTGTTTTTCATGTTTTTCGTTTCTCTTGTGATTTTCGCGCCGCGCTCTTTCGCGCTTGATTTTTTCGAATACGAAAATTCCATTTTGCAGGAAGTTTTTCGTGTTCGGCTCGAGGCGAGGAAATTCTCTACGAATTCTGAATCTTTGGAATTCGTAAGAAATTCTCGCTCGAAAATTCTTTCTGATTCCGCGCTGGAAAAAATTTCCGACGAGGCGAAAATCACGTTCGAAAATTTTTTCGTTTGGGAAGAATTCCATTTTTTGTGGGAAGAAAATCCCGAAGATTCTGAGGCGTGGAAATTACTTGAAAATCAATACGAAAAAAATCTGCGTTGGAAATCAAGTCATCCCGTCGAGTCGCGAAACTTTTGGTATTCTTTGGGCGTGTACGAACTGGCGAATTCTTTCATGCCGAAAATGAAATTGTCGGATTTGATGAAAGTCGGCTTGGAAGAAAAAAAATTCTACGATTCCTTTTTGGAAAGGGATTCCGAAAACAGCGTGCTCTGTTTAAACGTCGCGCTTTGGTACGACTACGCTCCGTCGTTTGGAGGGGGAAGCGTTTCCAAAGCGGAAAAGTATTTACTCGCGGCGGTAAAAAACGCGCGGAGCGACTACGAAAAATTTTTCTCCAATTTTTACCTTTCGCAATTAGAATTCGATCGCGGCGAAAGCGCGCTTTTCGAAAAATACTTCGCGGCGGCGCAAGCGATTCTCGGCGAAAGCGGATTTTTGGAATTCACGCGCGATTTGAACGAAGCGGGATTTTCATATTTGGAATACACGAAAAACCGCGAGAAAGTGGAAAAGTCCTTGTCGCGAAAAAAATGAAGTCTTGACATTTGGACTATTGTGAATAAGGGCGGATGCGCAAGCGGGCTGGAAAAGAAAAGGTCTTTGTAAAATGAAAGTCGAGCACATAATTTTTGATTTGGACAATACGCTTTACTCGAGCACCGCCGCGATGGACGCGGGAATCATGCGGCGAATGATGGAAGCCGTGGCGGAATTTTTCGGCGTGGACATTGAGACTGCCGCGAAAATGAGGCGCGAGAATCTTCCGAAATTCAGCACGACGCTCGAATGGCTTCGCAGCGAAGGACTTTCCGACACGGAAAAATATTTCGCGCACGTGCATCCTGAAAACGAGGCGGACGAACTTCCTCCAGACGAAAACCTGCGCACCTTGATTTCGGGCATTTCGCAAAGCCGCGTAATCCTGACGAACGCCCCGCTGGAGCATGCCGAGCGCGTATTGAAAAAGCTCAATGTCGCGGACTTGTTTTCCGACATCGTGGACATACGCGCGTGCGGCCTGCAAGGAAAGCCTTACGAGGGCGCGTACAGGAAGGCTTTGGAAAAATGCGGCGGCGACATTTCGAACACGATTTTTTTGGACGACCAGCTAAAATATACGGACGGCTTTCGCGCGCTCGGCGGAACTGCGGTTTTGGTGGGCGCGCAGAACGGACGGCCGCTCAATCCCGAAAGTCCGATTTTCGCGAAACTCCCGCACGAAAAAAAAGGTGAATTTTTTAAAATAAATTCGATATATTTTTTGCCAGACCTCTTGCATAAATTTTGAAAAAGTGCTAGAATAAAAATCACTTGGGGTATTAGCTCATCTGGTAGAGCGATAGGTTCGCAATCTATAGGTGGTCGGTTCGAGTCCGATATACTCCAATTGCGTGAGCGACATGCTAAACATTTTCTTGAGGCAAGCGGCAGTCTTTTCTGACGCATGCTTTGGCGAAACGCGGTTCTTTCGAGCCGCGTTTTTTTTTATGTCCAAAACGAATTCCTTTTAAATCATCTGTATAGTGTTTACAATATAAACGAAATAGTGTATATTTACTCCGAAAATTCGGATTCTGAATTTTCGGAGTTTTTTGTGTGCAAGGTGCGAAAAACTCTGTGAGTTTTTTTAGAAACTCTTTGAGTTTTGTCTAAGAACTCACAGAGTTTTTGGTGAAAACTCACAGTGTTTTTGAAAAAAGGCTGTGAGTTTTTTGGCGGAAGTGAGGTTTCTGGAGAGACATGGAAAAGGAAGCGGGAGAATCTTCAATAAAGCGTAATGCTCTGTTAAATATAATACGAACATCTCTTTCCATTATTTTTCCTTTAATAACATTTCCGTATGCAACGAGGATTTTGCAGCCGGAAGGAATTGGTAAGGCGCAGTTTTCGTCTAGCATCATATCATATTTTGTCATGATTGCAGGATTGGGAATAGGGATTTATGGGATTCGGGAAACAGCAAAAAGGCGGGACAATGCAGAAGATTTGACACAAATAACTAAAGAGCTGTTTTTCTTAAACCTTTTGCCAACAATATTTGCATATATTCTTTTGTGTGTGACACTTTTTTTTATACCAAAATTCAATGCTTATAAAAAACTGCTGCTAATATATTCGGCTACTATACTCTTTAGCACAATTGGTCTTGAATGGCTTTATAGCGGATTGGAACAATATGCATATATAACAGTTAGACAATTTGCATTTCAATTTCTAAGCCTTATACTTCTTTTTGTTTTTGTAAAAGGAGAAGGCGATGTTTCAAAATATGCCTTAATAAGTGTATTTGCAAATGTAGGATCAAATATTTGCAATTTTGTTCATTCTCGAAAATATATCAATTGGAAGCAACCTGTTAAACCTGAAATTTTAAAGCACTTAAAGCCCGTATTCATTTTGTTTGGTATGCGAGTTGCGGCAAGTCTGTATGTAACGCTTGACACCACTTTGCTTGGATTTCTTACCGAGGATACACAAGTCGGCTATTATGAAGTGGCAAATAAGATGACGCGCATTGTCGTTTCTTTGATAACTAGCGTTACAGCGGTTATGTTGCCACGGCTTTCATTTTTCGTAGCAAAGAATGATTTTACCGCCTTCACGACTTTATCAGAAAAAAGTTTTGAAATGATTTTATTGTTCTCTATGCCAATGTCGGCAGGTCTTTTTGTATTGAGTGAAAACATTGTGTTGCTTGTTAGCGGCACACAATTTGAATTTGCTATTCCTGTTATGAGAGTATTGTCTATTTTAGTTTTAATTATTCCTATTAGTAATTTTTTCGGAAATCAAATTTTCTTGCCTCTTGGAAAAGAAAAGATTTCATTGTATGCAATGTTGATCGGCGCGGTAGTTAATATTGTATTGAGCGTTTTTTTTATTTATCAATTCGGAGCGTTTGGCGCGGCTCTTGCCAGCGTAATAGCAGAAACTTCAATTGCAATTTTTTATTTGATAATAGCAGCCATGCATTCTATCTTTACTGTTTTAGTAAAACCATTGCTCCATTATATTATCGCAACAGGCATTATGACAGGTGCAGTATTTTTTCTTAATCATCTCCCTGTTTCCTTGGGTGCAAAAACAATTTGTTCTGTCTTGGGTGGAATGGTTATTTACGGAATCTTCCTTTTCGCTATTCATGATAATGCTTTTATAGAACTTTCTTTACGACTGAAAAATAAATTGCATATTTTAGGAGATAAAAAATGAACCAACCAAAAATTATTGCTGAGATTGGATGCAACCACAAAGGTAGTATGGACATCGCAAAAGAACTGATTGTGACGGCTGCAACATACTGCAAGGCGGACTGCGTGAAATTCCAAAAAAGATGTAATAAGGAACTTCTTACGCAGGAGGAATATAACGCACCCCATCCGCATCCAGAGAATTCCTATGGAAAAACATATGGAGAGCATCGTGAATTTCTTGAATTCACTCTTGAACAGCACAGACAGCTTCAATCGTGGTGCGCTGAATTCGGAATAGAATATTCTACATCTGTATGGGATTTGACATCTGCAAAGGAAATTACGACATTACAGCCGAAATTGATAAAAATTCCTTCTGCCATAAACTTGAACAAACCTGTGCTTCAGTACCTTTGTGATAATTTCAGTGGCGATATACATTTGTCATTTGGAATGACAACGAAAGAAGAGGAAGAGGAAATTGTTCAGTTCTTTGAAGACAATCATCGTGCACAAAATTTGGTAATCTACTCATGCACATCAGGTTATCCTGTTCCTTTTGAGGATATTTGCCTTCTTGAACTTTCCCGTATGAAAGAGGCTTATGGAAAAAGAGTAAAGGCGATTGGATTTTCTGGGCATCATCTGGGAATTGCTGTTGATTCTGCCGCTGTCTCTCTTGGCGCAGAATATATTGAACGACACTATACCCTTGACAGGACGTGGAAAGGAACTGACCATGCGGCATCTTTAGAGCCTGACGGAGTAAGAAAACTTGTAAGGGACTGTCGCGCTGTATACAAGGCTCTAACATATAAGAAAGAGGATGTTCTCGACATTGAGAAAGTGCAGAGGAACAAACTTAAGAAGAATTCTATCAAATGGAGTTAGGCATGACAGTCGCATTTGTTCCCGTTCGGGGTGGAAGCAAGTCAATTCCGCTTAAAAACATAAAAGAATTCTGCGGCAAGCCATTGGTATATTGGTGTTTGCAATCGCTCCATGATTGCAGCGGTATTGATAAAATAGTTGTTGCAACGGACTCTCCAGTTATAAAAACCGTCGTCCAATCTTTTAATTTTCCGAGAGTGTCAGTGTATGACCGTAAGCCTGAGAACGCGGTGGATACGGCGAGCACGGAAAGTGTTATGTTGGAATATATTGAAGCCGCGAATCTTTCTAACGATGACATATTCATACTTGTGCAGGCGACCTCTCCTCTTACCAAAACAGAGGATTTTAAAGAGAGCTTGGAACTATATAATAGCAGAAAATATGACTCCATTTTGACATGTGTCAGAAATTTCCGTTTTTTCTGGAATGATGACGGAACTTCTAAAAATTATGACTATAGGAGTCGTCCACGCAGACAGGACTTTGACGGAACTTTTATGGAAAACGGTGCGTTCTATATCAACGCAGTAAAGAATATAAAAGAAACAAAAAATCGTCTGTCTGGAAAGATTGGCATCTACGAAATGCCAGAGTATACATCATCAGAAATAGACGAACCTGATGACTGGATTATTCTTGAGCATCTTATGCAGCGACACATATTAAAAAAAAGAAAAAAGGACTATTCAAAAATAAGGCTTGTTCTTACGGATGTTGACGGTGTTCTGACTGATGGCGGTATGTATTATTCTGAGAATGGCGACGAAATGAAAAAATTCAACACAAGGGACGGAATGGCGATTCAGTTGTTGCGAGAAGACGGAATAAAGACAGGAATAATCACTTCTGAAGACACGGAAATTGTTGCTCGTCGCGCAAAAAAAATAAAAGTCGATTTTTGCATTCAAGGAAAGCGAAATGGCGGAAAACTTTCCGCTGCAAAAGAAATCTGTAAAAATCTTGGCATTTCGCTCGCCGAAACCGCGTACATCGGAGATGACATAAACTGCAAGGAACTTCTAGAAAGTGTTGGATTCGCATTCTGTCCGAATGATGCGCAAATAGAAATTTTAAGGATTCCTAATATTGTTGTTTTAAAAACTAAAGGCGGATGCGGAGTTGTCAGAGAAATGGCTCGTTTTATAAAAGAGAAAATGTAATGAAAGTGTTTAAGAATAAGATTCAGACATCTTTTGAATTATATGCAGTAATTGTTCCTCTTGTTTTTTTTGTTTCTCTTTTGGAAACAAGTTTTTCAAATGATTTAAAGCCGATGATGTTTGGTTTTCTTATTTCATTTTATTATACGGTGTTATTCACAATAAGATATTATGGCGTTTTAACCTTGTATTCCATTTTTTTATATACTAGTGCCTTTTTTATCTATGACTGCTTTTTCTTTACCTTATTTTATGGCGAAGATTTTTTATTGCAGTATTTTCCTCACAGATACCGTTTTGACGAGAAAGTTGGATTCATTTTTATTGTGGCTTGCTACTTATCTGTTTATGCAATGCATATCAGCTATTGTCTTTTTAACAAGCGGAAATATAGAACCGCTTCATTATCTACTGATGTAAATTTGTACAAAGTTGGCGTGTTTGTTATGTTATGTTTCTTTATCCCAACTTTAGTAAAATCAATAATACAATTCAATTTTATCAAGGCGCATGGATATACGGCACTTTTTACGGATTCATTTTCCGAAATTTCATACCCATTTTGGACTGCGGGAAGTTTTATATTTTTTATATCGGGCTATTGTGTATTTTTGGCATCAAATCCATCTAGAAAACAGTTTTTAATATATACATTCTTGTGTATTGTCGTATATTTTTCTAATGCATTAAAAGGGCAAAGACTTGCAATTATCAGTGTTAGTATATACTGCCTTTATTATTATTCCCGTCATTTCAATATAAAAATAAGCATAAAAAAGCTGCTGCTGTTTTTATGTGCGGCATTATCATTGATCACACTTTTGGGAACGGTCAGAAGTTCTTATGGTTCCCAAAAAAGTTCTCAAACAAAAATGAATCTTGACGAGCTTGTTGCGAATGTTATTTATGGACAGACGACAAGCCGCGCTGTGCCTCTGTTGGTTATCAAGGGAGATCTTGAATATCATAAGTATCCTTTTTTCATTTCACCATTGTTTCAGCCAATATTAGGACTTATTTACCGCGGCGATAATGGGCAGACTGATTTATCCGCGCAGAAGTTCAATAACATTTCTCAAGTGACAATGTACAATGTGTCGAAATCCGCCCACTTGAAGGGTTCGGGTTATGGTGGCGCATTCCTTGCTGAGGCGTATGATTGCTTTGGATTGTTAGGTGTAATGGCATTCAGCGTGTTGTTGGCGCGTTTTCTTGTATTTATAGATTTTTCGAGAATGAAAATAAAGAGAGTATGGATTCCATTTATTTTCTTTGCTTTGATAAATGTCATTGGTCTTGCGAGGGGAAGAACTTTCGGAATGTTCATGGAATGGACGAAAATATTATTCGCGTATGTGCTGCTTTTTGTAGGAAAGGACGCGAATTTGTTTTTCAGAGTGCATAATAATAAAGGGGAAAACGCATGAACAAGAGAGAATTAAAGGAATTTGTGTTGAAGCATAAATTTTTATATACTCTTTTGAGAATATACAGAATTGTACGCTATTATTGGTTTTACATAGCGTATTTAAAATATCAGCAAATATTTTGTAGGAATCAGTATGAAAATTTGAGGAAGTTAAAAGGAACTTGTTCTGGACGGTGTTTTATTATAGGAACAGGTCCTAGCATGACGGTTGAAGATTTGGATCTTCTCCAGGACGAAGCGACCTTTGGCGTTAACGGACTTTGCAAGGCCTTTCGTCCAGGAAGGTGTACCACATGGTACGCCTTCCAGGACGAAGCTATATGGATTGAAAACAGGGACATCATTTCCCATCTAGACCTTTCACGAGTTTTTTACAATCAAAATGTTCTTAGAAAACTTGGCAGGAAGAACTTTTTCATTTGGAAGGACGCTGTTCGATTTTACAACTTTCCAGGGAAACACTTTCTTGACTATGGCATCGACTTGAATACGGGCTTCAGCACCCGCGCGGATAGGTTTGTCTATGATGGCTACACAATTATGTATTCCGTTCTCCAGATTGCTATGTTTATGGGATTTACGGAGATTTATCTTCTTGGCGCGGACTGCAACTATAATCCCGCAGAAAAAATGCATTTTATTGAGTCCAGTCATGATTCTGATGCGAATGATCCGACATTCAAGAACAATGCCGGAGGACGTTCTATGATAGAGTGCTATAAAGTTGCAAAAAAGTATGCTGATTCTCATGGCATAAAAATTTTCAATGCCACTCGCGGAGGTATGCTTGAAGTTTTTGAGCGGGTTAATCTTGAAAATGTGCTAAAAACAAAATAGGGAGAGATGGCATGAAATCTGTAGGTATAATTCTTGGGAATATAACAAGCCCCTCTGGAACAGAGCGAGCAGTTTGCAATCTTGCAAATATACTCGCGGCGGAAAAAAATCAGGTTGTCATTATAAGTTTGTATTCGGCAAAGGGAAGTTGTTTTTATCGTCTTAATGATTCTGTGAAAATTATTCATGGAAAATTTTTACAGAATCCGTTAAAGAAGCGATTCGCTAATTATTTTAAATATCCTTCATTTATAAACAAGATTGTTTTAGAAGAGAAACTTGACATTGTTTTTGCGACAGGCCATCAATCCAATGGCTTGCTGGCTTTTGTAACAAAAAAAGTTCGCCGCATTGGCTGCGAGCATATGAACTATGAATCCGCGCCATTTTATTCTCGAATCTTCCGAAGATTTACATATCCGTTTTTGGATGCGGTCGTCTGTCTTACGAAGCGAGATGCAAGCCATTATTCGTTTGTAAAGAAAGAAAGGCTATTCGTGATTCCGAATTCGCTTTCATTTGAATGCGATGTGCCATCGGACTGCACCACGAAGCGCATTATTGCCGTCGGGAGGCTGACAAAACAGAAGGGGTTTGACTTGCTTCTTGATTCCGCGGCAATTATGAAAGAGAGCATCCCAGATTGGCATTTGGATATTTTTGGCGATGGAGAGGACAAGGATATGCTGATTGCCAAAATAAATGAATTACAGCTGCAAAATTTTGTTTCAATAAAGAACACGACTCCAAATATACAGAAGGAATTTATTTCTTCTTCGATATTTTTGATGTCATCGCGTTGGGAGGGGCTTTCTATGGTTTTGTTGGAAGCACAGTCTTGCGGTCTTCCAGCAGTTAGTTTTGACTGTCCCAATGGTCCAAGCGATGTGATTGTTGAAAATGAGACGGGCTTTTTAGTTCCTCTCTATGATACAAGGGCTTTGGCAGAAAAGACAATTGAACTTGCCAAAAACGAGGAGTTGAGAAAGCGTTTCGGAAGAAAGGCGCAAGAACTGTCCAGCAGGTTTTCGACTGAAAATATCGCGCGTATGTGGAAGGATGCTTTGGAAAAGGTTTGTTGCCAAGAATAGAAATTTATTTAATCAACGAGGTTATTATGAAGGTATTGTTTATTCAGAATCACCCAGCACCATACAGAGATCCTATTTTGTTGAGATTAAAACAGGAAAATATTGAATTTGATGTTGCTAATGTCGCGTAGCGTGGGGGAGAGAACAGATGCAAACCATAATCATAAATGCCACCGCATCAAAAAACAGCGGGGCGCTTTCGATATTGAAGGAGTTTGTTTTGTATATGGAAAATGACATTGAAAAAGGTAAATATGCGATTCATCTTTTTACGGTGAAGGATTGCTTTGACAGCTTGAAGCATATCACCGTTCATAAGTTTCCTGTACAAAACTGGATTGCGAGAATGAAATGGGATAACGGTGGATTGAGAGCGTATTGCAAGGCGAAAGGCATTTTTCCTGACTTGATAATCTCCATGCAGAACACGAGTTCGTTGTTTGATGGTAATACGCCACAATTGGTGTATTACCATCAACCACTTCCACTTATCAAGTATAAGTGGAAGTGGTTTCGTAGGTCGGAGATAAAGATGTGCTTGTATGCGCATTTCTATAAGTATTTTGTGCGCATGAACAACAGGACTGCAACTTATGTTGTGCAGTTGCCTTCAATAAAATCCTCCTTTTTAGAAAAAATAAAGAATGTGAGCGAGGAAAGGGTTTTTGTCATCCGTCCAGAAAAGCCTGGAATTGATGTTTCAAAAATCATTCCATTGAAAAAGGCTGATGCCATTGTCCGGTTTTTGTATCCAGCAACGCCTCATCCATATAAAAATCACAAGGTGATAATTGATGCTGTGGAAAGCATGACGGGTGAGGACCGAAAAAAAATCGAAGTGATTTTCACTGTTGAAAAAGATTCGTTTGTTGGAAGGGAAGTGAAAAAACGAGGGTTGGAGGGGACAATTGCCTGCATAGGAATGAAGCCACAAGAAGAGCTTTTTTCTATTTATAAGTCGAGCGACTGCCTTTTGTTTCCGTCAAAAATTGAAAGCTTCGGGCTTCCGCTTGACGAGGCTGCCTGTTTTGGTCTGCCCGTAATAGCGTCCAATTTGCCGTTTGCACGGGAAGTTCTGTATGGATATGAAAATGCGCGTTTTGCGAGACCCAATGATTTTAGCGAATGGAAAAAATTGATGGTTGAGGCGATGGGATATTCCAAATGCGAAATGAAAATAGAACGAAATAATTCGTGGCAAAAATTCTTTGACATAGCGGAAAGGCTTGTTTCCTGAAGCTGTGGTCGAGTGAAAAACTATATGAAAAAATGGGAGGTACATATATGTCAATTTTTAAGGACAAAGTTCTGTTGATAACCGGGGGCACGGGCAGTTTCGGCAACGCGGTGTTGCGCAGGTTTCTCGACAGCGATATTGCGGAAATCCGCATATTGAGCAGGGACGAGAAGAAGCAGGATGATATGAGGCATGCGTTGCAGAATCCAAAGGTTAAGTTTTACATTGGAGATGTGCGGAACAAGGATTCCGTTGATGTAGCTATGGGCGGGGTTGACTATGTGTTTTCCGCCGCTGCGCTCAAGCAGGTGCCTTCCTGCGAGTTTTTCCCAGTGGAAGCGGTTAAAACAAACATCGAAGGCACGAACAATGTGCTTGATTCCGCGGTTGCGCACGGCGTGAAGAATGTTGTGGTTCTCTCCACTGACAAGGCGGCTTATCCAATAAACGCGATGGGAATGAGCAAGGCTTTGATGGAGAAAGTCGCCGTTGCGAAGGGGCGCGAGCTGGGAGAGGATGCGGCAACTACAATCTGTTGCACGCGCTATGGCAATGTGATGGCGAGCCGCGGCTCTGTGATTCCCCTATGGGTTGAGCAAATGACGGAGGGAAAGCCAATCACCATAACCGACCCGAACATGACGCGCTTTATGATGACGCTTGACGATGCGGTTGACCTTGTTGTCTATGCCTTCACTCATGGGCACAACGGGGATTTGTTTGTGCAAAAAGCACCCGCGGCGACACTTGAGACTTTGGCACAGGCGTTGAAGGAAACCTATGCACAAATCAATCCGAAATACGGCGAAACGGAAGTTAAGGTCATCGGCACTCGGCACGGCGAAAAATTATACGAAACATTGGTCACTCGCGAGGAGATGGCGCGAGCCATAGACATGGGCGACTATTTTAGGATTCCCTGCGACACGAGAGATTTGAACTATGACAAATTCTTTACACAAGGCAACAGCGAAATGCAACAAATAGAAGAATATCACAGCCATAATACAAAGCGGCTGGATGTCGCAGGAATGAAGGAACTGCTTTTAAAACTGCGTTTTATCAGAGAGGACTTGGGCTTGGAGAAAAAGGCGAAGCCAAAGGAAATCAGAAGTGAGTAGCGATTCAAAAAAGAAGATGCTCATTCTTGGAGCAACGGGAATGGCGGGGCATATTGTATATCAGTATTTCCTCGAAAAAAAAGAGCATCAAATGTTCAATGCCTGCTTTAGAAACAAACTTACGGAAGACAGTTTTATCTTGAATGCCCGTGACGAGAAGTCCATAAAAGATGTTCTTGAAAAAGTGAAGCCGGATATTGTAATTAACTGCATCGGAATTCTGATAAAAGGGGCAAATGCATTTCCTGAGAACGCAATCTTTGTGAATGCGTATTTCCCGCATTTGCTTTCGCGGTTAATTCACGAAGTGTGTCCAACTTCAAAACTTGTCCATATAAGCACCGATTGTGTCTTTTCAGGCAAAAAGGGAATGTACAAGGACACGGATGAAAAGGATGCGCTTGATGTTTATGGAATGTCAAAAAATCTTGGCGAAGTCATAAATGAAAGGGATTTGACGATACGCACTTCTATCATTGGACCGGAATTAAAGAGGAACGGAGAGGGGCTTTTCCATTGGATTTTTTCACAAAAAACAGTTGGAAAATTAAACGGATATACGAAGTCGATTTGGGGTGGAGTTACAACATTGGAACTTGCAGGAATAATTGATTTTTGTATATCCCAAAATTTAGCAGGATTATACCAGGCCTCAAACAATAGAGGAATTTGCAAGGCGGATTTGGTGCGCTTGATTGTCGATGAATTCAAATTGCCAATAGAAGTGAGTCGTGTTGATGGCGTTGTTTCCGACAAATCCATTTGCAACACGGTTCTCGATGGAAATGAATATAAAGTGAGACCGTACAAAGACATGATAAAAGAACTTCATGTTTTTATGAAAGAACATAAGGCATTATATAAGCAGTATTTAGGTGAATAGTTATGGAAGAAACGAAGAAATTGAAGTTGATGATAGTGATTGGAACCCGTCCGGAGATAATAAAGCTTTCCGAAGTGATAAAGAAATGCGACAAGTATTTTGATTTGAAGATTGTTCATACAGGACAAAATTATGACTATGAATTGAACAAAGTATTCTTTGATAATTTAAAGCTTCGAGAGCCTGATTTTTATCTTAATGTTGTTGGCGAAAACCTTGGACAGACGATGGGAAATGTGATTTCAAAATCCTATGAGATATTTTCTAAAGAGAAACCAGATGCGATTCTTGTACTTGGTGACACAAATTCTTGTCTTTGTGTTCTCGCTGCGAAAAGATTGAAGATTCCGATTTTCCACATGGAGGCTGGAAATCGATGCAAGGACGAAAATTTGCCGGAAGAGGTGATACGCCGTATCGTCGATGTGACAAGCGATGTGAACCTGTGCTATTCAGAGCATGCGAGGCGTTATATTTTGGACAGCGGGGTAAAGCCTGAATATACATTTGTGGTAGGCTCACCGATGGCGGAAGTATTGGAAGCGAATTCAGGAAGTATAAATAAAAGCAAAATTCTTGAAGAGCTTAATCTTGAAAGTAAAAAATATATTTTGCTTTCGGCTCACCGAGAAGAGAACATAGATATAGAAAACAATTTCTTTTCCCTGATGGATGCTGTTAATTCTATGGCTGAAAAATATGATATGCCAATTCTGTATTCATGCCATCCTCGTGCAAAGAAATTTATCGAAGCCAGAAATTTCAAATTCGATAGACGCGTAATACAACATCAGCCGTTGGGCTTTTTCGACTACAACAAACTTCAGCAGAATGCCTTTTGCGTGGTTTCGGACAGCGGAACTCTTCCAGAAGAATCCGCATATTTTAAATTTCCTGCGGTTTCCATTCGTACAAGCACAGAAAGACCTGAGGCAATGGACGAAGGTGTTTTTACGATAGGGAGTATATCTGAAAACTCCTTGCTTCAGGCGGTCGATTTGGCAGTTTCAATGAATAAAAATGGCGATATGGGCGGAAATGTTCCTGCATATATTGACAAAAATGTCAGCACGAAGGTCGTGAAAATCATCCAGTCGTACACAAGCATCGTGAACAGAATGGTTTGGAGAAAGGGATAGATGGCAAGGCGCATTTGCATATTCACAAACCATTTTTACCCGGAAGACTTTAAGGCGAACGATGTTGCGTTTGAGCTTGCAAAAAACGGCTTTGAAGTCAGCGTTGTCACTGCGGTTCCCGACTATCCCAAAGGGAAATTTTTTGACGGGTACGGAATCTTTAAAAAGTCACTGGAAGTGGTGAATGGGTGCAAGGTGTATCGGCTTCCGATAATTCCGAGAGGCAAGGGCGGGGCAATTCGGCTTGTCTTGAACTATGCGTCGTATTATCTTTGTGCGCGAATATTTACCTTTTTTCACAAATTCTTTTGCAAATACGATGCCGTATTTGTGCATTTGACTTCGCCATTTTTTATTGGCAAGTGTGCGGTTGCGTTGAAGAGACGGCAGAAAATTCCGCTCGTGTTTTGGGTGCTTGACTTGTGGCCTGAATCGCTGACTGCAGCGGCTGGCATAACATCTCCATTAGTTATAAATCCGCAAAACAGAATGGTTGCGAATGTTTATAAAAATTGCGACAAAATTCTCATAGGCTCAAAGGGATTTGAAAAGTCGATTTTAGAGAAAGGCGACTTTAAGGATAAGCTTGTGTACTTCCCGAACTGGGCGGAGGATGTTTCCGCCGCAGAAATTTCGGATGAGGTGAAAAATGCAAAACCGTTCTGCGACTTTACGGAAGATGATTTTGTGCTGCTCTTTGCGGGAAACATCGGCGAGGCGCAGAACATCGACTGTATCTTGGATGCGGTAGTGAAGGTGAAAAATGAGCGGAGAATAAAATTTATTTTTCTCGGCGATGGACGGGCGAGGGAACATTTGGAGCAAAGGGCGGAAGATGAAAATCTTCTGGAGCATACAGTGTTCTTTCCTGGCAGATTTCCGATTGAGACGATGCCCTATTTTATGCATAAGGCGGATGTGCTGATGGTATCGCTCAAGGATGCGCTTATTTTTAATTTGACAGTTCCCTCTAAAGTCCAGTTTTATATGGCGCAAGGCAAACCCATTCTCGCTATGTTGAATGGAGACGGAGCGGACTTGGTGAACGAAGCAAAATGCGGAATCGCTGTGGAAGCGGGAAATAGCGCAGCGTTTGCCGATGCCGTATTGAAATTGTCTGCCATGCCGAAAGACGATCTTGCATTGATGGGGCAAAACGGAGGGCAATTTTATGAAAGGAATTTCCGAAAAGATTTGAGAATCAAGCAATTGATTGATTTGCTGGCGCGTATATGAGGATTGTATATTTACTTGCTATATGTGATTACGACACCAGGAAGAATATTAAAACAAGTCCGAACGGCTGCTGGTGCTTATATTTTGGAGGAGGGCTTGAGGCGCACGATTGACTACGAGTTTGTGAGCAAGACGCAAAGGTATGTCTTCCACTGCGAGTAGCGGGGCTTTTGCGCGATTTATCCTTTGCATAAATCCAAATACAGTAAGGATAAATCGATTTATGTTAAGGATAACCATGCATTATCCAAAGGATAAATAAATTTATGTAAAGGATAATTGAATTTATCCTTTGGATATTTTCGTGCGAATGCAGAAAAGCACAAAAAGGGCACGAATGAGGAATCCTCACCCCATCCTTTTTATCGGCGCGTTTTTTCTCGTCCCCTCATATCCCTCTACTGCTGTTACTCACGCCGATCCACCTTTCTTGCTCACGACAAGTGAACAATGCCTGTTTTCAAATCATTGTGTAATATTGCACAATGATTTGAAACTTTGCTATAATGGTGCTGATTTGATTTGCGCGGAGGTTTCATACCACGATGCTCTGCGTCGAGTTATGTTGATTAAATTGTTTCATACTTCAAATAAAACGGAAGATGTGGTTATAAAATTGTTCTTTGTGTAAAGAAGGGAATACTAAAAGGTTAAATGAATAGTTAAAAAAAAGGAGACTAAGGATGAATATAATAATTGATTTTGTTTTAAAAAATATCAAAACTAATACTCAACGTATCTTTTGGTCATGCCAGTTGCCAAGTAAAGTGGAATCGTTCGACAAAAACTTTATGAACAATGAAAATTCTTATAAATTAAAAAGATATGCTGATTTTCAAATAGTTGCAAATTACGAAGAATGTTCTGAAGGATTATTTAAGCAACATACAGAAAACAAAAATGAACGACCTCCAGTTTTTTTTGCTTGCAATAAAATCAAAAATATAGGTTCGCCCTTTCTTCATTGCAGTGCGGAACTTTCTAATTGGTATTGCGATGAAAAAGAATTTCAAGTCGAGTTGAAAAATTGCATAGGAGAAATTCCTGATTCAAATTATAACAATATTCAGATTGAGACGATAGAAATAATAAATAATATAATTGGAATGGACATATTCAAATCTGGCTCTATTCCAGGCTCTTTTGCCGTGTATACAAAATTACCAATCATTGATATAAGTCATTATGATTTTAGACCGTCTACGGAAAATCGTTATCAGGAAGTTATTCTGCCGAAAGAACTTATTGACAGTGGGTGTTTTGCACTTGTTGAGATAAGAGATGATACAGATGCTAATTCTAAAATTTTATATACGGATATGAAGGAATTTGAATGCGGAAAAAATTCTGTGACATTTACATTTCCATCGGTTCCTAAACTAGAGGCATTTGGACATATACACATAATTGTAATGCAAAAGAAAAATAACATTATCAAGCGTATATTTGAATTTGAATGCACAATGATAACTAGTTTTTCTATTGGAATTGGAGTGCAGGGTGGAAAAAGACTGGTTAGAAATAGGTACAAGGAAAATCGTATAGAGAAAATTCCACTCAAGGATTATTCTGTAAACAAATCTGATTCTACAAAATATAATTGGCACAAAATTGATGTTGTTTCATATGTAAATTTATATGGTTGGTCAAAAGAAATATTGGAATCACAATTCTTTGATAATTCAACTGAAGGGCGAAAAGAATTCTTAAAATGGGCGGAGCATAAATTAAGCCACGCTCGATCAGTTCTAATTATTGATCCATTTTTTGACATACAAGGACTCAATGATTTTTTAACTTGTGCGACAGGATATTTTGACCTTTCAATTCTTACAACCGATCCATGTGAAACGGAAAGAGGGAATGAAAATAAAAAAATATCTGATGACAACAAATATCTGGTTAAATTTATTCTAAAGAATTTTCCAAAGGCAAAAGTTTACTTTGAAAGCAGAAAAAAATTGCATGACCGCTATCTTATAATTAACGATTCCGAGGGGGACAAAGTTTTTTCTATGAGCAATTCATGGAACGGAACTGTAAATAATTATAGCCTTTTTATACAGGAATTGGATTTGAGTACCGCCTTGAAAGTTCGGGATTTTTATTCAAGGTTGTCCTGCCCAAAGTGAACTTGGACTTTTTTAGGAAAGCTTATAAGGTGGTTTA
>CAJUBD010000029.1 GCA_910584475.1 uncultured Treponema sp.
ATGAACAATGGCGAAATCAGCGGCAACGAGGCAAATGGCAGTGGCGGCGGCGTGTGTGTCGCCAGCGGCGGCACGCTCACGATGGACGGCGGAGAAATCAGCGGCAACAAGGTGACCTACCACGGCGGCGGCGTGTGTGTCGATTTGAACAGCACATTCACGATGAACAAGGGCGAAATCAGCGGCAACGAGGCAAATGGCAGTGGCGGCGGCGTGTTTGTCTTCAGCAGCGGCAAGTTCACGATGAACAATGGCGAAATCAGCGGCAACGAGGCAAATGGCAGTGGTGGCGGTGGCGTGTACACCAATGGCACATTCACGATGAACAAGGGCGAAATCAGCGGAAACTCCGCGACCGAAAACGGCGGCGGCGTGTATGTCATCGGCGAGGATCGTCGCTTTACGATGACGGGCGGCACTATCGGCGGCACGACCGCCGACGCGAAGAACACCGCGAAGAACGGCGGCGGCGTGTGCATCGCGCCCAGTGCAAACAACCCCGAATCCGCCGAGGACACGTTCCTGATGGAGGGCGGCGAAGTCAGAGGAAACGAGGCGAGCGAGAACGGCGGCGGATTCTATGTCTTAGGCCAGGGGCGCCGTCTTAAAATCTCAGGCGGCACTGTGAGCGGCAACACCGCCACGGCGAACGGCGGAGGGATGTACGCCGACGGCAGCTACCCCACGCTCGCAGGCGGCGATGTACGCGCGAACGCTGCGGCGAGTGGCGGCGGCATCTTCATAAACATGAGCACGCTCGACATGACGGGCGGCACGGTGGGCGCGAACACAGTGGCATCCGGCGGAGACGGAAGCGGCGTCTATTTGAGCATGAGCACGCTGAAGTTAAGCGGCGGCGCGCTCGTGGAGGACGGAAACGACATCTTCAATGGCAACGGCACGATAAAACTCGCGTCCGCGCTCACACAGGCGAAGGTCGCCGCCATCACGCTCCCCGACGCGTACTACGCGGCGGGAAATGAAGTCATCCTTCAAGCCGACCCGTCAGTGACGATAGACGGCGACACCTGCGGCAAGTTCTCCGTGAATCCGCCGCCAAGCGGAACGGAATGGCGGCTCGTTCCGAGCGACGACGGCACGGCGGGCGTGCTCAAAAGCGCTCAGACGAAATTCTATGTGCGCGGCACGAGCGCGCCCTGCTATGACAACGCGACGGCGAGCGACCCATGGTACGGAGCGGCCGCGGCAAGCGACACGAACGACGGAAGCGTGAAAAAGCCCTTCGCCACGATACAAAAGGCAATCGACGCGGTACTGGACGCGAACGACGGCGCGAGCGAATACACGATTTATGTGGACGGAACGCTCACCTATGATGGAAGCGGTACGGTAATGGCGTATGTCAACAATACCCCCAGCGTCCTCAAACTGAAGATAATCTCCCTGCACCCTACGGAAAAGGCCACGCTGGACGCGAACAAAAAAGGATCCCACGTAATAGTTCTCGGTCTTAAAACAGGCAGTGAACTGACGCTCGAAAGGCTAGTCCTGAAGAACGCCTCCAGTAGTACCACCACATACGGATATGCCGGCAACGGACTAAGCACGCGTTACACAAACGTCTACCTTGTGGACTGCGAAATAAAGGACAACATCAGAGACGCTTCTGGCGGCGGAGGCGCGGCGGGCATCTATATAACGAATTGCGATGAAGTTACGATGACGAACTGCACGGTGAGCGGAAACAAATTTTCGAACACAAGCGGCAATGGCACAGGCGGAGTTTGTTTTGAAACCGTGAAAAAGATTACCATAACGGACTGCAACATAATAACCAACACTTCCGATATTTATACTGGCGGTGTCCAATGTTCTAGCGGCGAAGCCACGATGACAAACTGCACTGTGAGCGGCAATACGGGCAGAGTCGCAGGCGGCATTTATAATAACGCGAAACTCACTCTCAAAGGCTGTACCGTGAGCGGCAACACCGCCACTGGCGACGCTTCGGGCAACTATAGCTTAGGCGGCGGAATCCTCGCATATGGCGGCAACTCCGACCTAACAATAGAGGACACCGAAATCTCGGGCAACACGGCGGCGAGCGGCGCGGGCATCTACGGCGCGGGCGGCACGATCACGCTCAAAAGCGGCGCGAAGGTCATAAACAACATAGGCAGCGGCATCTACGCCACGAACTACGACTCCAATCATAGCACCACGCTCATAATGGAGAACGGCGATATCAGCGGCAACACGAACGCGGCGGAAGGCGGCGGAGTGCTCGTGAACAACGGAAGCACCTTCACGATGAACGGCGGGACAATCAGCGGAAACACGGCGACCAACTATGGCGGCGGCGTGAGAGTTGGCAGCAATGGCACGTTCACGATGAACGATGGTACAATCAGCGGAAATGCCGCCGCTTCTAGCAAAGGCGTTCACACAGATACTGCTGGCACTTTCACCCAGAACGGCGGCACGGTGCAAAGCGACTAGGATTTTCGGCATCACATTTCGAGCCGTCCGCGCAGATTGTTTTGCGCGAGGCGAGAAAAACAAAGAATGCCGCCTTGCGGCTAAACCAGTTTGTGGATCTCCCTGTCGAAAGTGTTGGCGAATTGCGCGAATTCTTTTTTCGAGTACGCGCTCCGCCTTTTCGTTCCGAGTCCCAATTCGCCCATCTGGATTCCGATCTCGCGCTCTTTGAGCCTTCGTCCGATGTTTTCCGCGCAAAAAAGCGTTCCCCGGTCGTTCATCACGCGGATGCCCTTTTCAAGCAAGGCGGCGGCGAGCGGAATGTCGCGCGTCACGACTATGTCGTATTCAGCGCAATTTTCCAAAATCCAATTGTCCGCCGCCTGACTTTCTTCCGGGCAAATTTTCATTGAAAATTTTTTTCCCGCGCCGTCGCTCGGAATCTTTTTGTTCGCGATGAAAATCAATTCGACGTTCAATTTTTGCGTGTATGAAAGAAGGTATTTTCTCACGAGAAGCGGGCAGGAATCCGCGTCCACCAAAACGCGCGCTTTGCTCAACTCAATGCCCTGTCGATTTTTTCAATCATGCTGTACGCAAGGCGTTCGGCTTCCTCGCCCAACTTTGAGTCGATGTCGGCGTTTTGTATCGCGTCCTTTTGCTGGAGGATCTTTCGCTTTTCCTTGAAAAGCTCGTCGGAAATGAGGATTCCCGCCAAAACCGCGATTTGCTTTTGGTCGGTGATTCCGTCGTTGCGCTGGATTTCGTCGCAGACATTCTTATAATATTCGCGGATTTTTTCGAGGTACGGCAAATCCTCGTCGGCCTTCATTGCGAACGAAGTTCCCAAAACGTTGATTTGAAGGACTGCCATTTTCTAGAAGATTTCCTTGGGAGGATTCTCGTCATCGGTCTCAAACGAAGTGTCGCCGAAAAGCGAATCCTTTTCTTCAGCGTCCGCGCCGAATTCAAATCCGTCGTTTTCCAAAGTCGGCGCATTTTCTTGAGGCGCGGCATTTTGAACGCCTTGGCTTTCCTGAACGTCTTGCGAAGTTGAATCCTGCGAGACTTGTTCGGCGGAAACTGCCATGGTTTCGTCTTCGGCGGCCTGCCCTTCGGATTTCTCTGTCGCAGAAATCTGCTCCGCTTTCGGAGCGCATGCGGCGTTGTCGAGCAGAGCGTTTTCCACCTCGTCAAGGCGATTCAAGGCGCTCATGATTCCGCTTTCGATTTTTTTCTCGTCCGCCATGAAACTTGAAAGAAGCTCCGTTTTTTCAGAAAGCGCGTTTGTGAGCTCGGAACACTTTGTGCGCAGAGCATCGTTTTCTGACTTGAGCTGTCCGATTTTCTGAACAGCACTTTCAACTTTTTCTTGCAGGAGATAAATTTGATCCACTGAAATCATTTTGCGCCTCGAATTTTTTTGTCCGCGCGAATGGAATCTCTCCGTTCACGCGGATGCGTTTGCAAATGCTTTTTTATGCAGCCAACGCCTTTTTCACCGTCTCCACCACCGCCTTGAACGCGGCGGGGTCTTCGATTGCCAAATTGGACAAGGCCTTGCGGTCAAGCGTGATTCCGGCTTTGTTGAGTCCGGATATGAACCGCGAATAGGTAAGCCCTTCTTCGCGGACGGCCGCGTTGATACGCGCAATCCACAAAGAGCGGAAGTTGCCTTTTTTGTCGCGGCGGTCGACATAGGCGTGGCTCAATGCCTTGGTCACGGCGTCTTTGGCGGCTTTGAAGTTTGTGCCGCGGCGACCTTTAAAGCCCTTGGCGAGCTTGAGAATCTTTATGCGCCTGTTCTTTCTTTTCGGTCCGTCTACTGCTCTAGACATAGTTCACTCCTTATCCATACGGAAGCATCTGCTTCCTTACTTTTGCTGCGTCTGCTTCCGCGAGAATTCCCTTTTGGCGCAAGTGCATCTTTCGTTTTGCAGAGCGTTTCGTGAGAATATGGCGGAGGTTCATCTTCTTGTACTTTACCTTGCCCGTTCCGGTAAGGGAAAGCCGCTTTGAAGCGGATTTTTTCGTCTTCATCTTAGGCATAACAAACCTCTTTTTGTCCGCGTAGCGCGAACGTTAATTTTGCGGGGAATTTTTGTTCCCGCTGGCTTTTGCAGAAATCGTCATCGACATGAACTTGCCTTCCATCGCGGCAGGCTTTTCGATGACATACGCCGAGGTGAGCCTTTTTAGAACCTCTTTCAGGACATCGAATCCGAGTTCGGTATGGGCAAGTTCTCGTCCGCGGAAACGGATCGTGACCTTTACCTTGTCGCCCTCGTCAAGGAATTCCTGTATGTGCTTCGCTTTCGTGTCAAGATCGCCCGGTCCGATTTTGGGCTGCATCCTGATCTCTTTGAGTTTCAATACCTTCTGCTTTTTCTTGGAGTCACGGAGCTTTTTCTCCTGTTCAAAGCGATATCGTCCGAAATCGAGTATTTTGCAAACCGGCGGGTTGGCATTTGGCGCGACCTCAACGAGGTCGAGATCTCTTTCCCTAGCCATTCTGAGCGCGTCAACCGTAGGAATTATTCCGAGCTGTCCGCCCTGATCGTCTATAAGTCTGACTTCTCTTACGCGGATTCTTTCGTTAATCCGTGTGCCCCTATTGTCTGCCAACTGGCCTCCTCGTGTTTGAAAAACACACACATATATTAAGCGTGGAATTCATTATAACAAAAAAGAAGAATCTTGTCTATACCTTTGGAAAGAAAAATTCATTCGCCGTCTTTGAACGCTGCCATAATCTCGGAAATGCGATCGCGCACTTGAAAAAAGACTCCCACGATTTCCGGATCAAACTGCGTTCCAGCATGCTTTTGAATTTCGGCAAAGGCGTCGTCTATGTTCCACGCGTCCTTGTAGCACCGCTTGTGGCTGAGCGCGTCAAACACATCTGCCACGGCGACGATCCTTGCCGCCAAAGGAATGTCCTCTCCCCTCAGTCTCGCAGCGGGAGAAATGGTGTCGCCTATTTGCACGTCCGACAAATCGTAGTCGCCGGGGTAGCCTGTCAAATCTCCGTCGTACCATTCGTGGTGGTGCAAAACCACGTCACGGCACATTTCGTCCAAAAACGACTCGGGCGGATCGAACAATTTCGCGCCGAAAACCGTGTGCCCTTGCATTACGGAGCGTTCCTCTGGCGTAAAGCGCGGATAAGTTTTTTTCAGGACGGCATCGGAAATGGCGATTTTTCCCACGTCATGAAATTTCGCGGCGATTTTCAGCGAATCGCGAAAACGATGCGCCTCGTCTTCTGGAATTTTGTTGTTGAACGCCCAACGGTCGTATATTTCAATCGCGAAATTCGAAACGCGCTCGACATGCCCATAAGTTTCTTTCGGGTCACGGAATTCCGCCATGCGGAGCATTCGTCTCACCATATTGTTTGTAAGGTTCGCTTTTTCCAAGGTTTGCATGACATTCGAGGCGAAATGCTTTATGTAAAGTTCCGCGTCATTGTCAAATGATATCACGTTTCCATTTTCATCCTGCGCATTTATGATTTGCAAAACGCCAAGAATCCTTCCGCGCGCATTCTTCAGCGCAAGCGCGTACATAGAGCGTGTGCGGTATTTCGTCGTAATGTCGGAAGAGTCATTGAATTTGTAGGGCTTTTCTCTTGGAATTTCATAAACGTCAGGAATATTGAGCGAAGTGCCCGTAGACGCGACATACCCCGCTACGGACTTTTCGTTTATGGGGAAAGAAAGAAAAGCGTACGGCAATTTCGAGCCGGGCGACAATGCGCGAAGATGCGTGTCGTTTTGGGCATACTTTATCTTCAGATTGTTTCCTTCGACAATGTATATTGAACCGGCGTCGGCATTGACGATCCTCCTAGTCTCGGTGAGAATGCGCTCCAAAAGGACATCGATGTCCTGAATTTCGCCGAGAAGTTTTTCAATTTCTATTATGCTTTCGAGTTTCTTTTCTCTTGTCGACTTCGTTTTTTTCGCCATAGAACTACCTGCCGAGATTATATCACATTCAGATTTTTTGCGCAAGAAAGAAATAAATCGGACCGCAGTTCTTTTGCGTGTCGGGAAGTACGCTGCATCCGAATTCGCTTTTTTCAAACGAAGGAAAGTCAATTCCACCGAAAATGGAAACATCGTTTTCGATGTGCTTTTTTTGCAGAAATTGGATTTCGTCAAATTCCACGGCGCGGATTTGACCCTGAAATTTTTTCAAAAGTCTTTTCACTACCCCACAATTTTCCTCGTCTGAAATCGCGCATGTCGAATAAAGCAAAAAGCCGCCGCTTTTCAAAATGCGGAACGCGCTCGAAAGGAGCGACCACTGCCGCATCGCAAGCGAACGCACGCGGGCGGGCGACCATTGGCGCAAGTATTTCGGCGAGGAAATTACATGCCGTTCTGAAGAGCAAGGCGCGTCGAGGAGAATCGCGTCGTAAAGCGCATCCTGCTTTTTACACAGGAGCGCGCCGTCATAGCAAGTGGTTTTTACGCGCGACTTTTCGTCGGGCAAAAGATGCTCTGAAACGACGCGCTCAAGCCTACATTTTCTCTCGAAAGAAAGTTCGTTCGAAAAAAGCCGCGCGTCGCGCTCCATTCGCCGCGCGAGCACGAGCGTCTTTCCGCCGGGAGCCGCGCACATGTCGAGAATCTTTTCCGCGCCGTCCAAAGGCAAAGTCAAAGCCGCCAAAATGCTCGCCGAATCGAGAAAATAAGTCTTCGCTCCGGCATCGAACGCCACAGGCGAGGCCTCCTGCAAAAGCGCGGCTTTGAGGGCTTGCCAGCGCGCGGCGTAAACCGAAGAATAATATTTTTCGAAACCTTCCTCTCCGTGAAGTTTTTCCGACATCAGTCGATCCTTACGGCGCGCAGTTCTTCGCGCGATGCCGTGGGCAAAAAACATTTTTCGTATAGACGGACATTCTCTTCTCTTGCGTCGTAGAATTGTGCCATGCGCTCTTCAAAGATATTTTTTTCGCCGAGGGGATTTCCGCTTCCTTGCCGCAAAACCATTTCTCCGTCTTCCGTGAAACCGTATTTTAAAATGCCGCATTCGATTTTGAATTTAATTATTCGTCTCGCAGAGTCTTCTACACGCTTTCGGAATTCCTCGTCGTTGGAATATAAATTCCGCGCGATTTCATATTCATTTAGAAAACGCTTTTCGCTCATCAAGATGCAATTTACGCCGGCAAGAATCGCGCTTTTCACCGCGCGCTCTCGGCCGAATCCGTTTTTCTCGAGGGCGGACATAAAAATGTCGTCGCAAAAAACGATTCCGTCAAATCCCAGTTTTCCGCGCAAAATTTTTTCAATCCAAAACGGATTGAGGCTCGCGGGAATCGACGAATCCGCGCTGTGAAAATCTTCTAAAGGCTCGCCCTGCAATTCCACGAGGGCGTGGCTCATGAGGATACCTGAGGGCTTTTCCTCGATGGCAGCCGAAAAAGGTTCAAGCACGTTTTTTTGGAATTCTTGTGCGTCATAAAAAATTCTCGGCAGAGATAAATGCGGATCTACATCGTTGTTGCCGGGAAAATGCTTTGCCACCGCCCCCACGCGATTTCTTTGGTAGGCACGAATCGCCGCGCGGGAATAGGCGGCCGCGGTTTTCGCCTCGCCGAAACTTCTTCCGTCCAAAAATTTTTCATTTTCCGCGCAAATGCTTTCGGCGACCGGCGCGAGGTTCAAGTCAAAGCCGAGCGACTTTAGCTGGATCGCGTTGAGCGAATAAAGCGTCTGTGCCTGCCCTGCGTCAAGGCACTGCGCGACGCGCTCGCATTCTGGAAGAGGACCTGCGATTCCGCGAAGGCGGTTCACATAGCCGCCTTCGGCATCGAGGCACAAAAAAGGCTCTATGCAAGATCTGTCGCGGGCGAAATCCCGAACGGAATCGGTGAACGCGGCGATTTTTTCTGGAGTCTCTGCGATGTTGAATCCGAAGAAAATGTAGCCGCCCGGAACGAGCGGCTTTCTTTCCTCTCCGTCTTTCGTGTATTCCACGAAAGAAAATTTTTCGCTTCCCTCCAAATTCAAGACGAAAATTTGCGAGACTTTTTCCCGCTCGCCGAGAGAAGAAAAATATTTTTCAAACGCGCAGGACTTTTGCGCTTCCAATTCGTCTGCAACGCGCAAATTCTCGTCGCCAGAAATTTCTGCCGCCACTTCTTTCTTTTGGCACGACAGCAAACAAAATAAAAATGCGAGCAACGTGGAAAATATAAAAATCCTTGCGAACACGAAAAAATCCGGATTACTTGAGGCTCTCCCAAAAATAAATGTTTTTTGAGAGAGCCTCATCGAGAAATGCAGGTAAGATAAAGGATTAGCTGCTATTTCTCGCAAATACATCTATGGCAGTTTTCCCAAAATTGCAATTTTGGGAAAACCTCACTTGTCAAACGTCATTTCGGCAAAAGCGCCGTCGTAAAAAACGGGCAATATGTCACGATAAAAAGCACGACCAATTGCACGACAAGGAAAGGAAGCACGCCTTTTATCACTTGCGAGACGGGCTTTTTGAACGTGTATGACGAAATGAACAAATCCATTCCCACGGGCGGCGTCAAAAATCCGACCGAAAGGTTCATTATGAAAATCACGCCGGTCTGCACGACGGGAATGCCCAACGCGCTCGCGCTGTAAAGCAAAAGCGGAGAGACAAGCAGAATCGCGGAGTAAATGTCCATCAGGCAGCCTACAATCAACAGCAAGATGTTCATCAGCAGGAGGAAAACATATTTGTTCGAGACATAAGTGGTGACGAAAGTCGTCACGATGTCAGGAATGTTCGCGTCTTGCATCCAATATGAGAGCGCGGAAGCCGCGGCGATTATGAACAAGATTCCGCCCGAAACAGGAACGCTGTCGGCGATGACGCGCGCGGTTTTCCTTATCGTAAAGTCGCGGCGAATCAAGGCCACCAGCAAGACCGCGTAAAGCACGGCGAACGATGCCACTTGGAACAAATTGAAGAAGCCCGTAAAATAAGTGAGGCAAATCAAAAGCGGCAAAAGCAATTCCGGGATGCACGCCAAAAAAGCCTGACCTATCTTTTTCGCGGAAAACTTCGGACGCTCCTTGTTTTTGTCGAAAAAAATTCCCATGCCAATCATCGCGCCAGCCATTATCAATCCAGGAATCAATGCGGCGACAAACAAATTTATCACGTCGAATCCAGGCTCGAATTGCGTGATTACCAGATAGTTAGAAGATGCGTACATGATTATTGCGACCGAAGGCGGAAACAAAAGTCCCACCGCGCCGCAAGAAGTAATCAAAGATTCCGCGCGTTCTTTTTCATAGCCCGAGCCGGACAAAATCACTGCGAGCAGCGGTCCCAAAGCCAAAATCGTAACGCCCGAAACGCCGGTAAAAGTCGAAAAGAACGTCAAGACCAAAACCGCCGCGACGACCGTGCCTCCGCGAAACCAGCCGAAAAGCGCGCGGAAAAGCTCGATGAAGCGTTTGCCCGCGCTTCCTTGCGCCAAAACGTAGCCCGCAATCGTAAAAAGCGGAATCGCGGCGACGCTCTTGTCGGCGAGTTTGCCATAGGCTTCGAACGGAATCACGTCGATGTAGCCGCCGGCCTTCGAGAAAATTATATATGTGATGCCGCTGATGACGACGAAAAGCGGAACGCCCGCGAATGCCATCAGAATGAGCGCGAGCACGAAAAGCCAAGTGAATTTGTCGCAAAGCGTGTTCCACGCGTCGCTTATCGCATACAATTTCGGAAAGTCATAGAGACCTGTCCAATAGTAGATAAGCCCTGTTATCGCGCCCATGGAAGTGACGAGACCTGCGACCAATCCGACAATCGCCGCGACGCGAAATTCTTTTTTTTGGAGAATCAAAATCGCTATCATCAAAAAGCAAAGAGGATAGAACGCGAAGAAAAATTTTTCAGCCAAAAACAAGATGACATTGTTTGTAAATTGGTCGGGATTGGCAATCTGCAAAAACGACGCGAAAAAAAGCTGCGTTATGATGAGGGAGACGAAAAAAGACGACAGAGCGTCAAAAATATTTTTAGCCTTTGTCGGAAATTTTTCCGTAACATTGGCGAGGCTCAAATGACGGTTTTCGCGCCAAGTGATGAGACCCGCGACGCATGCGAACACGAATGCGGTGTTCACGATTATTGAATCCGCGTTCATTACCTGAATGTGCAAGTTGTCCTGCATCACTTTGATAACGATTGCCGCCACGCTTAGAATGCCGACCAATGCGACGGCAAAACCGTCTTCAATTTTTTTTAGCAAAGTCGTCTCCCATAGAAAGTATTTCGCATCGTGGGAATTATCATTCTCCGCGATACTGCTTGAGGAATGCCATTATTTGCTCGTAGAACGCTTTGTCCGCAATCGGAGTGGCGGAGTCATACATATAGTGGCTTTTCGCTTCGAATTCATCGCGCCAAACTTTCAGCTCCTGTTCGTTTGGAGTAAAAATCTTTACGCCGGAATTTTCGCAACGCTTCAAATATTCGGCATCGGACTTGCGCTGTGACTGGATGAATTTGTCCTCCGCCTTTTTTACGCTCTTGAGAAGTTCGGGCTTGTATTTTTCAGGAATCGCGTCCCATTCGCTTTTTGAAAGGATGAACGCCACCATCACAGGGCAGAGCGGCGCATTCAGACAATTCGTAAGCGACTTGTAATATTGGGCGGCATAGGCGTACATCGGAATCGTAAAGAGTCCTTCGACCGCGCCTGTCTGAATGCTGTTCAAAAGTTTGTCGGCGGGAACATCCTGCACAAGATAGCCTGCCGCCTTGAACGCGTTGGAAAGCAGGGGCGATGTCAAGCCGCCGACGCTCAGACGCTGCCTTTGGAGTTCCGCCGGAGTGTGCGCAGGATTCCTCGTGAAAAAATATGCCCAGCCGATATTGAAGTAGCCCAAGATGACGTAGCCCTTTTCTTCAAATGGCTTTTTCATATGATCGCCGAATTTGTCGAGAACGGCGTTGACCTCATCCTGCGAGCGGAACATAAACGGCACGCAAAGAGTCATGATGTGGGATTCGGGACAAAATCCGTCCGCGCCGAGAGACGTGAAAACCGCTCCGCCAATCGGAGGCTTTTGTCCTGGGCGCACGGAGTTGAGCCGCTTTACCACGCCGCTTTCTCCGCCCATTGAGTCTGCCACCATAAATTGAAGTATGACTTCGTTGTTCGTGATTTTCGCCCATTCCGCCGCGATAGTCCTTTGGTCGATGTCCCAGCTGGAATTCGACGGCGCGACCGAAGCGATTTTGATGACGGTTTTTGCGAACGCCGACGTTCCCAAAACTGCCAAAAGCGAAAGTGCGATAAATTTCCTAAAAAATTTCATGGTTTTCTCCCAATTTAAAATCTCCGTTTTAAATTATAGTTTTGGAAAATTTCAGTTTTTCAAAACTATAACTTCGCCTGCGCGAGCAGGCAGTAAATACGCGAGTTTTCGCAGAAAACTCGAAGTTAAAATCAGCGGCACGAATTAGTCGCTGATTTTAAATATCCCCGTAAATTCCTAACAATCGAAAAACGCAAATGGTTACACTTTTACCATTCCAAAAAATAATCGTCAACATGGTCGAGCAAGTACCGCGCCTTTTGCTGTCCGAGCACGTTCATGACGCGGTTCGCCTCGTCCTCGTCGACATCAATCGCGAGTGCGCTTTCCAATGCCTTTACGAATCCTTCGCGGTCGCCCCGAGGCTTGCAAAAACTCTGCGCGTATGTGACATAGATTCCCGGCGATTTTCCGCCCGAAACGCGCATCGCCTGTTCGTAGCAGTAAAGCGCGCGCTCTTGGTCGCCGCCAAAATCCATCGGAGCCGCCGCATAGAATTGACAAAGCGCGTCCCAAATTGCCCCGTTGGAGTAATCGGGATCGAGTTCCGCGGCGCGTTCCAAAAGCGCGACGGGACCTGCGATGCTTGTCAGCATGTTTATGTCAAGGGGGTCTAGCGACCATGCGATCAGCGATGCCGCCGCCGCCCAATAAGAGGCGTTTATGTCTTCTTTGGAAATTTTCTGCGCCACGGATGCGGCTTTTTCGGAATCGGCCGACAAAAACGCTTCGGTGAATCCGGGCCATCGAGTCTCAAAAGCGTCGAGAATGTATTTGCGCCCCTTGAGATAATGATATTTCGCGCGATTGAATTCTTCGACTTGTTCGAAAAGCATGTCGATCGGCATTTTTTCGGCTGGAGTTTGAACGCAGAGGTTTCCGTACATTATGTTGAGCTGTCCCGCCATAATCTGCGTGCCTTGATGGGAAGGATTTTCCAATGCGAGGATTTCGTACATTTTTACTATGAGCGGCAAAGACTCTTGAATGATGGTTATGTCTTTTTCTCCCATAAAGGCGGACATCGGATTTGTCTCGTTGTCCTTTGCCTGAATCGGAACGCCGTTTTTGTCCGCGCCGGAAAGCATGTCGCCGACTTTGTTGGCTACCATGGACTTGCACGAGAAAAATGGAATGCCGAAAATTAAAGTCAAAAAAAATTTTTGAAAAATTTTCATATCTTTAAAATATAGCATATATGCTTTGCCGTGTCAAGAAAAAACTTCCTTATTTTGAAGCAACGAAGAAAGTGTCAACTTTCAAGTTGTTTCAAAAGTTGCTTCGCAACGAAGTGAGAAGCAACGGTAGATAAACGAGTTTGCGTTGCAAACTCGAAGTTAAAATCCGCACATGAGTTTTTGCGCTTTTCGTGAGCGCGAAGCGAACGAAAATGCGAGCCTTGCGAGCAAACAAAAACTTGTTAAGCGAACCGTAGGTTCGCGACTCATTTTCGTGCGGATTTTAAACATTCTTTCAGCCGCGCGTTAAATTCCGCCGTCGAGTTTTTCAGCGAATGCAGGAATTCGTTGTCGTTGAGCGAGCCGAGCACGGCGACCATTTCCTCTTCGCTTCCGTAAGTCATTTTCCTGAAAGGATCGTCGTAGTCTTTTTGCCGCGAATAAATAGAAGCCTTGTACATTCCTTTTGAAAAAGCCGTGACATCGCAGATTATGTCGTCGAAAATTTCGCGCGTGAATTCAGAGATTTTCCGCGAGTACAATTTTTCCAAAATGAAAATCGAATATCTCGCCTTGTATTCACCGTAATGCGACTGGCAGCGGTCGTAAAATTTGTGCGCCTCGTCCCACGAATTTATCTTTTTGCTTTTTACAAGGTTTGCGAATTCGTCGAGCATTTTGCTCGGAAGAATTTGTCCGCCCGCGTTGGTCCATTTCGTGTAAAGTTTTATCGAAAGAATCTTTTCAATCGCCGCGCTGTCGAGGCTCTCGATTTTTTTCAAATCGCAGAATTCCACGAGCGAGCGCGACGCGAAATATTTCAAAACTTTGCGATATTCTTTGTACGCTTTGACGGGCTTTAAAATGGTCGCGCCGTATTTTTTCTGGCATTTCTCATCGAACAAAGCAAAATCCGCGTTGGGATTTTGATGGAGGAAATCCTTTGCCGCCTGCAGTTTTTGCGCTTCGCTTTTTGCGGAAATTATGGTCTCAAGTCCGATGCCTTGAAGGTGGTTTTTAGAAAGTTCGACGAGCCGTTCAATTGAAGAAAGAATTTGCTGCATGGAGTCGGGAGCGAGCGGGTCGGTTTCTATGTGCTGGATTTTTTTCAAGCGTTTGTCGCGCTTTGAGAATTTGTCGCGGTTTCGCGCGATGGCGAACATATTGAACATGAACCAAAACGCCGGGATTATATGGATTGGCTCGTTTTCTTTGGAAGCGAAAATCAGCGAAAAAGGATACGTGATTTTCAGCTCGTGTTGGTAAGAGCCTTTCGCCGCGAGCACGAACGAGGCGAATTTTGAATTGTGCTTGAAGTCGGAACAAAGACCGGGCCAAAAGCCGCGTCCCGCGATTATTTCTCCGTCAGGGCTTCGCGAATTGTGGTTGCTTCCGATCGTCGCGCCGGCGGCGATGTTGCACTGTCCCATAATCGTGGTGGCGATGAGGAACGATGAATTGTGGTGCTGCTCGTGGAAGGGGAAAATCAGGTTGTTCAAAAGCTCGCAGCATGAGACCGTGGAATTGTCGCCGAGCACGGAATTCAAAAGCCTCGCGCCGTATTTTAGCTGGCAGTTTTGCCCGATGACGAAACGCACCGCCACCGCCTGATAGAACACGCGGCTTCCATAGCCCATGATTCCGTTCACCATTTCCACGCCTTCTCCGATTTGGCTTTCCGCCTCAGGCGAAGAGAGAACCGTGATGTTTTTCAATTTGAACGCGCCCTTGATGTAGGCGCACTCGCCGATTTTCGCGTCCTTTAGAAGGGTCGTGTTTTTTATGACCGACGAGTCGCCCACAGTGCCGAAAGTGTCGAGCGTTTTTAAGTTTCCGTTTTCCGTGAGTTCGACAAAACGCCTCATCAAAATTTTGTCGTCTCGCTTTCTCGACCAAATGTAGGCGTCCTCCGCAATCATATTTTCAAAAGGAAGGACAGCGCGTCCGTCGTTTTCGTTCGCCACGCCAATCCAAACTCGAAGCGATTCGTCCTCCCCTTTTTTCAATATTCCGTTTCCGAATTTGGAATGTTTCGTGCAAGACATTTCCTGAATGTTAAACAAAATCACATTGCGCCCGAGGCGGTAGTTGTCCAAGTACGCGACATTGCAAATCGCGTTCTCGTCGCCGGTTACGACATCGCGCAATTTCGAGCGGCGGATTCCCACTTCCAGTTCCAAATCGTGGAAACGGAGCGTCGCGCGAGTGAGCGCGCCCAAAACTACAAAGCCCGAAAATTCGCAGTCCGAAATGAGGCTCGCGTCGAACGCGCCGTCAGTGACGCGCACGCAATTCCAATCACGGCAAATGTTGCGATTTTTTTCGAGCGCGGAAATCTCGTCCGAAGTGAGCGCGCGCTTTCCTTTCAAAACACCGTCCGGAAATTTTGCGCGGGAATTTTTTTGTCCGTAAGAAATTTGCACCATAAAACAATTGTAGCATTTTTCGGGATTGATTTCAATGCGAAATTCATTTAAAATGAAATCGTGAAAAAAACATTTTTTAAATCGCTGGTTTTTTCTATTATATTTTTTGCGTTTTCCGCGAAAATCTTCTGCTCGGAAATTCCAGAAAACTTTTTCGAATTCATGCTTCCAAACGGAATGAGCGTTTTCGTGTTTGAAGATTTTTCCACGCCGCTTGTTCACGCTGAATTTTGTGCGAAGGCTGGCTACGAGACACGGAACGAATGCGATGCGCCGTATTTTTCCCTTTGCTCAGAAATTTTTTCAGAGACCGGAATTCGCTCGCAAAAAAATTCGCGCTTTTCATCATCGCTTGAATCTGAGTGCACGACGAACGGCGCACATTTTTCCATCGATTGCACGGGCGCGGAACTTAAATCTGTTTTCGCGCAAATGAGCGAACGCGCTTTCGCGCCGTTTTTTTCGGACGAGGCTTTGCAAAACGCACTGCAAAAAATAAAGGATCAGCAAATTTCGTCTGCGGAAAATTTCATAAATTCTCAAATCAATTCGCGCGTGTTCGAAAAATTTTCACGGCAAGGAGGCGGCTCGCCATACCCGCCTTTTTCCGGGCAAAAAAATTTGTCCGAAATTCGATCGGTCGTAAGCCGAATTTTCCATGAATATTACGCGCCGCAAAAATGCGCGATTTTCGTTTCGGGCGCGATAAAAGCGAAAAGCGTTTTCCATCTCGCTTTGGAAACTTTCGGAAAGTACGCTGGTCGTCCGAACGCGGCGGATGCAAGTTTTTTCATCGCGAAAAAAAATTCCGCGTTCGGGGCAAGCGACATTACCGAAACGGATGATTTGCAAGCGAAGAAAAAAGTCATTCTTTGCGACAAGGAATTTTCATCCGACTTCACGCAAGTGGTCGCGACGATTTCGCCGCTTGAAAAAATCAAAGCGCAAATAGCCGCCGCAATTTTTGAAGAGAAAAATTCCGCGCTCAAAAATTCCCTCGTCCAAAGCGATGCGCTCGCAATTCGCGGAAGCGACTATGTGAACGCCGCCGCCGCGACGAAAAAAAATCTAAGCCGCCTCGTACTCCAAACGCTTTTGGAAAAGTCGCATTTTTCATCGTTCGAGCAAATCGAAATTTTTGAAAAAATCTTGGGCGAAGAGATTTGCGATTTTTCCAAAGAGGATTTCAATGCGGCGAAAGAAAATCTCATTCAAGATTTTTACGATTCAATTTCAAATCCTAAATTATTTATGGAGAATTTCTCGCGATTTTGGGCGGACGGAATTCCAGACGGAAAAAGTCAAGGCGAAACGCACATCGAACGATTTCTTTCGACTCCCGAAAAAATCGCCGCCGAGAATTTCGCGGACTTGAAATCGGCCCTGCGAAAAACCGAGCCATGGATTTTCATCTTGCTGAACGAAAATATTCTTTCGTCGTATCAAGGCGAATTTGAGAATTCCGAATATGAAATTGTCTCGAAAAAAAAAGATTTCGCGCAAGGACAAAACATCGAAAACATTGCGCCTTTGCTCACGCAAGAAAATTCTTTGCAAGCAGAAATTCCGCTCTACAATGCGAATTTTGTGGCGAAGTCGCGCGGCTCGACAAAAAGTTTTTCGCTTTCAAATGGGATTCGTGTCACGACGAAGGAAAATCCCGCCTCTTCAAAAATGACAGTCGCGCTCTACATTTTCGGAGGCGAGGCGTTCGACGCGGAATCAAGCTACGGAATGCAAAGCGTTCTCGCGAATGTTTTGGAAAAAAACATTTCTGATTCGCTCATCCCAAAAATTTCACGTGGAGAAATCTCGCGCCAAGCTCAGGCAAAGGCTTTTGTTTCGGACACTGACTTTTTAATCGCGATAGAATGCGAGACAAACGAAGAAAAAATCGCGCTGCGATGCATCGGCGAAGGGCTTTTTTGCAGCGACTTCGCTCCGTCGCAAGTGGACATCGCGTTGAACGCGCGGCGCGCTCGACAAATCATGCAGGCGGGAAGCCTTGCTCGACAAATGTATTCCGCCGGCGTGAGGCACTTTTACAAAAGCCCCGCCTATCGCGCGCTCTATTCGACGCAAAAAGAAATTCTAAAGAATTTAAAATACAACGATGCTCTCGAATCCTATCAAAAGTTTTTAGACGCAAGCCGAATTGAAATAATCGCCGCAGGGAATTTCATCGAAAGTTCCAAAAAAGAATTCCTTGATGAATGCGAAAAGATTTTCGGAGGCATGAAAAAATCTAAGGGCAAACATAAAATTTTCTCCGAGCCGAACGAAGCTTCGAAGTCCGCTCTTGCCGTAAGACTCGAGCACACTTTTCTTACCGACATCAGCGCGGACAATGCCATCTCGCGCCCTGCCGTCCTTGTTCCCACGACCGACTTTTCCGATCCAGTTCAATTTTGGATTCGCTCGCCAAAGATTTTTGAAGAAGATGCCGCGATTTTTGACGCGTTGATTTTGGCACTTGAAGCGCAGTGCAAAAAAATCGCTTCCGAAGACGCCCGATTCGAAGGGATTGAAGTGCGCCTTGAAGAACGATGCGCGCTCGTCTCGTTCGGCGCGCTCACATTTTTCAACGTGAAAAAAATTTCGGACGCAGATTTTATTTTGCGAAATTCGCTCGAGCGTTTGCGCAAAAACATTTTCGCAAATTCGGATGTGAGTTTAAAAAACGAAGAAGAGAGCGACGATGTTTCAACTAGTTTTCCTGACGCAGATTTTTTAGAAAAGGAATTTTTCGACGGAATGAAAGCGCGATGGATAAAAGCACGCTATGGAGAAAGGCACGAAACTTCAGAAGCCGTCGCCCGCATCGCGCACGAAATAAGCGTGGCGCGGCTTTCCGACAATTCGCAATTTCAAACCCGGAACGCGTTCACGCGAGAATACGAAAATGTCACGCTTTGCGAGAATGAAAAATTCCGCGAAATTTGGCAAAAATATTTTGAAGAAGCGCCGTTCAAATTGTACTCGCTTGACTCGAAAAAATAAAAGCGGACATCCTTTGAAAAGGACGCCCGCTTTTTGTACTTCGCCGAAAACTAGAAGTTGTAAGTTCCGGTCGTGATTGAGCCGGCACCGCTAGTAATCGTAAACTGAATCGACTTCGTTTTCGTGAGGTCGAGCGCGGCAAAGAACTCGGAAAGATTCGTGACTTTCTTTCCGTTTACCGCCGTGATGACATCGCCTTCTTGAAGCCTGAGCGAGGCCGCGGGCGATTTTGGCTGAACGCCGGTTACTGCCACGCCTTCCACCTTGGAATCGATTTCCAATTTCTTCCGCACGTCGTCAGTGAGAGGAATTGGAATGAATCCCGGCCAAAGTTTCGCGTTTCCGGAAGAAATTTCCTTCGTGCGCTCCGTGATGCGGACTGTGAGCGAAATTTCATTTCCGCCGCGAATCACTCTGAACGAAGCGTCCTTGTTGGCTGGAAGGCTTCCCACGTCGCGGACAAGCTGATCCGTGCTGCGCACCCTCTTTCCGTTCAGTTCGATGATGTAGTCGCCGGCCTGCATTCCGCCCTTGAATGCCGGGGAATCCACGAAAATCTGCGCGACGAATGCGCCGTCCCTGCCCTTGACTCCGAGCGATTCCTTGATGTCGTTGTTCACTTCGACGAGGGAAACGCCGAGCCATCCGTAAGTGACTTTTCCGCTTGAAATGAATTCATCTATGGCATGCTTGATGTTGTTGATTGGAATCGCGAATCCCAAACCCTGGCTTCCGCCGGATTGCGAGGCAATCCAAGTATTGATTCCGATGACTTCGCCGTAGATGTTCAAAAGCGGACCGCCTGAGTTTCCCTGATTTATGGCGGTGTCGGTTTGGATGAAGTCGCTGATGCTTCCTATTTGTCCGCCCGAACGCCCTGTCGCGCTGACAATTCCTTCCGTGACGGACTGGCTGTAGCCGAGCGGCGCGCCCATGGCGAAACAGATGTCGCCTGTCTGAACGCTGTCGGAGTCGCCGAGCGTCGCGATTGGAATCGATGAGTCGTCGCTTTCGAATGATACAAGCGCGATGTCCATGCGCTCGTCCGCGCCGACGAGACTTCCGTCAAAGTTGCGGCCGTCGTTCAGTTTTATGGAAATCTCTGTCGCACTTCCCGCGACATGGTTGTTCGTGAGGACATAATACTTCTTTCCGTCGCGGCGGATGATTACGCCCGAGCCAAGCCCTTGCTGCTCGTACTCGCGCTCTTCGTTGCCCTGCGGAATTCCGAAAAAGCGGAAAGGAAAATCGCCGAAAGGGTTCGCTGGGCGCGTCTTCTTTTCGGTAACGTCAACCTCGACGACAGAAGGAAGCACCTGCTCGGAAATCGAGCGGAAAACATTTTGCATCGCTTCCAAAACTTTCAGCGAGTCTTCGGGAATTTTCACCGAGGGAACGGTGTCCGCGAACGCGGTGTTCGCCCCTCTCTGCGCGGATGACTTTCCGGCGCACGAAAATGAAATCAGTCCGAACGAGAGGACTGCGGCAAACGCCGTGGTAATCACATTTTTCGTCGTAGTTTTCATAATTGCTCCTAATATGCCAAGCTTTGCAAGTCGCAACGCGACTGTAGAAACTTGTCATGATAAAAGTGCTGCGCCATTGTGCGGTGCTTTTATCATGCCTATTTTATTCACCCACGCGAGCGGGCAAATAAAATAGGCGAGTTTTCGGTAAGGGCTCCGCACCGAAAAAACTCGAAGTTAAAATTGTCACGCCATTTTCGTGGCAATTTTAAATGCTCCCATAAAAACACCGCGTTAGCAGCGAGCCACGGATGGCGAAAATCTTGAGTTCGGAATGCGACGCATGAACAAACTCAAGCTGATAAAAATGACGCGTAAGTCATCTTTATCATGCCTCCTGACTAAAATATAACGATAATTTCGCGCATCGCATAGTTTTCTGCGCCTTTTTATAAAGAAAAACTGCGACAAGTGAAAATGGTTACAGCGCGGCGTTCCGCCAGTCAAGCGCAGTGAGAATCTCCGTGTGGTCGGCGAAAACCGCCACCGTATGCTCCTCATGCGCGCTGCAAAGTCCGTCCACCGTAACGACAGTCCAGCCGTTGTCCAAAAGTTCCACTTCATCCGTTCCGAGATTAATCATCGGCTCAATGGCGAGAACCATTCCAGGCTGAATCCTCGGATTTGAGTCGCGCCCTTTCGGACTGTTCGGAATCGTTGGGTCTTCATGCACGTCAAGCCCGACTCCGTGCCCGCAATAATCATAGACTACGCCGTATCCGTGCTTTTTTTTGGCGATCTCGTAGACTGCCTTCGTGATGTCGCTGATGCGGTTTCCCGCCCTGCAAGCCTGAATGCCCGCCTCGAGGCATTCGCGTGTAACGTCGTCAAGCTTTTTCCATTCGGGGGGGACGCTTCCCACGAGAACCGTGTGCGTGGAGTCGCTTATGTAACCGTCAAGGTCTATGCCGACATCTATGGAAACAAGGTCGCCGTCGCGGACGATTTTTTTCTTGGAAGGAACTCCGTGAATGACTTCTTCGTTTACGGAAACGCAAGCCGCGCCCGGAAAGTCCTCGCGATACCATGCCGGCTTTCCGCCGTGGGAAGTGATGAAACGCTTGCACAGGTCGTCGATGTCCTTCGTGGACATTCCCGCTTTTACTTGAGGAATCACCTCGTTGAACATGTCCGCCAGCAGGTGGCACGAGCGGCGGATGCATTCGATTTGCCTTTCGTTTTTGATTCGTATCATAATCTTTGAGGGAATATTTTATACGAATCGCGCGCGCTTTGTCAAGCGAGTGTCGAAGTTGTGATTCGCGCGGAGATTCAATACCCCGACGCTCTCGTCGAGGAATGTTGGTTTGCTAGTTTGCGCTTAAAATTTTTCTTTGCGCCGAAATGAAATCCCGATCGAAAGTGGCGATTCGCACCGTGCCGTTCGGCGTCACCGCGGAAAGGCGCCAGCCTTCGCCCAAAATCGACTTGATTTTTGAGTCGGCCTCAACGTCGCCGATTTTGTAAATAAAAGTGCGCAGCGTGCTATCTTTCATATTTCCTCCCATAAAAAAGCCTTTGTAATAAAAAACCTTTATAAAAATTGTCGGCAACTTTGAGTTGATTTTTAGCGGAAAATGTATTATAATTAGAAAATGTTTGTTCGGAAAAATCTGTCAGCTTCCTCCACATTCTAGCAACGAAACATCGCATAATTGCGGTTTGCCGGAAACGAGTGTTCGGAGAAAACGAAGCTTCCGGACGCGTCCAATGAAAACGAGGTTACCATGTACAAATCAGGCGAAGACTATCTTGAGGCGATTTTAATTTTGAAGAACCAAAACGACGGTGTGGTGCTTTCCGTAGACATAGCGAATCACATGGGATTTTCAAAGCCCAGCGTGAGCCGCGCGATGTCCATTTTGGAACGCGACGGCTATATCAAATTCGTATTGCACAACAGGATTGAACTCACCGAAAAAGGCTTGGAAAAGGCGAACGACGTGTACGGTCGGCACAGGCTTCTGACGGAATTCCTCGTGAAAATCACGGGCGTTCCGCATGAGCAGGCCGAAGAGAACGCATGCCGCATGGAACATGACATCGACGCGGACATAGTGGAGGGAATCAAAGAATGGATGAAAGACAATTCTTGACGAAGCTGCAAATGTTTTCGCGATTAAAACACAATGTAATTATCCTCATTCAATTTTAAAATATGCATCGTTTATCAGTTTGAAGTCGCAGGGAAAAACCTTAACTTCGCAATCTGCGGAATGCTTTTCCTTTATCATTTTTTTCATTTTCATCGCATCTTCTTCCGAATAATATAAGCCGATGTAATGATTTCCTTGCAGTTTAAAATTCGGATTAAAATGGCATTCTCCGCATGGAAAAAAGAAAAACAAGTCGTCTTCATTTTCTTCAAGCGCAAAATCAATCGCAAACTTTGTTTCCAAAGAATACAACTTTCTGTCCTTGTTTTTTATTTCGGGAAGTTTAAGTTTCAATTTTTTGCAGACATAGGAAATTATATAAATTGAGTTGTTGTAGTTTTCTGAAAGGATATATTCATCGGCACTTGCCTTTACTTCAGATTCCCTTTTGCTTGAAACGAACAAAAAACACTTTTCGCCTATGTCCAATTGGCTTATTCCATTTTCAGAATAAAAAGATATTCTTTCGCCAAGCCGACGCGACATTTCCAAGAGCGAATCGGCAAAATCACAAAAAAGATAAAATTTCTCTTCAACCTCGCGAAAACCTTCTGTTTGCAAATCCTCGTAATAACATAAGAATTGATTTATCCTGACTGTTTCAGAATTGTATGATACATTCAAAGAATTTGTCGCAAACAAATTCATCGCATTTGCAAACATGAACAAAAAGAACATTAAAAATTGTCGCTGAAATAGCGCGACAATTTTAATCCGAGTTTTGTTCCAAAACTCGTCTATCCATAGCAACTTCTCATTACATTGCGAAGTTGCGTTTTTTGCAATCAAAAATTTAAGGAATAGCTTATTTTTCATAATGCATCCATCGTTGCCATATCGTCCTGCTTTTTCAATCGCGCCTTTTGGCTTCTTGCAACGGCTCCAAAAACAAAAACGAATCTTCGGCACAATCCAATCCCGCCCGTCCATAAATGTCGTATCCTGTTACATAAATTGTGCCGTCCTTCGACTGGGAAAAAAGATTGCGTTTTCCAAAGATTCTTTTCATTTCCAGATTTTCGCCGCTTTCAAATTTCTCGCCGTCCGTCCATAAAATCAGCCTTCCGCTTTTCAAGAGGGCGGCGGTGTACGCTCCATGCTTAATATTGTATTCAGGAGAACTCGACTTTTCGACGATTTCAAAAAGAATTTCGCCTTCAGTCAAAAAATTTCCAGTTATGAGCCGTTTGACTTTGCCGACATCCTCGCGCTTCATGTTGTCGATATTGTCGGCCAGCCATATTTCCTTTTTAATATTTTCATAAAATTCTTTCACGATATTTTTTTCATCAATAAGCGAAGCGCCCCATAAGTACACGCCGCCGCCTTTCCTGTAAGCCCCCGCATAACTGTTTGTGGAAAAATCGCTGATGCCTTTCGGCAGAGTCAGCGGCATCATCTCGTCAAATTCGCCCGTTTCTCCTCGCCAAGCAGAAAAGCTCAAGCACATTGAATCCGGGCTGTTGCACTCTCCCCATGTCCAAAAATTTCCCGCCGCGTCTTCTGCGACCATATAAACGTATGAATCACCCAGCAAATAGAAATTGTTAATTTCAATGTTCTTCCATTTTGCATTGGCAGGATGTTCAATTTTTTCAATTCCTTTATAACAGATTCTACATAGAGTTCCGTCTTTTTTTAGCGCGAACGAAAAATCTCCGTCCGCAAACACTTTTGCCCAGTCCTTGTCCTGATTGAGCAGAATAGGTTGGGAAACCGCATTCGGCACGTGATTTTCTTTACATCGGGCAATGCAGTTTCCCAACTGTCCGCTTCCGTTGCAGCCCCATCCCCATAAAGTGCCGTCCCTCGCAATCGCGAGGCTGTGAGTTTCCCCTGCGGCCACAGAAACAAATTTCACGGGAGAGTCAACATACGCGGGAGGCTCACAGGAAGAAGGTAACGGCTCATATATTGAATCCGCATGTCCCGACTCGAAGCCAAGCCCCAGCTGTCCGTAAGAATTGTAACCGAAGGCAAGAATTTTTCCGTCTTCAAATAAAAGCAGCGTATGATACATCCCCGAAGCAGCGTCAAGCAGTTTTTGCGCCTGCGCGCCACACAAAAGAAAAACGGCACAAAGTGAAAATAAAATTTTCCTTTTCATCGCGGTAAATACTCTCCTTGGAATTTTCAATTTATGGAAAAGTTTCATTATTCTTTCGCAATATTTTGAATAACGACACTTCCTCAAGATATGATACCACAACGGCAGGAAATAAAAAAGATTCCGCGACCAAAATGTTGTGAAACAGCGACGCAAATATTAGCTTCAAATTTATTTCATGCGCGAAAATCAATGACGATGTAAACTGAAAGGCAAACACGCATAATACGCAGCACAATGTATAATAAAAAGGGAAGAATATATAAAACTGCCTTTTCGACAACTTCAACAAAAAGTACAGGCTTTGCAATATTCCGATAAATATGCCGCAGATGTAGACTTCCATAAAGTCGATGTTTCTAAAAATGAAAAAACATGAAATCACATTATTTAACAAATACAAGGAAAAGAAAATAATCGCAGATATAAATGAACTTTTTTTCAATTTCATTTCCCCCATGATAATAAACGGTTTTTTATCCCTTTCATAGAACTCTTCGGCATCACTGTTCAAAATACCCATTCAACAATTCGTGTTTGGTTTTCAAAATTTTTTCGCATTTGATTTTTTCGGAGAAAGCGTATTCTTTTGAAGTAGGATAGGCATAGCCTTCTCCTTCTATATTGCATTCCTGTTTGTCAATATCAATATTTGTCACCCTCAGGGCAACCGCATTATAAAAAGAAGAGCAATAAAAATAAGTGTAAAAGGAATAA
>CAJUBD010000030.1 GCA_910584475.1 uncultured Treponema sp.
AAACCACCTTATAAGCTTTCCTAAAAAAGTCCAAGTTCACTTTGGGCAGGACAAAATTGTGTCACTAACATATTGAGATAAGAAAACAATGAACAGCATTTTGTAATAAATATTGATAATAAAAATAAAAAGAAAATAATACATAACTCAATCCAGTTACCAAGAACACTACAAAAGAGATAATCACTTATTAGTGATGAAATTAACAATGCAATTGAAATCAATTTTAATTCTATGTAATTTTTTTTATTCATTTTCAATACCATTTTCCACAATCAAAATTGCTAATTGCTCCAATTATAATAATTATCGATATAAGATTCATACTCACTTTGATTGTATGGAAGTCCTAAGCCTTCATAAATACAATAGTCTTTTTCATCTGGTAAAACAGTATAATATTTTTTATATATCTCTAAATCATTTTTAGATAAATAAAAGGTGCCTTTTGGAAAATAGACAGTAATTTTCGTTTGTTGGGTTTTTAGAGGTACTGATATTTCGTAAAAATCTGCATTTTTGAATCCATACAAATTGATAACAGAAAAACTATATTTTATATCATTACTAATGTTCAAAATATCAATCTCATTAAAAAAAATATCATCAAATTCCGGAAAGTTATCTTTTATCCAATCAGAATCATTTATTAACGAACATATTAATTTGTAATCTTCCTCAGAAAGCTTTTCCGGATTTCTATTTAGCAATTTATGTGGATTCAGAACCTTATATTGTTTGGAATTTGAATAATCCCTTATATCTTCATTATCTTCCCTATACCCTTCAAATTCATAAAAATGAATAAAAAATAACGTTTTTATGAAAACGCAAGACTGAAGAATGGCAAAACACCACAATAAAAATTTTCTTCTGTCCATCATTTGATTTGCTAAAATAAATTCTGATACGGAAATTGGGGTCATCAGCAAATACAAATATATTTTCCAGCCTATTCTGTAAGGGCTGTAGCGACATTTAATAAGCACATACCAAAAAAGAAGCAGCAGCAATTGAAAGAAAGATAAAACTATAAATTGCCTCTCCCTTTTTGCGAAGAAGGTTGCAAGAATGAAAATAAATGACAAAATCCCTAATCCTAGATTTATTCCATAGATGTATGTACTATCAATCGGAAGAAAAAGACTTGTCAAAACGGTTGCTAAAAGTGTTGAATTTATTCCAAATATAATTTTATTTTTCATATACTTATCCTTATTTTCTTGTATATGAACACATTTCACTTGTTAATCCTTTAGGTGTAGAATCAGCTTTAACAGGATTAAATGCACCTTTTGGATAAAAAATCGCACCATCAACTAAATATTTTTTTGAAGTCCATATTTCGCTCAATAATTCATAATCTTGTATTTCCATTGAGTTATCCGAGTTTTCAATTGCTGTTCGATATTCTCTTTTTACAAGAGTATCTTCATAGGAAGTTCTTTTTTGATATGCATAAACTTTAGCTCCTGTTACATTTGCAATAATCTGTGCAATACTATTGCAAATATTAGGATTGCTTCCTTTTTTTGTAAAATCTTCACTATTATTGCCAATACCTGTTCTACATGAATAACAATATATTTCAGAATTTTCTGAAAAAGCAGACTCTTTTAGTTTTTCTATTTCTTCCCTATTAAAGGCTTTTTGATATGGTGGAACATCATCCATCCATAAGTAAATACCGTCCGGCAAACCATGTGAATAAATAGATAAATGTGAAATTTTTACATATTCTCTTTTCTTTATTTCAGTATTTTTTTTTACATCCGAAAAATTTATATAATTGATTATTGAATCAATATCATTGTCTCCAATTTCAATAATGTCATTAACACAATCAGCCATTTCCTCTTTATCATAAAAAGCAGCTTTTATTTTTCTTATTTGGTTAAGACTATATCCTCCAGTACATAATAAAATAGTCCACTTTTTATATTTATTAAGCCTTACTTCACGTATTGCTTGATGCACAAACATCATTTTGTTATATTGGCTTACATCTTTCCCAAGAATTCCTCCGCTAATTACCTGTGATGTAATAAAGTTTCCTCCACGATGCTGTTGAGTTCCGATAATTATTATTTCTTCTTCTTTTTCTTCGAATAATTCATAGTATTGTTGGCTTTCTTTATTTATATTTAATTCAATACAAATAATTTTGATTAAATCGTTTTTGGTAGCTGGAATTTTAATATTTGATTTTGGAGGAATAAAATCATTTTTTATTACCGCTTTATTATTCTCAGACAACCATTGTACTAATGCATATTGATTTCTCCCATTATTTACTAATTTATGATTTTTTAACATCGTTGAAGAATAATGCCACAAACCAGTTCTCTGATTAACATCAATATTTTCAGTTTCTATTTCTTTCATTATTATTCCTCAAAATCTATAAAGAATTTTCCTATTTTTAGTTCATCTTGTACTACATAACCAGACTCATCAGTAGTACCTTTTATTTCATCTCCATTTAGAAGATAAATTATATATTTCTTGTTTGAAAGTGGCTTACCTGTTTTCTTGTCCTTAAATTGTATCCTAATCCATCCCATAACATCCAGCTGCCCGCTTTCCTCGCTCTCCGTACCGCCGCATTCCACAATAAATGCATACTCCGGAAGCGTGTAGCCTTTCTCCGCCTTTTCCTGTCCGCTGTTTGTGTCGTCATCGTCCTCTGTGTAGACGACTTTCCACTTGCATTCTATTCTACCACCGTTTACCGTTGTCGTCAAAGTCGCCACATCATCGTCCTGTCCGTCTGCGTCTTTCTCTATAACCTTGATTTTCGCGCTTGCTCCGTCGCCAATGTCCTGCACATCGGCGCACAAATAAACTTCATCTCCTACAAGTGCCTTTGCTGTCGTCTGTCCGTCTGCGTTTTCCCAGTGCGGATTTGTAATTGCTGGATTCTTTTCTTCTTCCTGCAAGTCCTCTTCCGCCACACTGGAACTTCCGGCAGCTGTGTCTCCGCCGCTTGCGCCCGCGCTGTTGTGCTGCTTCTCCCGCTCATCGTCGATTGCACTCGCCCGTTCCGGCTCGCCGGGCAGCATGTTCCGCCGCAAAAATACTTCCGTAGTAAAACCCTCCGCACTGAACTCGTGCTCCACGCGCTCCGCCACGTACTCGCCGCTGAACCGCTCACCCACGTACTTCAGCGTCACCCGCATCCCGGGCCGTATCCGATGGTCGCCCTCGCATTTCACCTCCGCACGCTGCCACTCCATCGACGCGTTCTGCAGCTCCCCCAGCGCCCTGTTCCTCGCGTCCTCCGCGTCCGAAACCCCATGGCTGTCCACTACGCTCTCCCACAGCCCAGGCAGCACCCGCGCCTCTTCCGCCCAGCTTTTCCCGCCGCCCGCCTTCACTGCCACCTAATGCATCTCGTATAGTGAAAACAGTAAGGACAATGCAAAACAGTATGCCAATAACAGTAGCTGCAAAAAAGCCTAAAAAACGAACTAGACCAGTGCCAGAATCCTCTCCGTTTTGATAGTTGTCATATTCATCTTTCATCACTGGAAACGCAAGGATTTCTCCAATTGTCACCAAGTACATTCCTATCAGCAAACTGTCGAATTTCAAGGAAACAAAGCAACCTGCGCCCAAAAACAAAACACCGATTATAAACAGCAGCGTTTTCACGTTTATCTTTTTCCTGTTTTTTTTTACTCTTCTTTTTCTTCCGCGCCATCTTCCGCTCCCTTTTCATCAATTTACGCAACGTCTCTTTTTCTTTTATCGCTCTCCGATGACCCAAGGCATAGTACCTCTTGTTCTAGCCGCCCAACCACTCCTTTATTTTATATGCGAAAAACGCAATCCATCCAATTATGCAAATAATTACAAAAGCGCAATATGCGTAAAAGCTTACAAGGTCAAGATTTTCATATTCTTCATAATCTTCCGTCAGATAAGGAAATGCAAGAAATATACCTATGCTCAGACAGACGCATGACAAAGAAACATTCTTTCTATATATAAAAGTTAACGGAATAGATACGAGACCTATTAAAAACAGTAGAAATTTTACGTTTATCTTTTTCTTGTTTTTTTTACTCTTCTTTTTTTTCTGCGTCATCTTCCTCTCCCTTTTCATCTAAATACTTGTATAAATTGTTTAGAGATTTATCAATCATTTCCTCGAAAATCGCAGGGGCTATTTCCGTTCCGAAATATCCACTCGCACAGTCCTTTATCATCAACTTACGCAACGCCTCTTTTTCTTTTATCGCTCCCCGATGACCCAAAGCGTAGTATCGTTTGTTTTTTCCGAGTATTATGACAATTTTTTTGCCTATAATTGTTCGCAATCCTTTTACACCTTTTCTTACCCCTATTACAGAAAAAATAATAAGTCCATTTCTTCTAGCCTGTTTGAAAAGTTCGCTTCCTTTTTCCGTGTCGCCAGAAGAGTTCGCCTTGCATCCTTGTAAAACATCATCAATGATTAGAGCGACATCCGCCGCCGTGCTGACTCCGCCGAACAAGCTCGCACCCTCTGGACAACCGACCGCAAGAAAAAGCAGGGACGCATTTCCAGACTTCTCGCTGACTTCCTCCAGAATCTTTCGAGACGCTTCATGATAGACATACTTCACGATATTTTCCGCCGCTTTGTCCCCAGAGGAAGCATCTTCCATAAGTCTCCCAAGCTTAACAAAAGGTTCTTTTTCAAAAATAAGATTGAGAAAATCTTTCACAAAAATTCCCTGATTGAAATTATATTTGACATTTGTAAAATGCGCTCCGCTGTCATCCTCTGTTTCCACACTGGAATCTGTCGGATGAAGATAAATTCCGCTATAAAAATCCAGTTCAACAACTCCTTCTTTGCAAAGTTCCAATTTCTTTATACTGCTGAACATAATCACTCTCCTATTCTTATCTCATACTTCCCAAATGGAATGTCTTTCAAATACAGCCAACCTTCGGAATCCGTCTTTCCACAAAGTGTTTCTCCATCTGCTTTTATAATAAAAACTTTGCTATTAACAATCGGCATTCTGTCCTTTTTGTTCATAAGCAGTTTTTTTATCCACCCCATCACATCCAGCTGCCCGCTTTCCTCGCTCGTCGCGCCGTCGCATTCCACCGTGAACGCGTACTCCGGCAGCGTGTAGCCTTTCTCCGCCTTCTCCTGCTCGCTGTCTGCGTCGTCATCGTCCTCCGTGTAAATGACTTTCCATTTGCATTCTATTTTACCACCGCTTACTGTTGCCGTCAAAGTCGCCACATCGTCGTCATTGCCATCTGCATCCTTTTCGATGACTTTTATTTTCGCGCTCGCGCCATCAGCGATGTCCTGCGCTTCCGCTCATAGCGTTACTTCGTCTCCCACAAGGGCTTTCGTAATAGGCTCGCCGTCCGCGTTTTTCCACTGCGGATTCATAATTGACGGATTCTTTTCCTCTTCCTGTTCCTCTGCGCCCTCTTGCGAGGAGTCTTTTGCCTCGAAGAAAGTACCATTACCAAATGATTTTTTTCGGACACTCCTTAATTCTTCGACATATTCCTTAAATTCACCACGTCCATCGGTTCCACATTCTCTTGTCATGTAAGACTCAAGAATTTTTATTCGTTCAGTATTTAAAACCAAAATTTCTTCGCCCATCTCAAAAGCGATGCCCGATCCCCAAAGCATTTCTACCGTATCGATTACATCTGGAAAAAGCGTTTCCAAATGCACCTTTTTGTATACCTCCCAAAGCCTTTGTTCCTCATTGAAACTGGTCAGCACGCTTGTTCCCTCAAGGTTTTTCTCGATAAGCGAAACAAGATCGACTATTCGCTCTTCGGAAGATTTTACGGTATATTTTTGCTCATTCGAAAAAGCAGTCCATCCGAACAATACCAACAAAAGCAAAATTTCAATCATATGGATTTTCTTCATATGTTCCCTCACTATATAACTTCCATTCTGCCGCACGTCGTTTACCTAAACCCGAATCAGTACTATTTCCATCCATCCAAATTGTTTTTAACTCATTTTGTGTTTTATCATTACGAATTGCGTCCATCACTTTTTTAGCAGTTTTAGGCGAGTTATAAGTGAGACTTATTATTGCATCAGCTTCTGTTTCTGATAATAACAACTTGTCAACAGTTTGTACGCCATTTGGATAAGTATAAGTTGCCCTATTGTTTAGTATTGATTCAAAGTCTGCCAATTTATTTTCAAAATCTGAAGTTGCCTGTTCTTCAGTTTGAGGGGGATTCGCAGCAATTATTTCATCTGTCAGTGGACTTTTACAAATCAAAATTCCATAACCCTTTGTTGCAAAGTTGTTTGAATCATTATAAGGAACTAACAAACCTTCTTCATTTTTTACACAACCTTCCAGTTTCTTCAATAAAGTTTTTCCATTTTCACTCATGGCATAGCTGGTCTTTTCCTCATCCATGTTTTCCCCCATTTGAAACGAAGACATGTCTTCATCTGTTGAAAAATTTCGACTTTCCATGCTCCGCAATTGGCTTCTCATATCCTTTTCGCTCTCGTCGTCAATTGCGCTCGTTCTCTTCACCTCGCCGGGAAGCATGTTCGTTGCACGCAAAGCGTGCTTACCGAGTTTTGCAAGCAAAACTCGCAGATGAAGTTCCCTCCCCTATTTGAACATTATTTTCATATCCAGCATTCGTACCCAAATACCGTGATGAATCCGTTTATGTCAAACTCATGGTTCACCCGCTCAATCACATATTCCCGTCGCACGCAAGCGTGCTCACCGAGTTTTGCAGGTAAAACTCGTGACTGAACCGCTCCTCCTCATATTTGAGCGTCATCGTGATGAACCGTCATATCAGCCTTAGGCACGATGTCGTCCTTTGCCTTAGGTCTGTCTTTTTCTTTTTGCTATGTATTTATTCCAAATCATAAAAATGCCATAAACAGGCAAATTTATAATTAAGCCACAAATAACATAAATAAATATAAAAATATAAGTATAAATATTTTTTAACCACAGCAATTGCTGTCTAATGGAAATTCCATGATTTACAAATATAAAAGTTGACAAAAAACTTATCAAACCGATAGACATTATAGATATAAGAAGTTTTCTTATCATAATTTTTTTTAAAAAATAAAGAACAAAAAGAATCATTGAGAGAACGAAAAGAATTACTGTTCCTATGAGAAATTCTATGCGATGAATTATTATTTTCTCAATCAGCAAAAATTCTACAGGGTAAAATAATAAAAGCATCATTTTTTTCAAATCTATTTTCATTAATAATAATCTCCAAAATCTTTTTGTGCAGGTTTTTCAAAATTATAGGTGGAATGCGTTATTTTTAAATAATGAAAAAGTTTCAGTTTCTTAATTTCATCTAAAGCAAGCCCCAATATATGCGTCCTGTCTTTGCTAACATTATAATAAACTAAAAAATAGTTGTTGGATTCTATTTCCGAACAAAAAAGAATGTTTCCTTTCTTAAAATCGGAAACGGAATATTTTTCACCTTCAAGAATAATTATCTTGCTAAAATACTCATATTCTCCATCATCAAAATTTAAAATACAAAGCGCATCTTGTTTATCTTTATGATAGAATATGTAATTTGTATGCAATGTTATATTCATTCCTGTATTGGCGAGGAATTCATTTTCTTGAAAGCGTTTACATTTTTCGATTACCATTTTCAGTTTGGAATCCAAAACGGCGCTTTTAGAATATTTTTCGCTCATGTCTAAACTATTATTCGTTACGTCCTTCTTTCTTAAATCAGTCAATTCTATACACTTTAAATCTTTTTGGGTGGGCAAAACCTTATAATAATGAAAATCATAATCATCATTTATTTCTAACAACAATGATTTATCCTCATTAAACTGAATCTTCGTTGGATAACCTTTGAATTTCAAAGGTTTTGCAAATAAGACGCAATTAATAAGACTTATGGCTATAACAATAAATTTTCTCTTCATAATTCTATTTCCAATTCTATCATTTTTGGCGATCGCGTTCAAGGCGGACAGTACGCTCGCGGCTTCAAATTTGTGAACGCGCTCTGCGCAATTGAACTTTTCCCAGTATGTATTTTAAAATAAAATCAGTCTAATTTGAAGATGAAACCAAGCGAATTCGAACATCAAGTCAGTCCTATTTTATTATGAAATACGCTTGATTTTTATTTTTGCATTTGTGCCATTGTGAATATTTTCGCTTTCTCTAGCCGCGTCCAATTTTTCTTTTACTTTATTTTTTCGCGCAAAACTTCCCGAACGCTAATGTAACTAAAAAGATTACAACAAGGACAGGAACGGTGTTTCCCAAAATGAAATTCCAGCCAAGCGAAATTCTATACAAGGCGAAGCCAAAAATCCAAATCGCGAATCTCGCCGCGTCGAAGCGAAGCGCGGAATTGTCGGTTTTCAGAATAAAAAAGTCGGCGCAAAGTATGGCAATCATCGGAACGAACACCGAGCCGATTAGATAAAGAAATTCAGTGATGCTGTCCATAGGAAAGAAAATCGCGCAAAGCGTTCCCAGCACTGTTATCGCCATCGAAATCCATTTGCCTTTTGGCTTTGGGTAGATTGTCTCGAAGGAAATGCCCGCCGAGTATGCGTCAAGGAAAGTTGTTGTAACCGTAGAAAGCACAACGATTGCCAGCGCGGCGAAGCCAAGTCCCGATGCGTGCATTATTTTCGCAATGTCACTTTCGCCAGCGTAAAGCGCGGCACCCATTCCGATTACATACATCCAACAACTTGTAACTCCATAAGTTACAGCGCATGTCAAGGAAGATGCAAAAGGCTTTTCGCTTTCGCGTATGTAGTCGCCTGCGAGCGGAATCCAAGAAAGCGGCATTGCCACGGAAAGTTCCACGGCCGCGCCAAAACTCAGCGCGTTTTCTTTAGATATGTCAAAGTCGAATTGCACGTTTCCTTTTCCGAAGAAAACTATTTTGCACAAGATGACCGTCAAAACGAAAAGTGCGCTCATCGCGACGGCGTTCAATTTGTTCACGGACTTTATTCCGAGCGCGATCCAAAGAATAATCATTGCTCCGATTATGAACGCCCACATTCCGCTTCCGTTTTTGAAAATTTCGTTTGCCGAAATCGCGCCGTCATAAATCATAATCGCCGTCCAGCCAGCAAGTTGAAGCACATTCAAAAGCGCAAAGAATTTGCTTCCCACAATTCCAAAACTGAACTTTGCACACTCCATCGAACTCCGCTTTGAGCGCGCGCCGATGTATCCAGCGAAAAAGAGCAATGCGCAGCCGATGAGATGCCCAAGCAAAATCGCGGCGACTCCCTTGGCAAGACCAAGCGGCGCGAAATATGTTCCCGTAAGAATTTCCGCGATCGAAACTCCCGCCCCAAACCAAACGAGCGCGAGATTGAATTCCTTTGACTTTAATTTCATTTTTTCTCCCAACTATTCATTGTTAACTGAAACCGTGTGATTCATAGGTCCGCGCCCATTTCCCAAGTCCAGCATCGCGCCGAGCGCGAGCGACAAATATTCTTTGGCGCGGCGGACGCTTTCTTCTAGAGAAAATCCTTTCGCCAAATTTGAGCATATTGCGGCCGAAAGCGTGCAACCCGTTCCGTGCGTGTTCGGATTTTTAATTCGCTTGCCATAAAACCATTTTTTCTCCGCACGATTTTCCGCCGCGTTCCATGAAAACAAAAAGTCGTTCGCGTCGTTAAGAAAATGTCCGCCTTTCACCAAAACCGCGCATCCGTATTCTTCGAAGATTCTTTTCGCGGCCTTTTCCATTTCGCTTTCACTTTGAATTTTCATTCCGCACAAAACTTCCGCTTCGGGAATGTTCGGAGTGATCACTAGAGCCAAGCGGAGCAATTTTTTCTTCAGCGTTTCAATCGCATCTTCGCTTATGAGACGCACGCCGCTCGTCGCCACCATCACGGGATCGACCACCAAATTCTTCAACGCGAATTTTTCCACGCAATCGCAAATCACTTCGATGAGCGCGGACGAAGAAACCATTCCAGTTTTCACGCTGTCAGGCATTATGTCCGTTACCGTCGTGGCAATTTGCCTTTCCAAAAAATCCGCGCTCACTTCCATAATGGCAGAAACGCCGGTCGTGTTCTGCGCGGTCAAGGCAGTAATCGCGCTCATCGCGTAAACGCCGTTCGCCGTCATAGTTTTGATGTCAGCCTGAATTCCCGCGCCTCCGCTCGAGTCAGTTCCAGCGATTGTCAAAGCAGTTTTCATTTTCATAATTCATACTCTCCTTGCACAAGAAATGTCGCAAAGCCGGCATCACGCGCGACTTTTGCCGCCTCGCGCGAATCTTCCACGACGATTATTTTTTGCGGAGGCAAAGCCATAAACCGTGCCGCGCGTAAATAAATTTCAGGTTGGCTTTTTGAAGTGTTTTCTTCACCGCAAGTGAAAATCTTTTCAAAAAAATCCAACGCGCCGCACCTAGCGAGCGCGGCTTCTTCCAGCCTCCGCTCGCCTGCCGTGGCCGCGCACACGCGCATTTTTTTTGCCTCGCAAAATCTCAGCGCGTCGAGCGCGCCGCGCTTCAAGGCGATTTCATTTTTGTACGCGTCCTCCAACATCAAATTCATTTCGCAAATAATTTCATCGGAAGTTTTCGGCAACGAAAATTTTTCCTTCAAAAAAATCGCGCCTTCGCGCAGACTCATATTGAAAAGAATTTCATCAAGATTTTTTTCGGCTACTATCCCAAATCGCAAAAGATACTTCGCGCCCAAGTCGCGCCATGCGCCAAGCGAATCCAAAATCGTTCCGTCCAAATCGAAAATCACGCCCGAAAAGTTTTCAGCAATTTTTATGAAATCATCGAACAATTTTCAAAACCTTTTCCTTCAGCGCGGCCGCCGCCGAGCGAATGTCGTCCGCCGCGAAAATCGCGCTTATCACGGAAACGCCTGCGATGCCGCTTTTTTCCAGGCGCGAAATGTTCTCGCAATTTATTCCGCCGATCGCGACGACGGGAATTTCCAGCGCCTCGCAAATCGCGCGGAGCGTTTCGAGAGAAACAAAAGCCGCATCGTCCTTGCTTTGCGTCTGAAAAATCGCGCCCACGCCCAGATAGTCCGCGCCGCTTTTTTGCGCCAAAATCGCCTGCTCCACATTCTGAGCACTCACGCCGATGATTTTTTCTTCGCCCAAAATTTCACGCGCCCTTTCCAAAGGCATGTCGTCCTGGCCGATGTGCGCTCCGTCCGCGTCAATTTTTTTTGCGAGAAAAACATCGTCATTCACGACAAAAGGAATTTTGAATTCGGCGCAAAGATTTTTTATCGCGTGCGCTTCTTCAAGAATTTTCTCTTCTCCGAAATTTTCATCGCAGAATTTTTTTTCGCGAAGTTGGACAAAAGTCGCGCCGCCTAAAATCGCTTCGCGCACTGCGCTTTCAAGCGAACACCCGCCAAGCCACGAACGGTCGGTGACGGCGTACAAAAGCAAGTCGCGCCTCAATTTATTTTTATCGCAATTCATACTTCGCGCCTTCTTCCAATTGCTCGCCCTGAAGATTGTAGAGCGCATCGATGATGCGGTTTCGGTAAGTGGAATTGCCTTCCCCCTCCCGCATTCTTTTCCATGCGATTTCTCCGCAAAGTCCCATCGCGCAGACGGCGGATGCCGTCGCCTTGAGGACATTTTGCGGATTCGCCGAAATGAACGCCGCGACAAGCGCGCTCAATTGGCAGCCAGTTCCTGTAATCGCGCTCATTTGAGGGAGGCCATTTTTTATGACATAAGTTTCGTTCTCGTCGCTCACCAAATCGATCGCGCCCGTAATCGCTACGACGCATTTTAATTTCGCGGCAGTTTTCTTCGCGAACAAAATCGCATCCGAAAGATTTTCTTCGCGAACGCTGTCGGCAAAATCCGCGTCCACGCCCTTCGTAGTGCCGCTTCCAAAAGCCAAAGTTTTTATTTCGGAAATGTTTCCGCGAATGACATCGAATTGCGCCGCGTCCAAAAGTTCGAGGGCGGTTTTCGTGCGAAGTGCGCTCGCCCCCGCGCCCACGGGATCAAGCACGATTTTGTGTTTGAGCGACGCGGCCTTTTTCGCCGCGAGCATCATCGAAGGAATCGTGTTTTTGTTGAGAGTTCCGATGTTGATGTTCAGCGCGGCACAAATCGAAGTGATGTCCTCCACTTCAGAAATTTCATCCGACATAATCGGACTTGCGCCAATCGCCAAAAGCGCGTTGGCAACGTCATTCACCGTGACATAATTCGTGATGTTGTGAATCAAAGGGCGCGAAGAGCGCACATTTTCAAGACAAGTTTTCATTCGTTCTCCCTGGCAATTCCGCGTGGCGGCGTGACAAGGATGCCGAATCCAGTTTGAAGCGTTTCATACTGTTTCTGCAAAAATATTTGAATTCAACGCTGAAATTTCAAAATCGAATTCAAATGTTCTTGCCATTCTCCTTACGTTGGAATTACCCAAATCAAGTTAAGGGTCAAGGCAAAGCCTACTCTCAGCCGGACACCGGCTCCCCTGAATGTTTGAAGTCAGCGGTCAAAAATATCGCCGCCAACTTTAATAAAAAAAGTTTAGCGAAAAAAAATTTTTTTGTCAAGGCGAATTTTTCATATTGCAAAATTTGCATCTAGCGTAAAAAGAAAATTCGTGCTATAATTTCATCATGAGAAATTTTGAAAAATTCGGAATCGCCGTTCCGGAAATTCTTCTGCCGAAAAATTTGGAAACGAAAACTTGGGCGGTCGTGGCTTGCGACCAGTACACGCAGGATCGCGAATATTGGACGCAGGTCGAAAAAAAATGCGCGGGAAAAATTTCCACGCTCAATTTGATTTTGCCCGAAGTATATTTAAACGACGCGGACAAATCCGAACGCATCACAAGAATAAAATCCACGATGACAGAATATTTGCGCGAAGGAATTTTTGACGCTTCGCAAAGGCAAATGGTTTACGTCGAGCGGACGACTTCCTACGGCCGCACGAGGAGAGGGCTTGTCGTCGTGCTGGATTTGGACTCTTACGAATGGAAGCCTTTTTCAAATGCGCTTGTCCGCGCGACAGAGGCGACGATTTTGGAACGTATTCCGCCGCGCATGGAAATCCGCCGAAACGCTCCGCTTGAAACTCCGCACATAATGCTTTTGGCGAACGACCCCCGCCGCATTTTAATTGAGTCACTCGGCGAAAAAATCAAGTCGCGTTCCGACACACCGATTTATTCCGGCGAGCTGATGCAAGAAAGCGGCAGCATAAAAGGCTGGGCGGTAAGCGATGAAGCGGATTTGGATTTCGTGAACGACGCGCTCGAAAAACTTTACGATGAATGCACCGATGAAAAAGGCACTTTCCTTTTCGCCGTGGGTGACGGAAACCATTCGCTTGCCACCGCGAAATCAATTTGGGAAGAACACAAAAAAAATCTTTTGCAAAACGGCGTGAGCGAAGAAGAAATCGCGCGAAGTCCTGTGCGTTACGCGCTTTTGGAAATCGTGAACCTTTATGACGAAGGCTTGACGTTCGAGCCGATTCACCGCGCAATTTTCAATGCCGATTCAAAATCTATGATTGATTTCCTGCAAGAGAAATTGGGCGGCGAAAAAAAGGAAATCGCGGACGCGATGCGCCTTGAAGAATGCGTGAAAAATTCCAAGGCGAATTTCGGATTTGTTTTTATAGAAAACGGCGAGCAAAAATTCATCCTGCTTGAAACGAAAATAAAAGATTTGGCGGTGAGCCGCTTGCAGCCCACGCTCGATGATTTTTTGAAAACGCAAGTCTCCTCGCAAATCGACTACATTCACGGCGCAAAAGAAATTTTCGCGCTCGGCGCGAAATCCGCGACCGTGGGCATTTTGCTTCCGCCCGTCGCCAAAGACAGTTTTTTCGCGACTATTCGTGAACGCGGCCCGCTTCCGCGAAAAAGTTTTTCGATGGGAGAGGCTTCGGAAAAACGATTTTATTTGGAATGCAGGAAATTGTTTGAGGAATAAAAAAAGTTCTTACATTCATTGTCATTGTCGGGCATTGCCCCGACAATCTGCTAGTCACAAAAGATTCCCGCGTCAAGCACGGGAACTACAGATATGCGTCGAATGCGCAACACTGATCCGCCAGTCTAGCTAGAAAAAAAGCCGCGCGTTTCGCGCGGCTTCAATTTTATACCGGAGAAGAGACTTGAACTCTTACGAAGTTGCCCTCAATAGATTTTGAGTCTATCGTGTCTACCATTCCACCACTCCGGCGTATTTTTCAAGTGTATCATATTTGAAAAATTTAATCAAGTGTTATTTTAATTTTTTTTCAAGAAAAAAAAACGCGACTTACCGCACAAAATCCATCTTTGCAAAAATGATGATTCCCACAGACTTTCCAAAACACATCTTGATAAAATCGCAAAAATGTGATATGCTGAAAGGATATGAGTAAATACGTCTTGGTAACCAGCGGAGTCTGCTCAAGCCTCGGAAAAGGCGTGGCGTCATCCGCGATCGCGAGCCTCTTTGAATGCCACGGCCTCAAAATCGCGCTTATAAAATGCGACCCATACATCAATGTTGACGCGGGAAACATCAGTCCGTACCAGCACGGCGAAGTTTTCGTCACCGAGGACGGCGCGGAAACCGACTTGGACTTGGGAAATTTCTCGCGATTTACCGGCGTGGAACTCACGAGCCAAAATTGCATCACAATCGGAAAAGTCTACGACCAAGTGATTCACAATGAGCGCGCCGGCCGCTACAACGGACGCACCGTTCAAGTGATTCCGCACATCACGGACGAAATCAAGCGGCGCATCCTGAACATCGGGGCGCAAAGCGGAGCGGACATCGTAATAGTGGAAATCGGCGGAACCGTCGGCGACATCGAAACGATTCCATATTTGGAGACGGCGCGGCAGCTCGTCCACGAATTGGGAAAAGGAAATTCGGTGAGCATACATCTCGCGCTTGTTCCTGTCATCACAGGCGACGAACTAAAGACCAAGCCCACCCAGCATTCGGTAAAACAATTGCAGGAAGCGGGAATCCAGCCCGACATACTTTTGTGCCGATGCGAAGTTCCGATTGAAAAGAATCTCAAGAAAAAGCTAGCCCTTTTCTGCAATGTTTCTGAAAGCGCGGTCTTCACTTCCACCGACGTGGAAAAGTCAATCTACGAACTTCCAGTCATTTTCCACAAGCAGGGCGTGGATTCTGAAATCTTGCGAAAGCTGAAATTCGGAGAAGAGCTCAAATGCAACATCAAGCCGTGGACGGCGTTTCTCTCAAAGCTCAATTCGCCCGAAAAGAAAATCACGATCGGCTTGATCGGAAAACGCGACTTTCTCGACGACTGCATAAAAAGCGTAAAGGAATCTCTCTTCCACGCGGCGGTTACCGGCTGCAACGCGGAACTTTCCGTAAAGAAAATCGACGCGGAAAATTTGGAACGCTCGTCGGACATCGCGACAGAACTTTCCGGCCTTGACGGAATTCTCATTCCAGGCAACATGGGAAACCGTGGATTTTTGGGGCTTCTTTCCGCCGTGAAATTCGCGCGCGAAAACAAGATTCCGTATTTGGGAATAGACTTGGGAATGCATCTTATGGCCATCGAAACGGCGCGGAATCTCGCGAAATGGGAAGACGCGGACAGCACGGAATTCATCCAAAACACGACGCATCCCATAGTGAGCCTTCCAGAAGAGCAGGCAGGGCTTTCCACGGCAAGTTTGATGAAACTCGGCGCGAGCGAAGTAAAACTTGAAAAAGGCTCGAAGATAAATTCTGTCTATAAGAAATCTCTGATTTCCGAGCGACATCGCAACAAGTACACTTTCAATCCGCGATACAAAGACGCTCTCGAAGAATTGGGACTGACGGTTTCCGCAATTTGCCCTGCCGACGGACAAGTGGAGGCTTTAGAATGGAAAGAGCATCCGTGGGGAATCGGAGTGCAGTTCCATCCTGAATTCGTCTCGCGTCCCACGAAGCCGCATCCGCTTTTTACGGCATTCGTCGCGGCGGCGGCCGAGAGAAAAAAATGACTTTCAAAAAACGCCGCGCAAAAAAAAATTATTTTTTCGCCGACAAAAAAATCCGCGCATTTTGCGAACGGAATGCGGACGCATTTTCAAAGCGTTTAAATCTCGCGCCGCACATTTTCCTTGCGACAATTTGTTTCGCGTTTTTCTCAGGCTGTTCGGTGGATTACGGCACGGTTTCAGAAAGCGAGGACTTTGTTCCAGAACTGATGCTGGACTACGCGCGTTTTTCACGAATCGAAAACGGTCAGACCACCGCGCAGGTCTCAAGCGAGCGGCTCGAAGAATTCAAAGGCTCGGGAAAAGTTTTCGCGCAAAACATTCAGTTCGAGACGAAAAACTCAGACGGCGAGACGACCGCCACAGGCAACGCGGGACTTATGAGCGCGGACACGGACGCGGAGATTTATGAATTTTTCGACGGAATCAAAATCCGAAGCGAAACGCACAACGTGAACATTTCAGGCGAAAGCCTAAAATGGAACGGCAAGACGGAACAACTCGTCGGCGAACGCGGAAAGGAAATCACGATCGAAAAGGACGGCGTTTCTTTGAGCGGACAAGATTTTTCCGCCAGCGCGGTAAGCGAGCAATTTTCGTTCGGCGCGGAAGTCCACGGAATTTACATTGACAAAGAAAAAACGGAAAGAACAGAGGAAGCAACCGAAAACGAGTAAAGATTTGAAGGCGAAAAGATTCTCGAAAAAGACAGCGCATTTTCTCGTATCATTCTTCGCGATATTTTTTTTCGCCGCGAGCGCGTTCGCAGAAAAAATTTCTTTTTCCGCGCGCACAATGAGCGGACGCGCCGGCTCGAAGGAAGACACCACGGAACTTTCGGGCAACGCGAGCGTAGTCACCGAATCCATAGAAGTGAAAGCCGACTCAATCCAACTGAGCGGAAAGGAATTCCGCTACGTCAGCGCGAGCGGCAAAATCAGCGGAATCCACAAAGAATCGAATTTGGAATTTTCCGCCGACAATTTGAAATACGACCGCGAGATGAAAGTCGTAACGCTTTCGGGCAACGTGAGCCTCACGGACATCGACAACGACGTGAAGGCCGCCGCGCAAATCATCGAATACAATTCCGAGACCGACATCGCGGTCTTGCAAATCGACGTTCGCCTCGAGCAGAAAAAAAATGTCTGCACGAGCGCGTATGCCATTTACCGAAAAAAAGAGCAGATGCTCGAGCTAAACGGCAGTGCGAAAGTCGTGCAGGATGACGACACTTTCAGCGCGCAGGCAATCACGTTCAACATGGACACGGAAGAAATCCTTATGGAAGGAAACGTGCGCGGCTCTGTCACGGACGACGGCAAAAAAGATTCTCAAGAAAAAAATTCCGATGAAAAAATTTCAAATGAAAATCCGCCGCCGCAAGAAAATTCACTCGATGAAAATTCCGGCAAGGAAAATTCATCGCCGAAAAATTCCGCCGCAGACGAGCAAATTGACGGCGCGGAAACAGAAAGCGAAAATTCTTCAGGGGAAAACGATGAATGATTTTTTTGAAAAGTCAGAATCATCTTCGCAGGAAAAAAACGAAGTCGAAAGAAATCCGCAGACGGAAAATTCATCGCAAGAAAATTCGCAAGAGCAAAGCGCGGCGCAAAAAAGCGAAAATGAAAACATGGCGCAGGATTACGCTTCCCCTCCCCCGCCTGCTACGCCTTCAGAAAAAATCACGCACACGCTTCGCGCTAACAGCCTTTACAAATCTTTCGGCAAAAAGCAAGTGGTAAAGGGCGTGGACTTTTTCGTGAACACGGGCGAAGTGCTCGGACTTCTCGGGCCGAACGGCTCCGGAAAAACCACTTCGTTCTATATGACAATCGGCTTTTACAAACCGACGAGCGGCGAGATTTTTTTGGACAAAAGCCGCCTCACGCACCTTCCAATGTACAAGCGCGCACAGATGGGAATTTCGTATCTGCCGCAAGAACCTTCGGTTTTCCGAAAACTCACCGTGGAAGAAAACATTTGGGCGATTTTGGAACGCCGCAAAGATTTGACGAAAGCGCAAAAAAAATCTATGCTCGAAGAACTAATCGATGAATTTTCAATCGCGAAAATCCGCCGCCAATTCGCCTACACGCTTTCAGGCGGAGAACGCCGACGAACGGAAATCGCCCGCTCGCTCGCCATCGACCCGAAATTCCTTTTGCTCGACGAGCCATTCGCAGGAATCGATCCAATCGCCGTGGCGGACTTGAAAAAAATGATTTCGATTTTGAAGAACCGCGGAATCGGAATTCTCATCACCGATCACAATGTCCGCGACACGCTTGAAATCACCGACCGCGCCATCATCATAAACAACGGCGAAATCATAACGCAAGGAAGCCGCGAAGAAATCCTGCACGACGAAAAGGCGCGCGAATTTTATTTGGGCACGGATTTTTCAATGTAGAAAATCACTCGGCGCAGATTGCTCCACATTGTCATTGCGAGCCGTCGCAAGACGGCGCGGCAATCTATAAGCCGAGAGTGTAGATTGCTTCGGGCTAAAGCCGTTTTATTTCGCTTGATAGGCTCGCGATGGATCTTGAAAGCTGTTGATTTTAAATGCTCATTTTTTCCGCATATACCCATCCTGCCCTATTTCCCATCCGCTGTTGGTAAGAGTAAACTGGTTGTAGTGACTTGAAACCAATGATGATGCACCGTCAAGGATTACAGTTTGTGCGGACACATCATTGGCATAAATATCTGCGACATTGGATTGAGAAAGTGCACCTGTAATCGTAATATGTTGTTTATCGTTGCGAAGGTAAATTTCGCCAGCGATTTTCGCGCTTCCCGAAAGTTCAAGTTTTCCTTGCCAAATACAAATTCCCTCTCCAGTATTTTTTGTGCTGGTGTTGCCCGATATGATTACGGACAAATCGGAAATTCTTACTGTCGAAGCACCGTCTTGACTGCTGCTCCCATCGCCGCCTTCAATGGTGAACGTGCCGCTCTTGACCAAAACGCGCGCCTTTAGTCACTCACCCTATTGTGCCGCCTGTCTGTGTCCAGCTACTGCCGGCTACGTTGTTGGCGGAAGCAGATGATGCCGTATTGCCCGTGATTGTGCCGCCACTCATTTCGAATGTAATTACGTTATACACGCCGCCGCCACTACTGCCTGCCGTATTGCCGCTGATTGTGCCGCCTTCCATATAGAATTTTCTGCTGTAGACACCGCCGCCTTGCCCTATCGAGGTGTTATTTGTGATTTCTCCGTTTTCTTTTAGCGTGAATGTTCCTGCGTAAACATGAACGCCGCCACCATTCCTTTTCGAAGTGTTACCGCTGATTTTTCCGCCGGTCATCGTGAACGTTCTATCGGTGTAAACTCCGCCACCGCCGCCGTCCGATTCGTTACCGCTGATTTCTCCGCCTGTCATTTTGAAGTCTCCGCCAACCTGCATAACTCCGCCACCGTTGTTTTTGCCACTGATGTTTTGTCCGGTTGCTCTGTTGTTGCTTATTTTTCCGCTGCTCATGATGAAAAATGCGGTGTTGATGCAAACTCCGCCGCCGTCATTGCCGGCCGTGTTTCCGCTGATTTCGCCTCCGACCAAATAAAATGATGCTTGAGAGTAAACTCCACCGCCATCTCCTGTCGCACGATTCCCTGAAACGACCGCACCCTGGCCGAGCCTAACCTCGCCTCTTTCGAGGTAAATGCCGCCGCCTTTGGTCGCACTGCCGTTCGTGATTTTGACGTTCTTTATTTCAACAGTTGCGGCACAACTTACGGTAAGAACGCTGCCCGTGCTGTTTCCGTCCAAGATGTCGCTCGCAGAGGAAGTGCCTGTAATCAGAACTCTTGCCGCTGGAAGTCCAAATGCTATGGTTGTCGTGCCGCTCACAGTTCCCGAAATGTGTACTGTGTACGAAACGGTCGAGCTACCTGCCACCTTAATAAGGTCAAACGCCTTTTGCAGGGTCTTGTACGGAGCAGAAGCTGTGCCGCTTCCTGTGTCGTCGTTTCCTGTTGAGCTAACGTAAATGTCCGGGGGACATTCCACAAGTTTTCCTTCCGCACTGATTGCCCAGCCGTCCTCCGACAACGCGAACTTCTTGTGGTTGTCGGCGAGCGTCGTAGCCGCGCCCGAAAGCACTTGCTTTCCTATCGCGTAAGCGTACGGCGTTATTGTTGCGACGGGAGTTGTTCCAGTGAGCGCATTCACGATTTGAATTGTGGGCACGGCTGTTGTCGTTGTATCGTCATACAGGTAGACATCGTCGTCGCTTGCAAAGCGCGCAGAACTGCCCATCTCCATTGTGCTGCCTTCAGCGACGAACGCGCCGTTGCCATTTTGTGCCGTGTTTCCGCTGAACGTGCCGCCTGACATTGTAAATCGTGAGCCTACTATAGCATAAATTCCGCCGCCGCCGGAATCGTCGGTAGTGCCGGTGGCTTTGTTGCTCGTGATTGTGCCGCCTTCCATGGTGAACGTTCCGCTGTTGACGTATACGCCCCCTCCGTTGGTTGTCGCCTCGTTGGTGCTGACTGTGCCGCCTTTCATGATGAGCGTGTCGCTTGAGTACACGCCGCCCCCGGTACCTGTAGATGTGTTTCCGCTGATTTCGCCGCCTGCAATGGTGAACGTGCCGCTCTTGAGCGAAACGCCGCCGCCGTGACCGCCGCTCGCATACGTTACCTTGTTGCCGCTGATTTTCGCCGTCCCCGACATAGTGAACGCCGTGCCTTTGAAGTACACGCCGCCGCCCGCACATTTCGCCGTGTTGTCGCTGATTTCGCCGCCGCTCATTGTGAACGAGCCGCTTTCGAAGCACACGCCGCCCCCGTTGGGAGTTGCCGTTTCATCGGTTGTCGCTGTGTTGCTGCTGATTGTACCGCCGGTCATTGTGAAACTGCCTTTACAGTCGTTATAAGTTGTGCCGTTTATAATGTATGTTGTTGAGTTGTAGACTCCGCCTCCGCCTCTTGTGGCGGTATTATTGCTGATTTCGCCGCCGTTCTGTATGAGCGTGCCTAAATTATATACGCCGCCGCCGTACTCGCTGGCGGTGTTGTTCGTGATTGTGCCACCGGTGATGGTAACATTGCCTGTACCGCTCGTACACCGAATACCAATACCGCCACCGGATTTCGCCGCGTTTCCGCTGATTGTACCACCGTTCATTGTGAGTGTGCCGGATTGGTTCACATACACGCCGCCGCCCCAATAAACAGCCTTATTATCGGAAATTGTTCCGTTTTCCAAAGTAACATTGCCACTTTGGATTTTAATGCCGCCGCCGTTGTTTTCCGCAGTTGAGCCTTCTATCTTGTTACCGGAAATCTCCGCTCCGCCGGTAATAACAAGTTTTCCGCCAATATTGGTAATGCCGCCGCCCACAATTGATGAACAGCCGGTAATTCTTCCGCCGGAAAGCGTGAGGGTGCCGCTTTGGTTGTTAATTCCGCCGCCGCCGTCACGGTAATCTCTATACTCAGTAGCAAGCGTCTTGCAGCCAGTGATGGTGCAGTCTGTAAGCGTTGCGATGGCAGGGGAAGCACCGGAAGCACTGGTTTCGTAATTTTCGATGCCACCTCCCTCGCTACCTCTTGCTATGCAGTTTTCAACCGTTACGCCTGTACAAGTTAATGTTCCACCTATATTTATTATTCCTCCGGCTGTGCCTGACACGCAGTCTTTGATTTTGCCGCCTTCTATGGTGAGAGTGCCGCTATTGCATATTCCTCCGCCATTGTTCTTTGCATCAGGGCTTGCAATGTCGCCGCCGCCGGTAATGTTCACGTTCGTAAGTTTGAGCGTTCCTGCCTTGTTGTAGATGCCGCCGCCATTTTTGGTAGCCGTGTTTCCGCTGATTGTGCCGCCGTCCATCGTGAACGTGCCCCTGCTATATACCCCTCCACCACCGTATGTGGAGGAGTATGCGTTATTTCCACTGATTGTGCCGCCTGTCATCGTGAGCGTGCCGTCGCTGTTGACATACACGCCACCGCCGCTAGCGTTAGCCGTGTTGCCGCTGATTTCGCAGGCCGTGACGGTGTATGTCCCGCTCGACGCATAGATTCCGCCGCCGTTTTCAGTGGCGTTACCGCCGGTGATGACGAGGCTTTCGAGCGCGAGCGTGAGGGGCTTGCCGCTAGTTACTTTCGGCTTCGCGTAGATGACACTCTTTTTGATGCCGGCATCGACTATCGCGCCGGTGTCGTTGAGCCTTGCTCCGCCGTCGAGCGTGGCTTTCTTCGTCGCGTCGAGCGCCTTTATCGTGAGTTTTAAATCCTTGTCCAGCGCGGAGAAGTCCGCCATGCCGTTCGCGCCGAGCAGGGGCGCGGTCTTTCCGTCAAGCGTGCCGTCCACGAGAATCGTGTACGCGCTCGAGCCGTCGTTCCGCGCGATTATCGTGTCGACTGCCTTCTGGATCGTAGCAAAGGGCCGCATGAGGCTTCCTGGGTTGTCGTCGCTCGCCGCGGCGGTGTCTTTGAAGTCCGCGGAGCCGTCGTACC
>CAJUBD010000031.1 GCA_910584475.1 uncultured Treponema sp.
AGGCCCTTTTAGGGCTGGTCGTCAAGCCACCGGCTATGCCGGTGGTTATGACTTCTGTCGGCGGCGTTGGCGTTGTCATTCGCGTTCGCGGAAGTCGAGGGCTACACGACACTCCAAACGGATGATGAGAACGCACCCATCGTTTATTTTACAAAGGACATTTCACCTGAAGGTTTGGTAAGAGTCTACAAGGCGATGGGCTGGACTCCGCGCGGAAAAGTCGGCGTAAAAATCAGCACGGGAGAGCCGCCAGCGTCAAACTATCTGCGCCCGGAGCTTATCGGCGCACTGGTGAAGGATGAGCTGCATGGAACAATCGTTGAATGCAACACAATTTACGGCGGAAGCCGCGCGTCGAACGCCTTGCACAGGCAGGTCGCCAAAGACCACGGTTTTCTTGAAATTGCGGACTTTGACTTGCAGGACGAAAAAGGCTTTATGCAGATTCCCGTAAAAGGCGGAACGCATTTGAAATTTGATTATGTTGGGCGCACATTCAAAGATTACGGCTCGTACCTCGTGCTTTCCCACTTCAAAGGACACGCGATGGGAGGATTCGGCGGCGCAATCAAAAACTTGTCGATTGGATTTGGAAGTGGACAGTCGGTGAAAAAATCCGGCAAGGCTTTGATTCATTCGGCGGGAAAAACGACAGGGATCGATGTGTGGAATTCCGTTGATTTCAGCTTGTTCGCTCAAAAGGCCACCGATTTGAGCGGAAACAAAGCGCAAATTGCGTTCCTTGAAAGCATGGCGGAAGCGGCGAAGGGCGTGTGCGACTATATGAAGAACGAGCAGGGAATCGCGTTCGTGAATGTGATGAACCGACTGAGCGTTGACTGCGACTGCGGAGGAAGTCCCGCCGAGCCTGATATGCACGACATCGGAATTCTCGCAAGTCTTGATCCACTCGCAATCGACCAGGCATGCGTTGACCTTGTGTTCACGGCGGCGGATTCGGCAAGTCTCGTGGAGCGCATCGAGACACGACAAGGACGGCACACGCTCGAACATGCGGAGGCAATCGGGCTTGGCAAAGGTTCGCGGCGATACAGACTCATAGAATTGGAATAATGCACGGCATTTTAAAACGGGGTTTTAGGGGTCTCCCCTAGGAGAAGGGGGAGCGTAAAACCGAAGCGCAGCGGAGGGTTGGAGCGAGGGGAAGGCATTCCCCTCCCTGCTTTTTACTCGATTCGTTTTATTTTTTTTACCGAATAGGAGTTCAAAATGAAAAGACTTTTTTTAATTCTGTCGGCGGCGTTGGCACTTTCCTGCTCGTTCGCGAAGCCTAATCCACATGCGGCTTCGTACAAGACTTATGAGACGACGGACAAAAACGCCCCCGTGGTCTACTTTATCCGCGACATCAGCCCGGAAGGTCTTTCGAAAGTGTACGACGCGCTCGGATTCGAGGCGAAGGGAAAGGTCGGCGTGAAAATCAGCACCGGCGAATCGAACCGCTCGAACCATTTGCGCCCCTCTCTCATCGGCGACTTCGTGAAAAAGCACGGCGGCGTGATTGTCGAATGCAACACCGCCTACGGCGGAAACCGCGCCTCAAACGCGGCGCACAAACAGGCGTTCAAGGATCGCGGCTACGACAAAATCGCCGCGTTCGACTTGCTTGACGAGGAAGGCTCGATGTCCATTCCTGTTACCGGCGGCACCAGGCTCAAGGAAGATTTTGTCGGCAGCCACTTCGCGAACTACGACTCGTTCATCGTGCTTTCGCATTTCAAGGGACACGCGATGGCGGGATTCGGCGGCGCGATGAAAAACCTTTCCATCGGATTTGGCAGCGGAACTTCCACAAAAAAATCGGGAAAGGCTTTGATTCATTCGGGCGGCGAAAGCGCGACGAAAGTGTGGGGATTCCCGCAGGACAACTTCACCGAGGCGATGGCCGAGGCGTCAAAGGGCGTGTGCGATTATATGTCGAAAAAGGGTGGAATGGCGTATGTAAATGTGATGAACCGCCTCTCCGTTGACTGCGACTGCGATGGAAACCCCGCCGCGCCCGATATGCACGACATCGGAATTCTTTCGAGCCTCGACCCGCTTGCGCTCGACCAGGCGTGCATTGACCTGGTGTGGACGGCGGAGGACTCTGGAAGCCTCATTGAGCGCGTTGAACGGCAGAACGGTCGCCACATTCTCAATCACGCCGAGAAAATTGGTTTGGGAAGCCGCACCTACAGGCTGGTTGAGCTGAAATAGATAGAAAATTAGCCGTGGGTAGATGCGATTTCGCATGGCGCAAACCGTGCGACAGAAATTTGTTTCGCCACTAAAAAGGGCTGCCGCAAAAGCGACAGCCCTAAAATGGACTACACATTTTCTTTATTCCTTTGGTCAATCAATTCATTTTTTTACTCGCGGCGTTCAGCGTCTCCGACGCAGTGTGATCGTTGATTTTCTAATCTAATTGTTGAACGTCAAAGTTTCAAGATTGTGTCTTGAAATCAAGCCCGACGCGCCCTAACGCGCCTTGTACACGACTTCTCCAAGCCGCGATTTCAGCGCGGAACTCGGAACGAAAAGGATTCTCGTTCTCTTGATGTCATTGGCGGTAACGTCATCCTTCTTGTTCTGTCCGTTGCTCGAAAATGAAAGCCTGAATCGTCCGAAGTCGCCCATTTTAATCGAGTGCCCCTCTTCCAAATAATCCGGAATCTTGTCAAGGAAACTTTCCAAAACGGCGGCGATGTCGGCTGGGGTGAGTGTGCAGTTTTTTGAAATGTCCTGCGCAACCTTACGAAGATTCACGTCGTTCACATACGACGGCGCGGCGTAAAACTTCTTTTGAGAGCGATCCTGCGGATTCTCTCGTTCCAAAACTTTGTACAACATGTGTACCTCCATGAAATCTGTTCAGAGCGATAGGCAACCTCCTTCTTCCGAGGCGACCGCGCCCCGAACCGTCAATATTTTTTGCGGAAAATTCCGCCATTCACAAGAAAGGACTTTCCAATCCTTGTGAAGGTTTCTTTAAAACTCAACGAGTTTTTAAGAAAACACCTATTAGAATATAACAAATAAAAACGCCAATCGTCAAGGAAAAAAAAGAATTTTTTTCAAATTTCCGAAATAGTAGAATTTCTCACAGAGAAAGTACCCATTTCTCAAAGAGCAAGCACCTCATTCTCTGTGAGGAACTGGTCAGTCCTCACAGAGAAACGACCCGCTACGCAGTGAGAAAAAATCGCTACGCAAAGAGAAAGCGCCCGCTCCTCAAGGAGTAAGCGCCCATTTCTCACAGAGAAAGCACCCGATTCTCTGTGAGAAGCCAGTCGTTTCTCACTAGAGGAGCACTTCGCTACTCACAGAGAACCGACATGCTCCTCACTAGAGGAACGACACCTCTCTCACAGAGAAACGTTTTGTTCCTCACTAGAGAAAGGCAGGTTTTTTGCAAAAAAAACGGCATTTCTCACTAGAGGAGCGAATTCGTCCTCACAGAGAAATGACTGCGATTGTTTTCAATATGTAAATTCGAACGAAAGTTTTTTTGAAAATCTAGCGTAATAAACATTGACAGAGATGTTTTTTTTTATACTATAATAGTAATATGAAAACGACCGTTATAATTCTAATCTCTATTTTAACTTTAATTTTTGCGTGTTCCAATGCAACAAATGAAAAGAATGCCGATGTTTCCAACAAAATCAATGTTGATTTTGAAGTGGGACATCTTTCGTCAGAGGCAGAGCTTGACAACTTGGTTGCCCGAGGTGGTGACGATGTGGTTGACTGGCAGTTGTCAAAGGAATTTTGCGAGCTTTGGCTTGAAGATGCCATTTTCGAAGGATATTTTGCAGCCGATTCCGTGCTTTATGATATTCCTATTACTGTTTATGATGGCGATGGAAATATCAAATATTACGAATTCAGGGTGATGAATAACGGTGAAGCTGTTGGAACAATTGTCGGCGCGGCGGACAAAGAATACGGTTGCCCTGTTTTGTATTGTAATAAAAATGCAGGCTATTCTGAAGAACTAAAAGATTTGTATGACAACACTTTGCTTGACGAAGGTCAAACAATCCGCCTTGTTGACAACGGCTATCCGACAGTTGCGCTCGGTGCTGTTGACGAGACGAAAGGCGATTCAATGGACTTCATGGGATTCATTGACATTGAAAGCGGAGACTCACTGAATGAAGTGGCTTCATATATTTCATTTGATGAGGCGTACAATAATCAGGAAGAATATGAAATCGACATTGACTGGGAGGCGCAGAAAGAATCAATCGACCAGTACAAGGCGGAAGGAAAAACATTTTGGGAAATGGCGGAAGCGAACAAAGGCTCAATTGCTGACTTTGCCGTGAGAGGAAGCTCCTCAAAGAAAAGCGATGAAATAAGTTCATCATGTATGAACAAGTATAAAAATAAAGTTACACGCAGAAAGAATAATATCATTGTAAACTATGTTGCCTGTGGACCATGTGCTGCGGGATTTGTACTTGATTTTATGGCTGCAAATGATTATAAGACAGGAACTTGGAAATATAATGGAGATTATGACAAAAAAAAGAATTCTTTGTATGAGCAGATGAAAGTTGAGCCTATGTTTGGCGGTGAAGTCACATGGCCATGGAATATTGGAAAATCCATCATAGTTTATACCTCTTATCAGGTTTCTTCGTCATCGCAAACTTATCCTAAACGGTCAATCGCCAATAATCTTCCTGGCATTAGCCTGAGGATTGGCAAAGGTGGTGCACATTACAGACCTGTTATCGCATGGAAAAAGAATGGCTGGTGGGCTTTCTCTTGGCCGCAAATCAAAGTGTTTGACCTTGTGGACAATAAATCTTCTAATGGAAGTTGGGAAACATATATTCCTTTATACCATCTTCAATGTTATGATGTTGTAAAAAAATAACCATGAAAATAAAATTGCTTGGAATTCTTATTCTATCCATTCTCCTCCTTGGATGTCCTTTCGCACCGAATGCAGATGAGTCTAATTTTGGTGTTCTTGTTATCAACTATCCTGAATGGTGTTTTGGGGAGGTTTATGGAGATACTGTTGACTATTTCAATGATTATTGGAACTATTATTGTTATGGATATTCAGATTGGAAAGATTGGAACTCGTCTGAGGGGAAGTTGGTTTGTTCCTTGATCGACGAATCTTTATTACCCGGTAATTTTGATGGAAAGTATAGACTGTTTGTCATAAACCAATTCCTGTATATATGCTTCAATGACAGAAAAATGACATATATTCAACTGCACAATTATTATGGCGATTATGAACGAAAAAATACTAATCGAATATCCGTTAAGCAATCGTCAGAAGATGTATTTGAATATCATGCAACATTAAAGGGTGAGTCTGCAAAGCAATTTTATGGCAAGCAAACCCATGTAAAGCTTGAAAAAGTTTCGGGAAACCAGTTTAAATTTAAATATAATCTAGAGATAGATGGAAAAAACTATGTATCCGAAACAATGACCAACTACAAGGCAGAGTACGGCAGTGCTGTTTTCCCAAAAAAGTTAGAAGAATATGGTTGGCTTCCTAAAAAAGGGATGTGCTTTGGTTTTTATCTAAATAGACCGTGTAGTGTATCTAATAGGACATCTTTTGAAGAATTCGAAAATTTATTGTCAATTGATAGAACAATTGGGGAATGGGTAGATGAACAGCTCATGTTCTGTTTTGATGGAATTTCATTGCGTGCCATTGATGAAGAGAGCCAAACCGTTTCATATAACTTCTTGGATGCAAAAAAGAACGGACACTGCGACTACTTTGAAATAAAGATTGACAGTTTTGATGAAAAAGCAGAAGAATCCAAAAAATACAAGGGTGCGCTCACATTCTACAAAATAGAAAATGGAGTGCCTCGCGTATTGTATCGCTATACAACGCAATGGATTGATGAAAACACAGAGTTTAATGAAAATTCAGTGGATTTTTGGTAGATGAAAAAAATAACCATGAAACTAAAATTGCTTATTCTCTTTCTTCTGTCTATTCTCTTCACAGGGTGTCCTTGGGATTGCGATAGTGACACATTTTGGGAGGAGCACGGACTTCTTGTAGTGAACTATCCTGAATGGTGTTTTGGAGAGGTATATACAAATTCTAGCTTCCCGGAGAATTATTATTGCTACGGATATTCAGACTGGAAGGACTGGAACTCATCGAATGGAAATCAGATTTGTTCTCTAGTATATGAATACTTAGCACCTGGTGATTATGATTTTGATGGAAAGTACAGACTGCTCGCTATAAATCAATACCTGTATGTATGCTTCAATGACAGAAAAATGACATATATTCAATTGCAAAATTATTATGGCGATTATGGCGAAACAAAAGACCATCGAATATCTGTCAAACAGGCGACAAATGATGTCTTTGAATATGATGCAAACTTAAGGGGAGACTCTCGTTCCGCATTATATGATAAAAAAACGCGTGTGAGACTTGAAAAAATTTCGGAAACTCAGTTTAAATACAATCTGGAAGTGGACGGAAATCTGTATGTATCCGAAACAATGACCAACTACAAGGCAGAGTACGGCAGTGCTAATTTTTCCAAGAAAATAGCGGAGTATGAATGGCTTCCTAAAAACGGAATTTCTTTTGACATACATTCAAGAAATAATGTATATTTTGAAACAACTGAAAAATCATTATCAATTGATAGAACAGTTGGGTTTTATCCAGACGAACAGCTTATGTACTGCTTTGAAGGAATTTCATTGCGCGCTATTGATGAGGAGAACAAGATTGTTTCCTATAATTTCTTGGATGCGGGAAAGAACGGACACTGCGACTACTTCGAGATAAAGATTGACAGTTTTGATGATATAGCCGAAGAATATGCACTGTATAAATACAATGGAACACTTACATTTTACAAAATTGAAAATGAAACGCCTATTGTAGTATATGGTTATAAATCAGATTCAAATATTACGATACCAGCAGACTTCAATAAAGATTCAGTGAGATTTTTTTAGATGAAGAAAAGATTGCCAATATTGTTTGCAATTACGCTTTCTATTTTTCCGCTTGCATTTCTTTCGTGTTCACAAGATCCAGATTGCACCGCTGAAGAAAGCATAGAGTCAATAATAAGCGAATATTATTCTAGAATTGACGCAGAAATACCTATTTCGCTTGCAATATACAGCAAGAAAAGCAACATTGATTTTGCTATATCTGTAAATGTCATGGAAAAAGATGACCCGCAGTTTTATTTATACAGCATTACAAAAACTTTTGTTTCAGCGGCAATAATTGACCTGTGCAACAAGGGGCGGATGAGTTTTGATGACAAGCTTTCAAAATATTTTGATTATTCTGAAATTGGCTCGATAAACGCAAGTGCGACCATTGGCGAATTATTAAGCCATAGGTCAGGAATTGCTGACTACGCCACCACTAATTCTCTTTTGCTTGGATTGAATTCATTCAGATATATGGAATGGAATCCATCTGTTGTATTGAGCCTTGTAAAAACTCCGTATGACAAAAACAAGTCTTATATTTACTCATCAACAAATTATATATTATTGGGCATGATTTTGGAGCAGGTTACAGGCTGCACTGCAAACGAGTGGTTAAAGTCAAAACTCTACACGCCTTTGGCTTTGAAGTTCGCTTTAGTTCCACAAGATACGGTTGATTATTCACTGCTTGAGCATCCTCATATCTTTCCAAACACAGAGCCTCTTTGGATTCAAGGAGATGAAAACAAGCCTGTGGATGTAACTGACTTTATTAGCGATGGAATGGAGCTTATTGGAAAAGTCAGCTGGACTTCTGGAGGCATGGTTGGAACTGCCAAACAGACTGCAAAATGGGGATATAATCTTTTGTCGGACAACGGACTTGTGGCAGATGAAATTAGACATACGATGTATCAATCTATTGAAAAGATTGATGAAACAAACGAATATTATGGCTATGGAGTCAGGAAACTTTTCGACAATGGAGATGATGGCATAGAAGTTGTCGGCTCTTATGGCAGAGGCGTTGGAAGTGACAATTTGATGTTCTATGACAGTGAATATGATATATGCATTGCGATATTGACAGGTTGCAATAAAAATAAAAATGGAACTCCTGACATAGAAAAACTTTTGTTTGATATTTTGAAATATGAAAGAAGAGAAATATTGGCTCATCAATTTGATTAAATTTTTTGTAATAGTAAACTTGTTTGTTTATTCTTTCTCTTCATGCGAAAACGAAACCACCGAAAAAATCAATTCTTTATATGTCCATAAAGCAAAAAAATGGAATTATCTGATTTATATGGCTGCGGACAATAATCTTGAGCGATTTGCAATAAAAAATGTGTTGGACTTAAAAAGGGTGGGATCCAATGACAATCTAAACATAATTGTTTTGCTTGATCGCTCTCCACGATTCGATAAATCCGAGGGCGACTGGACAGATACAAAATTACTGTACATAACCAAAGAAACCAATTCTTTGAATGATGATGTTATATACGAGTACGGGGAATTAAATATGACTTCTCCCGATGTATTGTTGAATTTTCTTACAACTTGCGAAACCTATTTCCCCTCTGAAAAGACGGTTCTTACTATTTGGAGTCACGGGAGAGGAGTGTATCCCGATGGAACGATTCCTTCTTCTGTCTCATCGAGAGCAATTATTGATGACTATACTACTGGTTATGGTGCAAAGAACACAATGTCCATCATAGATTTTGCACAGAGTCTTGAACAGTATTCTTTGGCATTCAATAAAAAAATAGACGTTCTTCAGTTTGACGCATGCGAAATGCAGATGATTGAAGTGTGCTATCAGATACAAAACTCATGCAATTATATTGTGGGTGCTGAAACAGACATTCCTGGAATGGGCAGCGATTACTTTGAAATAGCAAATTATATTTCTGCCAATAGCAATGCACTGGAAAAGGATTCGGCAGAATTTATGGTCGCTAGCTTTGATGAACTGTATAAAGATTCAAAAAACAGTTACTCTTATTGTGCAGTTGACAGCAAGAAAATCAACGCGTTTGTTGCATCTTGGAATGCTCTCTGTAAAAAAATGCTGGAAAGCGAGGTTTTTTCAAAGAACGATTTTTTGGAGCGTCGCTCAAAGTTTGATGCAGTTTCAGCAAGTTATCCTGAATTTTGCGACATAAGGGAATTATTAGATTTAATAAACAATGAGCGCTCCATAGAGATTCAAGAAAACTTGGATGAGGTTATAATCGCGAGTGTAAAGTCTAAAGATTTGGAAAATACAAGCTGTCTCTCAATCAACTTTCCCTATTCAAAGCAATTGCTCGGCTATTATCAAACAGAATCAAAATATGAGATTTTGGATTTCTATAAAGACACTCTGTGGGACGAATGCTTGAATTGGCTGCTTGATTAGGACAAGGAAACGCGCAATGCCGCGGCAAACAAGGCTTTTTGCAGACTGTATTCCCCATTGCAATCTTTCGTGTTGACGAAAATAAATTTTTAGTTTATGGTATAATGCATCACAATATGAATATGCTTGAAATCTTAAAACGCGAGGCGATTTATCTTTGGTATTACTCCGACATCCAGCTGCGCCAGATTTTCTGGTACTGGGGGATAGGAATTCTGCTTGGCTCGGCGATTTCCGTTTTCGCGAAAAAGTGGATTCACGCGGCGGCGGAATTTCTCGGACGAAAGATTCCCGGCATAGTCGGTCTTGCGCTTGCGAGCGCGCTCGGCATCGCCTCCCCCCTTTGCATGTACGGCACGATTCCCATCTGCGCCGCCTTTTCCCAAAAAGGCGTAAAGGACGACTTTTTGGCGGCTTTTATGATGAGTTCCATTTTGCTCAATCCGCAGCTCATCGTTTACAGCGCCGCGCTCGGAGCGAAAATCCTCGCGGTGCGAATCGCCAGTTGTTTTTTGTGCGGAATCGTCGCGGGCTTGCTCGTGAAGGTTTATTGTGGCAAGGGCAAATCGTACTTTGACTTTACAGGCTTTGACTCTCCGCGCGACCACGACACCGACAAAAATCTTTTCCTGCGGTATGTGAAGAATGTTTGGCGGAACATTCGTGCGACGAGCCCATGGTTTTTGCTCGGAATCGCGTTGAGCGCGGTTTTCCAGCGGTATGTTCCTGAAGATGTGATGAGCCGCGTTTTTGGAGGCAGCAAGGCGTGGGGCGTTTTGATGGCGGCGACCGTCGGAGTTCCGCTGTATGTGTGCGGAGGCGGCACGATTCCGCTTTTGCTCGACTGGCTTTCGGACGGAATGAGCGTGGGAAGCGCGGCGGCGTTCATGATAACCGGTCCCGCCACAAAGATTACGAATCTCGGCGCACTAAAGATTGCGCTCGGCGCGGGGCATTTCGCGCTCTATATCCTGTTCGTGATGCTGTTCTCGTTCGCGATTGGAATTCTCGTGAATTTGATTTTGTAGGACGCGGACGCGTGATGATTTTTCAAATCCATGCGACTTTTCTTTTTTTAAACGCCAAGAGCCTCTTTCAATAATATTTTAGAATTTCAAAAAGATCGAAATTCTAACTTAATATGTTTTTCATAGAGGCTCAAACAAAAATCGTCTTGCGGAACGAGAAAAGAAAGTGACTGGATAAAGAACGGATTTCCTGTGCCAAAGCACGAAAATCGACGGACTCGCGCGGTTGCCGGCAAGAATCCGCTCAAAAAAACGTTTCATTTGTTTTCAGCAACGAAGAAAGTATCAACTTCCGAGTTGCTGAAAACGCGATTTCGCAACGAAGCGAGAAATCGCAATTCAATAAGCGAGTTTTTGCAAAAAACTCGTATTAAAATCAGCAACGCAATTTTAGTTGCTGATTTTAAATGTTCAAATATTGTGTCGAGAATCTTCGCGCTGGCAATTCTTCCGCCCACAGAATTTGTCTCAAAAAATTGTATCGTCCGAAAAAAGTTTGAATTTCTCGCTTTCGTAAGTTTTCTTAATTTTTGATTGTTATAACGACAAATTTACTTGACAGATTTTAAAAATAATTGTATACTTTTAATAATTTTGGAAAAGGTGATGACATTCTTGTATATGGCTAAAAATAACATCCCGTTACCCCCCCCCACTGCATCGCGTACCACCGTATTGTAGCATGGTTTCTTTGTACTAGAAGAAATTACATTCAAATCTTTTTCTCAAAACGAGGTCGGCGTAGTTTCGATGTGCTTTCATCGCGATTGCGCCACTTTTATTTTCCCACACAGTTAAAAGACTCGCGTTATTCGTCAGTTTGGAGAGGCGCGTGCTTTTATAAAAAAAGGAGTTACAATATGAAAAAACTCTTAAAATTTTTCGCAGTTCCCGCAATCTTGGCGTTGGGACTGCTTACTGGATGTAGCAATGATGTTGATCCAATTGACCTCAATGTTATAGTTTCAACCGACAAACCGCAATTGGACAATCCGAAGAACCTCGGCTACGGCGTCTTGCTCACTTGGCGACAGGTAAAGGACAACGGCAGCTTCAAAGTTACGCGACAGGCGAAAGGCGGCGAGGAAAAAGTGCTTACATATAACCTTGCTAACAACCGCTACTTTGACGCTGTGAATTTCGACAATGTGCTTGAAACGGGCGTTGAGTACACGTACCGCGTGTATAACTTGAGCGACAAACGAAATCACTATGGCTATCAGATGGTTGTGAAAGACTCCTATGCCGAAAAGAAAATCACATTGGCAGAGGGAAGCGTAAAGGCGCAAGGCGAAAAACTCCCTGCACTTACCTTGGACGATGTGATATATTCATACGCGATAGTATATGATGATGATGTCAAAAAGGATCGCCCAAAATTCACATACAGCGTGAAAGACGAAGAGAAGTCCGCTTATGGATTTACGTGGATTGAGATAGTAGATTCAAAGGATGGCTCTTCATGTGTGGTGGATACAAATAACCTGTATATCAATGATAACGTTGATAGCGTTGATGTGCAAATTTTCTGTGGACTCAACTCTTATTACGGTGAATCTGAAGCATTGAGACTAGATGGCATTGCGCTTAAAAGAAAGGCGGCGGTAGACATCAGCGACTTCAATGCGGATAAGAAAAACGGCACCGTTGAACTCACTTGGACTACTGACGTGGGAGTCGAAGCGAGCGCGTTCGTCATCGAGAAAAAGGAAGCGTCTGAAAGCGCGTACAAAGTTCTCGCGGTTACGCCTACTTCTGAAGCCAATGTTGGCGGCAAGAAATGCACATGGACGGCCGTTGATACAGACATCGCGGTTTCAAAGGAGTACGTCTACAGAATAAGGACGACACGCCTTAATAGCTATAAGACTGCATCGACAATGCCAAGCGTTTCATTAGATAGTTTTGCAGCCACAGTCTATAACAAAATTGATGGTAACAAAAATGGAATTTCGAAGGCAGATGACTATGTCGTCCTTTCATTCGAGGGCATTTCGGACTATAAAGCGGTAACATACAATGCATGGTGGACGACTTTCGACAACAAGAGAATTGAGAGCGAAAAAACAGCGATTGCTTTCACCAAAGATGGTGACACACACTTCAGGGCACAGTTTGCGGCGGAAGCTCTTGGTGTAAAAGCCAACACGACTGTCAAATCCGTGAAATTCTATGTTGAAGCGTTTGTTGACGGAAAGCTGGTCGCTGCGAGAAGTAGAAGTATTGATGTAGACGTATATCTCACATCATATACTGCTTTCTCCTTTGTTGGTGCACCACTAGTTGATAATACAGAGCGTAAAATAACTCTCAAGGCCGAAGGTCAAAAATTCACTGAAACTGACAAAGTAGAAATAACCTATTTTAAAGATGATAGTGGTAAAGTTGAGACTGCGACTTTGACATGGGTCGCAGTTGCAGATGAACCGAATACTTATTCGGCGGAATTTACTGTTGCAGAAAATGGAAATTACACAATATGTGCAAAACTTCCAATGGGCAATATGTATGACTACGACGATGACGAATCTGTGTTTGCGAAAAACATGACTTGTTATGTTTACAAATCAGAATAATTTCTGTAAAACGAAATAAAAGCCGTTTGCAAAATCGGACGGCTTTTAACCTCCTTATTGCCCAAATGCAGTGATTGCATTTGGGCTTTTTCTATATCAAATAGTGATTGCGCCAAGACGATTTTTACGACTGGAACGCCGACTGTTATTACGGCGTTGTCCACACCTCGCGCAACGGCAAGGCATCCGACTGCATTGGATGCGGCAAGTGCGAGGCGGCGTGTCCGCAACATTTGTAGATACGAAAATTGCTGAAGGATGTGGCGGAGGAATTTGAAAAGTAAATCTTGACGGAAAAACGGTTGATATTGTTTCTGCCTTAGAAAAACGCGCGACGGATTCTGTTATGCCGACTTGATGTACAACAGTTTTCTAACTGCCTTTGAATTTTCAAAAAAGAACAACTAAACTAAAAGTAAACTAACGGTTTCCCAAAGTAAACTGCAAGTCGGTTGAGAAACTTCTGCTATTGTTGTATTATGTTTATGAACACAAAAGCGGAGGTGTTTTTTTATGGAAAAGAAAAGCTTTGGGCAGATGGTTTGTTTTTTGCGAAAAGAAAAAGGAATGACGCAAAACGACTTGGCAAAAAAAATGTATGTTACGGATAAAGCCGTATCAAAATGGGAGAGAGATTTGTCTTTTCCCGACATCAACTCAATTCGGATATCTTGCGACTTAATTTATTTCTTTTGCACCTTAGTATGAATCGTTTGCAGTTCTTGCAAAAACACATCTGCCGCCTTTGTCATTACCTGCCGCTTTTTCCAGACTACGCACAATTTTGATTCGCGTTGATTTTTCAATGGACGAAAGACCAAGTTCGTGCCTTTTGTGTTTATGATGCCGTCAATGCAAAGAGCGGACGCAAACCCTTCCTGAACGAAAAGCGAGGCGTTGTAGAGCAAATTGTAAGTGCCGACGATGTTAAGTTCGGAAGGTTTTTTGCCGAGCCATTTTTTCGTAGCGGCATTGTCCTTGATTTGGCGGGAAAGCATCAGCGGAATTTTTTGCAGGTCGTCGTCCGTTATAAAATCTTTTTCACAAAGCGGATTGTCTTTTCTCAACAAAAGTCCCCAAATAGGCTTGTCTTCAAGTTCGAGGCGGTTGTATTTTTCAATGTCGAGCGGCGTGAACACGAGCGCGAAGTCGAGCAGACCTTTGTCCAAGTCTTCGATTATGTCGACAGCGTCACCGCTGGCAATCTTAAAATGCACGGCGGGATGCTTTTTCTGAACGGATTTTGCCGCTTTGGCAAGCCGTCGCATGACATTTGTTTCGCCTGCGCCGATGAAAATGTCGCCTGAGATTTCCGATGCGCTGGAGTCTGAAATTTCATTTTGCGTTTTTTCGACGAGTTCGCAAATTTCTTCGGCGCGTTTTCTGAAAAGCATCCCCTCTTCGGTGAGCGAGATTTTGCGACTTCCGCGGACAATAAGCGTCTTTCCGAGTTCGTCTTCCAAATCCTGAATTTGCCGAGAAAGCGTCGGCTGCGTAACGTGAACTGCTTCCGCCGCGCCCAAAAAAGTCTGCTCACGGGTTACCGCCAAAAAATACTTTAAGACTCGAAATTCCATTTTTCCTCCCGAAAAAGTCAAGGACAAAACCAAAATATTGTAACATAATTTTTTATGCTTGTAAAGCATAATTTTGTATAAAAACAAAGTATTTGTAATAGTTTTTAGTTTGTGAAATAATAAGAGCAACAAAACTTTTTACGGAGGTAAAAATGAAACTTTCAAAAAAATTGGTTGCCGTGGCGGCAGTCGCATTGTGTGCGTTCACTGTTGCAAATGCGCAGGGAAAAAACGGGAGGTCAAAAATGAAGGACATTTCAAAAGCAAAAGGCTACACTTTTGAATTAAGCGAAAATGTCACACGCTACAGAGTGACTTTTCACAATCGCTATGGAATCAATTTGGCGGGCGATTTGTATGTGCCAAAAAATCTTGATATGAAAGCGAAGAACGCGGCGGTCGCGGTAAGCGGTCCTTTTGGCGCAGTAAAGGAACAGGCTTCGGGGCTGTACGCCGATGAGCTTGCGCGGCGCGGATTTGTCGCGTTGGCGTTCGACCCGTCGTTCACAGGAGAGTCTGGCGGGAATGTCAGGTATATGGCTTCTCCTGACATCAACACGGAGGATTTTTCCGCGGCGGTAGACTTTCTTTCCACGCAGGATTTCATCGACAGTGAAAAAATCGGGATTCTTGGAATCTGCGGATGGGGCGGAATGGCTTTGAACACCGCCACGATGGACACGCGAATAAAAGCGACCATCGCTTCGACAATGTACGATATGACGCGTATTGCGGCGAAAGGATATTTTGACAGCGCGGACAATGCAAATGCTCGCTACGAAGCGAAAAAAGCGCTCAACGCACAGCGCACGGTTGATTACAAAAACGGAACATATGCTCGTGCAGGAGGTGTTGCAGATGAAGTTCCCGCAGACGCGCCGTTTTTTGTCAAGGATTATTATGACTACTACAAAACTCCGCGCGGTTATGCCGAACGCTCGTTGAACTCGAACGAAGGATGGAATGTGATTGGCAACGCTACTTTCGCAGGCATGCCAATTTTGAAGTACTCGAATGAAATCCGTTCGGCGGTTCTCATCATTCATGGAGAAAAGGCGCACTCGTGCTATATGAGCCGCGATGCCTACGCCGATATGATAAAGGACAATCCCTACACAGACAACAAGGAGCTACTCATAGTTCCAGACGCGGTGCACACTGATTTGTATGACAAGAAAGACATAATTCCATTTGACAAGATTGAAGAATTCTTGAAAGAATATTTGAAATAGATTTTACAGCCGCCTGTTTTTTCTCGGGTAACATTTTTGACACTCAATTTAATCCTTGGCAATAATTTGTGATTTGTGAAATAATAGGCGTGTCAATAATAGGTGTTGCCAAGAAAATAGGGAGAAAGTATGAAGACAGCCGCACAAATAGCGCGGCTGTCTTCAACTCAAGTTTGCATACTGCGTTTTTCACTTCGTTACAAAACGCAGTAAAAACCAATCGCGAAATTGTTAGCAAGCGCAAGATTGCGACTTTCGCTCTTAATCTTATTATAGGAGATACTATGAAAAAATTTTTTGCATTGCTTTTTGCATTCGCACTGATTGCTTGCTGCTCGGATTCAGCGGGAACTGCGACAGCGGAAAATAGGAGGAAATCGAATATGAAAATTGAAATTCAAGTGATGAACGAAAGTGGCGCGACGGCAAGACTGTTCGCAACGCTTGCGGAAAATTCTTCCGCGCAGGCGTTCGCAGAAAAACTTCGTGATAATCCGCTTGCACTTGATATGGTAGATTATAGCAATTTTGAAAAGTACGGAACGCTGCCGTTCAAACTCGTTCAGAACGATGAGCAAATTGACACGAAATGCGGCGACATTATGCTGACTTGGGGAAACACCTTCGTGATTTATTACGACCACAATTCCTACCGTTTTTCAAGACTTGGCTTTCTCGATGCAATCGAAGACGGAACAATGAGCCAAACGGATTTAAAGGCCATTTTGGGCAAAGGCGATGTCAAAGCCGTGATTTCGTTGGTAAAAAATTAAATTGCATAAACTATATCTTTAGGAGAAAAAAAATGAAAAGAACAATTTTATTTACATTTTGCGCATTGACCGTCGTTTCGCTTTTCGCACAGAAAGGCCCTGAAAATCCTGGCACGCCACCAGCGAATGTTTTACGTCCAGAGAATTCGACGCAACAAAAGACTTCGGGCGAAATGAAAAATGCCGTTACCGTGCAAATCGGGCGCGATTCAGGTCCGCGCTATCAAGTTACGATGCAAAACAATGCCGCCGCGCGCACGATGCTCGGTTATCTTTCAAACTCTAACTTGCTTTTTCCGACTTATATTTATGAAGAAAAAGCAGGATATGTCGCGCAACGCGTTCGAGGTTCGTATTCGCGCGATGATGAAACGACAGTCGCCGACATAAAGGCTGGAGAATTGTATCTTGTTTCGGGCGGACAACTTCGGCTTTACTTCAACAATGTGAACGGAGCGAACTTAAAGGCGACTCGCGTTGGCTATTTTGAAAACGCTTCTGCAATAGGTCGTGACGTGCAAAAAGCATGGAACGACAACAAAGGCGACTATTGGGGCGTGGAAGTTTATTTCTACTTGAAAAAGAATTAAACATGAGAATACTATGAAAAATTTATTTTTTTCGATTGCAATGATTTTCATTTTTTCAAATTCAGTTTTTCCCGCTTTTTCTTCGGAAAGGAAAATCGAAGTGACTTCACGGATTCAAAAAATCAAAAAGAATCTTTCCGTTGTGGAATATTCAGGCGATTATGCATTTGATGAATTCCTTAAAAACGGCGGAGCGTCAGGCGACAGGGAAGTGCTTTCGTTTATAACAAGAAGATTGCTCGCTTCGGGAAATCGTTCGCGCGAAGTTGACGGCTTGGCGTTTTCAGAAAGCGCGTTCGGATGCAGCACGTTCACAATAAAGGATGCGAAAAATGAAAACCACTTTTTGACGGGGCGCAATTTCGATTGGCAAAAATGCGATGCGTTGATTGTTGTTGCTCGTCCATCGCGCGGCTACGATTCGATTTCCACCGTGAATGTCGATTTTATAAAGTCAGGTTCGGGCGCGGCGCGGGGTTTTCTCAAAGATGAGGTTTTGGCGTTCGCATCGCTTTACGCTCCGCTTGACGGAATGAACGAGAAGGGTCTTTGTGTCGCGGTCAATATGATTTCCGATAGCGCTACTATAAATCAACGGAGCGAACGAGACGACATCACAACGACTACTGCGATTCGGCTTTTGCTTGATAAGGCGGCGACTGTTGATGAGGCGATTTCGCTTTTGCAAAAATACGATATGCACGCTTCGATGAATTATATGGTGCATTTTTTTGTGAGCGACGTTTCGGGAAAATCTGTTGCGGTCGAATATGTCGACAACGAAATGAGCGTGATTGAAACGCCGATTTTGACGAATTTTTATTTGACGCAGGGAAGAAAGTTTGGTGTTGGCACTTCGCAGTCGCACACACGTTTTAAAATATTGGAAAAGGCGCTTGAAAAGCATTCTGCGATGAATGTGGCGCAAGCGAAAGATGTGCTTGAAAGTGTCGCAAAGAAAAATTTCACGGGATTTGAATCGACTGAATGGAGCATTGTTTTTGACAGGGAAAATCTGTGCGCGAATTATTGCCACCGCGAAAAGTTTTCGACTGTCTATAAAATTGCTTTAAACAACGATTGAACAAAAACTGAGCGAAGAGAGAGAAACGCCATGCCGATTTTGTTTTTTTTCAAAGGACTTGCAATTTCGCTGATTTTCGGAATTCCCGCGGGTGCGGTCGGTGCGCTTACCATCCGCCGAAGTTTGCCAAATGGATTTTTCGCAGGATTTTGCACGGGGCTTGGCTCGTCCGTCGCCGACATCATTTACGCTAGCGCAGGAATTTTTGGGATGAGTTTTGTTTCTGGGTTTATTTTGCGCTATGAAAAAATCATCACATTGTGCGGCGGCGCTTTTCTTTTTGTGATGGCGGCATTTATATTGAATATCACTCGCCAAAACTCGCAAGAAACTCAAGAAAATGGAAACGCAAATCTTTTTGTCAATTTTTATTCGGCATTTTTGGTTGCTCTGACAAATCCCGCGACATTCCTTTCGTTTATTTCCGCATTCGCAATTTTTAGAATTGGCGCAGTTGAAACACCTTTTGGCGGAGTGTTGCTTTTGGCAGGAATCTTGTGCGGCTCGCTTGCGTGGTGGACGGCGTTAAGCGCGATTTGCTCCGCGTTCAAGCCACGAATTACGAGAAGAATTTTTATCGTGTTGAATTACATGCTTGCAGGGATTTTGATTTTGCTTGGTATTATAGCTGTTGTGCGTGGCGTAAGAGGAATTTAGGTGCAATGGGAATGCCTTTTTGCTTTAATTCCAATATAAATTTTCAATGAGTCTCCCCGACGCGGGCACGGCTTCAGCACGAAAATAAAATCCTCGCTCTGAAGTCGTCGTCGTACATGCA
>CAJUBD010000032.1 GCA_910584475.1 uncultured Treponema sp.
TTAGGATTTTACCATATCATTCCCTTCCTGTAAATTCTTTCATGCTGAAGCCGTGCCGACGCGGGGTATCGGGGAGATACCCCCCCCCAATCTATCCCGCAAATCTTACTCCAGGAAAATATTGTTTCGCCCTGCGCACATGATGCACGGGCTATTCCAAGCACGAGCACAAGGATTTGATTGAAACCGTCAGCGCGGCGTTTCGTTTGGTTTCTGCGTAAGCATCGGCGCAGGTATTACAAAACGAGGTCGTTTTAAGGCGACCTCGTTTTGTAACATACAGATTTTTCAATATGCTGCAAAAGCATAGTTTTGTATAAAAACAAAGTATTTGTAATAGTTCGTGTTTTGTGCAATAATCAAATTATAAACACGATTTCACTTGCAATAATTTTTTTTCGTTTCCGTGCAAACGCAGGAAAGCCGCGTGAAGTAATCCTTGCATCGCAAGAAAAGGCGTTGCGGAAAATGTTGCGCTTCGCTTTTGAAAATTCAGAATATTATAATAAAACTTTTGGTGCGGCTGGAATAACTCGCGAGAACATTTCTTCGATGCCACTTTCGCAGTTTCCAATGCTGGACAAAGATTCTTTGATGCGGAATTTTGACTCTATCGTAACAAAAAAAGATTTGTGTCAAAGTGAAATCGCTGCGTTTGTTGAAAGTGATTCGTCTGTGAACAATGCGCTGTTCAAGAATAAATATCACATCGTTCATTCTTCGGGAAGCACTGGCGTTCCGCGATATTTTGTTTACGATGATGATGCTTGGCAGAAAATGCTTTTGGGTATAACTCGCGGTGCGTTGTGGGGAATGAGCGCGAAGGAGATTCTTTCGCTCTTGAAAAATCGTCCTAAAATCTTGTATGTCGCTGCGACCAACGGACGCTATGGTGGTGCGATGGCAATCGGCGACGGAATAAGAAATCTTCATGCACGACAGAAATTCTTGGATATCGGCGAGCCTTTTGAAAATTGGCGGAAAATGCTGCGCGACATTAAAAGCGACCTTATCATTGGTTATCCTTCTGCGATAAAAATTTTGGCGGAGAAGTTTTCCAACGAGATTTCCGAACTGAAAATAAAACGGGTTGTTTCCTGTGGCGAACCTCTTTCTCGCAATCTGCGGAATTTTATCGAACGAAAATTCAATTGTCCTGTAATCAATTTTTACGGAGCGAGCGAGAGTCTTGCGCTTGGCGTAGAGGGCAGTTCAAGTGATTCAATGTTTCTTTTTGACGATTTGAATTTTATCGAAATTGTTGACGGAAAAATGTTCCTGACCTGCCTTTACAATTTTACTCAGCCGCTCATTCGTTATCAACTGAACGATCGCCTTGAACTTCTTTCGAGCGATGCAAATGAAAAAGAGCAATGCAATTTCACAAAATCACGCGTGTTGCTTTCTCGCGATGAGGACGTGCTTTGGTTCACGAGGGAAGATGGCGAACAGGATTTTCTGCATCCACTTTCTGTGGAAGGACTTTGCGTTGAAGGCTTGCTCGACTATCAGTTTGAAAAAAAATCAGAAGCGGAATTTGAAATGAAAATTCAAGTTTCACAAAGCGCGGATAAAAAATTTGTTTGTGGCAAAATCAGAAAACTTATGGATGATTTTATGCTTCAAAAAAGAATTGATTTTGTCCGTTATAAGATTACACTCGTGGATTACATCGCGGTGAATCCAACAACTGGCAAAAAGCAACTGATTGTTGCATAGATGATTTGAAAGTATTTTGGTATGGAGGAAAATATGAGAACCATTATTGAAAACAAGAATTTTGACGAAGAGCGTGCGCTCTACTTTATGCAAAACGCAGATATTCGGAATTGCGTGTTCGCAGGTCCTGCCGATGGTGAATCATCGCTCAAGGAATCCCGCGATGTAAATTTGTTTGACTGTAAATTTTCTTTGCGCTATCCACTTTGGCATGTGAAAAAATTTGAAATGCACAACTGTTCGATGGACGAGCTTTCTCGCGCGGCACTTTGGTATTCTAACGATGGAAAAATTTCCAACTGTACTTTGAGTGGAATAAAAGCCGTTCGCGAATGCAATAGAATTCAAATCGAAGGTTCTAAGATTGTTTCTCCAGAATTTGGATGGAAGAGTTCAGGTATTGCTCTTGAAAATTCCGAATTGGAAGCGGAATATGTCTTTATGGACAGTCGCGATGTTTCTTTGGAAAATGTTCGTATGAAAGGGAAGTATTCATTCCAGTATATGGAAAATCTGCAAATCGAAAATTCCGTGTTGGATACAAAGGACGCGTTTTGGCACAGCAAGAATGTCACCGTGCAAAATAGCGTCATCAAAGGCGAATATTTGGCGTGGTTTTCTGACGGACTTACGTTGATTGACTGTGAAATCATCGGAACGCAGCCGCTTTGTTATTGCAAGAATTTGCGTTTGTATAATTGTACAATGCGCGGTTGCGATTTGGCATTTGAAAATTCTGATGTTCAGGCGGAAATTTGCGGACATGTCGATTCTATAAAAAATCCGAAAAGCGGCACAATCATTTGTGATAGCGTTGGTGAAATTGTTCGCGGCGATGAAGTCGTAGATTGCAACGGAAAAGTGCAACTGCGAGAGAAATGTGAATGTGCATGATTGAGAGGATACTAAAAATGACGGAAAATGAAATTTCTGAAAATCTACAAGCTGCTGGTTGTACTCAAGCGAAAGGAATGCTCGATTCATTTGCAATGTGTGATACAGAGGAAAAGTTGCGTTTGCTCGAAAAACAGCGTTTTCGGATTTTGCAGAATCTTCACAAATACGAAAGACGGATAGATTGCCTTGATTATCTTATGCATAGATTGAGGTGCGGAGAATGAAGACAAATCGTGAAGTTCTGATTTCCGCAAAGAATGTAAAAAAGTCGGCTGGCGGCACGGACATCCTGCTTGGAATAAATTTGGAAATTTTCGCAGGGGATTTTACTGTGATAATGGGCGCATCTGGTTCCGGGAAATCCACGCTTCTCTACAGTTTGAGCGGTATGGATAAGGCGACCAGCGGAACTATTTTTTACAAGGATACGGAAATTTCCTCCGCGAGCGAAAAACAACTTGCCCGACTTCGCGCAACGGAATTTTCGTTTGTGTTCCAGCAAATGCATTTGGTGAGCAATCTGACGCTTTTGGAAAATATGTTGGTAGCAGGATATGCAAGTGAATGTGCTTCAAGAAAGGAACGAGCAAAAATTCCATCAAAAGAAATGTATAAGCGAACCGCGGCGCTTGTTCAAAAAATGGGACTTGAAAAAGCGGCGAAAAAATTTCCTTCTCAAGTTTCTGGAGGAGAGTCGCAACGAGCGGCAATCGCGCGGGCTATAGTTTCACATCCAAAAATACTTTTTGCCGATGAGCCAACAGGTTCTCTTAACAAGGCGAATTCGGATGAGGTGCTAAAACTTTTTTCCGCACTCAACGTGGAAGGGCTTTCAATTCTTATGGTAACGCACGACAAAAATGCCGCGCTTTGCGGAAACAGAATCCTTTATTTGGAAGACGGTCGCATTCGGGGCGGACTTAATTTTGAAACAGCTGATAAATCGGAGCGGGAAAAAATGCTTGAGGCATGGCTCAAGGAAATGGAATGGTGATGTTTTCTCTCCTTTTAAAATCTTTTTCACGACGACAGCGTTCTGCAATCGCTTCGATTTTGTGCATGGTTTTTCTCGCGGTGTTGTGCGCGTTTTCTTCGAGCGCTATTTTTTTCAGTGGAAAGAAGTCTGTATTGCAAAAAATGAATTCGCTCGGCTTTGGCGATTTTACGATTTGGACGAACAGCAACGATAAATCGCTTGTTGCAGAAGTTGCAAAAATCGACGGAGTAAAAAATGTGACGGCTCAAAAAATAATTTTTTCTGGCTACGAAATTACAGGAGTGTTTTCTGACAATGACGGCGAACTCATCTTGCCGAGTGAACAGTTTCACTACAATTTTATTGATGAAAACGGAGAGAAAATTACAGAACAAACCATTCTTCCGGGAACAATTTTTATTTCTCCTGCGTTGAAATCCCGTTTTGACGTAGAAATCGGAAGCAAAATTAATTTTGAAATCTCTGCAATCGATAAAACAGATGGTGGAACAAGAACATTTACTGTGGCGGGATTTTTTGAAGATGCATTTATGGGAAGCGCGATGATAGATATGAAAAGTTTTTTGATTTGCGCCGAAGACTTTTTTGAAGTTGAAAATCAACTTGCTGTTACAGACAAAAACGATGTGCTTGCAAAATCAGGTGCGATGCTTCATATAGACATTCATGCGGAATATACGATTCGCAAAATAAATCAGCAGATCCAAAGCGAAACGCGAGTTCCTCTTTTTACGGAATTTTCCTATACACGAAATTCGATTTTTAATTATATGATTTTGTTGCAAACCATTTTGTGCGGAGTTATGTTTGTTTTTTCGCTGGTGCTAATTGCAACGGTGTTCATTGTAATTGCTCACACGCTTTCGGGAATCCTTGAGCAAGAAAAGAAAAATATGGCTGCTTTCAAAACTCTTGGAATAACGGCCGCGCACATTCGCATTTCTTGCATTTTAATTTATAGCGCGACATTTCTTTTTGGAATCTTGCTCGGCGCAGCTTTAGGCCTTCCGCTTGCAAAATGCCTCGCTCGTGCGCTTGTATCTTCTACAGGGTTTTTGATTGAAGTTGCGTTCCCACAAATTTTTATCATTTTATTTTCTTTTGGATTGCTTTTTCTGCTTGCGTTGTATCTTTTTTGTGCGACAAAAAAAATTGCACGAATTCCGCCAGTTCATATTTATAATGGTGCGCAAGAGTTGGTGTCTGTAAAAAAATCGGTGTCAGAAATAGCCGGCGAATTGATGCTTGCAAAAATTTCCATTCGTGAAGTTGCCACAAAAAAATCTCGCTATGTGGGAGTGTTGTTCGTTTCGATTTTACTCGTGATTTTTCTTTCTGTGATTGGAAAAATAGCATCGTGGCTCGGTCCGAACGGAGAAGGACTTGCGAATGCGTTTTCCGTGGCGGAACACGACTTGGGTGTTCAGCCATTTAATGCGGAAGTGCCGATGGACGAAATCGAACGTGCAGTGAATTGGTATTCTCCGATAAAAGAAAAGTACGAACTTGCGATGCAAAGCGTTTCGATAAATGGATTTGCAACTACGACAAATGTTTTGAGCGACACAACTTATTTTCACATTTTGTCGGGAAGTGAATGTGGTGAAAACGAAATTCTCATTACGCACACAATCGCAAATGAATTGAATTTGAAAATCGGCGACAAAGCAACGGTGAGTTCTCGTGGGCGCACGACAATATATACGGTAAGTGGAATATACGCTTGCGCAAATGGCATGGGAAATAATATAGGAATGAGCACTGAAGGCTATTCAAAAATCGGTGACATTACAGGCTTTGTTTGGTGCGTTCATTTTATCCAAGAAAACGATGCCTATCGCGACTACGAAATGGAATTCCTCAAGCAAAATTATTCGGGAATTGATGTGCATACGAACGGTTGGTCGGGACTTTCTGGAATCGTGCGGCTTATGCGCACGATTATCATTTTGTGTTATGCCGTCGCAACTGTTTTTATTTTGATTTCGGCGATGCTCACGACGCAAAAACTGTTGCAAAGTGAAAGCTCAAATCTTGCGATTTACAAGAGTGTGGGCTTTACTGATGCTGCATTGCGGATTTCTTTTTCACTGCGATTTTTGCTTGTCGTGATTTTTGGCGGAATTTTTGGTACGGTGATTTCGCTTTTTGTTTCAAGTCCACTCGTTTCCGCTATTTTCAAAACGCTCGGCATCGGTGAATTCAAATGCGGTATTTCGTTTTTGTCGGTCGTGCTTCCGATTCTCGCGGTGACTGTGGCGTTTGTGTTTTCCGCATGGATTTTTTCTGGAAAAATAAAACGAGCTAGCATAGTGCAAGTGATTCGGCAGGAAGGTTAAAAAAAAATGGAAGAAATCTCGGCACTTGGAGTGTTGTCCAATTATTTCTGTTTCTCGAAATGTGTGTTGTGGCTAGCAAATCCATCAAGAGTTATAAAAAAATTAGTTTTTGATATGACGGAGAAAAAAATGAAAAACATTGTTGCTGTTACGGCACTTTCACTTTTCGCGTTCAACGCCTACGCAAAGGATTCTGGAAGAGCGGCAGTTCAGGAAAATGCTTTTGCACAAGTGTCCGAGTTCAATTTGAAATCGGCGAAGAATGGAACTGCCCCAAAAATCACATTGAACTCTGGATATGAAATGCCGATTCTTGGGCTTGGCACTTATTCTCTGCGCGGCGAGACTTGCAAGAAGGCAGTGCGTTCCGCATTGGAACAAGGCATTCGTTTGATTGACACGGCGTTTATGTACGACAATGAAAAAGAAGTCGGCGAGGCGATTCGTGAGTTTGTAAAAAAATCCGGCGTTCCGCGAGAGGATATTTTTGTCATCACGAAAATATATCCAGGCGAGCAATTTGAAAATCCTGAAAAAGCAATTCAATACGCACTTGACACATTGGACATCAGCTATATCGACATGATGCTGCTTCACCATCCTGGTTCTAATGACATAAAGGCGTACAAGGCGATTGAAAAATTCATCGCTCAAGGGAAAGTCCGTTCGGCTGGCTTGTCGAATTGGTACATCGAAGAAATTGACGATTTCATCGCAAGCGTGAACATCAAGCCTGCGCTCGTGCAAAACGAAATCCATCCGTACTATCAGGAAAAAGATGTCGTGCCGTATATGCAGAATTTGGGAATCGCCGTGCAGGCTTGGTATCCGCTTGGCGGCCGCCCTTACACTCAAAATTTGCTTTCGGACAAAACGATTGCAAAAATCGCCGCTTCGCACGGCGTGAGTTCCGCGCAGGTGATTTTGCGCTGGCACTTGCAGCGCGGAGTCGTCGCGATTCCAGGCTCAAGCAATCCCGCTCACATCAAGGAAAATATCAGCGTGTTCAACTTTGAATTGAGCGATGAGGAGATGCAAAAATCGCCGCGCTTGACAGGAACGAAAAGCACGACTGGTATTAGAAGAGTGGAGCAAGGGCGCGTCGAGAAATGCAGGTAAGATAACGGAGCGCCTGCCGTTTCTCGCAAATACATCTAGGGCAGTTTGCCCAAAATTGCAATTTTGGGCAAACCTCAATTGAGCGCGTCTTTCAAACTTCAACGCCTTCCTCCGACCTTGCAGGAAAGCGGCGCGTTCGTTTCTAAATGCGGGATTTCCTCATGGCTTTCAAGCCATTTTACGGCGTAGGAGCAGGTGGCGGCGATTTTATTTTCATCCGCTTGTATCTTTTCGACTGCCGCTTCCATCAACTGCCCCGCGATTCCTTGTCCGCGCAGGGATTCGTCAACAAATGTGTGGTCTATGATGGCGACGCCGTCTTTTGCGGGGAATGTGATTTCGGCAATAATCTTTCCGTTTTCGTCTTTCGCATAAATGCGAGAATCCTCTATTGTGAAGTTCATATCATGAATATAAAGAAAAATTTGAAATTCTGCAACTGGTTGGACGTTAAAATCGGCGACTGATTGTTGCCGTTGATTTTAGGTTGATTTTTTTCACAAATGAAAACTCGCTTGTTCACTGCGAACGGCAAGGCTCGGTCAGGCTTGCTCTGAGGTCATTTTCTCTCCCACAAAAAGAATTCCTGCATCGCGTCCTTGTCTCGAATCGGAATGACGGCTTTTTCCTCCACGGGGCGCTTTTGGTATTTTAGGCTCAAGTCGGTCACAAAATGCGGCAGGGTCGAGTTGCGCGTGATTTCCTCAAGCTCGGATTTGCTGTTTTGAATTATGAAACGAGACGATGGAAGGTTTCTCCTGTGCACATCGTCCCAAAATCCGATTCCAGAGGCAACGATAAACGTTTCCCCGTCCATCTCGGAAAACGAAAGCGACTTCTTTTGCGCAAGACGATGACTTTTTGGAAGCGAAAAGAAAAGGCGCTCCTCGCAGATTTTTCGTGAGGAAAAACTTTGCGAATGCCGCGCGTCGCTTTCCGCCGCGAACGAAAAAATTGCCCGATTGAACTTTCCGCCCTCGAATTGCCGCAGAAGCTCTGTTTCGTCCAGAATTTGAAATTCGATTTTTCGCCCGTCAAAATCATCGCTCGGGTTTTCCTTGAGAAACCAAATCGGCGCGGGCGCGACGCTTCCAATGACGATGGCGCGGCTTTGCCTTTCCAAAAGCGAAAGGCTTTCCCGCATTTCCTCTGAAAGCGCGATTATTTTTTCCGCATAGCCGACGGCCGCGAGTCCCACTTCGTTCAGCGAGATTTTGTTTTTCGCGCGGTCGAACAGCGTCACGCCAAGCTCGTCCTCGAGAAGCTGCATCGAGCGGGTGAGCGCGGAGGGAGAGACGGCGAGCTCTTCAGACGCGGCGAGCATCGTCCTGTTCTTCGCGATGGCAACAAGATTTTTCAGCAGGCGGATTTCAGGAATTTCTGTCATGCGATAATCATAGCAAAAAGGCGCAAAATTGTCCACATTGCGTTTTGCGCAATGTGCGTTGAAAAAGTTCTAATATACAAAAGGTAACCGAGTTCGCTATAATTTGATTTATGAACTGACAATGCGTTAGGGATTGGAGGGGCGAGCCATGGGCGAGTTCCGAAGCGACCGACGGGAGCGAAGGAATGGAGCACGGATGCGCGGAACCCCGAAAAGCCCGACCCGAGCGAAAGCGAGGGGAACGCCCAAACTTTTCAAAACTTTTAAGGAGTGTATGAAAATGAACGCACAAATGGAGTGTTCGTTTTCACTTCCAAAACACCTTTTTAGGAGGAAATTATGAGAAAATCTGTTTTGGCATGCGCCGTCGCGCTTTCACTTTCCGCATCGACTTTCGCGGCGGAAAACGGGATTCGCTTCAAGGAGGTGAAGAAGATGAAAAGCCACAACTCAAATCCGTGGGGGCTGGTCTATGCGGGCGCAATCGAAAAGAACGAGGCGGGCAAAGTGAACATCCGCTCGGTGCGCTACCATTTGAACGGAATCGAAATCGCGGCGAATGTCTACACGCCGGCGGGCTACGATGCGAAGTCGGACAAAAAGTATCCCGCGATTGTCGTCGCCCATCCGAACGGCGGCGTGAAGGAACAAGTGGCGGGACTGTTCGCGCAAAGACTGGCGGAGGCCGGCTACATCACCGTGGCGGCGGACGCATCGTACCAGGGAGCGAGCGGCGGATTCCCCCGCCACACCGACAAGCCCGCCTTCCGAATCAATGACATTCACGGAATGGTCGATTTCATCTCGAATTTCCCCGGGGTGGATTCATCAAGAATCGGCGCACTCGGAATCTGCGGCGGAGGCGGATACACCTTGGGCGCGGCGCAAAGCGACAAGCGAATCAAGGCGGTCGCGACGCTCTCAATGTTCAACTCGGGACGCGTACGCAGAAATGGATTTCAGGATTCCCAAATCGCGACAATCCAGGAGCGGCTCAAGGAGGCGAGCGAGGCGCGGGCGGCGGAAGGCACGCGGAGAGGATGCGCCGCTCACGGGAGGAGGCATGGAGAGCATGACGGACGAGGATGCCCGAAAGCTGCCGTTCCCGCTTTACCGCGACGGGGTCTTCTATTATTTCCGCACGCACGCCCATCCCAACTCCACATTCCTCTACACCACATCAAGCCTCCTCGACTTGATGAGCTGGGACGCGACCGACAGAATGGACTTGATAGACCAGCCGCTTTTGATGGTTTGTGGAAGTTCCGCCGACACGCGCTATCTCACCGACGAGGCGTTTCAAAAGGCCACCGGAACGAATGACAAGGAGCTTTTTCTGATTCCCGGGGCCGAGCACATCGAAACCTACCATGTTCCAGAATATGTGGAGCAGGAAGCGGCGAAGTTCATCGAATTCTTCGGAAATAAATTGTAGTTAAAAATAAGGGCGTTAGTCGTTCGCTTTGCTCACTTAACGAGTTTTCTACGAAAACTCGCAGGTCGGGCTCGTCCCTAACGCGGAAAAAACACTATGGTCGAGAAACTGAACTTCATTCAGTGATTGCGATATAATCCTTTTTTGGAGGTTGACTATGAAAAAAACTTTTTTTGCCATCGCGGGAATTGCGGCGGCATTGACGGCATCATTTTCAGGCTGCGCAAGCGCAAAGGGCGGAGAAGTCGTGTCGCGAGAGGGAATCACATTTCCTGTGGGGCGGCTTCTAGATTCGCCGTCGTTCATCGGGCGCGTCTATCGCACCGACATGATTGCGAATGAGGACACATTCAATTTTCCCGAGACGAACTGCATCGTGTTCGAGCCGGGAGCGCGCAGCGCATGGCACACCCACGGCGGCATGATTGTCATGGCGGCGGAAGGAATCGGCTATTATCAGGAGGAAGGCAAGAAGGCGCAGATACTCCGGTCGGGCGATGTCGTGGAAATCCCGGAGGGAGTTCGGCATTGGCACGGAGCCGCGCCGAACAGCTACTTCAGCCAGATTGTCATCTACAATCCGCACTGGAAAGACAGCCGGAGCGCGGGCGAAATCGTCCATTTAAGCGACGAGGAGTATGCGAACCTTGACGCGGAAGAATATCCCAAAAGGACGAAAAAATATGGCGGCTTGAAGTTCAGCCGCGCGGAAAAAGGCGCGAGGCTTCCCACATTCAGCGGAGTGGCCTATGTCTCGGACCTTACGGGCGCGGAAAACACGGCGGGCGCTCCGTCCCTGCACTATGTGGCGTTCGAGTCGGGTGTTGTCAACAACTGGCACTCACACGCGGACGGACAGATTCTGATTGCGACCGACGGCATCGGCTACCACCAGATGGAAGGCGGCGAAGTGCAGGTGCTTCGTCCGGGAGATGTCGCGCTGTGTCCTCCGGGCGTGCGCCATTGGCACGGCGGAAGCAAGGGAGGGGTATTCGCCCACATCGCGGCAAACGCAAACACGAGAGCGGGTGGCGTTCAATGGTACGAGCCGATTTCAGACGAGGAATACGACGCGCTTCCAGAGGTTGAATGAGATTTACGCGATGTTTGAACGGGTGGAAAGCGCACTTTTTGGAAAATGTCGGAGAGAAATATATTGGAGGAAAAAGTGAACATTCAGATGAAACGCGCTGCATGCGCAGTTAGTGCGGCGGCTTTATTGTCAGTGGCGGCATGTGCGCAAGGGCAATCAGAAACGGGCAACATTCAATTGAACGGCAAAAAAACTCTTGTGGTGTATTATTCCGCGACAGGAACGACAAAAGGCGTGGCGGAGAAAATCGCCAAAATCATTGGCGCGGATTTGCTCGAAATCGAGCTTGAAGAGCCGTATTCTTCCGCCGACCTCAATTGGACGAACAATAAAAGCCGCGTCTGCGTGGAGCATGAGCGGATTTTTGAGGGAAGGGCGAACGGACAGGCGACGGTGGACGGGATGAAAAAAGTCCTGCCCGGGCTCAAGAACGAAATGCCGAACTTTGCGGAATACGACACGGTTTTCGTGGGCTATCCGATTTGGTGGGGCGTTTCCGCATGGCCACTCTCTTCATTTGTAACGAAAGCGAATTTGGACAGCACAACCGTGATTCCGTTTTGCACTTCAATGAGCACGCCGCTTGGAAGAAGCGACATTTTGCTCAAAGAAATTGCGGGCGGAAAAGAAAACTGGAAGGCGGGAAAAAGATTTGGAACGCGGGCGACGGAATCGGAAGTCAGCGCGTGGCTTTCTAAAATCGGAGTAAGATAGATTTTATGGAGCATGATAAAATGAACACTGTTTTGAAAACAACCGTCGCGGTACTTGCCGCAATCGCGCTTGGTTCGGCATCCTTCGCGAAGGACAAGCCGATTTCGATTTCGCGGCAAGGATTGTTTTCTTCAGGAGGAACGGTGACCGCACCTGTCCCGGGTGAATACGATGAAAAGACGAACTGGCTCGACGCGACGCGCAAAGGAACGACGGCGCATGTTGACCACGCGAATGTGTTCTTCCAAATTCCTGCGAAGGAAAAAGGTTTGCCCGTCGTCTTTTTGCACGGCTACGGACAAAGCCGCATGGGCTGGCAGACAACGCCCGATGGACGCGAGGGATGGAGCGACTTCTTTTTGCGCGCGGGACATTCCGTTTTCCTCGTTGACCAGCCACGACGCGGGGCGGCAGGCGCGACCGCTTCGATGACGCACGACACGATTGACACTTGGAGCGCGGACTCAAAAGACTATAAGCCTGGAGACCAAGCGTGGTACACGCACTTTAGAATCGGACGGGTCGCGCCCGACCGCTATGAAGGCTCGCAGTTCCCAGCGGGAGACGAGGCGCAAAACCAGTTCTTCCGACAGATGACCGTGAACACGGGAAGTTACGATGAGAAATTGTTCGGTGAAAGCCTTGGCGCGGTGCTTTCCGATGTGCGAAGGATGACGGGGAAAAAATCGGTGTATGTCACGCACTCGCAGGGCGGACGGGTCGGCTGGCAGACACCTGCGGAAAATGTGGCGGCTATTATTGCCGTGGAGCCGGGTGGCTGCCCGGAGCGCGGAAGCGACGCGTACAAGAAATTCCTTGAGGCGGGCGTTCCGATGCTCGTCATCTTCGGCGACTACATCGACAACGGTCCTTCCGACATTCAGTCAACATCGTTCTGGAAGAATGTTCGAGACGGTGCGAACGAGTTCGCCGAAAATTACACGGCGGACGGCGGCTTCGCGGAAGTCTATGACCTTCCCAAGATGGGAATCCACGGCAACAGCCATTTCCTGTTCCAGGAGATGAACAACAAGGAAATCGCCGCCCTCGTGGAGGAGTGGATTGTGAGGCAAGCGAAGTGATATGCCTTTTTGTCCTTTGTCATTGTCGTTACGCGCGGCGCAAGCCAGGCGATTGCCCTTTGTCATTGTCGGGCGAGTTTGCAAAGCGAAACTCGTGGTCGCGTGGCGACCTGTCATTGTCGGGCGAGACCCGACAATCTGTAGCGTAAGCAGATTCCCGCATCAAGTGCGGGAATGACAGTTCGCGTGGCGATCTATCATTATTGCAATTATATTTTGGAGGTATGATAAAAACGCCGCTAAAATAGCGCGGCATTTTTATCAACTAAAGTTTGCGTTGCAAACTTTGTCATATACTTGTGCGCGTCGCAACAAGTTGCTTACCGCGCACACTAAAAAGCCACTCGCGAAATTGAAATTTCGCTCTTGACTTTTTATAGGAGAAAATTATGGAATACAAAACATTGTCGAATGGCGTGAAGATGCCGATGCTTGGCTATGGCGTTTATCAAGTCACAAAAGAGGAATGCGAGAGGTGCGTTCTTGACGCGTTGAGCGTTGGCTACCGACACATTGACACGGCGCAAAGTTATTTCAATGAAGAGGAAGTCGGTTTGGCGATTGCGAAGTCGCTCGTTCCGAGGGAAGAAATTTTTTTGACCACGAAAGTATGGCTCGAACATTACGGCTACGAGGCGGCGAAAAAGTCGCTTGAAGCCTCGCTTGAAAAACTCAAGGTTGAATACATAGATCTCGTTTTGCTGCACCAGCCTTTTGGCGACAGTTACGGCGCATGGCGGGCGTTGGAGGAATTTTACGATGCGAAAAAAATCCGCGCGATTGGCGTTTCAAATTTTTATGTTGACCGCATGGTTGAGTTCGCGAACTTCAACCGCATCCGCCCGATGGTAAATCAAGTGGAATGCCATATTTTCAACCAGCAAAAGGTTTTGAAGGAATGGGCGAAGAAATACGACATCGCGCTTGAAGCATGGGCGCCGTTCGGCGAGGGGCGCGGCGGAACTTTTGAAAATCCTGTCGTATGCGAAATCGGCAAAAAATATGGCAAGACCGCCGCGCAAGTTATGTTGCGCTGGAACATTCAAAACGGTGTCGTCGTGATTCCCAAGTCAACGCACATTGAGCGAATGAAAGAAAACTTCAATGTGTTCGACTTTGCGCTTTCCGCCGATGACATGGAAAAAATCGCCGCGCTCGACACGGCAAAAAGCTCATTCTTCAGCCATCAAGATCCAGAGACGATTGAAATGTTTGTCAAGATGATCGAAGGGCGCAAGGGAAAATAGTCAAGTGCGCGTAAGCGTATGACTTTGCCCTTTGTCATTGTCGGGCTAGACCCGACAATCTGTAGCGATATGCGACTTCGGTTCGACAATTTGTGGTAGAAGCAGATTCCAATGGTCATTCACCCCACACATAAAAAAGCCCAAAATCGCGGATTTCACATCAAATTTTGTACAAAAAAATCAAAAACGCGAATTTTCAGAGTTGTTGCACATGTGAAATTTGTCCATACTAAAAATTCTAAAGCCAATGCACATGTGAAATTCGTCCATACTAAAAATTCTAAAGCCAATGCACATGTGAAATTCGTCCATACTAAAAATTCTAAAGCCAATACACATGTGAAATTCCATTAAAATAAAAATTCTAAAGGAATTTCACATTAGAATCAGTTAAAAAAAAACGATTTCGCGCAAAAACTACATTTTTTAACGCAAAACTCGCGCATATCATCAACATGCAATGCGGACAGAATCGATATGAAATCGCCCGATTTTCGCTCTGCCGCGCTACGGTTGCAAATGATGGCGGCGGCGAAATGCTATTTTGGCTTATGATCGCGTCAAATCGTTTTCGGAAGTCTTCTGTACAGCTTTATGAAATACGCGATTTCGGCGATTGCCGTGATTGTCCACGAGCAGGGGAAGAGCGCGAAAAGCGAAAAGATTGTGCCGAAATGAGCGAAAACAGTGTATACCCAAATCACGCGGAATACGCAGCTTCCTAAGAAAATCATTACGGTGGGGATTATCGTCTTGCCAAGCCCGCGCGATGCGGCGAGCGTGCAGTCCATAAACGGCGCGATCCAAAAAGAGCACGCCATTATGAAAAGCCGCTCGTATCCCAGTTCGATGACGCGCGGATTTTCCGAAAATAGCGTCATAAACTGGCGACCAAACAAAACGAAAAAGGCGCCGCCTAGAATTCCCGCCGCCACGGAATAAAACATCGAGACGAAATAACTTTTTAGAATACGTCCTTTGTTTTCTGCGCCATAGTTTTGCGCGATGAACGTGGAAGCCGCCGTGTAGAACGCCGCCATCACATTGTATACGATGGGGTCGGCGTTCGACGAGCCTGCGTTCGCGATGACCATCGCGCTTTCAAAAGAATTCACGCCCATTTGAATGAACATGTTCGCGAAAGCGAACACCGCGTTCTGCAAGCCCGCCGGCACGCCAATCCTCACCAACTGCATCAACTTTTCGCGATGTATTTTCAGATGCTTCAGGCGCAATGCGAGCGCGTCGTCGCGGCGGACTAGTTTCGCAAGAATCAGCGCGGCAGAAAAAAATTGAGAAATCACGCTCGCGATCGCCACTCCGCTTTCCGCCATTTTCAGCGGAATCACGAAAAGCAGATTCAGCGCGACATTCATTCCGCCCGAAATCAAAAGATAAATGAGCGGGCTTTTCGTGTCTCCCTCCGCGCTCAAAATTCCGTTTCCGAAATTGTAGAAGCCGACCGCCGGGAGCGAAACCAAATAGATGCGCAAATATAAAAGCGCGCCTTCAAGCAGTTCGTCCTTTGTGTGGAGCAAGATCAAAATCTCTCGCGCAAAAAATTCGCCGAGCGCGAAAATCAAAACGCCGCTTGCAGTGCACAGAATTGCGGAAGTATGCAACGCCTCTCGAATATCCTTGGACTTGCCCGCGCCGATGAAAAACGCAACGAGCGCGTTCACGCCAGAGCCAATCCCGATTAGGATTCCTGTGGCGAAAAACACAATCATCGAAGTAGAGCCGACCGCGCCCAATGCTTCTCCGCTCGCGAACTTTCCGAGCACCGCTACATCCGCCATGTTGAAAAGCGTCTGCAAGAGATTCGTAAAAATCAGCGGCACGGAGAATATGAAAATGTTCTTAAAGAGCGAGCCTTGGGTGAGCGCACGGGAATTGTCCATATATAATGAGGAGTTTATCACGAAGAGGAAAATATAGCAATAGTTTTATTTTGGCAATTTCGCTTTGAAAAAAAATATTTTCGTGCTATAATGTTCTTTATGGAAATTCGCACATTGAAATACTTTCTCGCAGTGGCCGAGGAAGAAGGCGTGAACAGGGCGGCAAATGTGCTCAATGTGACACAGCCGACATTGAGCCGACAGATGGCGCAATTGGAAGACGAGCTGGGCGTGAGGCTTTTCAAGCGCGGGGCAAGAAAAATCACGCTTACTGCAGAAGGATTTTTCTTTAGACGGCGAGCGGAAGAAATCCTTTCGCTCGTGGAAAAGACGGAGCAGGAAGTGTCCACACAGGCGGTCGACATAGAAGGAAGAATCAGCATTGGTTGCGGCGAACTTTCCGCTGTGAATTTTTTGCCGGATCTTTTCCGGAAGTTCAGCGAAAAGTATCCGCTCGTAAAATATGACATTTTCACCGCCACCGCCGACTTGATAAAAGAGCAGCTTGAAAAAGGGCTTGTCGATATGGGCGTTTTACTTGAACCTGTTGACCTTGAAAAATTTGACTTCATCAGGTTGGAAAAAAATGAAAGATGGGTGGCGCGGATGAGAAGCGACCATCCTCTTTCCAAGAAAAAAAGAGTGACGGCGCACGACCTTATGAATGTGCCGCTGATAGTTCCGCGCCGAATGAACGTGCAGAGCGAGCTGGCGGCGTGGTTTGGCGATTCGTTCTCGCAGGCGAAAATTCTATTTACAAGCAACCTTTCCACGAACTCCGTAATCATGGTTTTGGCGGGCTTGGGAATCTCGCTTGGCGTAGAAGTGCATGATTATATTTGGGACAAAAGCAAGATTGCGTCAGTTCCATTAAGTCCCGCGTTCGCATCGAACAGCGTATTCGCTTGGAAAAAAACTCATTCGTTCAGCCCTGTAGCCGAAAAATTCATCGCCATGGTACGAGATTTTTATGGGGGGGGGTAAACTCAGATTGAGATGAAAGCAAAGTGCCTCGCGCTTTGATGGAAACGTCAAGGCATTTCGTTTTTTTATTATTTGCGATTGCAAAATAGGGGATATCATGAAAGAAAAACTCAAACAACTTAAATTGTTTAATCCCATAAGAAATCCACAGGATAAGCCTGTGGAGCGATAGAGGGTTACACCAAAAAGAAACCTCGTGTTACAATAG
>CAJUBD010000033.1 GCA_910584475.1 uncultured Treponema sp.
GTGTAACCCTCTATCGCTCCACAGGCTTAGCCTGTGGATTTCTTATGGGATTAAGGCAAATATGAAAATAAAAATCAGAACCCTTTTGGTGGTCTTCAATGCGGCATTTATCATTCTTACTGCGGCGGTGGTTCTCGTGCTTTACGCACACACCACTAGCTCTTCGGTCTACGCCATTTCAGAAAAATATATGACAGAGCTTTTGTCTTCGGTGAAAAATTCCAGCGACACTTTCTTTTCTTCAGTGGAAAGCGGAAACCGCGATATTGCCGTTCACTATTGGCAGAATTCTTTGCGAGGCGCGATGGCGGAAGGCGGCACCGACTTCAATTATTTTCGCCAAATCGCGCAAAGCAATTCGGGCTTTCAAATGGTTTATTTTGCAGATACTGTTGGCGGAATGACCATGGCTCTTGCGATGGCGGATGGCTCTATCTCAAAGCGCATCGTTACGAATGACGGCGAATTCATTTATGAGAATTTCACGCACGAAAATCAGGAATACAATGTTACCTCTCCGAATACGATAAAACCTGCCGATCAAGGCTATGACCCGAGAAAGCGCGGCTGGTACAAAAATGCAATGCAAAACAAAAAACTTTCTTGGACGGACATTTATATTTTCAACACAGGAAATCAGCCCGGCTATTCCTGCTCCATGCCGATTTACAATCCCGATGGATCTCTCGTAGGAGTTTCTTGCATCGATGTTTCTGTCGCGGGGCTTTCTCGTTTTTTGAGCCGCTTCGCGCTCACTCCGAACGCAAAGCTTTTCATTTTGGACAATAAAAATCAAATCGTTGCTTCCCCGATTTCCGAAAGCCAGCCGCTTGACGAACTTTTCATGCGCGATGAAAATGGAAATATCACGAACAGTTTGAAAAAAATCACCGAGGGCGATGAAGCGCTGAAAGCATCGTTTGACACGGCGCGGGATGGCGGCAAAGTGAAGGCGTTCAAGGTGGGCCGAAAAAAATACTTCGCGCTTTATGACACGCTCACCACAGAGGCGGATTTGAAAATCCAATTCGGGCTTGTAATTCCAGACGAAGATTTGATGGGGCTTGTCTATAAAAATAACTTTAGGATTATTTCGATTATCGTAGTGTTCATTTTAATTGCAATTTTGATTTCATTTTTAATTGCAAAAATTATTGCCAAGCCGATGGACAGCCTTTCGCAGGAGATGGAAAAAATCAAGAATTTCAAATATGACAGCGACAAGGCAATTCCGACATCTATTGAAGAAATCGGCGGAATGGTCTCTTCGTTCGACAGCATGAAAATGGGGCTGAACAATTTTCAAAAGTATGTTCCAACAAAATTAGTGAACCAGCTTATTGCTGGCGGCGAGTTGGCGACGGTCGGCGGTCAGAAAAAGGAGCTTACGCTTTTCTTTTCCGACATACAGAATTTCACGAACATTTCGGAATCCGTTGACCCCGAGGATTTGGTAATTCAAATGAACGATTATTTTTCCGCAATCTCAAACACAATTATCGACAACGACGGCACGCTGGACAAATATATCGGAGATGCGGTTATGGCTTTTTGGGGCGCGCCCGCCGAGAATCCAAACCACGCTGAATGCGCATGCCGAAGCGCGCTCATCTGCCAAGAGTTGATTTTTAACTTGTGCCACAAATGGCGCGTCGAGGGGAAGCCTGTATTTATGACGCGAATGGGAATCCACACTGGCCCTGCAGTCGTTGGAAACATGGGATACGAAAAGCGGATAAACTACACTGCCATCGGAGACAGCGTGAACCTTGCGAGCCGTCTTGAAGGAATCAACAAATTCTACGGCACTAAAATCACGATCAGCCAAGACACATACAAGCAAGTGAACGGAAAATTCCACACGAGAATGTTGGATAGAATTACCGTAAAAGGAAAGTCGCAGCCAGTCCATATTTTCGAACTTTTGGCAGAAAACGGCAAACTCAACAAAAACGCGCTCAAATTCTACCAAGTTTACGAAGCGGGCTTGAAATGTTATTTTGCGCAAGACTGGGACAAAGCAATCGCGTGTTTCAAGAAAATGCTTTCCCTGAAAGAAGACAAGCCCGCGAGTTTGATGTTGGAACGCTGCGAGGAATTTAAGAAGAATCCCCCGCCTGAAGATTGGAATGGCGTGCATGAATTTGCGCAGAAATGACCTCCGTACGGCTACGCGCCGAACAGCGCGGAAATAGCGTGGCTCGCTAAATTATTTTCCGTCGTCATGTTGCGGCCGGCGGCATCTTAATGAAGTCAAGCGAACGATAAAAGAAATTAAAAATTTTAAAAGAAATTTGCGCGAAGTTCAAAAGGGATATTGCAATAAATACAAAATTGAGTTATAATTAAAAGGCGCGACTCTCTTTTGCCGTGCAATCTTTTTAATTCGGTGGAATCATGGACATAAAGAACACTGACATTTTCGGGCGGAAAGTCTTTTTCATCGCGCCGGACGCCACGCTTATTCCTTCGTCTTTTATGGAAAATCTTTGTACGCTCGGATACGAGTCGCACATTGTCGCCCGTAGCGGCGATATGCTTTCGGACGGCATAAAAAAAATCACGGAGAATTTCCCCGACGCGCTGATTTTCTTCAACATCAATGTCTCCGCGCCGGGAATGAGCTGGCATCAATTCATTCGACAAATCAGGCAGGAGAATGCGAGGCTCGCCGTCGGCGTTGTCTTTGAGGCGATGAACCAAGAGCACGTGCACCATGTGCAAGCAGAGTACGGAAGCGATTTAACTGCAGAGTGCATCGCGCTTTCCCACGGCAAGGAAAAGGAAAACTTCGCGTCGATTCTTTCCGTGCTTGAAAAATCCGGGGCGAAGGGGCGAAGAAACAATATACGCGCCAAATGCGACGATGAAAGTCATATTTCCTTCAAGCAGGGCTCTCTCAATTTCCATGCGAAGCTCGACGATGTGAACATCTCGCACATTTGCTGTATCGTGGAAGGAAGCGAAAGCATCCACGACATTAGGATTTACGACAAGGTTCGCGGCGCGCACATCAATGTGAACGGCTTTGAATTCACTTCTGATGTAGTCCTGATAATGAAGCGCGTAAAAATGGGCGTTTCCACGGCGATTTTTATGTTCATAAAGAAGCCGGACGACGAGCCGGGACTCGAGGCGGAAGAGGAAAGGCAATTGAACAAGAAAATTTACGAAATCACATCGGAGGAATTCGCGCGGCTTTTAAACGAGTGATTTCCTTCTTGAGGACCATTGCCCTCTAAAGGCAGTGGCTTGAAATGCAAGCCGCCCAAAGCGGTCAAGCCTTGTGGCTGAATAATAAATTCAATGTTGCGTTCCCCGTGTATATATGGGGGGGGGTATAAAGGAGCTTAAAAAAATGGCACGGAAAAAGGAACTGGATCGTTTCGCGACCACCTACAGAAAGGATATGCAGATTCAGACAAAACTTCTGCTTATCATCGCGGGATTTATCATGCTGACAAGCCTTTTGGTAACGATTGTCGCTATTGGCGTTTTCAAGTACGAAGTGGAACTGATTACAAAGGAAGGACTCGAGTCTACCGCGAATGGACTTGAACGCACGCTTTACGACTGGCGCAGTTGTATTGACGGCTATTCGGTAATTTATTCACGCGACAAGGACATAGTGGCGGCCGTCCAAAATGACCATGCCAAACTGCGAGATTTGATGGAGGAGCGGCTTTCCGACACAGACACGGATTTTTACGCGGTCGTGGATTCCCAGGGGAACAGCATTTGGACGCACGGAACGCTTGCGATGAATTATTCTTCTTCCAAGGCCGTCTCCACCGCGCTCGAGGGGAACAGAGGATACGCCTACGAACCGTTCGGAACATGCGCATATGGCATGGTTTCTGCCGCGCCGCTTTTTGGTGAAAACGGGAATGTCGTGGGCGCGATAATCATGGGCTACATCTTTGCGAACAACTTGCTTGTGGAGCAAATGAAAGAAAGTTACGATGTGGAATGCACTGTCTTTTATGGCGACTTGCGGGTGGACACTTCGCTCCTTGGCGCGGACGGAAAGAAGATTGTCAATACGAAAATTCAGAACCAGACAATCGTCAACCAAGTTTTGAAGCAGGGCAAAAAGTACCTCGGACTCAACACTATCGGCGGAAAACATTATCTTTCGGAGTACATTCCGATGGCGAATGAGGACGGCACGGTGTCGGGAATGATGTTCGTGGCGAAATCGCTCGACACAATCTCCAAAGTTGTGGATGCGGCGGCAAAAATCATCACGCCGTTTGCGATTGTGCTTGCGGCCATTCTTTCGTTCCTCAGTTTCCTGTTCGTGCATTGGCTCATGTGGAGAATCAAAAATGTCACGGATTCGCTCAAGGAAATGGCAACGGGCGAAGCGGACCTCACGAAAAGGTGCAAGCTTTTTATTCGCGATGAAATCGGCTTTCTTGTCATCAACTTCGACGCGTTCTGCGACAAGCTTCAGAAAATCGTCAGCGACATAAAGGGAACGGAGGGCGACCTTTTGAGCTACGGAGAGCGCCTCGGAAAAATGGTCCAGGAAAACACGGCGTTCGTGGATGAAATGATTAAGAATATCCGCAGCGTTGAATCCGAAATGGAAAACCAAAATACGCTCGTGGAAGACTCATCCGTTTCCGTGGAAAAGATTTCCGGCTCCGTGCAGCAATTGCGCGACACTTTGGTAACGCAAGGCGAGGGCATGCAAAATGCGTCCAGCGCGGTCACGCAGATGATTGGAAATGTCGGCTCGGTTTCGCGTTCAATTGAAAAGATGGCGGATGAATTCAATGTGCTTGAAGACGATGTGAAAAACGGAATTCTACGGCAACGCTCGGTGAACGAGCAGATTCAGCAAATTGAGCAACAGTCGGAAATGCTCAATGATGCCAACGACGTGATTTCTTCAATCGCGAGCCAAACGAATCTTCTTGCGATGAACGCGGCGATCGAGGCGGCGCACGCCGGTGACGCGGGAAAAGGTTTTGCCGTCGTAGCGGATGAAATCCGCAAGCTTTCCGAAAATTCCTCCGCGCAATCGAAAAACATTGGCGAACAGCTCAAGGCAATTTTGAATTCCATTTCGAGCGTCGTAGAAGATTCCGACCTTTCGGATAAAATGTTCTCGCGCGTTTCGGAGAAAATCCAGGTAACGGGCGAGCTTGTGAATCAAATAAAGCTTTCCATGGACGAACAGTCCGAAGGCTCAAAGCAAATAAGCGAGGCCTTGAGTTACATGAACGACGCGGCAAGCCATGTAAAGGAGGCGTCCGACCAGGTAGACAACGCTTGTGGTGGAATCACTGAAGATGTGGAAAAGCTCCGCAAGTCCTCTCAAATTGTAAGCCAGTCGCTCAAGGCAATTGAAGGCGGCGTAAAGACAATCGAGGAGGGAGACGAGTCATTGATGAATATCGCCACCTCAATTTCCGGCTCGATTTACAGAATCACAAGCCAAATCGACCAATTCAAAGTATAGACGGAAGTGGAACAAACGCTTGGCATCGCAAAAGAAATGCCAAGCGTTGTCGTCAATTTCAAATGCTCACGATGCGCTTGGAGATTGGGCGAGACCACACAATCTCCGACCAATGCGGAGTTTCGACACGCTCAAACTCCGCTCCTTGCAGTGCCAAATTCAAAATTAAACTCGGCGGCGACATTTTCGCTTTTCATTCCCAAAGAGATTATCCGAAAATTTCCGTCGTTTTAAGCCACTCGGCAACTTTGTTCGCGTCGCTGTCCAGCGGGCGGTCATCCTTTACGAATTTGCTCATTTTTCGCACTTCATTGTGTACGGACTGCGTGAACGGGCTGAAATCGTCTTTGCCCGCCAAATCCACGGCTTGCATCGCCGCCAAAATGTGCGTGGCGAATTGCAGAAAAACCAATTCAATTTGCTCGTCGAGCTTTCGCGCGCTGATTGTGCCCATGGAAACTTTGTCTTGATTCAAAGCTTCGGTCGGCGCGGAAGTCACGCTGATTGGATAGCAAAAACTTTGCACTTCGCCGCGAATCGCGCTGATCGTGATTTGCGCGGCTTTGAAGCCGAGCCGAAGCCCTGCCTTCGGGTCGGTTTCTTTTGTGAACGGAATCAAATTGTCGGTCAGCCCGTTGAATTTTCCGTCGATGATGATTTCGGCTTGCTTGTCCGAAAGGTCTGAGATGTTGGCGAGCGCGGTTCGAAGATAGTCGCAGGCAGCGCAAATGTGTCCGCCATAAAAATTTCCCGTGTTGTAAATTCTATTTGCCTCGATGTCTACCAGCGGATTGTCATTTGCGGAATTTATTTCCTCCGTAATCCAATTTCGCGCGATTTCCAAAGTGTCCCGAAAAACGCCAGAAATCTGCGGCGCGCATCGAATCGAATATCTGTCTTGGATTTTGTTTTGCTGCTTTACGAAAGTCTTTCCAGCGATTTTTTCGATTTGCGTTTCCAAAAAATCTTCGTATTTAAAAACGCGCTTGGAATTTTTTATGACGTTAAAAATGTACGATGCGCTTTCGCATTGACCTTTGTGGTTTTTGATTTCGCTCACTTTTGCCACGAAAGGCGTGTCTTTTCCGCGCGTGATTTCAGAAGTCACGGCCGTCAGAAAATCAGAAATGTTCGCAAGCCTCTCCGCTTTTTTCCAAGCGAGCGCGGCGACCGCAGTCATCACGCTTGTTCCGTTCATAATCGCAAGGCCTTCTTTCGCCTCAATCGGAAGCGGCTCGATTTTTTCTGCCTTGAACGCGGTTTTCGCCGGAACGATTTTTCCTTTGTAAAAAACTTTTCGTTGTCCCATAATCACTGCGGCGACATAGCTCAAAGGCGTAAGGTCGCCGCTTGCGCCCACCGAGCCGAGTTGCGGAATCACGGGAATGATGTCGCGATTCAAAAGCGTCGCCATCATTTTCGCAAGTTCACCGCGAATCGCGCTGAATCCGCCTTTGACATTTCCATTGAGCCGGCAAAGCAAAACCGCGCGCCCGATTTCGCGGGAAAAATTTTTCCCCAAGCCGATTCCGTGATATGCGACAATCGTGCGCTGAAGCTCGCCGGCTTTTTGCGGCGCGATTTGATTGGCGCACGAATCGCCAAAATCCGTGGTGACACCGTAAGTCGGAACTCCGCTTTCAATGTAGTCCATCAAAAATTTTCGCGAACGCTCCAGCATCTGCCAAAATTTTTTTTCGGAAGGAAGCGCGATTTTTTCGCCTTTGCAAGCCACGTTAAAAACATCTTCAATGGAAAGGCTTTCTCCATCTACGATTTTCATAAAATTCTCCAAATAAATTTTTAACAATGAAAAGTTTCAACTTTTTTATTGTTAAAAAAACGCGATTTTGCAGCGAAGCAAAAATCGCAGTGAATAACGAGTTTTCGTAGAAAACTCGAATTTAAAACTGTCGGCGTGAGTTTTTCGTAAAAATAAATAACGCGAAAAACTCGATAGCAAGTCGCAAGACTTGCGTAGCATTTTTGACGACAATTTTAAATATCCAAATTATATTGTAAAAATATTCTAGCCCTTTTCGCGATTTTTTTCAAGCGACAATTTTCCTTCTTTAATTTTTTAACATCGCAGGAAACTTCAGTTTCCGAGAATGTTAAAAAATGCGACTTCGTAATGAAATGCCTTCGCAACGAACGCGCAGCGCGAAGTTTCAAGCGAAAATCGCAGTTCATCATCATAGAAAAAAATTCCAAGAAAACTTTGCGCCACCCTATTCACAAAGAATGTTTTTATGATATAATAATAAGATTATGAGAAAATTCATTTACATCATCTTGGTAAATCTAGTGCGTCTGATATATTATATTCCAAAGATGCGATGGTATGCCGACCATCCAAAAAAATATTCGGAGAAAGACAGGTACGAGCTTTTGCGTCATTGCATCAAAATTGTGGAACGCACGGCTTTCGCAAATCCGATTTCTTCGGGACAGGAAAATTTGCCGAAAAATTCGTCTTATGTCATGTTTCCGAATCATCAGGGAAAATATGACGCGCTGGGAATCATAAGCCAAAATGACGATGTTTGTTCTTTTATTTTGCGCGACGATTTGAAATGGCCTCTGCTTTTGCCGGAAGCCTGCGCTTTGGTGAATGCCAAGCGAATGCGGAGAGGAAGCCGCCGCGATGCCATCAATGTCTTGAACACTGTACAAGACGAAATCAAGGCGGGCAAACGTTATATAATTTTTCCCGAAGGCGGCTATGCGGACAATAAAAATTCCACCACGGAATTCAAGCCGGGAACATTTCAATTTGCCACGCGCGAAAAAGTTCCGATTGTTCCTGTCGCGCTCATCGACACTTACAAAGTTTTGAACTACGAAAGAATTTTTGAAAAAGTCACGCCGCAAATTCATTTTTTGCAGCCTATTTATTATGACGAATACAAAGATTTGACGACTACGCAAATCGCGCAAATGGTAAAATCTCGCATTGATTCCTGCATAGCGGAAAAACTTTCAGGGCACAAAGAATGATTGCGATAAAAACATCGCGAAACTATCGCATCTTGCGATAGTTTCATAGAAACAAAGTCGCGCCCGATAGACGCGGCTTTCCGAAAGCAAAAAACTTTTTTAAACTAAATGAAATTTTTCGGCAGGATTACTTGAACTTGTACGCGGCAGTAATATTGATGCCCAATGCGCCGCGCCGCAAAATGTCATAATTTTTGTCATTCCCTTTGCCTTGAAGCTTGTTGAAGTCGATTCCGTAGCGAATGTCGCCGCCGAGCATGAATTTTCCTAGAGGCACGGCGATGCCACAGCCGAAATCCATTCCGATTGTAGCGGCCGCTATGTCAGTTTCATCATCAAAATCAAAAGATTCGCCTTCTGCTTTATAGGAAATCTTTGACTTCACTTTTCCGAGCGGAATTCCCAATTTCGGGCCGAGGAATGGGCGGATGCTCAGCTTTCCTACGGGAATGTCGTAGCCAATCAAAAGCGCGATGTCGAGGCTGTGGTACTTTGTTTTGACTTCATGTTCGTATCCAATTTCGGACCATTTCCCTTTCGCGCCGTTCGCCAAAGAAAAGAAAACTTCCGGCTGGAGCGAAAGTGCGCCAGGACCAATGTCAACTATTCCGAAATGTCCGAAGATTCCCACATCGCCGCCCACTGTCATTTTGCAATCGATACTTGAATTGTCAAGTTTCGTGCCTGCGTTGAGCAAAATTCCGCCTTTCACCCCCAATTCCACGGACACTTCCGAGAACGCGAGCGAAGTAAAAACGGCGAGCGCCGCCGCCAAAACTATGACTTTTTTCATAAAAGTCCTCCTGATGAAAATAATATACTTGCATTACGCAAGTATTGAAAAACATTATAACAAAAATTATATGTTTATGCAAGTGTAAGTTCTGAAAAAACTTGCGTAAAATTAGTCTTATGACGGAATTTGACTTGCAAAACAGATTGGTGCAAAATCTAAAGAAAATCCGAAAATCGAAAAACCTTACACAAGAAAAGCTCGCGGAAAAGGCAGGACTTTCTTCACAAATCATAAATGACATTGAAGGCGGCAGACGTTGGCCTCGTCGGGCGACGCTTTCGAAAATCACAGGCGCGCTGGAAATTGACGCGCAAGAACTTTTTGCCGCGGATTTATTTTCGCAGGAAAAAATGCCGTTCAATTTTTTTGTGCGCGATTTGAAAAAGGCTTTTGACGATGTGCTGGAAAAATATAATGCGATAAAAACTTGATTTTCATTTTAGATAATTTGCAGGCTTCGATTTCTTCTTTCAAAAATTCCTCGCGCGCTCCTTTAATTTTTAACAGTGAAGAAAGTATCAACTTTCGAACTGTTAAAAATGTGTTTTCGCAATGAAATGCTTTCGCAACGAGCGCACAGCGCGAAGTTTCCAGCGGAAAACACATTGGATGTGCGAGTCTTGGAACAAAACTCGAGTTAAAATTGTCGCGCGAGTTTTTCGCAAAAAACAAGGCGAAAAACTCGTAAGCAAATCAAAGATTTGCGACACATTTTTAGCGTAAACTTTTAACATTCGTTATTTTTTAACATAGCAGGAAACTTCAGTTTCCGAGAATGTTAAAAACATCGTTTCGCAATGAAATGAGAAACGACAGTAAATAAGCGAGTTTTGGAACAAAACTCGTATTAAATTAAGCGGCGATATTTTAGCCGCTTAATTTAAACGTTCCTTAAATTTTCAATGACGAAAAAGTTTCAACTTTTTCATCATTGAAAACGCGATTTTGCAACGAAGTGAAAAATCGCAATAAATGGCAAGTTTTGAAAAAAACTCGAGTTAAAATTGTCGCGCGAGTTTTTCGCAAAAAACAAGGCGAAAAACTCGTAAGCAAATCAAAGATTTGCGACACATTTTTAGCGACAAGTTTTAACATTCGATTACGCTTTTGAAAATCGCAAGTCCTTCTTCTATTTCCTCGTCGCTGATTGTGAGCGGCGGTAGAAATCTCACGACATCCGCGCCAGCAGTGCAGACGCAAAGTCCGTTTTTGAGACATTCGGCTTGAATTTCCGAAGGCTTTGCCTGAGGCTTGATTTGCACTCCAATCATCAAACCTTTGCCGCGCACTTCCCGCACGACATCGCAATTCCAAGATTTTATTTCCATGCGGATTTTTTCGCCGGCAAAATTCACGCGTTCAAAAAATTCTTTTTTTTGCATCGCGCGCAAGACTGTCAGAGCCGCGCTACATGCCAAAGGATTTCCCGCAAAAGTTGACTGGTGGTCGCCCGCCACAAAAACGCCCGAAGCCTTGCCCCGGAAAAGGCATGCGCCCATCGGGATTCCGCCGGCTATTCCTTTCGCGAGCGTCACCACGTCAGGCTCGAAGCCTAAGGCATCGCTTGCCAAAAACGCGCCGGTGCGCCCGACCCCGGTTTGAACTTCGTCCGCCATTACGAGCGCGCCGACTTTCCGTGCCGCCGCCGCAGCAGCCTTTGCCCATTCCGCATCGATGATGTTTACCCCTCCCTCTCCTTGCACGCATTCAATCATCAGCGCGGCCGTGGTTTCGTCGAACGCGTTTTTTATCGCGTCGAAATCGTTCGCGCGAATCGTCTTGAAACATTCAGCGTAAGGCGCAAAGCATTCGGGATGAAATTTTTTCTGACCTGTAGCCGTCAAAGTCGCAAGCGTCCTTCCATGAAAAGAATTTTCAAGAGTGTAAATCACACGCCGTTTTGCGCCACCGTTCAAGTGCCCAAATTTCCTAGCCAACTTGAAAGCCGCCTCGTTCGCCTCCGCGCCGCTGTTTCCAAAGTACACGCCGTCAAATCCAGTGTAGCGCAAAAGTTCTTCGGCATATTCTACGCCCACGTCGCTCAAATAATAATTTGAAATGTGGATTTGTTTTTCCGCCTGCGACGCAATCGCCGCAACTAAATCCTTGTTCGCGTGTCCGAGAGAATTCACGCCGATTCCCGCGATGAAGTCGATGTATTTTTTCCCATCCTTATCCCAAAGCGTAGCGTTTTCCCCACGCACGAAAGTCACGTCGAACGAACCATAATTGTTCACGACATTTTTCTTTCCCATAATTTTTCCTCCATAAAATTAAGTAATAAGCAATGCGTAACAGGTAATATCAGAGCGTTGGTTTGGGATAGACCATTCGCCAAAACCTGTCCGCATTTATTACCTGTTACTCATTACCTGTTACATTGAAAAAATCGCCATGCGATTTTTTAATAAATCATTGTGCCGATTCCGCGCTCGCTGAACATCTCTATCAAAAGCGAATGAGGAACGCGTCCATCGATTATGTGCGTACGCGGCACCCCTCCCTTGAACGCGATCATGCAACATTCCACTTTCGGAATCATTCCGCCTTCTATGATGCCATCTTTCATCAAGCCATCGATGTTCGGCATCGGAATGCGCGGTATGAGCGATTCAGGATCGTCCATATTTCTCAAGATGCCAGGAACATTCGTCAACTGAACAAATTTTTCCGCCTTGAGCGCGACAGCGATTTTCGCAGCGGCAGTGTCGGCATTTATATTGTAAAAATGCGAATCGCCGATTTCGCCCGAAGCAATCGTAGAAATCACCGGAATGAAATTTTCCTGCAAAAGCGAAATGATGATTTCAGGATTCACTTGTGTCACTTCGCCGACAAAACCAAAATCCACGCCGTCCTTTTCAATTTTTTTTGCTCGGAGCAAACCAGAATCCACGCCGCTCAGTCCCACGGCGCGTCCGCCTTCCTGCGAAATTATTTTCACGATGTCTTTGTTCAGTTTGCCGCTCAAAACCATTTCCACAATTTCCATCGTCTCTTCGTCAGTGTAGCGAAGACCGTTTATGAAGCGGCTTTCCTTTCCCACACGGTCGAGCATCTTGTTGATTTCAGGTCCGCCGCCGTGAACTAGCACCACGCGAATTCCGATCGTCGAAAGCAAAACGATGTCTTTCATCACGGCGACTTTCAAATCCTCGTTGAGCATCGCGTTGCCGCCGTATTTTACGACCACAGTTTTGCCCACCCATTTTTTAAAATACGGCATCGCCTCCACAAGCACGCTCGCCCACCTTTCATTGTCGAGCCGAGGATCGTTTTGAGAATTGTTTTTCGTATTTTCGTTTTCCATAATTTCTCCATATTTTGTTACGAGACCTGTCATTGCACGCGCAAGCGACTTGTCATTGTCGTGCGAGTTTCGCAAAGCGAAACTCGTGGTTGCGGAGCAACCTGTCATTGCGAGCGTAGCGAAGCAATCTACTCCTATCCGTGTCCCATCTTTTCAAATCTGCGTTAATACGGCTGTCGCCGTTTTCATAGTTGAATTTTATTTCACGTCGTCGCTCTCGCTCCTCGCGATGACGGTGCTTTCGCTAACTCCGATAGTCGCCGTTTATTTTAACATAATCGTAAGTGAGGTCGCAACCCCACGCCTTGCCCTGCGCGTTTCCGTCCTGCAAAACCACTTCAATTTCCACGGCTTCGGCAGAAAGAATTTTCGCGGCCTTTTCTTCGTCGAACGAAAGTCCCACGCCGTCATGAATCACTTCGATTTTTTCCGCGTCATCGTCCGATGCGATTTGAAGATTTTGCCCTTCGTCAAAAAATCGCGCCGCGCCTTGCTTGCTTGAAAAATAAACGCAAGTTTTTTCGACATTGAAATCAAATCCCGAATAACCCATCGCGCAAAGAACGCGCCCGCAATTCGCGTCGCGCCCAAACATCGCCGCCTTCACGAGGTTCGACTTAATCACGCTTTTTGCGATTCCTCTCGCGATTTCTTCCGACTTCGCTCCGCGCACCGTGCATTCCACAAGGCGGCTCGCTCCTTCGCCGTCCGCCGCGATTTTCATCGCGAGCACCGTGTTCAACTTGTTGAGCGCGAAAAGGAATTTTTCAAAATCCTCGCCCTCCGCCGAGATTTGCTCGTTGCCCGCCTTGCCGCTCGCCATAATCGTGAGCGTGTCGTTCGTGGAAGTGTCGCCGTCCACGCTGACACAATTGTAAGTGAGCGCGGCGGATTTTTCCAACGCGAGGCGAAGCATTTTTGAAGTGATGGCGCAGTCCGTGGTCAAAAAAGAAAGCATCGTTCCCATGTTGATATGAATCATCCCCGAGCCTTTGCACATTCCGCCGATTCGGACTTTCTTTCCGCCGATTTCGGTTTCCACGGCGCATTCCTTGAAGCGAGTATCGGTCGTCATAATCGCGCTCCGCGCTTCAGCGTGGTTTTCTTTTGAAAGCCCTTTCACAAGGCGCGAAATATTCTGCTCGATTTTTTCGATTGGAATTTGCTGTCCGATAATTCCTGTGGAACAAACGATGACGTTACGAGCATTCAAGCCAAGAGCCGCCGCCGCCGAGCGAGCCATCCGTTCGGCATTTTCATAGCCCTCGCTTCCAGTGCACGCGTTCGCAAAACATACGTTGCAAATGGCGGCTTGCATTTTTCCGCCCTCGAGATTTTTTCGCGTGAGCTTGACGCATTCCGCCTTTACGCGGTTTGAAGTGAAGATGCCCGCCGCCTCGCACATCGTGTCGCAAAAAATGAGCGCGAGGTCATTCGTGGTGCGGCTCGATTTCAATCCGCAATGAATTCCGTTCGCAGTAAATCCATCGGGCGCGCACACGCCGCCTTCGATAAATTTCGTTTCAAATTCCATAATTTCCGCCTTTTCCGCGCAAAAAAGCGCACGAATATTTATGCAATTATTCTAACACAAAAAGAATATTTATGCAAGTGGGGAAGAAGATGTATTACATCCTACCGCATTTTTGTCGTATCAACATTTGGATATGTCCGATAAAAGCAATATAATTTTTGAGTATTGCCTAAAAGAAAACGATGAAGAAGGATTCGCTTTTCCAAGAGCGTATATTTTTCCAAGTTTCATAGCAAATTTATGTGTAGCAAATGGCATCAGTGGAATAAAATATAAAAGCACAATATCCGATGGCTGTTGCTATGTATTCTTTGATTTGCATTCGGATTCATTTGATGCATTTGAAACTGTTTTATAATTCTAGCAATATAAAAACATCATCAAATAAAGCGTGCAAAACTATCCGGCAAAGCGTAGAAGATTATGAAGACAGACCGAATTCATTATGAAAACAGACTGTTTTCATTGTGAAAGCAACCTGTTTTTATTATGAAACCAAATTGAATTCACTGCTGCAACAAGTCGTCAAAGTACCTGTCGGCGTCACATAGAGTTGCAATATGTATTTTCCTGGAGACAATCCTTTTGGAAGCATGAAAGTTAGAGTGCGCCGCGCGTTCCTGTAAAAATGTGTCACTTTCCAGCTTTTGTTATTTTCCACGGAATACACAAATATTCCCTGCCTGTCGTCCGTGAAGTCTATCTTGAGATATTCGCCCCTAACGGTCAGCGCGCTCGTCACAGTCATTTCTTCGCTTGTTATTGAAGCGTTTTCGACACAAACAATGCGCGGCTCGCATGCCATGAAGTTTCTCACCTTCCGTGTGACTATTTTATCAGCCAAATCTTTTTTCTTCTTTTTGTTCGCAATGAAATTTATAGAAATCTTATGGTCGGTAATCCTTTCGCCCTTGTATTTTTTGCGCCCAGGCTTGAAGCGTTCGTTTTCGGAATCCGCGCTTCCTGATGCGGAAATTTTGAATGTGCCCAATGGAAATTCTACGCTGTAGCCTTCGCCCAAATAATGTTCGATAACATTTTCCATAGCCGAAAGAACAGCCACCGTATCTGCCTTTGTCACCGTAGAGCCATAGTCCGCCACGAGATCCACCAACTCTTCTTGCGTTATGTGGCCTCGCGTCTTGCTGTGGAAAGAATACTTTTTCTTTCTGTTCGAAAAGTGGTTTTCCTTTAGATAAATGTCGAGCATTCTTTTATTCTAGCACGGAAATCCGATTTTGTATACAAAATTGCGGAAAAATCACTTGACATTTTTTTGCAAATGGGATATAATTTCTAGACTTTCCCCGATTGTGTAATGGTAGCACTTCAGATTCTGGTTCTGACTGTGGGGGTTCGAATCCTCCTTGGGGAAATAGCCGCAGACGCGGCTTTTTGTTTTGAAAATTGCAATGCATTTGCGAGTTTCACGAGCAAAGCAAAGTTCCTGCTAGTTTTATTGCTTTTTGGCAGCGCAGCGGACAAAAATGCGAGCCTTGCGAGCAAGATAAAACTAGTTAGAAAAAATTGCGTTGCAATTTTTTCTTGGCTCCATCGAATATCGGTTTAGTTCATCGCCCTCTCAAGGCGGAGAGATGGGTTCGACTCCCATTGGAGCTAATCTTAAAAAGTCATAACCACCGGCATAGCCGGTGGCTTGACGACCAGCCCTAAAAGGGCCT
>CAJUBD010000034.1 GCA_910584475.1 uncultured Treponema sp.
TGCCCTGCCCGCAAAAAATAAGGAGGTTTTTTCAATATGAAAAAATTGATTGGTATTGCCGCGGTCGCGCTTACGCTTGCGGCATCTGCTTTCGCGGAAATCTCGTTCGGGGCGTGGCTTCGAACAATGATTATGCCTATTTCTGGCGACGGAGATGATGTCAAGGCGTTTATGACAAACTCTTGGTGGAACAACATTCGTCCTGCCAGATTGGACATCACCGGCGTTACCGAGAACGAAAAGGCGGGAATGCGACTTCAGTTCTTCCCGGAGAACTTGCAGTCAGACGGCATGATTGGCGACAACGCCTACATGTGGATAAAGCCGTGGGATTGGATCAGGCTTACTGCCGGTAAATTCGGTGATGGCGACACGGGACTTCGCGGCGACTTCGCTTACGGATCTTGGCAATGGCTTAGATCTTTCAACGGCATCCGCGGAGACGAAGGCTTCACTTTCTCGGACATCGCCGGCATAGGAGCGAGGCTCGAGCTTTTCCCAGTCGAAGGGCTCAAAATCGTGGCGTTCGTGCCTTATCCCCAGGACGCGGACAAAGCGTACAGAGTGTACGAGAAGACGGCTGTGGCGGCGGCATACACCATCGGCGACATCGGACGCGTCAAGGCGCAGTGGCTCGGCAAGTTCGATGAAGTTGACTTCACTGACGGCAAAAATAAATACTTCGGCGACATTGAAGTGGCGTTCGACCTTACGGCGGTCGAAAACCTCTACCTCACGGTGGGCGCGAAAATCGGCATAATGGACGGCAACTACTACAACAAAGGAAGCGATGCCACGTTCAAGTTGAAAAAGCCTACCGCAGCCGGACAGTCTGCTGAGTACGAGGTAGACAAAAAGGCTGGCGATCCTGGTCTTGCGGAGCTTGCGGTCGTGACACTCGGAGCGTCCTACAACATCTTTGACAACTTCAAAATCAGTCTCGCTGGCGGCGTGCAGTTCTTCAACAAAATTGATGGCTTTGAGGCGGACCCGCGATGGAGCATAGGACTTGGTTTGGACTATGGTCTTACGGACATGCTCAAACTCACAGCCGACGTTCGCTATATCAGCAAGCTCAACTACACCAAAGGCGGCGTTGAAGATGTCGATGACGGCGTTTCGTTCCTCGTAGGAATCGAGCACAACTTCTCGACAAACGTGCTCTGGGGTATCGGATTCGAGGGAGTTACGAACGGCCATGGATTCGCCGGCGGAAACCTCGCAGACGGATTCGCTTGGGCAGTTCCTGTAAAGGTTCAGCTGTCTTTGTAAATGAAGCAAGCGCGGATTTTTCCGCGTAAGTGAAATTGTTTTTCCGTTTGTCATTGTCGGGCGTGACCCGACAATCTAATCCGTCGAACAGTCAGATTCCCGTGTCAAGCACGGGAATGACCGATATGTGCAAACACGGGAATGACCGATATGTGTCAAGCACGGGAATGACGGATATGCATAAAAAAAAGGCGCTTCCCGCAGGCGCGGGAAGCCATAAAAAATGGGAGGCCGAAAGCCTCCCATTTTTCTTGTCTAGCCCGATTTTTTGCGGATGAAATGGCGCGGCACGAAAACACGAAGTCGCAATTTTTTTGTTGGGACAGAAATAAATTTTGGTGCGCAGAGAATTTATTTTTCAGTGGAAAAGCGGCTCGTCTTTCCATCCGGTAGGAAAGCCCATGTTAGCAAGATTGGCAGAAGGATGTTTTTCCAGAAGCGCATTGAACTTTTGCACGAAATGGTTTTTGGGCGCGACCGCATCCAAAAGGTATTTTGCAATGCAGAACGCGGCGAAAAATTTGTCGTTCGTCATTTTTTGCCCGATCCATTCTCGCGCGGTCTTTTTCGGAAGCATGGGTTTGATTCGAAGCACCTTGTTCCAAAGCCGCGCGTGGTGCGCGCAAATGTTTCGGACATAAACCAAAGTGTGCATCCATGTTTCCAAGACTTGATGAGTTATGCCGAAAAAATTCGCGACATCTTGCTTTGCGCGGCAATTTTCCAAGCCGCAAAAAATCCGCGAAAGCTGCCCGAGTTGCAACGCTTCGAAAATCATCCACGCGGGTGGAAAAGGGTCGGAATAAGTTTCGTTGAAATGCTTGATGAAAACATCGCCGGAGCGATTCAAAGTCGCCACGAGCGAGGCGGCGGTGTCCAAAAATTCGCCCCTCCCTTTGAATGACGAAGCGTCGTTCAGCCAAAAAGGATTTTCAAGACTTTCGGAAAAACGCTGTACAATCTGCGCACGAAACGCGATTTCAATTTTTTCTATTGCGGAAAAAACAAGCAGCCTTAATTCCCTGTCAAAAAAGTACAAGTCGAGCACTTGGTCAAAACTAGCCCCCTCCTTGTAAATGTGATTCTGCGTGTCCTGCAAGAACGAGAACATATAGCCGCTCAAACGGTAATAGCCCACCGTATTCAAGTAACGCGCCGCGCGCTCCTCGTCCGCAATGACAAGCCCCCTCCCTTTGAGAAGTTGAATCTGTCGCGCAATCGACAAAGCCGGCTTTGAAAATTTTCTTTTGTCCATAATAAAAAAACCTGCTAAGTGTGCGTGGTTGCCCAGAGGCCTAGCAGGTGCGTTATTTAAAATATTAAAGGGAAAATGAAAATTAGTCAAGCGAATTCGCAAGAATTTTCAAGAAAAATTTGTAATGGAAAAAATTGCCGGCGGAAACCTCGCAGACGGATTCGCTTGGGCAGTTCCTGTAAAGGTTCAGCTGTCTTTGTAAATGAAGCAAGCGCGGATTTTTCCGCGTAAGTGAAATTGTTTTTCCGTTTGTCATTGTCGGGCGTGACCCGACAATCTAATCCGTCGAACAGTCAGATTCCCGTGTCAAGCACGGGAATGACCGATATGTGCAAACACGGGAATGACCGATATGTGTCAAGCACGGGAATGACGGATATGCATAAAAAAAAGGCGCTTCCCGCAGGCGCGGGAAGCCATAAAAAATGGGAGGCCGAAAGCCTCCCATTTTTCTTGTCTAGCCCGATTTTTTGCGGGTCAGACAATCCACTGAAGCATTTAGTTCATGGGAATTTCGCTGTCAATCTTTTCTACGACATTTGTTCGAATGTCGTCTTTCATCGCCTCTACCGCTGCAGTCACAGTTGTAATGGCAGCCTTAGACACTTTCTTATTTTCAACAAGTGTGTTAAAGGCTTTGATCGCAGTATCAGCGGCATCAATTTTTGTTTTGCATGTGTCCGCGTCTTCCTTGCTGAGAGCCGCCTTGAGGGCGGCAGCCGCGTCGAGGTACGCGCTCATGTTTCCGCTTTGCCTTGAATTGAGTCCGTCTTTGGCGATATCTTTGATATTCTCAACATCGTCTTCAGCCTCCTCGAGAACATCGATATGCTTTTTAATGGCATCCTTGTAAACGAACGCTTTGTGGTAGGTCTTCTCATCCTTGAACTTCGTCTTCATGGCTTTGAGACATCGCGTAATAGAGTCAGCTTTAGATGAATTGAGGTAATAACGATTAATTTTATTCTTCAACATTTCGAAATAAGCCGCGAGACAGTCTTCGCAGTCGCCGAGAATCGTCATCATATCAGCGTGCGCCTCTTTGAGCGACTTGATTTCCTTGTCTGTCACATTCTGCTCGAAATCGAGCGAGTCAACGTAACTGTCGATTTGGGCGGTCAACAAATACTTTGGCTTTGACGCGTCTTCAATGTCGTCAACGCTGTCGCTGCACGCGACGAGACCCATCGCGAGAGCCATTGAGACGGCGACCGCCGCCAATTTAAACATATTTTTCATTTCTATACCTCCGTATGAAAAAATTAGAACCAGCAGCTGACCGCGATCGGCACCGCCCACGCGAAGTCGTTTTCGTGCTTGAGGTTTCCGAGGAAGCCGCATCCGCCAGTCGTGCCCTGGAAGCCGATTCCGACATAGCCGTTGCTGGAGCAGGCATACTGCAAGCCCACGAGGAAGCTGAACTGCGGATCTGTTGACTTGCCAGCCTCTGTGTCTCCGATGAAGAGTCCGCGGAAGTCCGCGTTCAAAGTAAGAGCGTCGGTCAAACCAACGTCAAGTCCGACTCCGAACTGGAAGCTCGGGTCGTTCTTTTCGTAAGTCTGAACGCCGAAGCTCGCAGACACTCCGAGGTTGTCCAAAATCTTGTAAGACGCGCCCAAGGCGACCTTGAGGAAGGCGAAGTCCTCCTTGTCTTCCAACAAGTCCTTGTAGCCGCTTTCGGCGATTGAGATTTTCGCGCCGACAGTGAGGTAGAGGTTTTCGACCGCCGTAAGGTCGAACGCGACGTTGATGTCTCCATAGTACTTTTGCTCGCCGGATGCGTCCACGGCGGCAAAGTAATTCTCTTTAGACATAAGATCATAATCAAACAATGCTTTAAGCAACTTGGCATCGTCGCTGTCATCTTTCCATGCGCTTCCTGCCTGTATTGCCTTATCCTTAAGATCAAGTTTCGCCAACTCAATATCTTTTCCCGACGCATAGTAGTAGGCCTTGTCTCCGACGACGACTCCATATCCGGCGTCATGACCTTTGTTCTTGTATTTGCGAGCGCCTTTTCCGCCCCAGCCGACCTTGATGGTGCCGACATCGGCGATGGTGTACTTGGCCGCCGCGTCAGACTGCTCGAGCATCTTGTACGCCTTGTCCCAGTTGGAGGCTATCCAACCGCCCATCGGGAGATTCCACATGATCACGAGACCTTCCACAGGGGTGATTTCAAGCTGCATGCCGCTCTTCGCTCCGAGTTTGTCGAAAGTCAAGCCCTCGTCTTCAAAAATCCAGTTCGCCGGACGAATCCAGTTCCAAGAGCCGAAGCAGAGGTCGCCGCGGAAAGTCGTGTAATCCCACGCGCCCAATGAAACCTTGAGCCAGTCCCATGGCTTCGCCCAGATGACTTGGTTGTCACCATTGGCGATTCCGTTGTTGGCATCGTTGAAGACGCTCATCGAGAAACCGACTTTTCCGTCCTCCGACGTACCATTGATGTCAACGCGGGCAACGCGAGCGCCCCAACCCCAGGAGTTCGTCATTCCAGAGTAGATGTTATCGCCATCTCCAGCCACGGGCGCGGCAACAACGCGAAGCCACGAGCCGAACGAGATTTCCGCGAAGGCGGAAGTGGCGACCAGCGCCGCCAGGACCGCCGTACCAATCAATTTTTTCATATTGAAAAAACCTCCTTATTTTTTGCGGGCAGGGCACTGCGCCCCGCCCCATTGTTTAAAATTGTAACGCACGTTTAAATTTTAGGCGGTTTTTGGCGATGGGAGGGTTAGGGGGGAGGGGAAGATACGCGCGTCGTGGAGGGGCGGTGAAAAGGGCATGGGAGGGGCGTTTCGCTCGGGAAGAAAGATGTGTGGGAGGGGAATGTTTTGTGGCTTGGAGCGCATCTGGGGGGGGGGCACATGAGGGCGTTCCGCGTGATGGGCTGATTGGATTTGCCCGCGCGGTTCGCGTTTTTTTTGACGTGATGAAAAAGGCTGCCAGGGATGGCGTGTGGCGGGGAGCAGGGATTGCAGTCCTTGCCCTTTGCCATTGCGGACGAGTTTGCGAATGTGTCAATTTGACTTGCCGACGGCAATTTGAAACGCGCGTGACGGCTCAATCTCTGCGTTCTTACCGTGCAAACTTTGGACAACGCGAAGCGGTGCGAACGAGCAAGCGGAAATCGAGAAATTCAAGAAATCGGTTCGCCAACAGACTCGCAACATGAGACTTTCGGCAAAGTGCCCGACGATTTTTTAAAAAGTTCTTTTTCATTCCAAAGCCATCAAGCGCATCGAAACGAGAAACGACAGCGAATACGCAGTCTTGGAACAAAATCTTAAACGTCCGTTAAATTTTTAATAATGAAAAAGTTTCAACTTTTTCATTATTAAAAACGCGATTTCGTAGCAACGCGAGAAATCGCAGTAAATTTCGAGTTTTCAAAGAAAACTCGAAATTAAACTTGTCGGCAACATTTCTGACGACAAGTTTAAACGTCCATTAAATTTTCAACATCGCAGGAAACGTCAGTTTCCGAGAATGTTGAAAACGCGATTTTGCAATGAAATGAAAAATCGCAGTGCGATGAGCGAGTTTGCGACGCAAACTCGAAGTTAAAATTGCAGTTTCGCAACGAAATGAGAAACTGCAATACAATAGGCGAGTTTTTCGCAAAAAAAATAAAGTGAAAAACTCGGTAGCAAGTCGCAAGACTTGCGTACCATTTCAGCGTCAATTTTAATTTCAAGGAACGGATATTTTTTTGAAATCACAGAGAATTCGAATAAAACTCATTGCCTTTTCAGACAGGCATTCCGTCATAAAAGCAAATCCTTGCTTTCGCCTCGAGAAAAAAACATTATAAAGATGAAAGTTCTTTGCATCGCTTGACAAAAGCCGTGCCCGCGATGAGGCGCACGGCCAATTCGCAGGCAGTCGTGCTCGCAATGATGGCAAACTGTCAATTCGACATCTGGCAAAACAAAGTTTTCGGCATTAAGTTGCGAAAAAAAGCATTTTTTTTGAATTTTTTGCTTGACAAAAGAAAAAACGTGCGTTACAATTTTAAACAATGGGGCGGGGCGCAGTGCCCTGCCCGCAAAAAATAAGGAGGTTTTTTCAATATGAAAAAATTGATTGGTTCAGTGGCTGTCGCGGCTATGCTCGCTACCGCCGCTTTCGCGGAAATTTCCATGGGAGCGTGGCTGCGCGTTCTTGCCGCGCCTGTGGCATACGATGGCGATGATATCGTATCAAGTATGACAAACTCTTGGGGCGGCGGCGCTCGCGTTGCCCGCGTTGACATCAACGGCACGAGCGAGGACGAGAAGGTCGGCTTCTCGATGAGCGTGTTCAACGATGTCGGCGGAATTTCAGCCGGTGATAACTATGTGCTTTGGGCGAGACCGTGGGACTGGCTCAAGATTTCCTTGGGACGCTGGGACTACACGACTTTCCGTGGCGACCTTTGCTTCGGCTCTTGGAACTGGATTCGTCCGTACAACTGGCTCTTCGACGACGAAGGCTTGACTTTCGACGCGCTCGGCAACAAGTGCGGCATGCAGCTCGAAATCACTCCTGTGGAAGGTCTCATGCTCATGTGGCAGCTTCCTATGAATTCTCATGATGGTGATAGTGCTCTTGCATGGGGCAAAGCATACAAGATGCTTGAGAACTCTGACGCCGCCATTAAGTACACAATCGGCGATGTCGGTACAATCAAGGCGGGATGGGGCGGATCAGACGCTCGTGATGGTGACGACTACAGGAACTACGGAAACATCAACGTGGCGTTCGACTTGACGGCAGTCGAGAACCTCTATGTCACGGTCGGAGCGAAAATCGGCATTGCCGACGGCGACTACAAAGATCTCCGCGACGATTACCAGTTCATCAAGGTCGCCTTGGGCGCGTCATACCAGATTCTCGACAACCTCGGAATCGCCGCGAACTTCGGCGTGCAGACTTATAATGAGAACGACCCGAGCTTCCAGTTCGGAGTTGGCGTGAACGTCGGATTCACTGATACGCTTTCTTTGAACGTGGACTTCCGCGGCGTGTTCTTCGGCGACACGAAAGCCGGAGTGTCTACGGATCCGCAGCTCAGTTTCCTCGTGGGCTTGCAGTATGCTTGCTCTAGCAACGGATATGTGGGCATCGGCTTCCAGGGCACGACCGGCGGCAAGGGCTTCGTAAACTCTGGATGGCAGGACAACGCAATGCATGCCTCCGACAGCGACAGCTTCTGCTGGGCGATTCCGATCGCTGTCAGCCTGTGGTTCTAAATCACGCGTAGCATAGCCTCGGCTTTCGCCGATGCTTGCTAGAAAAAAAGGCACTTCCCAAAGAGGCATGGGAAGTGCCTTTTTTTGCATGGAGAATGCAAGGACTCGGTTCGTAACTTTGTCCTTTTTTCCGCAAGAATTTTATTTTTCAGCGAAAAGTGGCTCGTGGGAATCATCGGTTTTACGATGAAACTCCTCGAAAACAACTGCGTTGGATGAAAATGCCCAGCGAATGCGGAGTAAGAAGAAAACGCGGAGAATGCCGCGCTTTCTTATGGTCAAGTTTGTACCTTGTTAATTCACGCTTCCGCGAAAATCTCTTCCTGTAATTTGCGGATTTTCGCTTCTGGAAGCCTAGTAATTTTTTGAATTTGATCGATAGGAAGATTGAGCTTCAAAGCTTCTATAGCCGTTTCTTCACTGTAATCTTCAATTGCCATCTTGTTCAGCCTTTCCATTGCCTTGCACATTTTTTGAGCCTCCTGTTCGTTCTTCTTGTAGCGAGCGGTGCTTCTTCTCAAGACGTCGCTTTTGATGTCATCGGGATTAGCACACGAGAAGTCGCGCATCAGCCGCCCAATTTTATCTTTGCCCTTGTACGCTCCGTTCACGTATATTATGTGAAGTCCGTCTTCAAACGCCATCGCCTTTCTGCTGTTAGTGCACTTGCGTTCGAAATCGTAAAAAGGCAGCCCCTCTTTCCAGTAGTCTTTTTCCGTTATGAATATGACGTAGGTTTCAGGCAGCTTCTCTCCGTACTTTCCCGAGTCCTTGCAACTGGCATCCAGCAAAGCCCCGTTGTACCTTGCCCTGCGCGGCCTCGCTCCTGCGTCTTCCCTCTGCACTTCGATGTTGTAGACTTTACCTCTTGAATCCACGGCTTTTATGTCCAGCCGTACCGAACGCCCGCGAAGGCTCTTGATTTGTCGCTGGGCTTGCGACTCGACGACTTTGAGATTCTTTCCGAGAATGACGCTCAGCACATATTCTACGCACTCAGGGTTCTCGTCGAACACGATGGTCATAAACGTATCGTCAAAAAGCGTGAACGCGTCTATCGTCTTTCGGTATTCTTGACGTACACGCTTTGAAATCTCCAGCCTTGCCATTTATTTTTAATATACCATAATCCTCAAAAAAGTGCAACAAAATTTTCGGGACTTTACGAATTTTTGGCTGGTATCGCGGCAAGAAGCTGGCATGTCTTTGAAATTGCAAATCAGTGTTGTGCGTGTAGTAGCCGAAAACCATTTGCCACGAAGAGCCTTTTTTGGACGTACCCCTCCCCAACGCGTTCCTTCGCCCAAAGCGGCGAGAAGGCAAGTGCTGCCACAGCCATAAAGGGTATTATCTTTTTCATATATTCTCCAAATTATAAACTCACGGACA
>CAJUBD010000035.1 GCA_910584475.1 uncultured Treponema sp.
GAAACGACGGTAAATAAGCGAGTTTTTGCAAAAAACTCGTATTAAAATCAGCAACTCAATTTTAATTGCTGATTTTAAATGTTCCTTAATTTTTAACAGTGAAGAAAGTTTCAGCTTTCGAACTGTTAAAAAAGTCGTTTCGCAGCGAAGCGAGAAACGACGGTAAATAAGCGAGTTTTTGCAAAAAACTCGTATTAAAATCAGCAACGCAATTTTAGTTGCTGATTTTAAATGTTGCGCAAAATTGAAAAATATGGTAAAAATCTCTACATAGGTTTTTATCTTGATTTTAAAACAGATGGTGTTAAAAATTGGCGCTTAAATGGTGGCCAATCCTTTATCTTGCTTGCATTTTTTATGGAGGAAGCGTGAAAAAGGTCGCACAGATAGCGCGACTTTTTTCACTTCAAGTTTGCGTTGCAAACATATTATATACGGCACATTCCGCTTGAAACTTTGTGCTGCGCACTTGTTGCGAGTCATTTTCATTGTGAATGTGCCAAAAAGCCAATCGTGATTTTGTACTGGCAACGAAGTTTCTAGCCAAAATCGCTCTTGCATTTTTTATGGAGGAAAATATGGCATGTTTTACAGTTCCATTGGCGGAGGCGGTGGTCGTTTCCGTGGTAAAGGCGGTCGCATTGAAAAAAGGCAATGCGAATGAAAAGGTGCGGGTGGCCCGCGAAAAGCTCTCGACGCTTGAGAAGATGCTTTATGGCGGAAGCGCGCTCCTTGCGGTGGAGCATTTTTATCACGGCGAGATTTCTTTTGTCCCGCCGTTTTTGACAGCGATGAACACCCCGGAGGAAATACCCGTAATGCTTCATGAAATCGCGACTGTCGGCGTGGGGATGGCGCTTCTTGTGACGGCGGCATGGGGAATCGGATGCGCGATCTCGCATTTCGTCAAAAAGCATTCGGCTTCCGCAAAGTCCAATCCGCGCGGCGCGGCGACTGCATAGGGAGAAATAGTATGTGCTTGATAATGACCATGATTGCCGCCGCGGTAACTGGCGGCATTTGGCTCGCGCTTGCCAAACGCGGACGAGCGACGAAAAGCCTTTTCACGACATTTCTTGCGTTTTTGTCCGCGGCGTTGATGTGGTGCGTCGACGGCATCGCGTCGGTTCTTAGCGGAGAGGGCTTTTTCGACTTGAGCGCGGAGGACGCGATTTTGGGCGCGATAATCCTTGCAGCGGGGCTTGTGCTTTTCGCGGCTCTCTCGTTCGCGGAAAAACGGCGCGTCACAAAAGCGGTTTGAGCGCGTAAAAATAGCGCGTAAAAATCGAGAGGAAAAATGAAACACAAAGTAAAACTCACCGTTTTGGACAAAAAATTGTATCCTGAATTACAAAAGGAACATTGCTTTAATCCGCTTTGAGTACGGGAAAAAGTTTTATCACAGTAAAAAAGAGCAAAAAATTTTGATTTTTTTCTAGAAAGTACTTGGATTGGAACGCGCTTCAGGTTTTATTATCTGCGAAATTGGCTAGCTTAAGTTTGCTGAAAACATTCACAAATTTTTGGAGGAAGTATGAAAAATGCAATCGCATTCATGCTGGCGTCTTTTTGCCTTGTGTCAGGCACGGAAGCGCGGTCAAAAAAATCATCTGGCGACGCGGAGCTTGTCGAGAGGATGATCATTCGGATCGCGGACATTGAAGTTGTTCCCGGATATTTCGATGAATACATTTCGTTCGCGAAAGATATCGGCGAAATTTCGATGCGGGAGGAAAGGGGAGTGCTCGCGATTTTTCCTATGGTCGTGAAGCGCGACACGAACAAAGTGCGCATTCTGGAAATCTACGCGAGCGAGGAGGCGTACAAAAACCACATCGCCACGGAGCATTTCAAGACTTACAAGGAAGGGACGCTCCACATGGTAAAGTCGCTGGACTTGGTTGACATGACCGCGATGAATCCCGATGGAATGCGCTCCGTATTCCGAAAGATGGACACGCTCAAGGCGAGCGAAAAATGAACGGCGCGATCGATGTTCACTGCCACAACATTCTTCCGGGCTTCGTTCGCTCATTGGAAAAACACGGCGCGCTTTTTGCTGCCAAAAATGTATCATAATCATTAGGAGTTCAAAATGAAAAGACTTTTTTTAATCCCATAAGAAATCCACAGGCTAAGCCTGTGGAGCGATAGAGGGTTACA
>CAJUBD010000036.1 GCA_910584475.1 uncultured Treponema sp.
TTACTGATCTTCCAAATTTTTACTAAACAATGTTTAGCAAAACTGGTACACTGCATGGCATGGAACTACCAAGCAGCAAAGCAAAAAACGTTCGGGAGTACAGGCGATTGCGGGCAGTGGAACTTTTTGAAAGCGGTATGAAGCAGGCTGCCATCGCACGAGCGCTTAATGTTACCAGAGGTGCCGTAAGCCAATGGCTTTCCGCATATCGGGATAAAGGGCTTGAAGCTCTTCGTTATCGGAAAATCACAAAAAATCCATGTCGGCTTTCGCAAGAACAAAAAGATGAACTACGCAAACTCCTGGCGCTTGGCGCTGAACATTTCGGCTATCCAGGAGCCGTCTGGACTCTATCCCGTGTCAGAGAGCTAATTTTACGAAAATTCGGGATATCGTATTGCATATCCAATGTTGCTGTCATCCTGAAAAAAATTGGCTGGACTTGCCAGAAACCAGTAGTGCGCGCCACTCAACGCGATGAAGAAGCCAGCAAAAAATGGCTTCAGGAAAAATGGCCGGAAATAAAAAAAAGCCGATGACGAAGGACGGACAATAATCTTTGCTGATGAGTCAGGATTTTATCTGTTGCCATTCGTATGCCGCACATACGCCCCCAAAGGGGAAACTCCTCTTTTGCGAAGTAAATTAAGTCATGAACATTTGTCTGTGGCAAGCGGGATTTCCCCCGCGGGTAGACTTTATATCCAGATACAGGACAAGTCATTCAAAGGAACTGACATAGTCTCGTTTCTCCGGCATTTGCTTGCGCATGTCGCGGGAAAAATTCTTGTGTTATGGGATGGCTGTCCGATTCACAGGAGCAGGGAAGTCAAAAAGTTTTTGCTTGAAGAAGCAAATGGTCGTGTTTGGCTGGAACGTATTCCCGGGTATTCTCCTGATTTGAATCCGGATGAAGGAGTTTGGAATTATCTGAAAAGGGTAGGCTTGAAGAATCAGGTATTTTCCAATTTGAAAGAACTTGGGAAGGGATTACGGAAAGCGATTCGGTCACTTCGCTCCCATCCGCATCTGATTCAGGCCTGTTTTGCGCAAGCAGGATGTGTTTAAATATAAAATAGATGATCAGTA